>NZ_JBHLZU010000006.1:69873-201391 GCF_042429765.1 Allokutzneria oryzae | reverse complement strand
CACCTCACCGCCCCCCGCACCCTCACCGCCCCCCGGCACCCTCACCGCCCCCCGGCACCCTCACCCGGCACCCCTCACCCACGTGCCCCTCTTTTCGCGTTTTGTAGGCTTAACGCGAAAGGAGAGCGCTCTTTTGCGCATTAAGCCTACAAAACGCGAAAACCCCGACCACGCCAGCCAGCCAGCCAGGCCAGGCGCGCACACGCCGCCGCACGGGGGTGGGACGCCGCGTTGGGACGCCTGGCAGGAGACGGACTTCTGGTCCGATTCGGCCATGGCCGAAGGCATTTTGTGGCGGGAAGCGCGCAGGGGCTAGGAAGACGGCACACCGTCTTTCGCAGAGGACTTCCCTGTGTACAACAACCAGCGCCCAGGGCCTCCCCCTGGCGCTCATCCGCCGTACCCACCCCAGCAGCAGTACCCGCTGCAGGTCTTTCCCGCGCAACCCCAGCAGCCCCCGCTTCCCCAGCAGCCGCAGCCGCAGCCGGGCAAGCCGAAGGGCTCCGGACGGCGCAAGGGCGGCCTCGCGCTGATCCTGCTCGGCGTGCTGCCGCTCCTCCTGAGCGGCGCCATCGTCGGCCAGGCGATCAGCAACAGCAGGCAGCTGATCAGCAACAAGGCCTTCGTGCCCAAGGCGTGGCACAACCTCCGCACCGACGAGATCTTCCCGGAGCACCTCGGTGCGCGCGCCGGTCGCGCGGAGCAGCCGGGCTGGTCGCGTCAGGCGATCGCCAAGGAGAGCGGGTGCGCGGAGGCGCTGCGCACCGACTTCGGCAAGAGCGCGATGGCACAGGGCTGCGTGACCACGCTGCGGGGGACCTACGTCGACATCGGCGGCACCTTCGCGATCACCCTGGCCGTGGTCGTCGTGGGTTCCTACGAGCAGGCCCAGCTCGTCGCGGAGGAGTACTTCTGGGCGACCGACCCGGGTCCGCTCGTCCAGCCCGTCGCGGCGCCGGGCACCCCGGCCGCGGAGTGGACGAAGGACAAGCCGATCGCCGGGGGAGCGACGTCCGTCGGTCTCAGCACGAACCGGCCGCCGTACGTCGTCGCGGTCTCGGTCGGCCCCGCCGACGGCTCCCGCGACGTCCGCTCGCTGCCCGGTGAGTGGAAGGGCGACTCCCAGGGGGAGGCCCGGGTCTACCAGAACGTCGTGGCGGACGTGCTCAACGACTTCGCCATCGGGTTCAACGACATCATGAGGGGCAAGAAATGAGGATCGCCGTCAGGGCCTTCGCGGTGACGGCACTGGTGGCCCTCGCCGCACCCGCCACCGCGCACGCCGCGGACGGCTGGGAGCTGCCCGCGATGTCGGTGCCCGCGGCGCACGCGGTCAGCAAGGGCGACGGCGTGACGGTCGCGGTCATCGACACCGGCGTCCGCACCGGGCACCCCGCGCTCGCAGGTCGGGCGAGCGAGGGCCCGGACTTCATGCAGGAGAACGACAAGGACCAGCCCTGGTACGGACGGCACGGCACGTCGATGGCCTCCAGCGTGCTCGACGTGGCGCCGGGGGCGAAGGTGCTCGGCCTGCGGGCGATCCGTGACCGCGAGGACCCGAAGTACGTCAGGTGGCAGGACCAGATCGGCAAGTCCGACCCGTCCTCGAAGGGCGTCGACTCCGTGGCCAAGGCGATCCGGTACGCCACGGACAACGGGGCCAGGGTGATCTCGATGTCCCTGGGCACCGACACCCCGTTCGCCGCCTACCAGAGCAGTGAGGCGGACGCCGTCACCTACGCGCTGTCCAAGGGCGTGGTGGTCATCGCCTCGCTCGGCAACGAGGGGGACGAGGACAACCCGGTCGCCTACCCGGCGGCCTACCCCGGTGTGCTCACGGTCGCGGCGTCCACACCGGACGGTTCGCGGGCGCCGTTCTCCTCGGTGCACTCCTACGCCGACGTGGCCGCGCCAGGAGTCGCCATCTACGGAGCCGACATCTCCGGCGGTCGCAAGCGGGTCAACGGCACGTCCTCGGCGGGAGCGCTGACCGCCGGAGTGGCCGCGCTGATCGTCGCCAAGTACCCCGGGCTCGCGCCCCGCCAGGTCGAGCAGCTCCTGCAGCGCACCGCGTCCACCGCCTCAGCCGGGCACAACCCGCTGACCGGCTACGGCGTCGTCAACGCCGCCGGAGCCCTGAAGGCCGCGGCGGCGCTGACGCCGGAGAGCGCGGTTCTGCCGGTGCGCAAGGACAAGCCCGCCGAGCACTTCGGTCAGGGCGACGACGGCACGCCGCGGATGACCAACGTGCCCATCGAGATGGAGTACATCGCCATGGGCGCGGTCTTCGGAGTGCCCGGCCTGCTGGCGATCGTGATCGGCTGGCTGCTTCGCCGCAGCGGCAAGAAGATGCTCGCCGCCGCCCCGCGCTAACGCCGCAGCAGCTCGACCAGGCTGGCGAAGCTGTCCGAGCCGTTGCCGTCGGCCGCCCCGGTGTCCAGCAGCTCCTTGAGGGGCAGCAGGACGTCCGGGGCGATCCCGGCGGCCCGGCTCGCCCGGACGATGTTGCCGACCGCGACCTGGTTGATGGCCACGCTGGACGCGCCGCCGGCGTAGTCGCCGGAGTCGACCTCGCGGGCCAGGTCGGCGAGGAAGGCGACCACCCCGGTGAGCCAGGACGTGGCCAGCGGCAGGAAGTCCCGCGCCGTGACGCCGGCGGTCCCCACGAGCGCGGCGGCGTGCAGGAAGCCGGTCATCGTGGCGTACCCGGCGGAGAGCAGGCCGAGGTCGTGGAACTCCGCGACCCCGGCGTCCGTGCCGAGGAAGTGGCTCGCCCCCAGGCTGTCCAACGACCTCCGGTGCGCGTCGAAAACCTCCCGCGAGCCGCTGTAGAGCACGAAGGCGTCCGGAGTGCCGACGGCCTCCGGAACCGCCATGACCGCTCCGTCCAGGTACGAGATGCCCCGCGCTGCGGCCCATTCCGCGAGCGAACGGGCTTCCTCGGGAGAGCCGGTGGTGAGGTTCACGACCGCCTTGCCCGACAACGCCGAGCCGTACGGGCCGATGAGTTCCCGCACTGCCGCGGTGTCGAACACGCACACGATCAGCAAGGGGCTGGCGGCGACGGCTTCGGCGACCGTGTCCGCGCGGGCGGCTCCTTGGGCGACGAGGGCGTCGGCCTTGGCGGGCGTGCGGTTCCACACGGTCACCCGGTGCCCGGTCCGGATCAGTGCGGCGGCCAGTGCCGCTCCGAGGGTGCCAAGCCCGATCACGGTCACTTCGCTGGTGCTCATCGTGTCTCCCTAGCTGGTGTTTCGCTGTGGGGACCACCGTGCTCGGCGGCGCTGTCAGTTCTCTGTCGCTACGCTGTCGGTCGTGCGTTTCGGGGTGCTCGGTCCGCTTGAGGTGTGGACTGCGGACGGAGATCCCGTCGGTGTCGCGGAGACCAAGGTCCGCGCGCTGCTCGCCGACCTCCTCGTGCACCGCGGCCGCGTGGTGTCGGCCGACCGGCTGGCCGAGGACCTGTGGGGCGGGCGCCGGCCCGCCAACCCCCTCGCCTCGTTGCAGACCAAGGTGTCCAGGCTGCGTCGGGTACTCGGTGACCTCGTGGTGTCCCGCCCGCCCGGCTACGTGCTGGAGGTCGAGCCGGAGGCGGTGGACCTCGGCCGCTTCGAGGCCCTGGTGCTGCGGGCCGGTCAGGCCGACAACGCCCGTGCCCGCGCCGGGCTGCTGACCGAGGCGCTGGCGCTGTGGCGCGGTCCGGCCTTCGCGGACTTCGCCGACGAGGAGTTCACCCGCGCCGCGATCGAACGCGCCGGAGAACAACGGCTGACCGCGCTGGAGGCCCTGGCGGAGGCCAGGCTGGAGCTGGGGGAGCACCCGGACCTCGCCGACCTCGTCGCCGAACACCCGCTGCGGGAACGACTGCGCGCCGCGCACATCCGCGCGTTGTACCGGGCGGGACGGCAGAGCGAGGCCATCGACAGCTACGAGGACCTCCGGACCCGCCTCGCAGAAGACCTCGGCCTCGACCCGAGCCCCGCCCTGCTGGCACTGCACTCCGCGATCCTCACCCAGGACCCGGCCCTGGCGGCTCCGGCGGCGCCCCGCACCAACCTGCCGGTCCCCGTCACCGAGCTGGTCGGCCGCGCCGCCGCGGTCACCGAGGTGCGCGACCTGCTGGCGGTGCGACGGCTGGTCACCCTCACCGGTCCGGGCGGAGTCGGCAAGACCCGTCTCGCGGTGGAAGTCGCCACCCGGCTCGTCGGGTCCTTCTCGGGCGGGGTGTGGATCGCCGAGCTGGCCGGACGCGCCCGCGACCGGGACGACGTGGTCGAGGCGATCGCCACGGTGCTCGGGGTCCGTGACGACGCGACGACCTCACCGCTCCCGTTGCTCGACCGGCTCGTGGAATCCTTGCGCTCCAAGAGGATCCTGCTCGTCCTCGACAACTGCGAACACGTCGTCGAACCGGTCGCGTCGCTGGTGGAGCTGCTGTTGCGCACGGCCCCCGGGCTCCGGGTGCTGGCGACGAGCCAGGAGTCCATCGGCATCGCGGGCGAGACGCAGTGGCCGGTTCCGTCGCTCGAAGAGGCAAGCGCGGCAACGCTTTTCACCGCTCGCGCGGCCGAGGCGGGTGCCAGGCTGGACGCCTCCTCAGAGCGAGAGGTCGCGGAGCTGTGCAGGCGGCTGGACGGGATCCCGCTCGCCCTGGAGCTCGCGGCGACCCGCGTCCGCGTGCTGGGGGTGCGCGAGCTCCTCGCCCGGCTCGACGACAGGTTCCGCTTGCTGGCCTCCGGCCACCGTGGCGCACCGCCACGCCAGCAGACCCTGCGCGCCATGATCGACTGGAGCTGGGAGCTGCTCACCGAGCCGGAGCGCGTCGTGCTGCGCAGGCTCGCCGTCCACGCGGGCGGCTGCACCCTGGAGGCCGCCGAGGCGGTGTGCGGCACGGAGATCCTGGACCAGTTGACGCGCCTGGTGGAGCGCTCGCTCGTGGTGGTGCAGGACGGTCCGCGTTACCGGTTGCTGGAGTCCGTCGCGGCGTACTGCGTGGAACGGCTGGCCGACGCGGACGAGCTCGACCTTGTGCGGCAACGGCATCTCGACTACTACACCGACCTGGCCGAGCGCGCCGAGCCACACCTGCGCGGAGCCGGACAGCCCACCTGGGTGCGGCGGCTCAACCAGGAGAACGCCAACCTGCGCGCCGCGCTGGACCACGGCGGAAACCGGAGGCTGTGCGATGCGCTCGGCTGGTACTGGTTCCTCAGTGGACGGATCAGCGAGGCGAAGCGCTCCCTGGAGGCTGCCTCGCCCCTCGGTCCCCGGTCACGTGCGTGGCTCGCGGGCATGTCTGTCCTCAGTGGACCGACAGATCCCTTGCTGTACAAGGATGTCAGCGACCCGCTCGGCCAGTGGTTCGTGGGGTTCGCCCTGTACCGCAGCGGCGGTGACCTCGCCGCCGGTGAACGCCTGGTCGGGCTGGCGCTGAAGGGCTTCACCGAGTCCGGCGACGAGTGGGGAGTGGCGGCGGCGCTGAGCGTCCGGGCCAGCCAGGCCATGGTGCGCGGCGACCTCGACCGGGTCCGCTCCGACGGCGAACGCGCCGAGGCGGTGTTCCGGGAGCTCGGCGACCAGTGGGGCCTGCTCCAGACCGTCTACCCGCTGGCGGCCCTCGCCGAGATCACCGGTGACTACGCCCTGGCGGAACGCCGCAACCGCGAGGGCCTGCGGGTGGCCGAGGACCTCGAACTGTGGTCGGAGGCGGCCGACCGCCTGACCGGCCTCGGCAGGCTGGCGCTGTTGTCCGGTGACCTCCGGTCGGCCCAGGAGCTGCACGAGCGGGCCAGGAAGCTGGCGGCCCGGCAGAGCTACCGGGCGGGCGAGATCCACGCCGAGATCGGCCTCGCCCTCGGCGCTCGCCGCCTTGGCGACCTGGACACGGCGGAGCGCCACCTCCGCGCGGTGTACGAGTGGAACCGCCACTCCGCCTTCGAGCCGGGCAACGCCCTGATCCTCGCCGAGCTCGGCTTCGTCGCGGAGCTGCGCGGCGACGCCGACAGCGCGCTCAGCCTGCACACCAAGGGGTTGGCGGTGGCCCGCCACCTCGGCGACCCCCGCGCGGTCGCCCTGGCCAAGGAAGGGCTCGCGGGCGCCCACTCGCTGACCGGCGACCACGACTACGCCGCCCGCCTGCTGGCCGAGGCCACCGCCGCCCGCACCGAGGCGGGCGCCCCGCTACCACCCGCAGAACGCGCCGACGTGGACCGCATCACCGCCCGCCTGCGAGCGGCTGAGCACACGGACTAGGTCCCCGGCGAGGAGCGACACCACCTCGCCAACTCCCGCCACCTCACCAACGTCCGCCACCCCACCAACTCCCACCACCTGACCAACGTCCGCCACCAACACCCGCCACCTCGCCAACGTCCGCCACCTACACCCCGAAGTCCCACCACACGCGCGCCCCTCGTATCGCGTTTTGTCACCTTAATGCGCAAGAGAGCGCTCCCATTTCGCATCAAGGTGACAAAACGCGAGAAGCCTGACCGCGCCAGGACGCGACAGTGCGGCGGACGGCGGTGTGGCGGAGTGCGGTGTGGTGGAGTGCGGTGTGGTGGAGTGTGGGGGTGGCGAACGGTCCAATGAGGACGGTGCGTGTGGGGGATGTGGGGGGCGGCGTGCGAGCCTGCTTTCAGCTCGCCGACCCCACGTCATGGAGTGTGGCGCAAGAGGGGGCGGCGGCGTGTCCATGGCCGTCGCAAAACCCCGTTGACGCCCACGGGGGCTCCGAGGATAGTTCTCCTTGTCGCACAACGGATCACCGCAACTGGAGGAGGACGACATGGCCGGTCGCGACCGACGCGTGAGTTCGTGCCACCTCCGACGGCGCACTCGCCCGTGACGCGCTGAGCGTTGCGCGCACGACTCGCCCGAGGGTGTCGTGCGGGCGGATTTTCCTTGCTTGTCAATGCATATCCCCATGGCGCAACTGGACAGCGCGCGGCGCTACGAACGCCGAGGTTGCAGGTTCGAGTCCTGCTGGGGGTGCGGTGCTGCACGGCCAGGTGTCCGGACGGGGGGTCCGGTGGGCCGGTAGGGCCGGCGGGGCTCACCACCCGCGGTCGGCGACCAGTTCCGTGGGGCGCAAAGGAAATCCGCACGGGTGAGCGGAGCTGGTGTTCAGGTGACGGGCAGCGCGCCCCGGGTCATGCGGTGCAGTGCGGCGAGGTGGCCGGCGAGCGCGCGCCTGCCGCTCTTGGTGAGGGTGACCCAGGTGCGCACGCGGCCCTTGCCGTCCGCGGACGCCTTGCGCAGCGAGACGTATCCCGCTTCTTCGAGGATGCGCAACTGCTTGCTCAGCACCGAGTCGCTGACGCCGAGCTCCTCGCGCAGTGGGCCGAACTCGCCCTCATCGGTTGTGGCGAGGAGCGCGCAGATGTGCAGCCGGTTCGCCGGATGGACTACGGGGTCGAACACGGGACGGGTTTTCACGGGGCCTCCAGGCGTTTCCCGACCAGACATACTCAGCACACCAGGGTCGGTCAAATCGCAATCCCTCAGTGGGAGGACAGGATTTTGGTTATCTCCTGAGAAGAGGCGGGCCCACCGAAGTGCTCCCCTTGACCGAAGCGGGCTCCCGCGCGCCGCCACCAGTCCAGCTGCTCGGCGTCGTCGATCCCGCCGACGACGACCCCGGCGCCGGAGCGGGCCAGCGCGGGCAGCAGGAAGCGGACGCTGGTGCCCAGCGCGTCTTCTTGATCATCCATTGTGGACAGACGGCGGACCACCCACGGGGACACCCTGACCATGTCGGCCTTGAGCGAGCCGCAGATACCCAGGTTGGCGAGGCCGCCCTCGAAGTCGTGCAGCGCGATGGTGACGCCCATGTCGCCGAGCACCTCGGCGTTCTCCTCCGCCTCGGCCCGGTGCTGGCGCAGCGAGGACATCGGGATGCCCAGCCGCAACCGGGAGGCGCCCATCCCGCAGTCGGCGAGCGCCATCCGCACGGTGCCCGCGAGGTCGGGGTCGCGGGCCTGCAGCGGGGTCAGGTTCAGCAGCAGGCCGGGCGGCTCTCCGTCCACTGTGGACGGCCAGGTCGCCGCGACCATGCACGCCTCGCGCAGCATCGACCGGCCGAGTGGCAGGATCATGCCGGTCTCCTCGGCCAACTCGACGCACCGCTCGTGCGGCAGCTCGCCCAGCTCCGGGTGGTTCCACCGGAGCAACGCCTCCACGCACGCCACACTGCCGTCTGCCAGCCGCACCACCGGCTGGTAGACGACCTCGAACTCGCCGTTCTCCTCCGCGCCCGGGATCGAGGCCGCCAGCCTGGTGCGCAGCCTGGCCTCGGAGTCGTGCTGGGCGTCGAAGAGCTCCCACTGGCCCTTGCCGCACGCCTTCGCCCGGCGCAGCGTGATGTCGGCGGAGCGCAGCACCTCCTCCGGCCGCAGGTTCTGGCCGTTGGCCCGCACCACGCCGATGCTGGCCGAGACCGCGACGCCGACGCCGTCGACGTAGGTGGGCTCGGCGAGCGCGGTGTTGATCAGCACCGCGAGCCTGCCGGGGTAGGGCGTGTCCTCGGTGTTCTCCACCAGCACCGCGAACTCGTCGCCGCCGAAGCGCGCCACCAGCGCCCGCTCGTCGGTGAAGACCTGCTCCAGCCGCTTGGCGGTGACCTGGAGCAGCTGGTCGCCGACGCGGGGACCCATGCCCGAGTTGACGACACCGAAGCCGTCGAGGTCCAGCTGCAGCACCGTCACGCCGTGCTGCGGGTCCATCCTGGCCAGCGCGGTCTGCAGCCGAGAGCTGAACAGCTGCCGGTTGGCCAGCCCGGTCAGCGCGTCGTTGAGCGACTGCTGCCGCAGCCGCTGGGTGAGCATGTGGGTCTCGGTCGCGTCCTCCACGATGGTCACGATGTGGCCGGGCATCTCGTGCAGCACCGACACCGCGAGGTAGGCCCACACCGCGTCGCCGTCCTTGGTGACCAGCATCCGGCGCAGCCGGAACCGCTCCTGCCCGCCCTCTGCCAGCTCCCGGTAGGCGAGCCGCAGCGACTCGGCGTTCTCCTCGTGGAACAGGTCGTAGAGGCAGACCCCGGCCAGCTCCTCCTGGCTGTGCCCGAGGATCTCGGTCAGCGCCGGGTTGGCCTGGACGAACCGGCCGTCGAAGTCGGTCAGCGCGATGCCGACCCCGGAGGAGGTGAACACCTCGCGGAAGCGGGCCTCGGAGGCGCGCAGGTGCCGCTCGATCTCCTGCTTGGTCCGCAGCAGCGCGTCCTTGACCAGCTCCTGCTGGTGGAAGGTGCGCTCGCGCATCGCCTTGGTGTAGCTGGTGGCCAGCCCGCCGATCAGCGAGATCACCTTGGCGGTCAGCCCGTCAGGCCCGTCGCCCAGCAGCGACAGCAGGCCCTGGCCGAGCACCTCGGTGCTGCGCCGCAGGCTGTCCGGACCGGTGAAGTTCGCCCGCACCATCCGGCCTGCGACCTCGTCCAGCAGCGCGGGGGCCCGCTCGCGGGAGTCCATCGCGGTCAGCAGCGTGGTCAGCAGTTCGAGGGTGAGCCGCTCGACGTCCTTGCGGGCCATCGGGATGTAGGTGCTGGCGGTCATCGCGTCGGCCCACTCGCGGGCAAGCAGGAGCACCGGGGACGGCTCCGCGTTCTCGCGGGCGGCCCCGGTGGCTGCGGCCGGGGGACCGTCCGGATGCGGCGTGATCATTCCGGGGGCAGGTCTCCCGCACCGGTGCCCGCGGCGGGCGGGCGGACGTGCGGTTCCACGAAGACACCTCAAGGCTTTGCCAGGTTGGCAAAAGCTTAGCCATCCGGAGGCCGCCGTGTGCGCGGACGACCGCGAGGACCGTCCCTTGAGCCTCCGATCGGCTGATCATCCGTGGGTCGTTCGCCCGCTGGTCACCGCGAGCGCCCGGTGCGTGAGGATGGGGCCCAGCAGCGGCGAGGAAGGTGACCAGCGACGTGAGTGCCAAGCGCCACCCCGGATCGGACCGCAGGGCGGAACTGCTCGCCATCGCGGGCCGGCTGTTCGCCTCCCGCGGGTTCGCCACGACCACCGTGCGGGAGATCGCCGACGCGGCGGGCATCCTCTCCGGCAGCCTCTACCACCACTTCGACTCCAAGGAGTCGATGGTCGACGAGATCCTGCGCGGCTTCCTCGACCGGCTGCGCTCGGCCTACCGCCGGGTGCTCGCCGAGCAGGCCGACCCCAGGGCGGCGCTGACCGCGCTGGTCACGGTGTCCTTCGAGTCGATGGACACCGACGGCGACGCCATCGCGATCTTCCAGAACGAGTCGCAGCACCTCGCCCAGTTCGAGCGCTTCGGCTACCTGTGCTCCACCGCGGAGGAGCTGGAGGGCTGCTGGCTGGACGTGCTGAAACGGGGTCAGCGCGCCGGGGTGTTCCGGCGGGACCTGCGGGTCCCGCTGGTCTACCGCTTCATCCGGGACACCGTCTGGGTGGCGGTCCGCTGGTACGACCCGCGCGGCTCGCTCAGCGCCGAGGCCATCGCCGAGCAGTACCTGACCATCCTCTGCCAGGGCATCGTCGAGCTCGGGAGCTGACCGACTGCCTACTGCGTTCGGGTGACAGCTGTGCGCAGCTCACCGTTGGGACACCAATGGGTTACGGGCATTAACACGGACGGCGGAATCGCCGACGATGCTGGCACCGGCTCCGATGAGACCGACTGGAGCGCCCATGCCCCGTCACCACCGCAGGTTCCGCGACACCTTCGCCTTCCTCGCCGGCACCGCCGGCGCGGCCTTCGCCGTGCTCAGCATCGTGGCCTTGCGCTCATCGCCGCAGGTCGCGCTGCCGCTCGGGCTGTTGTTCGGGGTGGTGTTCGGCCTGGTGGTGACGCCGTTGGTGATCAGCGTGACCAGGGTCATCCCGGTGCCGCCCACCAGCGGCGGGGACCTGGTGGCGAGCCTGGACGGGCAGCTCGCGGAGCTGGGCTACGGCGCTCCGGAGCACATCGCCGAGGACGCGCTCGGCTACGCGCCCGCCAACATGCACCGGGTGCGCTGCCGGTACCTCAGCGTGCGGCTGGCCGAGCACGAGATCATCGTGACCGGCCCCAGACGGGTGGTCAGCTCCCTGGAGCGACGGCTGCTGAGCTGAACCCGACGCAACAGGCCGGTAACGGGGCAGGAATAGAGTTGGTGGCCTCACCCCAGGAGGCACACGTGCTCTACCAGCTGATGAGACGGGTCCTGAGCCCGCTGGCTCGGCTGATCTTCCGCCCGCGAGTCGAGGGACTGCGGCACGTCCCCGCCGACGGCGCCGTCATCCTCGCGAGCAACCACCTGTCCTTTGTGGACAGTCTGGTGATCCCGCTGATCGTGCCGAGGAAGGTCGCCTTCCTCGCCAAGGCGGAGTACTTCCACGGCACGGGCGTCAAGGGCGCGATCTCCCGCTGGTTCTTCACGATGATCGGGCAGATCCCGGTCGAGCGGGGCAAGGGCCGCGCCGCCAAGGACGCGCTGGACGTGGCGATCAAGGTGCTCGCCGACGGCGGCGCGTTCGGCATCTACCCCGAGGGCACCCGCTCCGAGGACGGCAGGCTCTACCGCGGCAAGACCGGCGTCGGCCGCATCGCGCTGGCCAGCGGCGCGCCGGTGGTCCCGGTCGCGCTGATCGGCACCGAGCGCATCCAGCCGATCGGCAAGCGCCTGCCCCGGTTGCACCGCGTCACCGTGCGCTTCGGCGAGCCGCTGGAGTTCTCCCGCTACGAGGGCATGGCGCACTCCACGGTCATCCACCGCACCGTCACCGACGAGATCATGTACGCCATCCTGGAACTCTCCGGCCAGGAGTACGTGGACACCTACCACCAGCGCAAGGCCGCCTAGGTCGCGTTTCACAGGTCTCGTTCGATGAGAGGCGGGATCGGCCCGGCTGTCGCGAACACCGACTTGGGAAACACGGCCCAGCGCCGAAAATCGCCGACGTCACCGGCGCAGGGTCGCCAGCGCTTCGGCCAGCCTGCGCACGCCCTCGTCGAGCACCTCGGGGGAGGCCGCGCCGAAGGTCAGCCGCAGGTGCGCCGCCGGTGACTCGGCGGCGTACCACGGGCGGCCGGGGAAGACCACGACCGCCCGCGCGGCGGCAGCGGCGGTGAGGCCGGAGTCGTCGACGCCCTCGGGCAGCCGGGCCCACAGGTGCAGCCCGCCCTCCGGGACCAGCGCGGGCACCAGCTCCGGCAGCCGCCGCCGCAGCGAGTCCAGCAACGCGTCCCGGCGCTCGCGCAGGGCCGTGTGCAGCATCCGCCGGTGCCGCCGCCAGGCGGGCGAAGTCACGAAGTCCAGCGCCGCTTCCTGGAGTGGCCCGGCGACGAAGAAGTCGTCCAGGACGCGCGCCGTGCGCAACCGCGCCCCGGCCACCCCGCGCGCCCCGATCGCGGCGACCCGCAGGCCGGGTGCGGCGGACTTGGTCAGCGACCGCAGGTAGACGACGTGGCCGTCCACGTCGTCCGCGGCCAGCGGCCTCGGTGGCTCCGGGGCGATCGTCAGGTCCCGCGCCCAGTCGTCTTCGAGCAGGAACGCGCCCGCCTCGCGCACCGCGTCCAGCACCAGCGGCCTGCGCTCCGCCGAGAGCACCGCGCCGTGCGGGTTGGCGTAGAGCGGCTGGCAGTAGAACAGCCGCGCCCCGGTCCGGCGCAGCGCCGCGGTGAGCAGGTCCGGCCGCACCCCGTCGGAGTCGGTGGGCACCGGCACGACGCGCAGCCCCGCGTGCCGCGCCGCGGCGATCGCGCCCAGGTAGGTCGGCGACTCCACCAGGATCGTGTCGCCGGGTTTGGCGAGCGCGCGGAAGGCCGTGGTCAGCGCGGGCTGGCCGCCAGGACAGACGACCATGTCACCGGCGCGCAACGCGCCACCGGCCTCGGCGGCGAACCACGCCCGCAGCTCGTCGCGGCCCTCCACCGGCCCCCGCTCCCACGACGCGGGCTTGCGGGCGGACCTGGCCAGTGCGGCGCCGAGCGGGCCGACCGGCTGCAACGCCGCGTCCAGGTACCCGCTGGAGAGCGGGATCGCCTCCGTGCGCGGGACCGACAGCAGCTCCGGCAGCGCCTCCTCCCCGCGCGGCTGGTCGCCGAGCGCGACGGCCTGCCAGGACAGGTCCGGCGCGCTCGGCGGAGCGGGCGGACGCGCGACGAAGCTGCCCCGGCCCGGGACCGAGTCGACGAGCCCCTCCGCCACCAGCGCCCGGATCGCCCGCTGCACGGTGACCGGGGAGACGTGGTGCCTGGCCATCAGCTCGCGCACCGAGGGCAGCCGGTCGCCGGGGCGGCCCGCTGTGATCCCGATCCGCAGCTCGCCGATAACGCCTGCGGTCGCGTTATCCTCATTCATGAGAGCAGAGAGTAACGTTATCGAGCGAAGCCGGATAACACCCGGGCTGCTGCTCGGCTCGCTGGGCGTGCTGGCGTTCAGCTTCTCGTTGCCCGCGACGCGCGTCGCGGTCGCCGGTCTCGACCCGTGGTTCGTCGCCTTCGGCCGCGCCGTGTTCGCGGGCGCGCTCGCCCTGGCCTACCTCGGGTTCACCGGCGCGCCCCGGCCCAGCCGCGGTCAGCTCCGCCGCCTCGTCGTGGTCGCGCTCGGCGTCGTCGTCGGCTTCCCGCTGTTCACCTCGCTCGCGCTGGCCACCCAGACCGCCTCGCACGGGGCCGTCGTGATCGCGCTGCTGCCCGCGGCGACCGCCGTGTTCGCCGTGCTGCGCGCGGGGGAGCGGCCCTCGGCGCTGTTCTGGCTCGCCAGCGGCGGCGGCATGGTCGCGGTGGTCGCCTTCGTCGCGGTCTCCGGCGGGGTCGGCGGCGGCTTCGAGGCGGCCGACCTGCTGTTGCTCGCCTCGGTGCTGGTGTGCGGCATGGGCTACGCCGAGGGCGGCGCGCTCTCCCGGCAGCTCGGCGGGGCGCGCACGATCTGCTGGGCGCTGGTGGTGGCGCTGCCGGTGACGGTGCCGATCACCGGGGCCTCGTTGGCCGTCGGCGAGTTCACGGGGGTGAACGGCCCGTCGGTGCTGGCCTTCGGATACCTCGGCCTCGTGTCGATGTTCCTGGGGTTCTTCGCCTGGTACGCCGGTCTGGCCAGGGGCGGGGTCGCGAGGATCGGTCAGGTCCAGCTCGCGCAACCGGTTCTCACGCTGCTGTGGTCGGCGGTTCTTCTCGGCGAAACCGCAGGGCCCGCCGCCGTCGGGGTGGCCGTGATCGTTTTGATATGCGTCGCCCTCACCCAACGCGCCCGTTGACCGTGCTAGGGTTGGCCCTAGTTGCAGTTGTGTTACCCATGGATTTAGGGCGCCTGCGAGAGCTTTATGCGCAGGCGTTTTGTTTTGCCGGGGTGTGATATGTCCGGGGTTCTAGGGTGAACGAGCCGCGACTCAGGGTCCGCGAAGTGGGTCCTGATGGTCTGTTCTACACGGAGTGAAAATGGCTACTGGTGTTGTCAAGTGGTTCAACGCGGAAAAGGGCTTCGGCTTCCTGACCCCGGACGGTGGCGGCGCTGACGTCTTCGCCCACTACTCGGCGATCGAGGGCTCCGGCTACAAGTCTCTCGAAGAGGGCCAGAAGGTCGAGTTCGAGATCGGCCAGGGCCAGAAGGGTCCGCAGGCCAACAACATCCGTGCGCTCTGATCCACGGACGGTCTGATTCGGCGGAGGGCCCGCACCACTTCGGTGGTGCGGGCCCTTTGTCGTCCTCGCCCGCGGGCGGTTCCCCGGCCTCGCCGATTTCCCGGACAGGCCGCCGCGCCGCGCGTTAAGATCGCGTCAGGTGCGCCGGGAAGTCTGGTCGGCAACAGATTTCAGCGACCGCGGAAAGGCTCTCGTGCAGCGACACTCCCTCAGCTCCCCTCCCGGCGGTGTCCGGTGATCGGCCTGCTCGGCCGGGTGACCGGCCGCATCGGTCCCGGTCTCGTCGGTGAGGTGATGGTCCCGATCCGGGGCGGGGTCGAGGCGTTCTACGCCTATCCCGCCGACCCGGACGAGGTCATCGAACAGGGAGTGCAGGTCCTCATCGTCGACTACCACCCGCCGCGCAGCGTCTACGTGCAGCGGTGGCAGTCGCTCGGCCCCTCGTGAGCGGACAGAGCCTGGCGGCACGAGCGAAGGGATCCGGCACGAAGTGACGAACACACTGTGGGTCATCGGTGGCGCCGTGGCGGCGGTGCTGGTGTTGTTGTTGCTGCTGCGCATGGTCTGGAAGGTCGCGGAGCCCGACGAGGCGTTGATCATCTCGGGGCTCGGGGCCAGGAGCAAGGTCTCCGACACCGCGGACAGCATGGGATTCAAGATCGTCACTGGCAAGGGCGTCATGGTGATGCCCGGCTTCCAGACGGCGCGACGGCTCTCGCTGGACACCCGTTCGGCGAACCTGGAGGTCTCCTGCGTCACCAAGCAGGGTCTGCCGGTGACCGTGCGCGCCGTGGTGATCTACAAGGTCGGCGACGACTTCGTCTCCATCGCCAACGCCGCGCGTCGCTTCCTCGCCCAGCAGGGCAACATGAACGACACCATCCACGAGCTGTTCTCCGGTCACCTGCGTTCCATCGTCGGCGGGCTGACCATCGAGGAGATGATCCACAACCGGGACGCGCTGACCGGTGAGGTCCGCCAGTCCTCCGCGGTGGAGATGAGCAAGCTCGGCCTGGTGGTGGACTCCTTGCAGATCCAGGAGATCGAGGACGAGTCCGGCTACATCCTCAACCTCGGCAAGCCGCACGCGGCCGCGGTGGCGGCCGCGGCCCGCATCGCCGAGGCGCAGCGCGACCAGGAGGCCACGGAGGCCGAGCAGATCGCCCAGGCCAACAAGGCGGCGGCGCTGCGCGACAGCCAGATCAAGCAGGCGTCCTACCAGGCGGAGATCGACCAGGCCAACGCCAGGACCAAGCAGTCCGGCCCGCTCGCCGAGGCGACCGCGCGCCAGGAGGTCGTCAAGCAGGAGACCAGGGCGGCGCAGCTGGAGGCCGACCTCGCCGAGCAGCGCCTGCAGTCCCAGGTCCGCAAGCCCGCCGACGCCAAGGCCTACGACACCAGGATCTCCGCCGAGGCCGACCGCGACGCGCGGGTCGCGCGAGCGGAGGCGGACGCGCGCGAGACCGAGCTGCGCGCCGCGGCGGACGCGACCAGGGTGAAGACCGCGGCGGTCGCCGAGGCCGAGGCCACCAAGGCGCGGGGCGAGGCGACCGCCGCCGCGACCAGGGCGACCGGTGAGGCCGATGCGGACAGCGCCCGAGCCCGTGGACTGGCCGAGGCGGAGGCCGCCAAGGCCAAGGGCCTCGCCGAGGCGGACGCGATCAAGGCCCGCGCGACGGCGCTCGCGGAGAACCAGGAGGCGGTGGTGGCCCAGCAGCTCGCCGAGCGCTGGCCCGAGATCGTCTCCGCCGGCGCGGGAGCCTTCGCCAACGTGGACAACATGGTGGTGCTCAACGGCGCCGAGGGCATGTCCGAGCTGTTCACCAAGGCACTGTCGATGGGCGGCACCGGCCTGGGGCTCGCCCGCACCCTCATGCGGGCCATGAGCGCCGAGCAGCCTGCGGCGAAGTCCGGCGGCGCGACCCCCATCCCGGTTGAACTGTCCACAAAGGACTAGCTCGGTACTGCGGGGAGGGACCCACCGCGCCGTTCGTTACGCTCGGGGTGACTAGCGGCCCGGTGGGTTCACCGAGGCGCGGCCGGGGGGAGTGCGGACAGCCGGTATGGCGGAGTGGTTCACGCGGACGTTCGTGGAGACCGGCAGGCTGCCCCTGCTGTGCTTCCTCGCCGGCATGGTCTCCGGCTTCGCCTTCATCCGGATGTCGGTGCGGCTGATCAGGGCGAAGGTCCGCTGGTGGCCTGGCAACTTCACACCCGGCGGGCTGCACATCCACCACGTGGTCTTCGGCGTGGTGTTCATGATGATCGGCGGCGTCGCCGCGCTGGCCGTGCCCGACGTCCACGAGGGCTGGCGGGCGACGGCGGCCGTGGTGTTCGGCATCGGCTCCGCGCTCGTGCTCGACGAGTTCGCGTTGATCCTGCACCTGCGCGACGTGTACTGGACCGAGGAGGGCCGGATCTCCGTCGACGCCGTGTTCGTGGCGATCGCGTTGACCGGGATGCTGCTGCTCGGCCTGCGTCCGCTCGGGCTGGACGAGGCGGCCACCTGGGTCGCGCAGGACGAGCCGGGAGCCATCGCGCTGACCGTGCTGGTGATCCTGCTCGACCTCGTGCTCGCCACGGTGACCCTGTTCAAGGGCAAGGTGTGGTCCGGGCTGCTCGGCCTGTTCGTGCCGGTGCTGCTGGTGGTCGGGTCCCTGCGGCTGGCCCGGCCCGCCTCGCCGTGGGCGCGGTGGCGCTACCGGCCGGACACCCCCATCGGGCGGCGCAAGCTCGCGCGGGCGCGGTGGCGGGAGCGCCGGCTCCGGGTGCCGGTGATCAGGGTGAAGATCTGGTTCCAGGAGCTGGTGTCCGGGCGGCACGACGAGCCGTCCCGGTGAGCCTGCCCGCCCCGTCGCTCTGGTGGTCCACAGTGGCCGGAAACGCCGGGAGATTGACTCGGACGGATGAGCCGCACGGGGCCGGGCGGTCCTAGAGTTCAGTCCATGCAGGGGGAGCGGTTCGCCGCCCGCGCCAGGGTGGTGGCCACCGCGATCACGTTCGGGTGCGTTGCCGTGACCGTCACGGCCTGGGCGATGTACGCCTCGGCCCCCGGCGGGCAGGACAAGTCCGCGTGGTTCTGGGTGCTGATGGCCGAGCAGTCCGCGGAGGGGCTGGGCTTCTCGGTGATGGGCACCCTGGTCGTCTCGCGCCGGCCGCGCCAGCCGCTGGCCTGGCTGTTCATCGCCGCGGGGATCTCCCCGTCGCTGTACCCGCTGCTGAGCTCGACCCTGCTCCACGAGCTGCCGCCGTGGGCGCGGGTGGCGATCTTCGTGGTGTGGCTCGGGGTGAACTTCCTCGGCGTCGCGGTGTTCCCGGCGCTGGCGCTGTTCTCCCCGGACGGCACGCTGCCGAGCAGGCGCTGGCGGCCGATGGTGGTGGCACTGCCCGCGATCGCGCTGTTCGACCTGGTCGCCGTGCTGACGGCGGTGCCGTTGACCGGGACCCTGATCCCCGCCGCCGTGCAGGAGCCAGGGGTCGGCGGTCCCGGTGTGGGCATGGTCCGGGTCGCCGTCGCCGCGCACCAGGTGCTGTGGGCGTTGTGCCTGTGCTCCCTCTACGCCCGGATGCGGCACGCGGAGGGCTTCGCGCGCAGGCAGATCGGCATCGTCCTGGTGATCTTCGTGCTGATCTACCTGGCGTTCTCGCTGGAGATCTGGTTCGCGAAGCGGTCCTTCGTCTGGTCCGGACTCACCCTGCCCGACGAGGTGTTCCTGGTGGGCCGGGTGCTGGTGGCCGTCGTCGGCCTGCCCGCGCTCGGCTTCGTGCTCACCCGCACGCGGCTCTACCAGCTGGACCGCGCCGCGCGGGCCACGGTCGTCGTGGTGACCGTCGTGGGTGGGCTGATCCTGTCCTACGCGGTGGTCACCGCGTTGCTGTCAGGTGTGCTGCCGGGCGCCGCGACGCCGGGAGCGCTGGTCGTCGCCGTGGTGACCGGGCTGGCCGGGTTCGGGCTGCGCGATGTCGTCCGGGTGGTGCGGCGGCGGGTGGACCGGGCGTTCTACGGGGAGCGTGCCGAGCCGTACCGGGTGCTGCGGGCATTGCCGCGCAGGCTGAACGAAGGCTTGCCGTCGGGGGAGGTTCCGCTCGCGGTGTGCCAGACGGTGGTGAGCGTGCTGCGTCTGCCCGCCGCCGCTATCGAGGTCGCGGGCAAGCGGTTGGCGAGCGTGGGTGCTTCCGACGGAGAGCCGACGGCGCTGGACCTCCGGCACAACGGGGAGCGGACGGGCGTGTTGCTGGTGTGGCCTCGCTCAGGCCAGAAAGCGTTGGACGACTTGGACATCGCCGCCCTCGAACCCGTCGCCGAGCAGACCGCGGCGGTCATCGCCACGTTGCTGATCGAGCAGAAGCTGGAGCGTGGAGTGGAGGAGGAGCGGCTGCGGCTGCGGCGGGACCTGCATGACGGGCTCGGCCCGGCGTTGGCCGGGGTGACGCTTCAGCTCGGCGCGGTCCGGACGATGTTGCCGCCGCGTTCGGAGGTGGCGGCGCTGCTGGAGACCACAGTTGTCCACATGAAACAGATCGTGGACGATTTCCGCCGTGTGACAAGGAACCAGCGGCCTTTGTTGTTGGAGGAACACGGTCTGCGCGAGGCACTGTGCGAGCTGTGCCGCCGGTTGTCCACCGAGCGGACTCCGGTGACAGCGGAGATCGCGGAGGAGGTGCCGGATCACTGTGCTGACACGGTGTTCCACGTGGCGGCGGAGTCGTTGGCGAACGCGGTCCGGCACGCCGGGGCCAGCGCGGTCGCGCTGCGCGTCGCGATGACGGAGCAGTGGGTCACGGTCGAGGTGCGCGACGACGGGGTGGGCATAGTGGGGCCGCTTGGAGTCGGTGTCGGGCTGGCATCCATCCGTGAGCGCGCCAGGATGGCCGGTGGCCACTGCGAGATCGACACGGGCGCGGGTGGCACCACGGTCCACGTCCGAGTCCCCCTGGCCGCCCGGTGAGTTCGGCGGAGCGGCCGTTCGGCCGGCCGATAGTGCTCGCCGTGGCGCTCGGGTTCGGCTGCCTTATCGCGACCGCGGCCGCGTGGGTGCTCTACGCCACCGCACCGGCCGGTCCGGTCCGGCCGCTCTGGTACTGGCTGCTGGTCGGTGAGAAGTCCGTGGAGGGACTGGGTTTCGCGGCGATCGGCGTGCTCCTCGTCGCGCATGTCCCACGCATGCCGCTGGCCTGGTTGTTCATCGCGCTCGGCGTCTCCGACGTGCTCTACCCGTTGTTCGGTGCGGCGTTGCGCCATCCGCTCCCGTTCACGGTGGGGACGTTGGTCTTCCTGGCTTGGTTGACGGTCAACGTCGCCGGTGTGGTGCTGTTCCCGCTGCTGGCGTTGTTCACCCCGGACGGTTCGTTGCCGGGTCCACGCTGGCGCTGGACCTTCCCGGCCCTCGCGCTCATCGCGCTCGCCCAGCTGACCGCCCTGCTGCTCACGGTGCCGACGCCGGGCGGCGCGGTGAGCGTTCCCGGTTCCCCGGGATTGGGGATCGCTCTGCTGCGCGGCTCGATCGTGGCCTTCCAGGTGGTGTGGGCGCTGTGCCTGGCGGCCACCTACGCAGACTGGCGACGACGGCCGAAAGGCCTGCGGCGCAGTCAGATCGCGGTGGTCCTGACGATCTTCGGGCTGGGCTACGTCTCGTTCTTGCTGGAGATGTGGTTCACCAGGCAGTCCTTCGCCAGGGCCGTGGTCACCGTGCCGGACGACCTCCTGACGGTGCTGCGGCTGCTGATCGCCGTCGTCGGCCTGCCCGCCCTCGGCTACGCGCTCACCCGCACCCGCCTGCACCAGATCGACAGAGCGGCGCGGGTCACGTTGATCGTGGTGACGGTGGTCGGCGGGCTGGTCCTGTCCTACGTCGTGGTGACCGCGCTGTTGTCGGGAGTGCTGCCCGGCGCGGCGTCCCTGGGGGCGCTGGTCGTCGCCGCTGCGACCGGGCTGGCCGGGTTCGGGCTGCGCGATGCGGTTCGGGTGGTGCGGCGGCGGGTGGACCGGGCGTTCTACGGGGAGCGTGCCGAGCCGTACCGGGTGTTGCGGGCGTTGCCCCGGCGGCTCAACGAGGGGCTGCCGCCCGGCGAGACTCCTCTAGTGGTGTGTCAGACGGTGGTCAGCCTGCTGCGTCTGCCCGCCGCCGCGATCGACGTGGACGGCAGGAGGCTGGCGAGCGTCGGTGTCCCCTCCGGGCGGCCGACCGCGCTCGGCCTCGTGCACCAGGGGGAGCGGTTGGGTGCGTTGCTCGTCTGGCCGCGCGCGGGTCAGGAAGCGTTGGACGACTTGGACATCTCGGTGCTCGAACCGGTCGCCGAGCAGACCGCGGCGGTCATCGCCACGTTGCTGATCGGGGAGAGGCTGGAGCGTGGAGTGGAGGAGGAGCGGCTTCGGCTGCGGCGGGACCTGCATGACGGGCTCGGCCCGGCGTTGGCCGGGGTGACGCTTCAGCTCGGCGCGGTCCGGACAATGCTGCCGCCACGGTCGGAGGGCGCCGTGCTGCTGGCGGCGGTGACAGTCCACATGAGACAGATCCTGGACGATTTCCGCCGTGTGACGAGGAACCAGCGACCACTGTTGCTCGACGAACACGGACCGCGCGGAGCGTTGCTTGAGCTGTGCCGCCGGTTGTCCACCGAGCGGACTCCGGTGACAGCGGAGATCGCGGAGGACGTGCCGGATCACTGTGCTGACACGGTGTTCCACGTGGCGGCGGAGTCGTTGGCGAACGCGGTCCGGCACGCCGGGGCCAGCGCGGTCGCGCTGCGCGTCACCGTGGCAGAGCGGTCGCTGACCGTCGAGGTCCGCGACAACGGAACCGGGATCGCGCAGCCGGTCCGCTTCGGTGTCGGACTGGAGTCGATGCGCGAGCGAACCGAGGCGGCGGGCGGTGCCTGGGCGCTGGACACCGGATCGGCGGGAACCGTGGTCCGCGCCCGCTTCCCGCTGGACCGAGGTCCCGTTTCGGTGACGCCCGCTCCGGGTGCGCGGCGGTGACCGCCGGTCAGACCAGGGAGCGGACGCCGGTGGGGAGGGTGCCGGTGGCTGTGGTGAGGTGGTCGAGCAGGGTCGAGCGGAAGGCCCGGCCCGCGTTGGTCGGGGTGATGTCGGTGCGCTGCGCCAGCGCGATGGTGCGGCTCATCCCCGGCGGCGCCAACGGGGTTCCCCGCAGCGCCGGGCGCGCGGCGAGGACCATGCTCGGCACGATCGCCAGGCCCAGACCCGCCTCCACGAAGCGCAGCACCGCGTCCATCTCGCCGCCCTCCACCGCGAAGGTGGGCTCGAAGCCCGCGCGGTGGCACGCCTCCAGGGTGACCTGGCGCAGGTCGTAGCCCTGGCGGAACATCACCAGCGGGCGGTCGCGGAGGTCGGTGAGCCGCAGGTGCCTGCGCGTGGTCGGTGGCGGCGCTGCCGCGGGGGAGGCCACCACCAGGTCTTCGCGCAGGATGGGCGTGCTCGTCAGCTGCTCCGGCGTGTGCGGCTCCGAGGCGATCACCAGCGCCAGGTCCAGCTCGCCCCGGTTCAGCGCGCCGACCAGGTCCTGCGAGCCGCCCTCCTCCACCAGCAGCCGGATTCCCGGGTAGCTGTCGTGGAAGCGCCGCAGCACGTCGGCGAACAGGCTGGCGCACAGGCTCGGCGGGGCACCGACCCGGACACGGCCGCGGCGCAGGCCCGCCAGCTCCTGGACCTCAAGGCTCGCGGTGTCCACATCGGACAGGATGCGCTCGGCGATCGGCAGCAGCGCCTCGCCCGCCGCGGTGAGCGCGATGTTGCCGCGCACGCGGGTGAACAGCTCCGCGCCGAGCTCGTCCTCCAGGGCGCGCACCTGCTTGCTCAGTGAGGGTTGCGCCACACCGGCCTCCTCGGCGGCCCTGGTGAAATGGCGGGTCCGGGCCACCGCGAGGAAGTACCTGAGCTGCTGCAACGTCATTTCAATAGCCTAGCGCTATCGAGATGAGTCTGACGATGTATTGGACTTATCGAAACCGGCGCTCCTAGCGTCGGCTTGTGCCCGTCGCGTCCCGAACCACCCCACCACGAACGACGGTCGGCAGGCTGTGGAGCTCCACCGTCGGCAAGAAGGCCGTCATGGCCGTCACCGGCGTCGGCCTGCTGCTGTTCGTCGTCGCCCACATGGTCGGCAACCTCAAGGTCTTCGTCGGCCCCGAGTCGATGGACGGCTACGCCCGCTGGCTGCGCTCCATCGGCTCCGCGCTCCTCGGCAACGAGGGCGTGCTGTGGGCGTTGCGCATCGGACTGGTCGTGATGATCGCGCTGCACATGACCGCCGCCGTGCAGCTCGCTCGCCGCGCGAGCGCCGCCCGGCCGGAGGCGTACCGCAGCCGCAAGCCGGTGCAGGGCAGCTACGCCGCGCGCACCATGCGCTGGGGCGGCGTGATCATCGTGCTGTTCGTCGTCTACCACCTCCTCGACCTGACGGTCGGGGTGCTCAACCCGCACGGGGTGCACGGCGAGGTCTACCGCAACGTCACGGCCGACTTCCAGCTCTGGTACGTGACCCTGGCCTACACCGTGGCGGTTCTGGCGCTCGGCCTGCACATCCGGCACGGAGTCTGGAGCGCGTTGCAGAGCCTCGGCGTCTCCAACGCCCGCCGCGAGCGCTCGTTGCGGGCGATCGCGCTCGGTGTCGCCGTGGTGATCTGCGTCGGCTATCTGTCCGTTCCGTTCGCTGTCCAGTTCGGGTTGGTGAGGTGAGATGTTCTACACCGAGGGTGAGCCGATCGTCGACGAGAAGGCCCCGGACGGCCCGATCGAGACCCGGTGGGACCGCAGGAGGTTCGGCGCGAAGCTGGTCAACCCGGCCAACAAGCGCAAGCTGACGGTGATCGTGGTCGGCACCGGTCTCGCGGGTGGCTCGGCCGCCGCGACGCTCGGCGAGCTCGGCTACAACGTCAAGTCCTTCTGCTACCAGGACAGTCCGCGCCGAGCGCACAGCATCGCGGCGCAAGGCGGCATCAACGCGGCCAAGAACTACCGCAACGACGGCGACAGCATCTATCGGTTGTTCTACGACACGGTGAAGGGCGGTGACTTCCGCGCCCGGGAGTCCAATGTGTACAGACTCGCGCAGATCAGCGTGGAGATCATCGACCAGTGCGTCGCGCAGGGCGTGCCCTTCGCCCGCGAGTACGGCGGCCTGCTGGACACGCGTTCCTTCGGCGGCGCACAGGTCTCGCGCACCTTCTACGCCCGTGGCCAGACCGGGCAGCAGCTGCTGCTCGGCGCGTACCAGGCCCTGTCCCGGCAGATCGCGGCCGGTCGGGTGGAGATGCACCCGCGCACCGAGATGCTCGACCTCGTCGTCGTCGACGGCCGCGCGCGGGGCATCGTGGTGCGCGACCTGGTGACCGGCGAGGTCTCCACGCACTTCGCCGACGCGGTGGTGCTGGCGACCGGTGGGTACGGCAACGCGTTCTACCTCTCCACGAATGCCAAGGGCTGCAACACGACCGCCATCTGGCGAGCGCATCGGCGCGGAGCGCTGATGGCGAACCCGTGCTACACGCAGATCCACCCGACGTGCATCCCGGTCAGCGGTGAGCACCAGTCCAAGCTCACCCTGATGAGCGAGTCGTTGCGCAACGACGGCCGGGTGTGGGTGCCGAAGCAGGGCGGCGACTCCCGTGCCGCCAACGACATTCCCGAGGACGAGCGGGACTACTACCTGGAGCGGATCTACCCGAGCTTCGGCAACCTTGTCCCGCGTGACATCGCCTCGCGGGCCGCCAAGCACGTCTGCGACGAGGGGCGCGGCGTCGGTCCCGGCGGGCTCGGCGTGTACCTGGACTTCGCCGACGCGATCAAGCGGCTGGGGCGGTCGGCCGTCGAAGCCAAGTACGGCAACCTCTTCGAGATGTACCAGCGCATCACCGGCGAGGACCCGTACCAGGTGCCGATGCGCATCTACCCCGCCGTGCACTACACGATGGGCGGGCTGTGGGTCGACTACGACCTGCGCAGCACGATCCCCGGCCTGTTCGTGATCGGCGAGGCCAACTTCTCCGACCACGGCGCGAACCGCCTCGGCGCGAGCGCGCTGATGCAGGGCCTCGCCGACGGGTACTTCGTGCTGCCCAACACGATCGGCGACTACCTCGCCGCAGGCCCCTTCGAGCCGGTCACCGACGAGCACCCCGACGTCGAGGCCGCGGTCTCGCAGGTGGTGGACCGGATCACCGCGCTGCTGCTGGTCAACGGCGACCGCACGGTGGACTCCTTCCACCGCGAGCTCGGCCACATCATGTGGGAGCACTGCGGGATGGAGCGCACCGAGGAGGGGCTGCGCAAGGCGCTGGAGCTGATCCCCGCGCTGCGCGAGGAGTTCTGGCGGCGGGTGAAGGTCCCCGGAACCGGGGAGGGGCTGAACCAGTCGCTGGAGAAGGCGGGCCGTGTCGCGGACTTCTTCGAGCTCGCCGAGCTGATGTGCGTGGACGCGTTGCACCGCACCGAGTCCTGCGGCGGGCACTTCCGCGCGGAGAGCCAGACCCCCGACGGCGAGGCCAGGCGCGACGACGAGAACTTCGACTACGTCGCCGCGTGGGAGTTCGCCGGGCAGGGGCAACCGCCCGTGCTGCACCGCGAACAGCTGACCTTCGACCACGTCGAGCCGACGCAACGGAGCTACAAGTGAGACTGACACTGCGGATCTGGCGACAGTCCACATCGGAGGACTCCGGTCGCCTCGTCGACTACCGCCTCGACGACGTCTCCGAGGACATGTCGTTCCTGGAGATGCTGGACGTGCTCAACGAGGAGCTGGTCCTCGCAGGGGACGAGCCCGTCGCCTTCGACCACGACTGCCGCGAGGGCATCTGCGGCATGTGCGGCATGATGATCAACGGCGTCGCGCACGGCCCCGAGCGGGCAACCACCGCCTGCCAGCTGCACATGCGGCACTTCTCCGACGGCGCGACGATCACCATCGAACCGTGGCGCGCCAAGCCCTTCCCGGTGGTCAAGGACCTCGTCGTCGACCGCTCGGCCTTCGACCGGATCATCGAGGCGGGCGGCTACATCAGCGCCCCGACCGGCAGCGCCCCGGACGCGCACGCCGTGCCGGTGCCCAAACCCGACGCGGACACCGCATTCGAGTCCGCCGCGTGCATCGGCTGCGGCGCCTGCGTCGCGGCCTGCCCCAACGGCTCCGGCATGCTGTTCACCGCCGCGAAGATCACCCACCTGAGCGTGCTGCCGCAGGGACAGCCGGAACGGGACTCGCGGGTGCTCGACATGGTCGAGGCGCACGACGAGCTGGGCTTCGGCGGCTGCACCAACACCGGCGAGTGCACCGCGGTGTGCCCGAAGGGGATTCCGCTGGAGTCCATCGGGCGGCTCAACCGGGACCTGCTGCGGGCTTCGTTGCGTTCGCAGCGTTAGATGGAGCCATGAGCGGCATCCGCGAAGTGGAGATCTCCGACGAGTCCATCCGGCTCGGCCAGTTCCTGAAGCTGGCCGGGCTCGCCGAGGACGGCGTGCACGCGCGGACGCTGATCGAGGAGGGCGAGGTCACCGTGAACGGCCGCGAGGAGACCAGGCGCGGCAAGCAGCTCGCCCCCGGCGACGTCATCGCGGTGCTCGGCGAGAAGGCCCGCCTCGTCTCACGGTCGGCGTAGACCTTCTCCGCTGAACCACCCCGCCGCGGTGCCCGCGGGCTGGCGTGGTCGGGTTTTCGCGTTTTGTCACCTTATTGCGCGAAAGAGCGCTCCCAATTCGCATTAAGCGTACAAAACGCGAACTAAGGGGCCCGGGTGGGCGGGTTCGCGGGCGGGTTCGTAGTGCGAACGAGGAGCGCAACGAGGGGCGCGCGGCCTGGCGGGCTGTGGGTGTGAGGGTCGGAGTGCGGCTTGGCCGTGTTCTGTGAGTGCTGGGAGAACGGGGACTAGCAGAAGCGCGCGCCGAGCTCTTCGAAGATCGCGGTGTTGAGCTCGAAGGCCAGTCTGGACTCCTCGGCGATGCGGCGCTGCTCGGCCGCGTCCCACGGGGCGTCGTCCAGCAGCTGCCGGTAGCGCGCCTTGAACACCGGCGTCTTCGGGATGCCGGGGAAGACGTAGAAGGACAGCCCGGTCTCCTCGGTCAGGCCGAGGTGGCGGTTGAGCAGCGCGCGCAGGATCTGCCCGCCGGACAGGTCGCCCAGGTAGCGCGTGTAGTG
The DNA here is from genome assembly GCF_042429765.1 of Allokutzneria oryzae. NCBI lineage: Bacteria > Bacillati > Actinomycetota > Actinomycetes > Pseudonocardiales > Pseudonocardiaceae > Allokutzneria > Allokutzneria oryzae. The sequence continues at coordinate 174,653 of NZ_JBHLZU010000006.1, read as the reverse complement.
GTGCGCGACGAACCCGCCCGCCCACTCGAAGCAGACCTCGTGGATGCGCGCGCAGTAGCGCAGCGTCGCCTCGCCCGGCGTGATCCGGTCCCGCCAGTCCGGTCCCGCCAGCGCGGTGAGGTCCTTGGCCAGCGCGGGCAGGCGGGTGAGCTCGTCGTGGACGAAGACCCCGGCGACCGGGTCGGCGCGCATGACCTCGGCGGCCCGCTCCAGGGCCTCGTAGAAGAAGTAGTGCTGGGCGATCATGGCCGTGTAGCCCTCGACCGGCAGCTTCCCGTCCGCCAGCGCGCCGATGATCGAGGTCCGCTCCGCCCTGCGGTGCGCATCGCTGGTCACGTCCTTGATCAGCTCGGCGAAACCGGGGCGGGCGTCGGTACTCGTCATCGCGGCCTCCGAGTCGAACACGGGTTGTTCTGACAGTATGTCACATCATTCTGACGACATGTCAGGAAGCGGCGCGCTTGTTAGGCAAACCTAACCCGCTGGGCGAGCGGGTGGCAATGCTCCGATCGGAGTGGCTCAGCGCTTGCGCGGGAGCTTGCGGGCGGACCCGTCCGCCGCCAGCCGCGCACCCACCGCGCGCAGCACGAACAGGGTCGTCAGCTCGGCGTCCCCGGCGCCGCCGGACAGGCACGCGTTGATGAGCGGGATCAGCCCGTCCACGTCCCCCTCCGGCAGGTAGCCCTGGTCGATCCCACTGCGCAGGACGCCACGCAGCTCCTGCTCCAGATCGCGCACGTGCTCGACGACCTGGCCGTAGGCCGACTGCGGCAGCAGCGAGCGCAGCGCGGGGCCGGGCGGGATGTGGTGCGCGGCGACCTCGCGCAGCTGGAAGCGCACGTAGGTGGCGAGCCGCTCCACCGGGTTGTCCACTTCGGACAGCGCGGCGCGCAGCTCGACCACGTAGCGCTCGGTCTCGGCCGCCGCGTAGGCGACGAGCAGCGACTCCTTGTCCGGGAAGTGGTTGTACATCGCGGTGCGCCCGACCCCGGCCGACGAGGCGATGTCGGCGAGGGTGATCCGGTCGAAACCGCGCTCGTACATCAGCCCGGCGAACGCGTCGAAGATCCGCTGCCGGGTCTGTTCCCGGTGCGCGGCGAGGGACCCCCCGATGATCTTCGGCACGCCGCCAGGATACCGCCCTGGCCAGCGGTGCCCCGCACCTCTCGGGAAGGAGCGCCTGGCGGCGTCGAACCGCCGGGGCCAGGCCGTGCCCGGCGCCCGCCACTCGCGCCCCACCGTTCGCGTTTTGTCACCTCAATGCGAAATGAGAGCGCTCTTTCGCGCATCAAGGTGACAAAACGCGAGAACCCCGCGAGAACCCCGGGGAACGCCGGGGCGCCGGGCGCTAGAAGCGGCAGAGCGAGCAGATCTCCTCGGCGTGCGCCGGGTAGGCGACGCCGAGCTCGTCGGCGCGGCCGAACTCCACGGCGTCGTCGGAGTACGGCGGCGACATGAACGTGCCGAGCAGGCTCCACTCACCGGTGGTGCGGCTGCCCTGCCAGACCCCGGGCGGCACCACGACCTGCGGCCGCTGCCCCTTGGCGAGGTCGGGGCCGAGCACCGGGCGCTCCACCCGTCCGTCGGGGTGCAGCAGCACCATCTGCGCCGGGGCGCCCGCGTGGTAGCTGAAGATCTCCAGGTGCTTGAGCCGGTGCATCCCGGAGAAGTCCTCGGCGGTCATCAGGTAGTAGATGCCCGAACAGTCCTCGCTGAGCCAGGTCTGTCCCCAGAACCCGCCCTCGACCGGGAGCGGCTGGAGCCCGAGCGCGTCGACGATCTCTTGGTACGTCACGTTTCCCCTACCAGGTCGGGTGCGTTGACACTCCGCCGTCCACCGCGAGGTTCTGCCCCGTGATCCACTCCGCGAGCGGCGAGGCGAGGAACACGCACGCGTTGCCCACGTCCTCGGGAGTGCCGAGCCGGTGCAGCGGGGCGGCGGCGTGCCACCGCGCCACCCCCTCCGGCCAGTGCTCGTCGATGCCGGGGCGGCCGATGAAGCCGGGGGAGACGGTGTTGAAGCGGATGCCGTCGCGACCGTACTCCAATGCGGAGGCCCTGGTGTGCATGTTCATCGCGGCCTTGGCGCTGGCGTAGGCGGCGTGGCCCGCTGCGGGCTGGTCGCCCTCGATGGAGGAGATCGCGATGACCGATCCGGGCCGGCCCTCGTCGAGCAGGCGGCGCACCACGGCCTGGGTCAGCGTGAAGACGGCGTGCAGGTTGGCGTCGAAGATCTCGCGCCACTCGCTCGTGGAGAGCTCCCGGAGCGGGCAGACGGACTGCACGGCGGCGTTGTTGACCAGGACGTCGACGGTGCCCACCCGCTCCACCATGGCCTCGACCTGCGCGGGATCGGTGAGGTCGGCCCGCACGGTGCTGCCGCCGATCTCCTCGGCCAGCGCGGTCGCGGCCTCGGCGCTGTGCCGGTAGTGCGCGACGACCTCGGCTCCGGCGGCGGCGAACCGCCTGGCGATGCCCGCGCCGATGTTGCCGCCCGCGCCGGTCACGAGCACCCGCTGACCCTTGAGGTTGATCATGCCGTCGATTATCGCCGCCGCACTGCTCCGGCCGCGCCCGGTTGTCCATGAACCGACCGACAGCGGCGGCCGGGCCCCTGGTGCGTCCGGAGGCGAAGCGAGACGGACGAGCCGGGCGAACTGGCTAGGCCGTGTCCTGCACGTAGCGGCACCACCCTGCCGACCGCCCGCCCCCTTCACCCCAAGCCCACGACGCGTGCCCCACGTTTCGCGTTTTGTAGCCTTAACGCGATTTTGGAGCGCTCTTTCGCGCATTAAGGCTACAAAACGCGAGAACACCGACCACGCCAGCCAGCGCCACGCGCACGCACCGGGACACGGGGGCGGTGCGCCGCTCCGCCAGGTCCGCGCTGGGCTGCGACGGCCGCCTGGACAAGGTCACGAGCGAGCGCGCCGGTCTCGACAGCGAGCACGAGAACGTCGAGTCCGCCGAGTCCGTCCTACAACGGCAGGCACCACCACAACCCACGCTGACCGGGTTCGCGTCGTGGCAACCCCGTGAGCCACAACGCGAACCCGGACCACTACAGCGGAGTGACGTAGGCGCCGGCGATACCGCCGTCGACCAGGAACTGCGACGCGGTGATGAACGACGAGTCGTCGCTGGCCAGGAACGCCACCGCGCCCGCGATCTCGGTGGCTTCGGCGAAGCGACCCATCGGCACGTGCACCAGCCGCCGCGCCGCGCGCTCCGGGTCCTTCGCGAACAGCTCCCGCAACAGCGGCGTGTTCACCGGGCCGGGGCACAGGGCGTTGACGCGGATGCCCTCGCGGGCGAACTGCACGCCCAGCTCGCGGCTCATCGCGAGCACGCCACCCTTGGAGGCCGTGTAGGAGATCTGCGAGGTCGCCGCGCCCATCACCGCCACGAACGACGCGGTGTTGATGATCGAACCCTTGCCCGCCTGCCGCATGTACGGCAGCACGTACTTGCAGCACAGGTAGACCGAGGTCAGGTTGATCTGCTGCACCCGCTGCCACGCCTCGATGCCCGTGGTGAGGATCGAGTCGTCCTCCGGCGGCGAGATCCCCGCGTTGTTGAAGGCGATGTCGATCCGGCCGTGCTGGGCGTGCACCGCCGCGTAAAGCTCGCGGACCTGGTCCTCGTCGGCCACGTCGGCGCGGTGGAAGTCGCCGCCGACCTCCTCGGCGGCCGCCTTGCCCGCGGTCTCGTCGAGGTCGACGACCACGACCTTCGCGCCCTCCTCGGCGAAGCGCCTCGCCGTGGCGAGGCCGATGCCGCTGGCCCCGCCGGTGATCACGGCGACCCTGTCCTGGAGACGTTGCATGACCCTCATTCCTCCGTTGCCACGAACACGTTCTTGACCTCGGTGAACCCGTCCAGCGCGTCCGGGCCGAGCTCGCGGCCGAGCCCGGACTGCTTGAAGCCGCCGAAGGGGGTCCAGAACCGCACCGAGGAGTGCGAGTTCACCGAGAGGTTGCCCGCGTCGACCGCGCGGGAGACCCGCAGCGCCCGCCCCACGTCGCGGGTCCAGATCGAGCCGGACAGGCCGTACTCGGTGTCGTTGGCCATCCGGACCGCGTCCGCCTCGTCCTCGAAGGGCAGCACCGACACGACCGGCCCGAAGACTTCCTCCCGCCAGGCCCTGTCCCGCTCGTCGGCGGGCAGCAGGACCGTTGGCGGGTACCAGAAACCCGATCCTGAGGGGCAGGAGCCACGGAACGCGACGCGATCTGGGTCCACATAGGACTCCACGCGCTCCCGTTGCGCGGCCGAGATCAGCGGCCCCATCTCACTGTCCTCAGTGGACGGATCTTGGACGCGGACGCCCTGGACGGCGGGTTCCAGCAGTTCGAGGAACCGATCGTAGACACTGCGCTGCACCAGGATGCGCGAGCGCGCGCAGCAGTCCTGGCCCGCGTTGTCGAAGACGCCGTACGGCGCGGTCGCCGCCGCCTTCTCCAGGTCGGAGTCGGCGAAGACGATGTTGGCGCTCTTGCCGCCCAGCTCCAGGGTCACCCGCTTCACCTGGTCCGCGCAGCCCGCCATGATCTGCTTGCCGACCGTCGTCGAGCCGGTGAAGACCACCTTGCGCACGGCCGGATGGGTGACGAACCGCTGTCCCACAACCGATCCACGGCCAGGCAGCACCTGGAAGACGTCCTCGGGAACCCCCGCCGACCGCGCCAGCTCGGCCAGCCGCAGTGCCGTCAGCGGGGTCAGCTCGGCGGGCTTGAGCACCACCGTGTTGCCCGCGGCCAGTGCTGGCGCGAAGCCCCACGACGCGATCGGCATCGGGAAGTTCCACGGCACGATGATCCCGACGACGCCCAGCGGCTCGCGGAAGGTCACGTCCAGTCCGCCGGAGACCGGGATCTGCCTGCCGAACAGGCGTTCCGGCGCTCCGGAGAAGTAGCGCAGCACATCGCGGACGTTGCCCGCCTCCCAGCGCGCGTTGCCCAGCGTGTGCCCGGAGTTGGTGACCTCCAGCCGCGCCAGGTTCTCCAGGTCGGCCTCCACCGCGTCGGCGAAGCGCGCCAGCAGCCGGGCGCGGTCGCCGGGGGCAACCGCGCGCCAGGACTCCCCGGCCTTCACCGCGCGGTCGATCGCCGCGTCCGTCGCCGTCTCGTCGAGCAGCTCGACCTCGGTGACCACCTCTTCGGTGGCCGGGTTGACGACCTCGTGCACTGTCACGCCATCCTCCTCGCGCCGTACCGCCGCGCCGCGTCGGCGAAAGCGGCGAACAACCTCACGTCGTCCAACGTCTCCTCGGGGTGCCACTGCACACCCACCACGAACTCGCGCCCCGGCAGCACGACCGCCTCGACGGTGCCGTCCTCGGCCCAGCCGCTCGCGAGCAGCCCGTCGCCGATCCGGTCCAGCGACTGGTGGTGGTAGCAGCACACCTTGACCTGGCCGCCGAGCACGCTTCCCGGCAGCCGCTGGTCGTCCAGCCGCACGGCCATCGGCCCGAAGTCGCCGGGGGAGGGCCGGTGCGCGTCGTGCCCGACCACCTCCGGCAGGTGCTGGTGCAGGGTCCCGCCGCACGCCACGTTGAGCAGCTGCGCTCCCCGGCACACCGCGAGCACCGGAAGGTCCGCGACGAGCGCGGCGTTGAGCAGCTCGTGCTCCCAGCAGTCCCGCTCCGGCCGGATACCCACGGTCTTCGGATGTGGTTGTGCGCCATAGCTCTGCGGCGTCAGGTCCGCTCCACCGGCGAGCAGCAGCCCGTCCAGCCTGCGCACCACCGCGGTCGCGTCGGCGTCCACCGGCGGCAGCAGCACAGGGATCGCGCCGGTCCTCGTCACCGCGCTGATGTAGTTCTCCGGCAGCAGCGCGGCGCGGCGGCGCCAGTCGCCCCAGCTGGTCTCCTCCAGATAGGTGCTGATCCCGATCAGCGGCTCAGAGGCGTTCGAAACCACGTACCCGCTCCCAGTCCGTGACGGCCGCGTCGAAGGCCGCCTGTTCCACCCGCGCGGCGTTGACGTAGTGCTCGACGACCTCGTCGCCGAAGGCCGAGCGAGCGATCTCGCTGGCGCCGAACAGCTCCGCGGCCTCGCGCAGGGTCGTCGGCACCCGCTCGGCGTCGCTGGCGTAGGCGTTGCCGGTGAGCGCCTCGGGCAGGGGCAGCTCGTTGTCGATGCCGTGGAGCCCGGCCGCGATCAGCCCGGCCACCGCCAGGTAGGGGTTGACGTCGCCGCCCGGCACGCGGTTCTCCACCCGCAGTCCCGCGCCCTTGCCGACCAGGCGCAGCGCGCAGGTCCGGTTGTCGCGGCCCCACGCGACGGCGGTCGGCGCGAAGCTCCCGGGCACGAAGCGCTTGTAGGAGTTGATGTTCGGCGCGAACAGCAGGGTCAGCTCGCGCAGCGCGGCCAGCTGGCCCGCGAGGAAGTGCTCTGCCATTGCGGACATCCCGTGTGGACGGTCCCCGGCGAAGACCAGCTCGCCGTCGGTTCCGCGCAGGCTGATGTGGATGTGGCAGGAGTTGCCCTCGCGCTGGTCGTACTTGGCCATGAACGTCAGGCTCATGCCCTGCTGCGCCGCGATCTCCTTGGCGCCGTTCTTGTACAGGCCGTGGTTGTCGCAGGTGGTCAGCGCGTCGGCGTAGCGGAAGACGATCTCGTGCTGTCCGAGGTTGCACTCGCCCTTCGCCGACTCGACCCGCATGCCCGCGCCGGACATGCCGGTGCGGATGGCGCGCAGCAGCGGCTCCACCCGCGCGGTGCCCAGCAGCGAGTAGTCCACGTTGTACTGGTTGGCCGGGACGAGTTCGTCGTAGCCCTTGTCCCAGGCCTGCTCGTAACTGTCGCGGAAGACAATGAACTCCAGCTCGGTGCCGACCATCGCGGTCAGCCCGCGCGCGGCCAGCCGGTCCAGCTGCGCGCGCAGGACCTGCCTCGGCGACGCGGCGACCGGGCTGCCGTCCTCCCAGCGCACGTCGGCGAGCACCAGGGCCGTTCCCGGCTGCCACGGCGTGCGGCGCAGCGTGCTCAGATCCGGGTCGAGGGTGAAGTCGCCGTACCCGGTCTCCCACGAGGACATCGCATAGCCGTCCACAGTGGACATCTCGACGTCGACGGCGAGCAGGTAGTTGCACGCCTCGGCGTGGTGCGGCAGCACGTCGTCGAGGAAGTGCCGCGCGTCCAGGCGCTTGCCCTGGAGCCTGCCCTGCATGTCGGTCATCGCCAGCACGACGGTGTCGATCTCGCCGCGGTCGACCAGCTCCCGCAGCTGGTCGACGGACAGCGGGGCCGGACTGTTCGACACGGGCGCCTCCAATGGTCTAGCACTGGACCTTTGCAGCGTGCTGTGGGGTCCGGTGGATGTCAAGACGGACTGGGCGTTTCAGGACAGGAAGCCCCGCAGGAGCGCGGCGGTTCCCTCCAGGTGTTCGGCCATCGCCGTGCCCGCCTGGTCGGCGTTGCCGGACAGGATCGCCTGCACGATGGCCCGGTGCTGGCTGTGCGAGTGCTCGATGTTGTGCCGCAGCAGGGGGATCGCGTCCAGCAGCTCGTTGACCCGCATCCGGTTGTCGGCCAGCGCCGACGCCAGCGACGGTGACCCGGTGATCTCGGCGATCGCCAGGTGCAGCCGCGAGTCGAGCTGCCGGTAGGTGTCCTCGCCGGAGGACTCCACCTCGGCCTGGATGGTCACCAGGTGCTCGCGGTCCCGTGCGGTCAGCGTCCGCGCGGCCGCGGCGCGCGCCGCCCCGACCTCCAGCACCCACCGGTAGGTCAGCACGTCCTCCATGCCGCTCGACATGCCCGCGACCACCTTCGCCAGCGCGTCCGGGTCGTGCGGCGCCGAGCTGGACCGGTAGGCCACGAACGTGCCGCCGAAGCGTCCCCGTCGCGACTCCACGTACCCGGCCTGCTGCAGCGCCCTGATCGCCTCGCGCAGCGTCATCCTGCTGACCCCCAGGCGCGCGGACAGCTCGCGCTCCGGCGGCAGCCGCTCGCCGGTCGGCACGACGCCCAGCTTGATGGCCTGGAGGATGCGCTCGACGGCCTCCTCGAAGGCGTTGCCGCTGCGGACCGGCCGGAACACCGCCAGGTCGGCGAAGCTGCTCGGGTGCTCGGACATGCCCTGACCCTAGGCGGGATCGCCGAGCTCGGCCTCGGCACGGCGGATCGCCTCGAACTCCTCCTCCGGCGCCTGCGCGACGAGCCGGTGGCGGCTGTAGAACCAGAAGTACGCCAGCGCCGCGACGAGGATCCCCGCGGTGATCCCGGCCGCGGCGATGTCCACGAGGAAGGTCGCCACCACGGCGGCGCACGCGAGCACGAGCGCGATGCTCGTCGTGACGATCCCGCCGGGCGTCCGGTACGGCCGGGGCAGGTTCGGCTCGCGCACCCGCAGCACGATGTGCGAGACCATCAGCAGCACGTAGGACACCGCGGCCCCGAACACCGCGATGTTGATGAGCTTCGCGCCGTTCTGGGTGATCGCAGCCAGCGCGAAGCCGATCGTCGCCGGGATCAGCAGCGCGAGGTACGGCGTCTTGCGGCGCCCGGTCAGCGACAGCGAGCGGGGCAGATAACCCGCGCGGGACAGGGCGAACAGCTGCCGCGAGTACCCGTAGATGATGGAGAAGAAGCTCGCGACGAGTCCGGCAAGGCCGATGTAGTTGACCACATCGGCGATGACCGGGTTGCCGCCGTACGCGGTGCGCAACGCGTGCACCAGCGGGTTGTCCGAGGTCATCAGCGCCTTGCTGCCAGCGCCACCGGGCGCGACGACGAGGATGAACGCGGCGAACACCAGCAGCACCAGCATCGCTGCCACGATCCCGCGCGGCATGTCCTTGCTGGGGTCGCGCGCCTCCTCCGCGGCGAGCGGAACTCCTTCCACGGCGAGGAAGAACCAGATCCCGTACACGAAAGCGGCCAGCACCCCGGCGACGCCGAACGGCAGGAAAGGACTGGCGCCCAAGGCATCCGTCGGCGCGATGTCGAACAGCTTGGACCACTCCACCGTGGGCAGCATGCCGACGACGAAGACGCCGAGCCCGACGACGGCGACCGCGGTGATCACGAACATCAGCCGCAGCGCCTCGCCGACGCCGTACAGGTGCACGCCAACGAAGACCACGTAGCAGGCGAGGTAGACCGGCCACGAGTTCGTCAGCCCGAACAGGCCGAGCGACTCGACGTAGCCGCCGATGAACACGACGATGGCGGCGGGCGCGATCGTGTACTCGATGAGGATCGCGGTCCCGGTGGCGAAGCCGCCCAGTGGCCCGAGCGCCCGCCGCGCGAAGCCGTACCCCGCGCCCGCGACCGGCATCGCCGATGCCATCTCCGCCAGGCCGAAGACCATGCAGGTGTACATCAGCGCCATGCACGCGGTGGCCAGCAGCAGCCCGCCCCACCCGCCCTGCGCCAGCCCGGAGTTCCACCCCGAGTAGTCGCCGGAGATCACGTAGGACACGCCGAGCCCGGCCAGCAGCACCCACCCGGCGCGGCCGGTGCGGAGCTGCCGCTTCGCCAAGTACCCCTGGCCGACGTCGTCGTAGTGCGTGTCTCTGCCCACCGGCTTCCTCCCACCGCGTCGACCTGCCGCCCAGGCCGTCAAATAGTCAAGAGTTAGACCATTGCCATCGCGTGTGAGCGAGGTTACAAACCCCTGACACCCTGTCAAGGTCCACTCGCGGCGCGGCACCCCGACCGTCGTCCGAACGGCTGATTGCGCTCCATGCGAGTTCAAGGCGAAGCTATCCCGGCTTTTGCGGTGGTTTGCGCGCTATGGGGGGCTCGCGACCAACTTCGTGTTGTGTTGTAGGGGGAGTAGCAGTGCGCACCAGTCCTGTTCGGCATGTCCGCATGTCCTTTTTCCGACGCCTGTCCGCGTTGGTGGTCGGGCTCTCGTTGATCCAGGCGCCGATCGCGTTCGCAGCGGCGGGCAGTCCGCCGAACGCGCCGTCGGAACTCGGGATGGAGAGCGGGCTCATCCCGTGCGTCGTCGGCTCCGGCCGGCCCTTCGTCCACACCAGGACGCCTGAGCTCCGTGCTCTGCTGACCGACGAGGACGGCAGTTGGATGGACGCGGGATTCCGGGTGTTGCGCGGAACCGCCGAAAACCACACGTGGGACGGCAACGAGCAGCGCGTCACGTCCGTCCCGTCCGGTTCGGTCGCCAGCGTCACCGTGAGCCCCGGTGTCGTGGAGGACGGTCAGGTCTACACCTGGCATCTCTGGGCCGGTGACGACAGTGGCCGGACGTGGTCGCGGTTCTGTGAGTTCGAGGTCGACAGCGTGGCACCCGGCAAGCCTTCGGTGTCCTCTGTGGAGTATCCGGAGGCGACGCCCACGCTCGGTGTGGGAAGGCCCGGCACCTTCACGTTCCGCGCCAACGGAAACGCCGACGTCCAGCACTACCTGTACTCGTTCTCCGGTGACGGAGCGAATCCCTCGACCCGGGTCGACGCGAGCGGGCTCGGCGGTGAGGCTTCGGTGACCTGGGCGCCGACCAAGGAAGGTACGACCTTCCTGACGGTCCGTTCGGTCGATCGGGCTGGGAACCGGTCGCCGATCTACTGGTACGAGATCCGCGTTCTCTTTTCCTGATTTCACAGGTCTGGCCGGTCCCTGTCGTTCGGAACAGGGCCTGGCTCGTTCTCGGTGCGACGGTCACCCACCTTCCGGTGGCGACAGCGTCTCCGACGTCGGAACAGAAGACCATGAGGAAGGCTTTCTGGGAAGGTGTGATCGGGAGAACTGAGAGGTGTTCGATGGGATCGAAAGCTGCTCTGGTTGTCTTTGCAGGGGTGGACTCAAAGAAGGCTTTTCAGGGTACTCCTGAGATCGATCGTGCCAAGTCGAAAAAGCTCGCGGAAAGCGTTCTCGGTGCCGCAGTGAATGAAACGGGCCTTCTTGCGCTCGACCTGGCTGTTTGGCCTGACTCTGGGGTGGCGTGTGTGGCAAGCTTTCCCGGTTTTGAGGTTTTCTGTTGCCGTGGGCTCGCGCGTAACCGTCCCAGTGAGTTGACCGAACAGATATCTCGGTTGGCGGCAGGAAGGGACGCATATGGTGTGTTTATGCATAGCGCTCAAGACTGGGCTGCGTTCGCCGTCTGGTCTGGGGGAGATCTCGTCAGGTCATTGAGTGTGATTCCGGAAGCTGGAGTCATCGAGGACAGAGGGGAACGCCTTCCGTTCGAGTTGCCTTTCTGGAAGGGTGAACGACCGGTTCGGGGCGAAACGAACTATGCATTGCCCTTTCATCCAATTGATTTTGGCAACGAGGCGTTGCGGAAGTTCTTTTGCTTTATTCTCGAAGGATCCGAAGATGACTCTTGCATTGATCCTGAGAAAATTGAGATCCCGGCTTTCGTGACCGCCTCGTAGGTGTGCTCTCGAGAAATTTCCTTGCAGTCCTAACACGGGGTAGGACTGTGAGGGGGAGATCTAGGTGAAGTCCTACGGTCCCAACAAAGCCATCGAGATCACCGGCAACAAGGTCAGCGGGAGCCGGACGCGGTCCGGCATCGGGGCCGTCGAGCCCGCCAGCGATGTCGTGGTGTCCGGAAACATTGTGGCCGTGTTCCTTCTGCAACGGGGATGTGGCGTTTCGGGCCGGTGATGTCTCGCAGTGGTGTGGTGAGAGGGGGCTGACCTGGTGCCGCGCCGCTACCCGTGGGATGCGTCCTGGCGTTGGCCCAGGTGGTGGGATGACCGCATCGAGTGGCCGCGGGGCGAGGTTCGGCCCTGGTGGAAAGTTCTCCGGATCTCTTGATGATTGAGGCGGGTTGAAGATTTGAGTTCGAGGGATTTTCATGGTCGAGCTATTGACTTTGTTGGGATCAGTGACGTGTCTGCCGATGAGTATGTAGCCGAGTTTCGGGACGACCAGACTCTGGTCGGAGGTGCTTTCGCTGCAGTGGTTGTCAGGGGAGATGATCACTGGGACAATGCCAAGCTCGTAGTTGCACCCGAGCTGGACGAGGTGCCTCCAGAGCTATTGCTGTGGGCGCTCGGCGTCGCGAAAGAAATGATCCACGGATGCGCTCAGTAGATATCCGAGGTCGCTGACGGTTTGGGATACCTATCCTGCATCTGCTCGGTGACCTGGCTGGCACGTCGGAAAAGCTGGCGCAGAGCTGATCGCGCGAAAAAATTCGCAGCTCGTCTACGCTTACTGATTTGGCAGCTGCTGAGCGTGTCATGGGCGCGAAAGTAAGAGTATGTGCGATAGAGTGAATGAGTGCCCAGTGCGTTGAGCAAGCTTGTTCAGGTCGGCGGCTCTGCTCTCTCCCCGTCCCTCCCGTCGGTGGAGGGATGGGGAAAGTCTATTCCTTCGCAGTTGCTCAGCCTCCTGTCGTTGAAGAACGGCTTCTATGCCTTTGAGTCGGCGCTGCATGTGTTCCCTTCGCTGCCGTCGGGGATGCAGGTCGATGGTCGGTCGGCGGAAGAATGGAATACCCCCTCGCTGTGGAGGGAACGGTTCTCTGAGCTTGACCCGGGATACTTTTTCTTCGCCGAAGACGTCTTCGGCGACCAGTTTTTTATCAGCGAAGACGGGATTGGGGTGTTCCGGGCGGAGACGGGCGAGGTCGAGGAAGTCGCGTCCTCCCTTGAGAGCTGGGCCGAAGTCGTTCTGGCCGATTTTGACCTTTGGGCAGGGTACCCGATAGCTCATGAGTGGCAGAAGGTTAACGGAGAGCTGAAGGCGGGAATGAGGCTTACCCCCAAGATTCCCTTTGTGGTCGGTGGGGGATATGAGCTCTGTAATCTCTATGCTGCTGAAGCGTCGAAGATCATGCTTTTTCGGGCGGATTTCTCTGCGCAGATCAGGGACCTTCCCGATGGTGCAACTGTCAAGATTTCGGTCATCGAGTAACGGTATTTCGACGGTGAGAGTGGATTTTCGTGTATAGCACGACTTTCACTCTGAGAGCGTCGGCCGATCCGTGGCCGCTTGGAAGGCGTTCGTCGGTTGAGTGTGTGTCGCGGCTCGATGCTGGTTGGAAATAGATGAGGTGGTGATCCTTGTCGAAGTGGTGAAATTTCCTGGTCACCACCTTTGAAATGTTGGTTTCAGTTAGAAAGTCGGTCCTACTGCTTCGTGTGGATTCATGGTTCTTGATAGATGCCGGAGACGAGCTCCTATTTGCTCCCCATTCGCGTCCAAAATGGGAAGGTGCGGAAGAGACTGCGGTCACTATTGATGCCGCGGACCTGCGAAGGCGTTCCGGTGAGTTGGTCGATCGTCCTCGCTGATGAGTTGAGCATGCTTTCCCCTGTTTGCGACGAGGAGGCTGGTGCGGTGGAGTTGGGGGTAGCTTCGCGGCTTGTCAGGAGGTCGACGATTGGTCACCTCGGTGGTGCGCCAGTGGAACTGGTGGCCCTCAACGAGGCCTTGCCCGAGTGAACTCTCGGCTTGGATTTCGTCCTGCTGGGGTCCATGAAGCGGTCGCTAACGTGCTTGGTATCCCATAGGCCTGCAAGTGTTAAGTGGGTTGGTTGTGAAGTTTCGTGAACTTGGTTCTTCGTGCTCGATCACGACAGATGCTGGTTTCTGCGGCTTGTGGCAACCGGAGGCGTTCGCGCACATCACGGAGTTCGAGAACTGGGAGGATGAGGTTGCGGATGACAGCGCTCTGCGTAGCTTCGTCCAGTCCGGCCTGTTTGTACCGATCAATGTCGGCGGCGATGGAGCGTTCCAGGCTGACGTGCGTGAGGTCGAGGTTCCGGGGCAACTGACCGAGCGAGAGTCAGAGTATCGGCTTGTCTCGTCGGAACCCTACCTCTTCGTCTCACGTGGGGCTCTCGAGATTGGTGGCATCGAAGCTGTTGGTAGCTACTCCGGGGTCGACAAGTCCGAGATTCCGCTTTCCCCTGGGCGGTACTCGGTGGTGATTCACCTGATCGACTGGAATGCCGATCCGGGAAGTGTTAACAGTTCTGGAGAACCCACTTCAGCGGCGTTGCCGGATTTTGTTGTCGAAATTTTCGCAGAGCTTCAAAGGGATGGTTATCGCTCCAGCCTGGAAACGTTCGAGCAGTCTTGACTGGTAGAGGGATGCCCTGATTGCCGGAACGTTGTCAATCATGCCGACTTGGCGGCCTGGTAGCGCGCAAGATGGAGGTGGCAGTGAACGTGGTCGGGTGTGTCGAGGGCTATGTGGGGGCGTTGCGGACCGTGCTTCCATCGCTGTGCTCGGACTTTTCTGGCATCGGGCGCCCGGTGACCTCCTCGCCTTCCTCAGGACGGAGAAGCGGGTTCGCGAGTGGTTCGAGGGACAGTCAGGTGTTCGGTACCGGGGGCACGGCATCGGGGTTCTCTGTCTCACCTCCGCAGGCGAGGAGGTGGACTTCGATTTCGAGGTAGATGGAGCGATCGTTTTCGATGCCTGGCGCGTTGCGTGGTACTGCGAGAGTGTCAGCAGGGCCTGCGACGTGGGTAAGGACGAGATCGACCAGGCGATGCAGCAGCTCGTGTGGGTCAAGGTCCTCGTCGAAGCCAGGCCCGGGTGGTACGCGCTTGTCGGGGAATGATCGTCTCGTCTGAGCCTTGTCTCGTCGGTTCGGGAGCGAAACCTTTGACGCTCAGCCGAAAAGGAGTGCAGTTGGGGCGTGGGCACGTCGCGTGCCGCAACGACCTGCACGGGAGGAACCACAGTGGGTCACAACGACTGTGGACGGGGGACGTTTCTGGGTGCGCTCGCGGTCGGTGGGGCCGCGCTGACGGTCGGGGCGTCAGGGGCCTATGCGCTGCCGAAGTACATCAGCGGCAAGGTGATCCAGGCCGCGCTGAACAATGCTCGGGACGGCAAGGGGGCCAAGGACTCCGCCGGGCGGTTCAGCGCTAAGCCCGGCAAGGGGACCTATCTGCTCACCTAGCCGTTGATCATCCACGGCAACACGCATCTCGATGTCACCGGAATCCGCATCGTGGCGCGGTTTCCGGCGAGGGGTGTCAAGAAGACCATGGTGCTCAACGCGTTTCCGCCACCACCGGCGGGAACATCGCGATCACCGGTGGGTCGTAGGATCCCACGTGGGACTTCTTCCAGCGCGGGGTCGGCGAGCAGGCTCCCGCGATGAACGCGATCACGTTGATCCACACCAAGTCATCGGGCTGAACGCGATCCAGAACGGCACTGTGCGCACCTGCTCGCTGCTGGGGTGGATCAAGGACCCGAAACAAGGGCTGTGGCACGGCGAGGCGTTGCAGCTCGACCTGGCCACCGGGGCCACCACGTGGGCAGGCAAGGCGGATGGCACGACAACACCTGCGACAAGTCGGGCTCGCAGCTCGGGTTCGGTCAGTTCACCGGGTCGCGCAGCGCGAATGCCGGGGTGACGCACAGCAAGGTGCTCATGGAGGGCAACACCGTGCGCAACGTGCGGTGGGACGGCATCGGCACGTTCAACGCGCAGGACGTGCGCATTGTCGGCAACACGGTGGAGGACTGTGAGAGTGGGATCTACGTGAGGTCCTACAACCTCAACAAGGCCATCGAGATCACTGGCAACAAGGTCAGCGGTAGCCGGACGCGGCCCGGCATCGCGATCGGGGCCGTCGAGCCCGTCAGCGATGCCGTGGTCTCCCGAAACACCGTGACGCCGTGTTCCTTCGACTACAACGGGGATGTGACGATCCGGGCCGGTCATGCGCCGCAGCGGTGCGGCTAGGGGGCGAGTCGGTGGGCCGACGCGATGTGCGCGTTTTGTCACCTTGTTGCGCGAGAGAGCGCTCTCTTTTCGCATTAAGGCTACAAAACGCGAACGAGGGGGGTTGGCGTGGTGGACGCCGGGTGGATGGGGTGGTGCCACTACCCGCGGGATGTGTCCGTGAGTGGCCCAGGCGGCGGTCGACCCGGTGCCGTTGCCCCGTGGGATGCGCCCTGTGAGTGGCGGTGGGATGACCGCATCGGGGTGTAGGTCGTCCCTGGGGGACTTGTGGGACACGGCTCAGGCGGGCAGGGCGAGAGCGGTGCCGCCGGGTGACGAAACGGGGCCCGGCACGTGGTGTGCCGGGCCCCGTCCACAGTGGACTTACTTGCAGGCGCCCAGGTCCTGCCACACGCCCCACTGGCCGGTGGTGCCGGGCTCGTCGCCCTGCGTCCACCACTTCGCGCGCCACTCGCGGTCGCCGTGGGAGACGGCCGTTCCGCCGGTGTAGACCTTGACGCGGTCCCAGGCCGGGTTGTCGCACGCGCCCGGCTCGGGGTCCGTGGTCCCGGTGCGCCACGGCACCTGTGGGGACTTGTAGTAGTTGATCCCGGCCGCCGCCCACCTCGGGCCCTGTGCGCCGAGGCGCTGCTTGAACGCGTCCCAGTTCTGCGCCGACGCCGGGGACCAGCCGAGCTCCGCGATCGCGGGCAGCCGTGGGAACGCCATGAACTCGATGTCCGACAACGTCTTCAGCGTCTCCGACCACAGTGGAGCCTCGACGCCGAACACCGAGGACTCACCGACACCCTGGGCGTAGGTCGCCGGGTTCCAGTTGTAGGCGTCCTGGACCTCGATGTAGCCCGCCCAGCTCAGGCCGAGCGGCGTGTTGGCGTTGTACTTCATGTCCAGGTACGCCTTGTTGGCAGGGGACATCAGCACCTTGTTGCCGCGCGCCGCCGCCGCGGCCACCGCCGGGTTGCTGCTCTTGGTGTCCCAGAACTGGAGCACGGTCGAGGTCGGCAGGTCCGGCTTGGTCTTGGCCGCCTCGTGCCAGCCGATCGCGGTCTTGCCGTACTTCGTCACGATCGGCACGACCTTGGTCATGAACGTGTTGTAGTCGGCCTCGGAGGTCGCGTGCGCCTCGTCGCCGCCGAGGTGGAAGTACTTGCCCGGCGTGAGCGCGGAGATCTCCCGGACGACGTCGTCGACGAACTTGTAGGTGATGTCCTTGTTGATGCACAGGGAGCTGTAGCCCACCTCGATGTCCGTGCGCAGCGGCGGGGCGACGCCGTTGCAGTTCAGCTCCGCGTAGGAGGCCAGCGCCGAGTTGGTGTGGCCCGGCATGTCGAACTCCGGGATCACCGTCATGTGCCGGGAGGCGGCGTGGGCGATGATCTCCTTGTACTGCTCCTGGGTGTAGTAGCCGCCGGGGCCGCCGCCGACCTGGGTGCTGCCGCCGTACGTGGCGAGCTTCGGCCAGCTCTTGATCTCGATGCGCCAGCCCTGGTCGTCGGTCAGGTGCAGGTGCAGGTTGTTGATCTTGTAGGCGGCGAGCTCGTCGATGTAGCGCTTGACCGTCTGCACCGGGAAGAAGTGCCGTGCGACGTCCAGGTGCGCGCCGCGGTAGCCGAAGCGCGGGTGGTCCAGCACCGAGCCTCCGGGCACCGTCCACGGGCCTGGCTTCACAGTGGTGCTCTCCACCGCGGCGGGCAGCAGCTGGCGCAGCGTCTGCACGCCCGCGAACAGGCCCGCCGCCTTGGTGGCGCGGATGACCACCTTGTCGGCGGTCGTCTCCAGCTGGTAGCCCTGCTCGCCGACGGCCGGGTCGGCCCCGGTCAGCAGCAGCGAGATGCCGCCGGCGGGCGTCCCGGCCGAGGGAGACACCGGCAGCGGGAAGCCGGTGGGGCGGCGCAGCAGCTCGCCGAGGTAGCTGCCGACGCCCGCGGCCTCGGCCGAGCCCGGCTGGGTGTAGATCTTCGTGCCGGAGGTGACGGCGAACGTCACCGCGGCGTTCGGAGTCGCCTTGACCGGAGCCGGGACGACGTCGGCGAAGGAGGAGGCGGGCGCGTGTGCGCGTGCGGTGGGGCCGCTCGCGGCGAGCCCGGCGCCGGCGAGCACGACCGCGGCGAGAGCGCCGCCCAGCCGTGCGCCGATGCGTGGTGATCTCACGGTTTTCCTTCCCGGTGGAGTCAGGCACACACTGCACCGGGGCGGTGGACGAACGCGGCGGCGGCGCCCCAGCTGGGACCGGGCCCAGGCTTGAGGGGCAGGTCCGATCCATGGATATCCGGGGTTGTGACCGGTGTCAAGGTCTAGACCAGCGACGGCGGAAAGGGCGTCAGGGCCCCGGGATGTTCGGCGGCGGTGCCCCGGGCGGGCCGTAGTTGGGCGGCTGCGCGACAGGCGGCGGGGGAACGGGCATCGGGCCGCTGGGGCCTCCGTAGCCGTGCGGCGGGGCGCCGGGTACCGGGACGTTTCCGGGCGGTCCGAAGCCGAATGGCGGGGAGGCGGGTGGTCCGTAGTTCTGCTGCGGCGCAGGGGGCCCGTAGCCCTGCGGCGGCACGGTGTGGTTCTGCCCCGCGATGACCGTCTTGAGCTTGGCGATCCCGTACAGCGCGTACCCGACGGCGATGACCGCGACGAGGAACACCAGCACGGTGACCGCGAACCCGCTCTTCGTCGGGTTGAGGAAGCGGTAGAGGCTGCGGTAGACCTCGGCGGAGAGGAAGTACACGAGGTAGGCCAGCGGGAAGGCGATCCACGTCAGCGGGTGCCACCACTTGGTCCTCGCCTGGTTGCGGCCGACGAAGATCCAGTCGATGAGCACGACCAACGGCGTCCACAGGTGCTCGAAGGGCTGCGACTTCAGGCTGCCGCCCATGACGCCGAAGAAAGTCCCCATCACGAGCAGCAGGAGCACGGTCGTCGCACCGCGCAGCCACGGCGACTCCGGTTCGTGCCGTTGGCCCCTCGTGAACAGGGGGTAGAGCAGCAGTCCGATGTAGACGATGCCGGTGAACAGGCTGGCCTGTTGGCTCAGCCCCTCGAAGTTCCGCGTCCAGCCGGTCGCGTCGCTGAACCCGTAGAGGGCGAAGACGGCGATGAGCAGGCGCCACGCGCTGACTCCGGCGAGCACGCCCGGGTTGACCCGCTGGACCGGCGGCCCCTGGTGCCCCTGCCATGGTGCTTGGTACGGCCCGGACGGTTGCCACGGCGGCCCTGGGTGTGCCATGTCCTCTGCCCCCACGTTCGTCGACCCGTCTTCGTCGAGCTGGGGATGATAGCGGCGTTACCGTCGCCGAGGGTGTCGAACGGGGAAAACGCTCACCGCGGAGGACGGTCGGGGTGTCAAGGTCTGGACCAATCGTGTTCACACTCTTGACAGCCGCAATGGTCTAGTCCAGTTTCGTCTGCGACGCCGCCGTCCCAGAACCGCCCGGGCCCCTGCACGCGCCCGGACGGCCGAACTGGAGGTGGGGCATGACCCGCGCACGCCTGCGCACCGCGGCCTTGGCCGCGCTCGTCGTCTCGGCGACGTTGTCCACACTGCCCGCGCACGCCGCGGCCAACCTGCTGACCAACCCCGGCTTCGAGACCGGAAACCTGGCGGGCTGGTCCTGCACCGGCTCCGCCGGGACGGCGATCTCCCCGGCCCGCACGGGGAGCTACGCGCTCTCCGCGACCCCGGCCGGACAGGACCAGGCCCGCTGCACCCAGACCGTCCGCGTCCAGCCGAACTCCACCTACAAGCTCTCCGCGTGGGTCAAGGGAAGCTTCGTCTACCTCGGCGCGGGCGGAGCCGGGATGACCGAGACGAGCACTTGGGCGCCGGGCGGCTCGGACTGGACGCAGCTCTCGCTCAGCTTCACCACCGGCGCGACCACCACGAGCGTCGGCGTGTTCACCCACGGCTGGTACGGCCAGCCCGCCTACCAGGTCGACGACGTGGTGCTCGACGGCGCCCCCGGCAACGGCGGCGGCCAGGAGCTTCCCGCCGTCCCGAGTGGACTGTCCGCGACCGCCTCCTCGTCCAGCTCGATCTCCCTTGCCTGGAGCGCTGTTCCGGGCGCGGACGGCTACAGCGTGTACCGCGACGGGGCGAAGGTCGGCAACGCCACCGGGACCAGCTACACCGACACCGGGCTCCAGCCGTCCACCACGCACACCTACGCGGTCGCGGCGTACAACGGAGCCGGGGAGTCGGCGCGGTCGGCGACGATCTCCGCGACCACCGGGCGCGAGGGCGGCAACCCGAACCCCGCCCTGCCCAAGCACTTGTTGACCGGGTACTGGCAGAACTTCGTCAACGGCGCGGCACCGCTGCGCATCCGCGACGTCAACAACCACTACGACATCATCGCGATCGCCTTCGCCGACGCGGACACCACGAAGCCGGGCGGGGTGACGTTCAAGGTCGACTCCGGGCTGTCCTCGGCGCTCGGTGGCTACTCCGACGCCGACATGATCGCCGACATCGCCGCCAAGAAGGCGCAGGGCAAGAAGTTCGTCTTCTCCGTCGGCGGCGAGAAGGGCAACGTCGACCTCAGCAGCGCGGCGAACGTGGCGAACTTCGTCGAGTCCATGGACGCGCTGATCAAGAAGTTCGGCGTTGACGGCCTGGACATCGACCTCGAACACGGCATGCACGTCGACAACGTCGCCGCCGCATCGCGCCAGCTCCAGCAGCGCTTCGGCTCCGGCTTCGTGCTGACCATGGCGCCGCAGACCATCGACACTCAGCCGGGCGGCCGCTACCTCCAGCTGCTCTCGAAGATCAAGGACATCACCACCGTCGTGCACACCCAGTACTACAACTCCGGCTCGATGAACGGCTGCGACGGCAAGGTCTACTCGCAGGGCGGCGTCGACTTCATCACCGCCCAGGCGTGCATCCTGCTGGAGACCCTGCGCGCCGACCAGGTCGCGCTCGGCGTGCCGGCATCGCCCTCCGGCGCTGGCAGTGGCTACGTCGACCCGGGCGTGGTCAACAACGCACTGAGCTGCCTGGCGAAGGGCACGAACTGTGGCAGCTTCAAGCCGTCGAAGACCTACCCGGACCTGCGCGGGGCCATGACCTGGTCGATCAACTGGGACAAGTCCAGCGGAGACAGGTTCTCCAACACCGTCCGCCCGCACCTGGGTGGACTGGGCTGATCACAGCTCGATCCGCCTGGTGACACCGATCTCGGCGAGGAAGCGTTCATCGTGGCTGACCACGATGAACGCTCCTCTGTAGACGGTCAGTGCGCGCACCAGCTGCCGGGTGCTCACCAGGTCGAGGTTGTTCGTCGGCTCGTCCAGCAGGAACAGCTGCGGGGCGGGCGTCGCGCACAGCAGGCACGCGATGCTCGCCCGCAGCAGCTCCCCGCCGGACAACGTCCCCGCCGCGAGGTGGATGCGGTCGCCCTTGAACAGGAACTGCGCCAGCCGATGCCGTCGCTCGTTCGGCGACAGGTCCGGCGCGAAGGCGCTGAGGTTCTCCAGCACGCTCGCGTCGGGATCCAAGAGATCCAGCCGCTGCGGCAGGTAGCGCGCGGTGCTGTGCGCGGCGATGGCCCGCAGCAATGTGGTCTTGCCGGAACCGTTCGGGCCGCACAGCGCGATCCGTTCCGGTCCGCGAACGACCAGATCCTGGTACTCCAACACGATTCGGCCCTCGGGCACCTCGGTGTCCGGCAGCTCGATCGCGATCAGCTCCTCCTCCCGGACCGCGGTGGCGGCGACCGCGAAGCGCTCCGCCGCGTCCGCCAACCGCTGCTGGTGCATGCCGGTCGACTTCGCCGCGGCGACCTCGGCGAAGCGCTTGCGGTTTCCGGCGACGCCGCGCGGGAAGACCGCGTTGCCCTCGTTGCGGCGGGCGTTGTTGTTGCGCCGTTCGCTGCGCTCCTTGGCGGTCTGGAGCTCGCGCTTCTGCCGCTTCATGTCGAGCTCGGCGGTCCGCGCCGCCTGCATCGCCACCTCCTGCTGGTGCTCGACCGCTTCGGTGTAGTCGGTGAAGTTGCCTCCGTACCAACGGATTCCCGTCGCGGACAGCTCCGCGATGTTGTCCATGAGGTCGAGCAGCTCGCGGTCGTGACTGGCCACGACCAGACAGCCGGTCCAGCCTTCGACCACCTCGTAGAGCCGCCGCCTTGCGTCCCGGTCGAGGTTGTTCGTCGGCTCGTCCAGCAGCAGCGCCTCCGGTGCGGTGAGCACCTGCCCTGCCAGGCCGAGCGTGACGATCTCGCCGCCGGAGAGCCCGGTCAGCTCGCGGTCCAGCTCCAGCTCCGCCAACCCGAGCCGCGCGAGCACCACCCGCGCCCGCTCCTCGACGTCCCAGTCGGAACCGACGGCGGTGAAGTGCTCGGGACTGGCGTCGCCCTGCTCGATCGCGCGGAGCGCGCGCACGGCCTCGTCGATGCCGAGGAGCTCTGCGACGGTGCCGGATGTGCGCAGCGGTAGCGACTGGGAGAGGTAGCCGACCGAGCCGGGAACGCCGAGCGTTCCGGAACCGGGCAGGAGCTCGCCAGTGACCAGCCGCAGCAACGTGGTCTTGCCGGAGCCGTTGGGCGCGATCAGGCCGGTGCGGCCGTCACCGATGACGGCGTTGAGGCCGTCGAAGACCGGAGTGCCGTCCGGCCACGCGAAAGACAGGTTGGAAAGAGTGATGTGAGACATGAGGCCACCCGGATGAGAGAAGTCGCGAACGCGGGTTGGGGTGAACGCCTCAGAAGGTCACGCCGACACCATGTCACTGCCGGGTGGGGGCGCGCATCCGAATTACCGTGGCGCGGTGGAAGCAGACGACTTCGCCGCGGTGCTCGCCACGGTCCGCGACCTCGTTCGGAAGACAGTGCTGCCGCGCGAGGCGGAGATCGAGCGGGACGACGAGCTGCCCGCCGACATCCGGGCCACGGCCGCGCACATGGGGCTGTTCGGCTTCGCGCTGCCCGCGATTCACGGTGGGCTCGGGCTGACCATGGCCGAGGACGTCCAGCTCGCCATGGAGCTCGGCTACACGGTGCCCGCCCTGCGCTCGCTCGTCGGCACGAACAACGGCATCGCGGGCCAGGTGATCGTCTCCTACGGCACTGCGGAGCAACAGGCGCACTGGTTGCCCAGGCTGGCGTCGGGGCGGGCGATCGCGGCCTTCGCGCTGACCGAGGCCGAGGCGGGCTCCGACCCGAGCGGCATGACGGCGCGCGCGGTCCGCGACGGCTCCGAGTACGTGATCACCGGCGTGAAGCGCTTCATCACCAACGCGCCGATCGCGGACGTGTTCGTGGTCTTCGCGCGCACCGACCCGCGCGACAGGGGCATCTCGGCGTTCCTGGTGGAGGCGGGCGGACGCGGCGTCACGGTCGGAGCCCGCGACGCGAAGATGGGCCAGGCGGGCGCGTGGACGGCCGAGGTCTCCTTCGACGAGGCCCGGGTCCCGCTGACCGCCCTGGTCGGGGGTGAGGAGGGCCGGGGCTTCCACGCGGCGATGTCCTCGCTGGCCAGGGGCCGCCTGCACATCGCGGGGGCCTGTGTTGGCCTGGCGACGCGCGCGCTGGACGAGATGGTCTCCCACGCCTCCTCCGCCAAACAGGGCGGACGGGTGATCGGTGACTTCCAGCTGGTCCAAGCGCTGATCGCGGAGTCCCGCGCGGAGCTGTACGCGGGCCGCGCGATGGTCCTGGCCGCGGCAGCGGACTACGACGCGGGCACCGACCGCAAGCTCGGCCCGTCCTGCGCGAAGCTGTTCTGCAGCGAGATGGCCGGTCGCGTGGCCGACCGGTGCGTCCAGGTGCACGGCGGACTCGGCTACATGCGCGGAGTGGTGGCGGAGCGCCTGTACCGCGACGCCCGCCTCTACCGCATCTACGAGGGGACGAGCGAGATCCAGAAGCTCGTCATCGCTCGCCACCTCCTCCGCTGACGAGCCCGCCCGCGTGGCTCAGGGACGGGCGAGTACGGTGTCGGCGAGGCCGTAGTCGACCGCTTCCTGGGCGGTGAACCAGCGGTCGCGGTCGCTGTCGGCCAGGATGCGCTCCACCGACTGGCCCGTCTGCCGCGCGGTCAGCTCCGCCAGCTCCCGGCGGTGTGCCTTGTAGACCTCCGCGCGGATCAGGATGTCCGAGGCCGTTCCGCCGATACCGCCGTGCGGTTGGTGCATCAGCACCCGCGCTCGCGGCAGGACCGCGCGCTTGCCGGGGGCACCACTGGTGAGCAGGAACTGGCCCATCGAGGCGACCAGGCCGAAGCCGTAGGTCGCCACGTCCGGGGTGATCGACAGCATCGTGTCGTAGATCGCCATCCCGGCGGTGACCGAGCCGCCGGGGGAGTTGAGGTAGAGGCCGATGTCGGTCTCCGGGTCCTCCGCGTCCAGCAGCAGCAGCTGGGCGCAGACCCGGTTGGCCACCGCGTCGTCGATCTCCTCGCCGAGGAAGACGATCCGGTGGGCCAGCATCCGCTCCGCGACCCCGTCGGCGAACAGTGAGCTCATGGGCACTCCTCGAAAGCCTTGACGCCGTTGTGTGATCTTCACGGTAGGGGTGCGGGCGCGTTGATCAGGCCGTTTCCGCTGACAGGTGAACAGGCGGGGTGGTTCGGGGGCGCCGTCGGCCGGTGTTAGACTGATCGGGCTGCTGGCTCGACGGCACGGACGCGGAACAGTGCGGACGGCACGAGTGGAGGCAGTTCCCGGGGTGCCGACCGCCGCTACGGCAGGCTGGACTAGGCTCCCCCATTGACGTTGACACCAGTAGTAGTGAAGACAGTAAAAGGGGTTCGCGGAATGCCGCCCAAGAAGAAGCTGCGCGTGACGTTCGAGGCGACGCTCGAACTCGAGGCCGGCAACGCCGCTATGGTCGACCTCGGCAAGATGCTGGGTCCGACCGGTGTGAACACCCGTGGCGTCAAGCTGGAGTACGACGAGGCCACCGCCGCGCACCGTGGCGAGATCGTCCCCGTCGTGGTCACGGTCTACGAGGACCGCACCCACTCGCTGCGCTACAAGACGCCGCCGACCAGCTTCCTGATCCGTCAGGCGCTGGGTGCGCAGAAGGGCTCCGAGCAGCCCGGTCACAAGTCCGGCGGCACCCTGTCCGCCGACCAGGTCCGCGCGATCGCCGAGCGCAAGATGCCCGACCTGAACGCGACCAGCACCGCCGCCGCCGAGAAGATCGTCGCCGGTTGTGCCCGTTCCATGGGCGTCTCCGTCGCCGGCTGAGCGACAGCAGTACCAGACTGATCGGAAAGGCCCCGGCTCCGGCCGGGGCCTTTCCGTGTCCGAGCCCGGTGTCCGAGCCCGGTGTCCGAGCCCGGTGTCCGAGCCCGGTGGCTGGGCCCGGTGGCTGGGCCCGGTGGCTGGGCCCGGTGGCTGGGCCCGGTGGCTGGGCTCAGTAGGCCGCGGCCAGCGCCAGCACGTCCTTGGCCAGGTCCCGTGCCGGGTCCAGCGGCAGGAACTTGATCACCGGCGTGGTGGTCCCGGCCTCGACGTAGCGCCGCACGTGCTCGGCGCACTCCTCCGGGCCGCCGTGCACGACCAGCTCGTCGACCACGTGGTCGGGAACGGCCGCCAGCGCCGCCTTGCGGTCGCCGGCCGCCCACGCCGTCCACACCGGCCCCAGGACCTCGCCGCGACCCAGCCAACGCTGGAACTCCGCGTAGGCGGGCACCGTCAGGTAGCCGGTGACCAACCGCTTCGCCACCGAGCGCACCAGGGCCGTGTCCTCGGAGACGCACACGAAGATCCGCGTCACCAGCTGCTTGCCGGGGCCCACGACCGCCGCCGCCCGCCGCACGTCCTCGGCGGAGAGCCAGTTCAGCACCGCGCCGTCGCCCTCGGTCCCGGCCAGGCCCAGCATCCGCTCCCGCAGCGCGCCCACCACGATCGGCAGCGCGTGCGCCACCGGCCGCTCCAGCCGGAAGCCCTCGACCCGGAACGTCTCGTACTCCTGCTCGACCCGCTCACCGGCGAGCGCGGGCCGCAGGAACCGGAGCGTGTCGCGCACCCGGCTGAACGGCCGCTCGTAGGGCACCGCGTTCCACCGCCGCGCGATCGCCGGTGAGGACGCTCCGATGCCCAGGGTGAACCGGCCCGGGGCCGCCTCGGCCACCGCCGCCGCGCTCATCGCCAGCAGCGCGGGACCCCTGGTGAACACCGACGCGATCGCCGTGCCGAACCGCGCGTGCGGCAGCAGGGCCGCGGCGTGGGCCAGCGGGGTGAACGCGTCCAGCTCCGCGGTCTCGCTGCTCCAGAAGTCGGTGTAGCCGCCGTCGTGGAGCCCGCGCAGCAGGTCGGCGTGCTCGTGCAGTGACTGTCCCAACGGGACGGTGATGCCCAGTGCCACAGTGCCACCTCCACAGTGAGCGCCATTCGCGGGCTTATGGACCTGTTTCGCGCTCAGAAAGCGTCCATAAGCCCGCGAATGGCCGAAAGGGTCAGTGAAATTCGCGGGCCAGGATGGCGAGGACGAGCTCGTCGCACCACTCGCCCTTGACGTACTCGTTCTCCAGGAAGACGCCTTCGCGGCGCATGCCCAGCCGCTCCAGCAGGCTGGAGGACGGCGTGTTGCGGAGGTCGCACCGGCCTTCGATGCGGTGCAGGCCCAGCTCCTCGAACCCCAGCCGCAGCATCTCCCGCGCGGCCTCGGCGGCGAAGCCCTGGCCCTGGTGGTCGGGGTGGAAGACGAAGCCCAGCTCGCCGCGCTTGTTGGCCTCGCTGCGCCAGAACAGCACCACGTCGCCGATCAGCTCGCCGGTGTCCTTGCGCTGCACCGCCAGCACCATGGCGTCGTTCTCCCGCTCCAGGCTCGTCTGGGACAGCCTGGCCTCCAGCGATGTCCGCACCTCGTCCACGGTGCGCACGTCGAAGTACAGGTAGCGCACGACCTCGGGCCGGGACTGGATGTCGTGCAGCGCGTCGAGGTCGTCGGGGGTGAACGGGCGGAGCAGCAGGCGATCGGTCTCGATCGGCAAGGTTGGCCGCAGCATGTGCCGGACGCTAGTGGCACCACCGGGACCGTTCACCTGGTTTGCGCGAACCGGGACCAGGATCATGGCCCCATGAGCCGCCACGAAGCACACCGCATGCTCGACGTCGCGTTGGAGGAGGCCCGCGCCGGAGGCGCCGAGGGCGGGATACCGATCGGCGCCGCGCTCTTCGGCCCCGACGGGCAGCTGCTGGGCCGGGGCCGCAACAGGCGCGTGCAGGACGACGACGCCTCGACGCACGCCGAGACCTCCGCATTCCGCGCGGCGGGCAGGCAGCGCGGCTACCGCGGCACGACCATGGTGACCACGCTGTCCCCGTGCTGGTACTGCAGCGGGCTGGTCCGGCAGTTCGGGATCACCCGGCTGGTCGTCGGGGAGTGCCGGACCTTCCAGGGCCAGCACGAGTGGCTCGCCGCGAACGGGGTGGAGGTCGTGCTGCTCGACGACCCGCGCTGCGCGGCGCTGATGACGGAGTTCATCCACGCGAACCCCGAGCTGTGGCATGAGGACATCGGCGAGGACTGACCCGTTCGCCACGGGGGAGGGCGCGGTGGGGTAGGAAGGCACCTTCACCGAGCCGACGAGCCGATCTAGGAGGCTGTTGCCCGTGGACGAGCTGCACCCCCGCCCGAGGATGGTCCGGGAGCACTGGATCGACCTCTGTGGCCCGTGGCGGTTCGGATACGACGACGCGGACCAGGGCCTGACCGAGGGCTGGCAGCACAGCGAGTCCGCATTCGACCGGGACATCCTGGTGCCCTACCCGCCGGAGTCGGAGCGCTCCGGGGTGCACGACCCGTCGCCGCACCCGATCGTCTGGTACCGCAGGACCTTCTCCCGCGCCGAGCTGGCCGAGTACCTCGGCGGGCGGCTGCTGCTGCACCTGGGCGCGGTGGACTACCACGTGCGGGTCTGGGTGAACGGCATGCTGGTCGCCGAGCACGTCGGCGGGCACACCCCGATCACCGCCGACATCACCGACGCGCTGGACACCGACGCCGACGAGCAGGTGATCGTGGTCAGGGCGCAGGACGAGGCCGAGGACCCGACGCAGACCCGGGGCAAGCAGGACTGGCTGCCCGAGCCGCACGCGATCTGGTACCACCGCACGACCGGGATCTGGCAGCCGGTGTGGCTGGAGCCGGTCCCGGCCAGCCACCTCTCGGAGATCCAGTGGACGCCCGACCTCACCCAGGCGCGGGTGCGGCTGGAGGCGACCGTGGACGGCCCGCCCGCCA
This sequence comes from Allokutzneria oryzae, assembly GCF_042429765.1. Classification (NCBI taxonomy): domain Bacteria; kingdom Bacillati; phylum Actinomycetota; class Actinomycetes; order Pseudonocardiales; family Pseudonocardiaceae; genus Allokutzneria; species Allokutzneria oryzae. The sequence goes on along the minus strand of NZ_JBHLZU010000006.1, from coordinate 146,840 downwards.
CACCGCTGTACCTGCGGGTGCGGCTGTGGTCCGGCGCGCAGCTGCTGGCCGAGGAGACCCACCGGGTGCTCGACGCGGTCAGCGTGCGCGACATCGCCATCCCCGCCGCGCGGCACGGCCAGCACCTGCACGCGCTGATGTGGTCGCCGGAGTCGCCGAACCTCATCGACGCCGAGCTCACGCTGCTCGACGCCGACGGCGTGGTCGTCGACGAGGTGCACAGCTACTTCGGCTACCGCTCGGTGGACACCGCGGACGGGCGGTTCCTGCTCAACGGCCGCCCGTACTTCCTGCGGATGGTGCTGGAACAGGGGTACTGGCCGCAGTCGCACCTGGCCGCGCCGGACGGCGAGGCGCTGCGCCGCGAGGTCGAGCTGATCAAGGAGCTGGGCTTCAACGGCGCCAGGATCCACCAGAAGGTCGAGGACCCGCGCTTCCTGTACTGGTGCGACCGGCTGGGCCTGCTGGTGTGGGGCGAGATGGCCGACGCCTACCAGTTCTCCACCTCCACGGTGGAGCGGATGACCCGCGAGTGGCTGGAGGTGCTGCGCCGCGACCGCAGCCACCCGTGCGTGGTCGCGTGGGTGCCGCTCAACGAGAGCTGGGGCGTGCCGCAGATCGCCGAGCGGCCGGACCAGCGGCACTTCGCCACCGCGCTCTACCACCTGACCAAGTCGATCGACCCGACCCGGCCGGTGATCGCCAACGACGGCTGGGAGCACACGGTCAGCGACATCTGGGGCGTGCACGACTACGCGCCCTCCGGGGCCTCGCTGCGGGAGCGCTACTCCAGCCCGGAGGCGATCAAGCGGGCGCTCGGCGAGGGCAGGCCCGGCGGTCTGCGGGTGCTGCTCGACGACCGGCTCAACGAGGGGCAGCCGGTGATGCTGACCGAGTTCGGCGGGCTGAGCTACGTGCCCTCCGCCGGGGACAACTGGTTCGGTTACTCCACAGTGGACTCACCGGAGGCGCTGCTGGAGCGGCTGGGCGACCTGGTCGGCGCGCTGCTGGCCAGCGACCAGCTCGCCGGGTTCTGCTACACCCAGCTCACCGACACCGAGCAGGAGACCAACGGGCTGCTCACCGCGGCGCGGGAGCCGAAGGTCGACCCTGAGCTGATCCGGGAGCTGCTGACCAGGCCCGCCAAGGCGATCCCGACCGAGGAGGTCTCGGCGCACCGGGCCGAGGCGGAGCGGGCCGCGCGCGGCTGACCACCCGCCGGCCCGGGGACCCCAGCGGGACACGGGTCCCCGGGCCGGCGGTGGTCGCGAACCGCGATGCCACACGCAGTGCCACGACGCGTGTTCCGCACTGTGCTCCATTCGTGCGGCCACCACTCGTACGGATTTGCGCGACACGACTCTCCGGCGCATCCAATCCTTTTCCCCGCGACCTTGTTGTGTGTGCAACATGCAGGTCAAGGCGGGCGCTAGACCGATCAGATGACGTGATAGCGGTAATGCGGCGAAAGTCCGGCCCCGTGGTCGACACTGCATTTAGTGATTACTACAGTCGGCCGGTCGGCTTTCCACTGAATGGTAACGAAACAATGTCGCCGAAGAAGTTCGCGGTGGTGGCGGCGTCCGTGCTCGCGGCGCTGACCGTCATGGTGCTCGCGGTCGTCCTCGGTGTGCTCGACCCCGACACGACGCAGGTGGTGGACAAGTTCGGCCAGGTCCTCGCCTCGGCCGCCGCGCTGGTCGGGTTCCTGGTCACCGCGCGCGGGGCCGAGGGCAGCGACCGCAGGTGGCGGCTGTGGATGGCGGGGGCCATGGCCAGCCTCACCATCGGCCTGGTCACCTGGACCTGGGGCCTGGTGTTCATGGGCATCGGGCTGCCCGCATCCACCCTCGCCCCGATCGGCTTCATGATGACGCCGGTGCTCGCGCTGTTCGCCCTGCTCACCCTGGCGCGCGGGCAGCGACCGAACACCGTTCCCCGCCCGCGCGGACCGTGGCTGCGGGTGCTGGACGGGCTGATCGTGCTCGGCGCGGTCGTGGTGCTCACGCTGGTCACCGCGGGCGAGTCGGTGGTGCGGATCTGGACCTCCGACGTCGCGGGGCTGCTCACCACCGTGCTGCACCCCGCGCTCTACCTGGTGGTGATCGTGGTCGTGCTGCTGCTCGCGCGGCGGCACCGGGTCGCGTGGCAGATGCCGCTGCTGCTGATCGGGCTGGCCTCCGTCGCGCAGAGCACATCGGGGTGGATCTTCGCCTACCTCGTCGCCAACGGCGTGGACCGCATCCCGGTCTGGGCCGACATCGGGTTCATGGCCTGCCCGGTGTTCTACGCGCTGGCCCCGTGGGCGCCGACCGCACCGCGCCGCGAGCCCGGCCCCGACCCGCTGCGCACCGGCGACTACCTGCACCTGGCCGTGCCGTACCTGCCGTTGCTGATCACCGGGATGTTCGTCGGCGTCGGCACCGCGACCGGGGTCCGGCTCGGACCGGCCGAGGTCTACGTCGGGCTCGCCGTCGTCGCCATGGTGATCCTCCGCCAGCTGATCACGATGACCGACAACGTGGCTTTACTGGAGGAGATCCGGCAGAGCCAGAGACAGCTGCAGTACCAGGCCTTCCACGACTCGCTGACCGGGCTGGCCAACCGCGCGCTGTTCCAGGACTGCCTGGGGCGGGCGCTGCGCTCCTCGCGGCCGCTGATCCTGTTGTTCGTCGACGTCGACGACTTCAAGGCGGTCAACGACCGCTACGGGCACGCGGTCGGCGACGAGGTGCTGTGCGCGGTCGCCGGGCGGCTGCGCGCCGCGGTGCGGGCGGAGGACGTGGTCGCCCGGCTCGGCGGCGACGAGTTCGCGGTGTTGATCACCACCGGCGACGGCACCCCGGAGCAGGTCGGCGCGCGGGTGCTCGCGGTGCTGGAGGCGCCGTACGGCATCCGCGGCGAGAACCGCATGGTGCGCGCCAGCATCGGGCTGGTCTGCTTCGGCGCGATGGACCCCGCCCTCTCGCCGGACGACCTGCTCGGGCAGGCGGACGCGGCGATGTACGCGGCCAAGCGCAAGGGCAAGGGCACCCTGGTGGTGCACGGTTCCGACCCGGGGCCGCGGGAGCTCTCCGTCGAGCACTCGTGAGTGCCACACTCGTGCCGTGCGTGCCGGTCGACTGCTGTCGTTGCTGATGTTGTTGCAGACCCGTGGGCGGATGTCCGCCTCGGAGCTGGCCAAGGCGCTGGAGGTCTCGCCCCGCACCGTCTACCGGGACATCGAGTCCCTGTCCGCCGCGGGCGTGCCCGTCTACGCCGACCAGGGCCGCGCCGGGGGCTACCAGCTGCTCGACGGCTACCGGACGCGGCTGACCGGGCTGACCGGGGCGGAGGCCGAGGCGCTCGCGTTCACCGGGATGCCCGGTCCGGCGACGGATCTCGGCCTCGGGGCGGAGCTGACCGCGGCGGAGCTGAAGCTGATGGCCGCGCTGCCGCCGGAGCTGGCGAGCCGGGCGGGACGCATCCGCGAGCGGTTCCACCTGGACGCGCGGGTCTGGTTCCGGGAGGCCGAGGGCGTGCCGCGGCTCGCCGAGCTGGCCAACGCGGTGTGGGGCACTCGCGTCGTGCGCGTCCGCTACCGGCGCTGGGGCGACCCGCCCGAGGTCACCCGCACCCTGTTGCCGCTGGGCGTCGTGCTCAAGGGCGGGGTCTGGTACCTGGTCGCCCGCTCGGGGGAGAGGGACCTGACCTACCGCGTGTCCCGGGTGCTGGAGGTGACCGACCTCGGCGAGACCTTCGACCGGCCGGAGGAGTTCGACCTCGCCGGGTTCTGGAGTGAGTGGGCCGAGCGGTTCGAAGCCGAGCAGTACCGGATCCTCGCCCGCGTCCGGCTCTCGCCCGCCGGGATGGCGAAGGTGCCGTACGTGCTCGGGTTCCACGAGAAGCGCGTGGTCCGCGCCACGGCGGGGGAGCCGGACGCGGACGGCTGGGTGACCGCGGACCTGCCCATCGAGTCCCTGGAGATCGGCCACACGGAGGTGCTGAAGCTGGGCGCGGACGCGGAGGTGCTGGCCCCGGCGGAGCTGCGCGAGCGGCTGGCGGCCACCGCGCGCGAGATGCTCGGCATCTACGGGTGAGGGGCGGCCTCCGCGTGACCGGGGTGGCGAGCACGTCGCCGGGAATCCGTGTTCTTCGATTCGTGACTTCGTGCCTCGGAAACTCGGGAGGGCGTGTTCTGCCGGTCATGGTGTTTCCGGTTGACCGGGTGAGTTTGCTTTTCCAGGCAAAATTCCGATGCGCGATGCGAAAATCGACCGTGGTCGCTGCTCCGGAGTGACGGTATAACCCGTCATGATCACCTGGTTGTGTGTTTCGCCGGATTCCGCGTCGCTGGTAGATCAGGGGACAGCTCTTCTACCTGGAGGTTCCGCATGAGCTCGTCCCGCTTGGCAGCACTGGTCGTGGCGTCGCTGGTCCCGGTCCTGCTCACGGCCACGCCCGCGCTGGCCGGGGGTGCCGTGACGTCGCACTACGTGGCCATGGGCGACTCGTACGCCTCCGGCCAGGGCACCGGCCGCTACGACCGTGGCTCCGGGGACTGCGCGCGCGGCCCGAGGGCGTACCCCGCGCTCCTGGCCACGGCCACCGAGGCGGAGAGCTTCACGTCGGTCGCCTGTTCCGGCGCGACCACCGCCGACGTTCTCGGCAAGCAGATCGCCGCGCTCACGCCCGCCACCACGCTGGTCACCGTCTCCATCGGCGGCAACGACATCGGTGCCCCGGCCGCGATGCGCGAATGCACGATCGGTTCCGAGTCGGGGTGTGACCGCATTCTGGCGAATGCCAAGAACGTGATCGCGAGGTCGTTGTCCGGCAAGCTCGACACGACCTACTCGGCGATCAGGAAGGCCGCGCCCGCGGCGAAGGTCGTCGTCGTCGGTTATCCGCGGATCTTCGAACCGGGCAGCTACGCGTGCGACGTCCTCACCCGTCCCCGCCGAGCGGAGGTCGTCTCCATCACCGACTCCCTCGCCGCGGTGATCTCCGCCCGCGCGGCCGCGGCCGGGTTCTCGTTCCTGGACGGGCGCGCGGCCTTCGCCGGGCACGAGCTGTGCTCGCCCCGCCCGTGGATCAACGAGCCCGGCCTGCCCGCCGACGACTCCTACCACCCGAACAAGGCCGGTCACGCCAACGGCTACCTGCCCGCGCTCACCGCCTTGCTGGGCTGACCCTCCGGCCTGAGCGGTCAGCCGGTGATCCGCTGGGCCGCGAGCCTGCCGGAGATCACCACCGGCGGCACGCCGACACCCGGAGTCGTGCCGCACCCGGCCAGCACCGCGTTGGCCACGCCGCCGACCAGGTTGGCGGGCCGGAACGGGCCGGTCTGGGCGAAGGTGTGCGCCACGGCGAACGGGGTGCCCGCCGCGTGGCCCATCGCCGCCCAGTCGGCCGGGGTGACCAGGTGCTCGGCCTCGATGCCGGCGCCGAACCCGGTCAGCCCGCGCGCCTCCAGCACGGCGACCAGCTCGTCCCGGTAGCGCGGCCCGATCCTGGCCCAGTCCAGCGGCCCGGCCCGGAGGTTCGGGCAGGGCGCGAGCACGAAGTACAGCTGCCTGCCGTCCGGGGCGAGTCCGGGATCCGACGCGGTCGGCCGGGTGATCAGCAACGACGGGTCGGACATCGGCACCCCCGCGTCGATGATCTCCGTGAAGGTCCGGCCCCACTCCCGGCCGAAGGAGATCGTGTGGTGCGCCAGCCTCGGCCAGCTCCCCGTCGAGCCCGCGTGCAGCACCACCGCCGACGGTGAGTACCGCAACGCCACCGGCCGCCTCGACGTGTGGCCGAGCAGCCGGTAGGAGGTGTGCAGCTCCGGCGTCAGCACCACCGCGTCGCAGGCGATGCGCTCCCCGTCGGCGGTGTGCACCGCGGTGACCCGTTCACCGGTGCGCTCCAGGCGCGTCACGGTCGTGTCGTAGTGGAACTTCGCGCCCGCGCCGCTCGCGGCGGCGGCCAGCGCGTCCGGCACCGCCCGCATCCCGCCCTTGGGGAACCACACCCCGGCGACCGTGTCCATGTAGGCGATCACCCCGTAGGCGGCCAGCGCCCGCTCCGGGGCGACCCCCGCGTACAGGGCCTGGAAGGAGAAGATCCGGCGCAGCCGCTCGTCGCGCACGAACCGCCCGATCGCGGGACCGAGACGCCCGAACCCGCCCAGCGCGGCCAGCTTCGCCAACGCGGGCCCAGCCAGGTCCAGCGGGGAGTCGAAGTTCGCGCCGATGAACCGGTCGATCTCGGCCCGGTAGAGCCGCGTCAGCCACGCACGCAGCCGCGCGTACCCCGCGGCCTCCACCGGCCCCGCCACGCGCCTGACCTCGGCCTCCATCGCCTCCGCGTCGGTGTGCACGTCGATGGCGGAACCGTCGGCGAACTCGGCGCGGTACGCGGGGTGCAGCGGCACCAGCTCCACGTGCTCGCGCAGCGACGAGCCGACCGCCGACAGCGCCTCGTCCAGCAGCTCCGGCATGGTCAGCACGGTGGGCCCGGTGTCGAGCCGGTAGCCGCCCAGGTCCAGCCGCCCGGCCCGGCCGCCCGGAGTGCCGTCGCGCTCCAGCACGGTGACCCGGCGGCCCGCGCCGAGCAGGTGCAACGCGGCCGACAGCCCCGCCAACCCCGCGCCGACCACCACGACGTGGTCCGTCCGTCCGGGAACTGTGCGCATGGGTCGTCTCCTCCTGGGATACCTCAGGCTCAACCGGCATCGTAGGTCGGCGGCCGATAGCGTGACGCGCGAGCAGAGGAGGACGAGCATGGGCAGCCGCGAGCTCGACGCGGCCGGGATCACCGACCCCCGGCTCCGGAGGGCGTACCTGCGCTGCCGCGCGCTCAACGCCCGCTACGGCCGCACGTACTTCCTCGCGACCAGGCTGCTCGCCCCGCACCGGCGGCCCGCGGTGCACGCGCTGTACGGGTTCGCCCGCTGGGCGGACGAGGTCGTTGACAACCCGAACACGGTCAACCCGTCCACTCAGGACAGTGCGGCCGTGCTGGACTCGCTGTCGGCGGCCCTGACCCGCGCGCTGGAGGAGGGCTCCAGCGACCACCCGGTGCTGGCCGCCCTCGTCGACACCGTCGGCCGGTTCGACCTGGAGCACGGGCTGTTCACCGACTTCATGGCCTCGATGCGGATGGACCTCACGGTCACCGAGTACGCCACCTTCGCCGACCTCGACCACTACGTGCACGGCTCGGCGGAAGTGATCGGCCTCCAGGTGCTCCCGGTGCTGGGCACGGTCACCGCCCGCTCCGAGGCGGCGCCGCACGCGGCGCGGCTGGGCCTGGCGTTCCAGATCACCAACTTCCTGCGCGACGTGGACGAGGACCTCGACCGTGGCCGGATCTACCTTCCCCTCGCGGAGCTGGCAGCTTTCGGCGTCGACCGCGACCGGCTCGTGTGGTGCCGGTCGCGCGGATCGGCGGACCGGGCCGTCCGCGCCGCGCTGGCCCACCTCGTCGCGCTGAACTTCGCCGACTACCGCGCGGCGAAGCCGGGGATCGCCATGCTCGCTCCGGAGTCCCGCCCCTGCGTGCGCACGGCTTTTCGGCTCTACAGCGGCATTCTCGACGAGATCGTGGCAGCGGACTACGACGTGTTCGCCCGTCGCGCTGTTGTGCCCAAGGCCCGTAGGCTCGCCGTCGCCGTACCGGCGCTCGGTGCGGCCCTGATCGCGCGCAGTGCCTGGAGGTAGTCGGATGAGCCGTCCCGTCACCATCGTCACCGGCGGCGGCCGGGGTATCGGCGCGGCGGTGTGCGCCCGGCTGGCCACCGACGGCCACGACGTGGTGATCGGCTACCGCGCCGACGACGGGGCGGCGGCCTCGGTGGCGGAGAAGGTCTTCGCGCTCGGCGGCCGCGCGCTGACGATCGCGATGGACACCTCCGCCGAGGCCGACGTCGAGCGGCTCTTCGACGCCGCCGCGACCGAGCTGGGGCCGGTCACCGGGCTGGTGAACAACGCCGGAGTGACGGGGAAGCTCGGAACGCTCGCGGACACCAGCACCGAAGACCTGCGGCGGGTGCTCGACGTCAACGTGCTCGGGTACCTGCTCTGCGCCCGAAGGGCCGCGCGGGACATGGCCGGGCGTGGTGGCGCGATCGTCAACATCTCCTCGGCAGCGGCGACACTCGGCAGCCCCGGCGAGTACGTCCACTACGCCGCGAGCAAGGCCGCGACGGACGCGATGACCGTGGGACTGGCCAAGGAACTCGCGGCCGAGGGCATCCGCGTCAACGGCGTCGCGCCCGGCACGGTGCACACCGGGATCCACGCCGACATGGGCGATCCGGACCGCCCGAACCGCGTCGCGAGCCGCATCCCGCTCGGCCGTGCCGGGCAGCCGGAGGAGATCGCGGGCGCGGTGTCCTGGCTGCTCTCGCCGGACGCCTCCTACACGACCGGAACCACCATTCGAATCTCGGGCGGTCTCTGAAACGATGCGTGTCACGGATGGCTTTGACAAGGCCGCGGCGGACTACGACCGCCTGGTCGGCGCGAACCCCGGCTACCACGCGCAGCTCAGGCTGTCGGCGCGGCGCATGGGAATCCCCGGCCGTGGCAAGGGACTGCGGCTGCTCGACCTCGGATGCGGGACCGGAGCCTCGACCGCCGCGCTGCTGCACGCGGCCCCGGAAGCGGAGATCGTGGCGGTTGACGGGTCATCGGGAATGTTGGCTCGCGCCAGGGAGAAGAGCTGGCCGTCGACCGTCAGCTTCGTCCACTCGCGAGCCGAGGACCTCGCCGACTCGGGAGTGCGCGGCCCGTTCGACGGAATCTTCGCCGCCTACCTGGTGCGCAACCTGTCCGACCCCGACGCGGTGCTGCGCGCGGTTCGCGACCTCCTGCGTCCAGGGGCCCCGTTCGTCGCGCACGAGTACTCCGTTGCCGACTCGGCCGTCGCCAAGGCCGTGTGGACCGCGGTGTGTTGGACGGTGATCATCCCGGCTGGCCGCCTCGCGTCCGGGGACGCCTCCCTCTACCGCTACCTCTGGCGCAGCGTGTTGGACTTCGACGGCGTGGCAGCCTTCGAGAAACGCTTGTGGAACAACGGGTTCAACACCGTCCGAACAGGACGGATGTCGGGCTGGCAACGCGGTGTCGCACACACCTTCTTCGCGCGCGGGCCGCAGCGGTGAGCCCGTTGCCCGGCCGCGACCGTCGCGCCGTCCTGCACCGCGCCGCACCCGGTCGCCCGTCCGCCGAGGATCGCGTCGTGGCCGTGGTGGGCGGCGGGATCGCCGGACTGTCCGCCGCGACCGCGCTGGTCGAACGCGGCGTGCGCGTGGTGCTGCTGGAGCGCGAGTCGTACCTCGGCGGGCGCGTCGGCGGCTGGCCGATCCGCCTGGCGGACGGCTCATCGGCGACGATGAACCGGGGATTCCACGCGTTCTTCCGCCAGTACTACAACCTCCGCGCGCTGCTCCGGCGCACGGACCCGATGCTCGCGGCGCTCACCCCGATGCGGGACTACCCGCTCGTGCACAGCGACGGCTACCGCGACACCTTCCAGAACCTCCCGAGAACCCCGCCGTTCAACGCGGTCGCGTTCGCCCTCAACAGCCCCACCTTCACGTTGCGGGACCTCACCCGGCTCAACGCCCGTGCCGCATTGCCACTGGTGGACGTCCAGGTGCCGGGCACCTACGACAAGCTCGACCACGTCAACGCCGAGGAGTTCCTGGAACGACTGCGTTTCCCGCGCGCCGCGAGGCACCTGGCGTTCGAGGTGTTCTCCCGCAGCTTCTTCGCCGCGCCGAGCGACCTCTCCGCCGCCGAGCTGGCGACGATGTTCCACCTCTACTTCCTCGGCTCCAGCGAGGGGCTGGTCTTCGACGTCGCGGCCGACTCCTTCCCCGCCGCGTTGTGGGACCCCCTCGGCGCCTACCTCGCGGCGCGCGGTGCGGAGATCCACCTGGGCGCCACGGTGCGCACGATCCGTCCCGGAGGTGCGCGCCGATTCGTCGTGGACGATCTGGAGGTTGACGGCGTCGTCCTCGCTGCCGACGTCACGGGGCTGCGCTCGCTCGTCTCGGCGTCTCCGGCGCTCGGCGACGAACCGTGGCGGGCCCGGATCGCGGGCCTGCGCACGGCGCCGCCGTTTCTCGTCTCGCGGTTGTGGCTGGACCGGCCCGTTCGCGCCGGCCGCCCGGGTTTCCTCGGCACCAGCGGATACGGGCCGCTCGACAACGTGAGCGTGCTCAACCGCTACGAGCGCGAGTCACGGGACTGGGCGGCCCGCACGGGCGGTTCCGTGGTGGAGACGCACGGCTACGCACTGACCGATGTGGACAGTGCACGCGCACGGCTCATCGCGGAGCTGTACCGCGTCTACCCGGAAACCGCGTCGGCGCGAATCGTCGACGAACGCCACGAGCTGCGTGAGGACTGTCCGCTGTTCCCGCCCGGCGGGTTCGCGCACCGCCCGACGGTGCGGACCCCGCAGGAAGGTCTCGTGCTGGCAGGGGACCTCGTCCGCATCGACCTACCGGTGGCGCTGATGGAGCGCGCGGCGACGACCGGGATGCACGCGGCGAACCTGCTGCTGAGGCTCTTCGGCGTGCAAGGACATCCACTGTGGACGGTTCCGACCTCGGGGAGATGGGCGCCGTTGCGCGGGCTCGCCGACCGGTTCAGCTAGCGGTGGTCAACGTCCGGTTGCGCCGCGCCTGGATCGCGGTCCGGACGAAGTGCGTGGCGGTGGGGCGGACCGGGACCGTGTAGCCGCGGTTCCACAGGTGCGAGGACAGCGTGGTCCGCGTCCACCGGCCGTCGGCGAGCTCGTTGAGCGAGGCGACACCGGCCACTGTGGTCGGACTCCCGCCGGGCAATCGGTTGAGCACCCACTGCGCCAGCCTGGACGGATGCCCCAGCCAGCCCGGAGTGACGATCACCACGACGGCGTAGTCGGTCACCGACGCGGGCACCTCCGTTGCGGGCACCCAGTCGACGCGCACTCCCCAGGACCGCAGATCCGAACAGATGGTGGGCTCGGAGCGGCTGTCGAGCGTGCAGTCGAGCACCAGTGCGCGCATGGGGACTCCAGGGAGGGCGTGAGTGGTTGCGGCACCGGTTCTACCCTGTCCGCGCGCCCAGGAACCTCACACGATCAGGTGATCAACTTCTCGGTGGTGGAATTGGCTGGTCACGCAGGGCGCGCGCCACGGCCACCAGATTGCCCGCCATCGCCCGTCCGGTGCTGTGCGACCAGTCCTTGCCCTCATCGGTGTCCGAATAGGACGGACCGGGTCCCGGACCCCGGTTCCAGTAGGTCCACGCCTGCCCGGGAACGGTGTAGCCGATGTCACCGAGCCCGCCGCTGATCTCGCTGATCACGTGGTGCGCCCCGTCCTCGTTGCCGGTCACGACCACCCCCGCCACCCGGTTGTACGCGACAGGCCGCCGCTCGTCGTCGGTCTCGGCGAGCATCGCGTCCATCCGTTCCAGCGCCCGCTGCGCGACCGACGACGGCCGCCCCAGCCAGGTCGGCGTCGCGAACACCAGGATCTCCGAGCTCAGCAGCTTCTCGTGCACCGCTGGCCAGGGATCACCCGCGCCGACGTCGGTCTCGACCCCGGGCGGGATGTCGAGGTCGACCAGCCGGATCTCCTCCACCGAGACGTCCAGCCGCTCCAGCTCGGTCGTGACGACGGACGCCAACCGCTCGGTGTTGGACTCGGTGGGGGACTTCTTCAAGGTGCAGTTGAGCACCAGCGCACGGAGAGTCATGCGGCTCGGATACCCACACCGACGCGGACTATCCGGGCCACCGCCCGGTGCTGCGCAGTTCGTACCGCCGCTCGGCGTATGCGATGTCGTCGCGCCACAGCCGCTTCGCCGCCCACCGCATCACGGGCCTGAGCGCCGGCGCCACGGTCCGCGCGTACGAGAAGCCGGGGCGCGGGGAGTGCGCGATGGTCGCCTCGATCACGGCGGTCCTGGGAACACCGTCGGCACCGACGCCCAGGGGAGTGGCGTGCGTTTCCACAACGCTGCCAACGCCTTCGCCCTCCACGATGTGCATGACGACGGTGCGCGGCTCGGGGCAGGTGAACCGTGCGAGCACGGGTACCCCGACCCGCTTGGCCAGGCGGAAGGTCACCTCGACGAGGAACTCCTCGTCACCGGCGTCGAGCACTCGAAGCTCGGCGAAGGAGTACGGGTGGAACCAAGCCCCGTGCCACGGGTCGAGCCGGTTGAACACGACGTCCTCGGGCTCGCACCGACCAAGCACGGTTGCCACGGCGTCAAGTGAGGTGTCACGCGGAGGCCGTTCGGGCAGCACGGGCCGCTCCAGCGGGACCTCGCCCCCGACCTCGTCCAGCCGCACCCACGCGAGCACACCGTCGTCATGCGCGGGATGACACCGCCACCCGAGCACGGGCGCGTCCCCGCCCAAAGCCAACCCGTGCCACCGGCACACCAGCGAACCCCCGTCCACGGCGGCATCGCACAACGGCGCGCCGAGGTGCGGGCACGCACCAGGGCCGATCCGCAATTCGCCGCCCTGGTCCCGCCACGCGACGAGCTCCCGGCCCGCGACCCGCCTGCCCAACGGGCGCGCCGAGGTGACCTCGGAGCTGGCCGCGAACACGAACCAGTTGCCGGAGGGTCTGGCAAGGGCCTTGTCCAGCGCGGAGGCGATGAGCGCCGGTCTCGCGCCGCGCCAGGTGGGTTCCTGCCGTGCCCACGGCGGCGGGGAGATCGGCCGGATGGGCCAGTTCTTCGGCCACGTCATGCCTTCGACAGTAGGCCCCGATCAGCGGGGATGCAGCCTTGTGGGTCGCCGGGTCGTTCCTTTTCTCCGGGTCTCGGTCGGGTGTTGCTGCGTGAGCGGGTTCGGTCAGGTGTTGCTGGGTGAGGGGGGTCGGTCGGGTGTTGTGGGGAGGGGCGTTGGGGCTGGCATTGATACGTGAGGGGTTTCGTCGGGTTGTGCCCCGTCCTTCCAGCGCGCTGAGCATGGGTTCGGGCGGGGTTCCTGCCCCAGCTACCGTTGCGTGCCCCTGACGTCCGAAGCCCGTTGAGCATCCTCCCGTCCTCCCAGCAACCCGTTACGTTCTCAAGAAAACCGATCTTTGGACTCAGCCCCGGCAGGTCAACCCACCCAGGAACCTAGCGGTGGGCAGGCGTGGTCACCCGTCCAGGACGACGGCAATTACGTGCGGGAGAGCGATCCGGGACCCGCCAGCCCACTACCCCGGGTTCTCGTACCGACCACCGCCGGTCGGCAGCACGGTCTGCCACGCCGTCCGGATATTGCGGCGGGGTTGTCGTTGTGGATCAACCCAGCTGGGTGGGATGAACACCGGCAACCCGTTGTCGAACTCGATCTCCCAGTCGCCGTCGTGGATCACGGTGTGGTGATGTCGGCACAGCAGCACCGTGTTGTACAGGGCTGTCGGGCCGCCTTCGGACCAGTGGATCACGTGATGGGCATCCGCCCACGCCGCGGGCATCGTGCACCCGGGGAACGCGCACCCCTTGTCCCGCACCGCCAACGCTGTGCGCAAGGGGCCGGTGACGGTGCGCTGGGCCTGGCCGACATCCAGGGGAATGCCCATGGTGTCCAGCACCACCGGGATGATCTTGGCGTCGCAGGCCATCCGCCGGATCGTCTTCGCCGTCATCGGCCCGCCCCAGGAGGCCCAGCCGCTGGAGAGGCCGTCGCGGAGGTCGGCGTAGTCGATGGTGACGCTGATGTGCGGGCGTTCCCCGCCGACCTTGGGCAGCTCACCGGCTTGCAGGGCTTGGGTGGTCAAGGCGACCAGGGCGTCGGCTTGGCGTTGGTCGGTCGAGCGGAGGTCGACGTCGCCGTCGGCGGCGGGTTGAGGTTTGGACAACGCGTGGATCGCGGTGCGGAACGCTTCCCCGCCTTCGGGGTCCAGACACCCGGTGAGGTGCACCCAGCCCTTCGCGTCCTGGGAGACGCGCAGGAAGCGTTTGGCGATGCCTTCGTTCTCCTCGGCCAGGGTGCCGTCTTGGTCGAGGACGGCGCGGAGGTGTTTTCCGGCCTTCTGCAGTTCTTTGTGGTTGAGGAACCGGGCCTGCTCGGCCAGGACCTTCTCGGCGTCGTCGGTGACTTCCACGGGGAGGGTGGCCGGGAGGGCGCGGAGGACGTCGGAGACGGCCAGGGCGTGGTCGAGGGTGATCTCACCCTCCCGCAACGCCTGCTGCGTCGAGGGGAGGGTGGGGAGTTCGTGGACGAGACGGCCGCGTCGGCGGGCTTCGAGCGGGGTGAGGTTGAGCGCGCCCCGCAGGAGGGCGGCGATGTCGCGGCAGCCGTGCTGGGTGTGCAGGCTGCGCTGCTCGGCCTGGGTCGCTAACTCGTGGGAGACGGCTGTGATGAGGCGGGAGGCCTTTTCCAGGGCCTGCAACATGGGCAGGATCTCGGCTTCGGGCATCTGGTGGGAGCGGCCGGTGGCGAGGTGCTCCGACAAGTGATCGATGTAGTCGTGGGTGTCCAAGGGGAATCACCTCCTTTCGTCACACTCCATTGAACTCGAACACATGATCGACAGCAAAGCACGAGCGGGTGAAACCGTTGGGGTGAAAGGGAAATCGAAGACGCACCACTCCCCAACCGGGTGACCGGCATGCCGCCGAGAGCGGACCTGGCCGCCACGAGCGGAGCCGCCGAGTCCTTGCGGGGTAGGGAAATCAGCGCGTCTACCACAGACAGGGCGGGGAACTGTCACGCCACAGGTGTCAGCGGCGCATGGGGGAACACAAAAGCGCCCCACTCACCGGTGTGGTGATGGGGCGCCTGCGGGGGTGGTTACCAGAGGCGGGGGCGGGTGCGTTTGAGTTCGCCGAGCACGGATTTGGCCACCTGCCAGCACTTGTCGCAGGTCGGCCAGGTGATCCACTCGGTCTCGGCGGCCGGGCGGATCACGATGGACTCGCCGCACAGGGTCTGGCCGGTCTCGCCGCAGATCGCGTGCCGGGAACCGTCGATCGGCATCCAGTAGAACACCTGCTGATCGGGCCTGGTCGCCGTCCGGGGCGAACTGGTCGACGTCGTGGACGAAACCACCCTCGCCGCATTCGAGTGGTGCGGGCGAAGAAAGCCTTGCGCCACAACGGTTGCAGGAAGTCATCCTCGCGCAGGAGAACCGTGGCCCCGTTATGTGCTCACAACGGGGCCACGGTGGGAAGAAGAGGTCAGAGGGCCAGGCGGCGGGACTGGTCGGAGATGAAGACGCCGTCCGGGTCGACCGCGGCCCGGATCTTGCGCCACTCGTCGATGCGCGGGTACATCTTCTCGATCGTCTCCGCGCGGGTGCGCGACTCCTTCGCCAGGTACAGGCGGCCGCCCGCGTCGAGCACCATCTCGTCGAGCTCGTCGCAGAGCCGGTGCAGGCCCGGCTTGATCGGGATGTCCACCGCCAGGGTCCAGCCCGGCTCCGGGAAGGAGATGTGGCCGGAGTTGCCCGCTCCGAACCGCTTGAGCACGTTCAGGCAGGAGATGTGGCCGGAGGAGGAGATCTTCTCCATGGTGGTGCGCAGGAACGGCTCCTGGCCGAAGGGGACGACGAACTGGTACTGCAGGAAACCGTTGCTGCCGTAGCCCCGGTTCCACTCGCCGACCAGGTCCAGCGGGTGGAAGAACTGGGTGATGTTCTGCACCGAGCCGAATCTCGTTGCGCCCATCCGGTAGTACGCCTCGTTGATGATCTTCGCGGTGAACTTGTTCAGGCACCAGTTGGGGAAGATGTCCGGTGCGGTGAAGATCTGCGGCGCGTCGAACTTCAGCGGGTCCTTGCGCAGCTTCTTCGGCAGGTCCTCCAGCTTCGCGGGCCAGCCGCGCAGCAGGGTGCCCCGGCCCATGCGCTCGCCGGTGATCAGCGAGTCGAACCAGGACTTCGAGTAGGTGTACTGGTCGTCGTTGTCCTGCAACCGTTCCAGCAGCTCGTCGAAGTTGTCGGTCTGCTCGACGTCGGCGAGGAAGTAGGAGGTCTCCACCCGCTTGAGGCGGATGGCGGCCCGCAGCACGATGCCGGTCAGGCCCATGCCGCCCGCCGTCGCCCAGAACACGTCATCGTCCTGGGTGAGGCGGCGGACCTGGCCGTCCGCGGTGAGCAGGTCCATCCACAGCACGTGGTTGCAGAAGCTGCCCTGCGTGTGGTGGTTGCCGCCGTGCACGTCCGCGCCGATCGCGCCGCCGACGGTGACCTGGCGGGTGCCCGGCAGCACCGGGACCCACAGGCCGTAGGGGAGCAGCCTGCGGACCAGGGTGTCCAGGCTGACGCCGGAGTCGACCTCGACGGTGGCCTCGTCGACGTTGATCAGGTGCACCTTGTCCAACGCGGTCATGTCGACCACCAGGCCGCCCGCGTTCTGCGAGGAGTCGCCGTAGCTGCGGCCGAGGCCGCGCGCGATCACGCCGCGCGGGCCCGCCGTGCGCACGGCGCCGGCGATCTCGTCGATGTTGTCGGTGCTGATCACGCGGGCGGTGGTCGGCGCGGTGCGCCCCCAGCCGGTCAGCGTGCGCAGTTCGGTCTGGACTTCGGTGCTGGCTCCCACCGGGCCGAGTGTAGGCAGGGCAGGTGATTGCTTCGATGAAACAACTGTCGTAGTGTTTGTTTCATGCAAGCAAGCAAAAGGGACGTGTCCGGCCTCGCGGCCACGGTCGAGCGGATGGGTGAGGCGTTGCGCCGGGGCACCGCGCGGGCCTACGACCCGGTGCGCGTCGGCGTCCTGCGGGTCGCCGCCGAGCGCGGCCGGGTCCGGCCGGGCGAGGTGGCCGAGGTGCTGGACGTGCTCCCGTCCTCGGTGACCCGGCACGTCCAGGTGCTGGCCGAACTGGGGCACCTCGTCGTGACGACCGACCCCAGTGACCGCCGTGCCTCGCTGATCGAGGTGACCGACTCGGGCCGCGAGCAGGTGCGGCAGTTCGCCGAGGCCGGAGCTGAGGTGTTCGGCGCCGTGGTCGCGGACTGGTCGGCGGAGGACGTCCGAACCCTGACCGCGCTGCTCGACCGGCTGATCGCCGACTGGGCGGAGAAGGGGGCCGAGCAGCAGCGCGCGTTCCGCGCCAAACGACGTTTCGGATGGAGTGAGGCATGACGCGGGTGATCATCGTCGGGGGCGGCATCGGTGGGCTCGCGCTCGCGCAGGGGCTGCGCAAGTCGGGGGTGGCCGTCGCGGTCCACGAGCGGGACCGGCATCGCGCGGATCGGTTGCAGGGCTTCAGGATCCACATCAACCCGCACGGCAGCCGGGCGCTCAGCGACTGCCTGCCGCCGGAGCTCTTCGCCGCGTTCGTCGCCAGTGGCGGCAAGGGCGGCAACGAACTCACCTTCGTCACCGAGCGCATGAAGCGGTTGCTGCGCCTGGACGAGGACATCACCACCGGTGGTTCGAGCGCGCCGGAGGACGGTCACTACGGGGTCAGCCGGATCACGCTGCGCCAGATCCTGTTGTCGGGCTTGGAGGACGTGGTCCACTTCGACAAGAAGTTCGAGCGCTACGAGCTGGAGCCGGACGGCCGCGTCACAGCGCATTTCGCCGACGGGACCTCGGCGACCGGAGACGTCCTCGTCGGTGCGGACGGTGGTGGCTCGCGGGTTCGCGCGCAGTACCTCCCGCACGCCGGACGCGTGGACACGGGCATCGTGGCGATCGCGGGCAAGTACATGCTGACCGAGGAGAGCCGGGCGCTGCTGCCTCCCGAGCTGCGCTCGGGGCCGCTGAGCGTGATGCCACCCAAGAGTTGCAGCATGTTCGTCGCGCCGCACGAACTCGACGGTGGGGTCGGTGTCAACGACCGGGACGACCCCGGTGCGCTGTTCGACAACACCAAGCCCTACGTCTTCTGGGCGTTCGCGGCGAAGCGCGAGTACTACGGCACCGACGTGGAGTCCCTGGGGTGCCTGGAACTTCGCGATCTCGCGTTGAAGATGACCACGGGGTGGGCGCCGCAGCTCCGGGCGATGGTCGCTCTGTCCGAAGTGGACACGTTGACCGCGCTCCCGATCCGCTCCGCCGTCGCCGTGGAGAAGTGGACGAGCAGCGCGGTGACCCTGCTCGGCGACGCGGTCCACAGCATGACGCCGTTCCGGGGGATCGGCGCGAACACCGCTCTCCGTGACGCGCAGCTGTTGTGCCGCAAGCTGGTCGCGGCCGACCGCGGTGGACCACTGGTCGGCGGTATCGCCGAGTACGAGGCGGAGATGACCGGGTACGGCTTCGCCGCCGTGCGGACCTCGCTCGAAGCGGCTCAGCGCGCCGTCGGTGGCACCAAGGCGGCGCGGCTGACGTCGAGGGGGGTCTTCCGGGTGCTCGACGCGGTTCCCGCGCTCAAGCGGCGGGCCTTCGGCGGGTTCGAGGACCAGGACGCCGTCAGGGAGCGGTGATCGCGGCGACCATGACGTGCCGGATCGCCTCGGTGATCTCCTCGACCGGCCGGAGGTTGTCGTGGGCCTGCCACTCGCGCAGCAGGCCGGTCACCACGCCGACCAGGGCGATGGAGATCAGCCGGTAGTCGCGCTCCGGGGCGTGGCCGACCGAGGCGGCGTGCGCGGCCTCGTCCGCGATCAGCGCGGCCCACCGCGCCACCCACTCCTGGTGCTGGCGCTCCAGCTCGGGGCTGACGCCGACCGCCTCGACGTAGTTCAGCCGGGGGAGCCGGGGGTCCGCGGTGACGCTGGCCATGAAGGCGCTCAGCAGCGTGGTGATCCGGCTCGGCACGTCCTCGTCGGTGAGCCGCTCCAGTGCCGTCGCCACCCGCTCCAGCGCGGTCTCGTTGATCTGGTGGTGCAGCGTGAGCAGCAGCGCCTGCTTGGTCGGGAACTCCTCGTAGAAGTTCCTGGTCGACACCCCGGCGTCGGTGCAGATCCGCTCGATCCGGCTGGCGTGGTACCCCTCGCTGGTGAAGCGTTCCAGCGCGGCGTGGAGCAGCCGGGTGCGGCGCTCGGCCCTGCGCTGCTCGGCGGGCACGCCCCGGTAGGTGCGTGTCGATCGAGCCATGGGTCCTCCTGCGGTCTTGGTGATCACCAGCGTAGAGCAGGACTGGTCATGGGGATTGTCAGATTGCGGTAACGGTGGCTACTTTGTGAAAACCCTGCTTATCAAAGTTGGGTAGCTTGCGAAGGAGTCGTCGATGTCGCCGTTCTCCCGTACCCGTCTCGCCGCGCTCGTCTCCCTGCTCCTGCTGCTGGTCATCGCCCCGTCGCCCGCGGTCGCCGCCCCGGTCCCGGTGCCGTCGGCCGATCCCTTCTACCAGCCGCCGAGCCCGCTGCCGCCCGGCGAACCCGGTGACGTGATCCGGTCAAGGAAGATCACCGTCAAGGTCGCGGTGCTGCCAGCGCCGGTCGAGGCGTGGCAGGTCCTCTACCGCTCCACCTCCGCGACCGGTCTGCCGATCGCCGTCTCCGGCACGGTGCTCGTGCCGCCGACGCCGTGGACCGCCGGGCCGCGCCCGCTGCTGTCGTACGCGGTCGGCACCCACGGGCTGGGCGACATCTGCGCGCCGTCGTTCACGCTGCGCGCGGGGATCGAGAACGAGGTCGCGCTGATCGCCCAGCCGTTGCTCAAGGGCTGGGCCGTGGTGATCACCGACTACCAGGGCCTCGGCACGCCCGGGGTGCACACCTACGCCGTGGGCCAGGCGGAGGGGCGCAGCGTGCTCGACGCCGCCCGCGCCGCGCAGCGCCTCACCGGGCCCGGCCTCAGCCCGGCCGGGCCCGTCGGGCTCTGGGGTTTCTCGCAGGGCGGCCAGGCGTCCGCGTTCGCTGGGGAGCTCCAGCCGTCCTACGCTCCCGAGCTCAACCTCGTCGGGGTGGCAGCGGGCGGTGTGCCCCGCGACCTCGCCGCGCTGGCGCCGGTGATGAACGGCGGCCCGTTCTTCGGCCTCGCGGTCGGAGTGATGGCGGGCTACAAGGCCGCCTATCCGGAGCTGCCCTTCGAGGAGATCCTCAACGCCCACGGCCGTCGCCTCGTCGCGGAGACCAGCAAGGACTGCGTCGCGGTCATGGTGCCGCGCAACGCCTTCCAGAGCTTCGCCACGATCGCCTCGGTCCCAGACCCGCTGGCGAACCCGCAGTGGCAGGCGCGGCTCGCGGAGAACCGGGCGGGGCAGAAGGCGCCCGGTGCCCCCGTCTACCTGGTGCACGGTGACGTCGATCCGCTGATCCCGCACGACATCGCCAAGCCGCTGCTGAGCTCCTACTGCGCCCTCGGAGCGAAGGCGCAGTGGCGCACCATCCCGTTGGCCGGGCACATCACCGGTGACGTGGTCGCGACCCCGCTGGCGGTGGAGTGGCTTTCCGCCCGCTTCGCCGGCCGACCGGCCTCAACGTCCTGCTGAACGGAGCTGCTCGGACATGATGAGGAACGCGCCGAGCCCGTGCAGGTCGTTGGTGACGCGCTTGCGGTTGAAGTAGTAGCTCGCGTCGCCGACGTTGGTGCCCTCGGAGATGTCCTGGATGTCGGTGAGCCCTTCCGGGTTCACCGACACCTTCGCGAGCACGCCCCGGTAGCCCTTCGCCGCCACCGCCGCGTACTTCGCGTCGAGGTATCCGCGCTGCACACCGCGCGAGAGCATGAACGTGTACATCGACGAAGCCGAGGTCTCGGTCCAGTTCCTGGCGTCACCGCCCTTGTCGACGACCTGGAACCAGCGGCCGGTCGCCTGGTCCTGGTACCGCTCGTAGCCGCGGGCGAGGTGCCGCACGATGCCGATGAGCTCGGCCCGGCGCGGGTGGTCGGCCGGCAGGATCTCCAGCAGGTCGATCGCGGTCATGCCGAACCAGCCGATGGCCCGGGCCCAGTGCTCGGCGGAGTGCTTGCCGGGGTTGTTCGCCCACGGCTCGTCGCCCTGCTCGTCGTAGGCGTGCCAGAGCAGGCCGTTGTCCGCCTTGAGGTGCTTGAAGTACGCGGTCATGTTCCTGGCGGCCTCGTCGTAGGCGTACTTCTCGTCGCCGTACGCCTTGCCGTACATGGCGAGGAAGGGCTGCGCCATGTAGACACCGTCCGCCCAGAGTTGGCCGACCCTGCTCTTGGCGTGCCACATCCCGCCGTCGGAGGTTCGCGGGTAGGAGGTGATCACCGCGCGGATCTTGTCGGCCGCCTTCCGGTACTTCGCCTGCCCGGTCTCGGCGTGCAGCAGGATCAGCAGTGTGCCGGAGCGCATCGCGTCGAGGTTGCTGAAACCGTTGTCGATGCTGCCGTCGGCGGAGACGAAGCGGTCGACCCACGCCCGGACGTAGTCCAGGTAGCGCTTGTCGCCAGTGCGCTTGTAGACCAGGTACTGCCCGTGCAGGTACAGGCCCCTGGTGTAGCCCCAGCCGCCGAGGGTGGCCGGGGTGTACCGCTTCATCGTCGACTCCACCACGGACTTGGACCAGTCCGTTGGCGCGGGGGCCGCGGCGGCTGCCGGGACGGTGGACGACAGCGCCGCGGCCAACAGCAGCGCGACGACTCGGTGGGTGAACGGCATGGCTGCTCCTCCAGCCGAGCCCGCGGCGGGAGGCCCGGAGTCGCACGGTTCGAGACTCCCTGAGCTGTACACCCGCCGTTCTCGCGCGGTCAAGAAAAGGTAGGACCTATTCGAGCTAAGAGAGCAGTGATAGGGCTATACCCGCGAAAGGTGCTCCCTAAAGATCGGGTCAAAGTCGCTCATGCGGCAACGGGCTCGAACCTCCACAGCGTCTCCTCGCTGTGCTCGTCGACCAGGGCGGCGCGCACGTCCTCCGGCGAGAACCGCTCGCCCGGCACGGCGAACACCACGGTCGCCGCGCGGTCCTGGTAGCGGGCGGAGTAGCTGAGGAAGCGCCACCCGCCCTCCGTCCAGGTGTCGCGCACGTCCGAGCGCAGCAGCGCGGCGACCGCGCGGTAGGCGTCACTGCGCTCCACCTGCTCGACGCCCGCCTCCAGCGGCACCCGCTCCGGCAGACCGGCGAGCGGGTGGCTGAGCCGAATCCTCAAGCGCCGCAAGGGGATCAGCCAGTACCGGTCCAGCTCCGCCGACAGCGCGACGAACAGGAGGACCTCCGCGAGCACGACCAGCGCGGAGCCCGGTTCGCCACCGGCGCCCACGGCCAGCGCGGAGACGAGCACGAGCAGGCCCGCCCGGCTGAGCGTGCGCCAGCCGATCGGCCCGCCCCTGCCGCCCATGCACCCGCAGTCGGACTCCGGCCGGACCTGGCGGGCGTAGAGCAGGTAGCCGACGAAGCCCAGTGCCAGCAGGGTCGCCGCGGCGGCCTCGGCCGGCTCCGCCGGGGGCAGGGCGAGCGTGAAGGCCAGCGTCAGCTCGACGACGCCGACCGCGCGGTAGGCGGTCAGCTCGCGACCCTTGCCGACCAGCCGGTCCAGCGCCGTGCGCCGCGCGGCGAGCTCCGGCGACCGGCCGAAGAGCTTCACACCGCCGGTCCACGCCAGCACCACCGCGACCACGAAAACCTGCGAGGACAACAACATCGGGGATCTCCTCCCGCCGGTGGGTGGAGGGATCCGGGCGCGGCAGGGACGCCCGGATCCCTCGTGGTCGCCCGGATCAGGCCGCGGCGAACACCGTGGCGATGTCCACCTCGTTGGTGTCCGGCCGCCACGCGCCGATCACCTGCACGTGCCTGCCGACCTGCAACAGCGACAGGTCGGAGACCGCGGGGGTGTTGTTGTAGACCGCTGCGGTGGTGCCCGCGACCACGTGGCCGACCACCCGGTCACCGTGGTGGTCCAGGTGCAGCACGTCCCGGTCCATCGCGGTGATGTGGGCGGTCAGGTTGACGATGTTGACCCACAGCGCGTCCGCGGCGAGGGTGCCGTCGTCCAGCCGCGCGCCGCGGGCGTAGAGCCCGTCGCCGACGCGGATCTCGTCGAAGGTGGTCGGCCGCAGCTTCCAGACGCTGGTGCCGCCGGTGACGTGGATCCGGTGCAGCGTCCGGTCGGACCCGGTCACCAGCAGCATCGACCCGGTGATCGCCGAGATCCGGCCCTCGGCGAAGTTCGGGTCCGGCGCGCCGGGGTCGAGGTCGAGCGCCGGGGAGGCCAGCGCCTGCTCCGGGGCGAGCGAGCCGAACGCGGTCGCGCCCACCACGGCCGCGCCGCCGAGCACCGCCGTGCTGAGGAACCGCCTGCGTCCCAGGCCGTTGTCGTTGCTCATCCCGGCCCCCTCAGCTCGCGACCGTGCAGGGCAGGCGCCCCGCGGAGAGGCTGCCGATCGCGCTGAACGCGGCAGGGGTCAGGTCCATGATCCGGTTGGTGCCGCACTTGCTGCCGCAGCAGCTCTTCTCGCCGCACCACAGGTCGGTCTGCGGCCCGCAGTCGGCGATCTTGACCCGGACGGCCTTGTTGTTGCACAGGCTGGTGATCGTGAACTGGTGCCCGCAGGTGCGGCGGGCCAGGTCCTTGCCGCACTTGTCGGGCCGGGTGATGGCGTAGCAGGCGTCGGACGCGTTGGGCCACGCGCACTGCATGCTCGCGGAGTTGCAGGTCCCGCAGGAGCCCTTGCCGGTGGAGCCGCACGGACCCCAGGCGGAGCCGCAGCAGAACCAGCTGGTGGAGCCGGTGGACGGAGCCATGTCACTGCCCCCATTCGTGATGAGGAGACGGAGCACAGGGAACTGACGGCATCGCCGGGCAGGGGAGGGCGAAGCCGTGATGGAGATCCGCGCGGGCCGGTCAGGACGCCGGCGGCACGCGGACGACGCCGCCGGTGGACGACCGGGAACGCCGGGGAGGCGAGCCCGCCGTCTCCGGGCTGGCCTCCTCGTCGGCGTGCGACGTGAGCGCAGGGTTTGGTTACCGAGTAACCGGAATCACCATAATCCGGATAACTGCTTTCGGGGAGGCTCCGTCCCGATCAGCCGGTACCGCCTAACGGCGCAGCGCGCCCCGGGGTTGCACCACGTGCGCCTTCTCGCGACGTGGTTCCCGCCACACCGTCCATCGAATGGAGTAGTCGCAGGTCACAGCTGTGCGTCCGGGAATACCCGCGGAGTGCCGCAAGCCCGCCGGTGTTTTGTCATCCGACCGGGGGGCCGATCCTCCTAGGCTTAGGGGGACACCGACACCGACGACCGTGGGGATCCGGGGTAAGCGATGACGTCGACAGAGCCCGACGACGATCAGGGACGGCTGCTGGGCGGGCGCTACCGCCTCGGCGACCTGATCGGGCGCGGTGGCATGGGCTCCGTGTGGAGCGCGGTCGACGAGATGCTGCGCCGCGACGTCGCGGTCAAGGAGGTCACCGCCCCTGCCTGGGTCAGCGACGACGAGCGCCGCTCGCTGGCCGAGCGCACCATGCGCGAGGCCCGCGCGGCGGCCAGGATCAGCCACCCCAACGTGGTGACGGTCTACGACGTCGTCGACGAGGACGGCCGCCCGTGGATCGTGATGGAGCTGGTCCGGGCGCGGTCGCTGGCCCAGGTCGTCGAGCAGGACGGCGCGCTGCCGCCCAGCCGGGTCGCCGCGATCGCCCTGCAGGTCTTCGCCGCCCTCAGCGCCGCACACGAGCACGGCATCCTGCACCGCGACGTGAAACCGGGGAACGTGCTGGTGCACGACACCGGCCGCACGGTGCTGACCGACTTCGGCATCGCGACCGTGCAGGGCGACGCCTCGCTGACCGTCTCCGGGATGCTGGTCGGCGCGCCCGGCTACATCGCCCCGGAACGCGCCCGCGGCCTGGAGGTCGGTTCCGCCTCCGACCTGTGGTCACTGGCCGCCACCATGTACGCGGCCGTGGAGGGCAAGCCGCCCTTCGACCGCACCGGCGCGCTGCCGACGCTGACCGCGGTGCTCACCGAGGACCCGGAGCCGATGGTCAAGGCCGGTCCGCTGCGCCCGCTGATCGAGGCGATGCTGCGCAAGGAGCCGGAGGAGCGCCCCGCCCCGGCCGAGGTGGAGGCCGTCCTGCGCCGGGTGGCCCTCGGCGACCTCGGCGAGGACGAGGCGGCGACGGTCCTGGTCTCCGCGGGAACCGGCGCGACGGCCTCGCTGGTCAAGGGCGAGCCGACCCGCGTCCAGCCCGCGCTCAAGGCGGCGGCCGCCGCCTCGGCCCCGTGGTACCGCGGCACCTCCGCGAAGGTCGCCGCCGGGGTCGGCGTCGCGGTCCTCACCGCGGGCGCGGCCCTGGCGGTGGCCGTGCTGCTCGACCGCCCCGACCCGCCGGGCACCGGTGGCGTCGGCGGTGAGCAGCCCGTCCACGTCCCGAGCTCGGTGCCCCTGGTCAGCGGCGAGGAGACGACGACATCCCGCAGGGGCCGGTCGCACACGGTGCTCCCGCCGCCGGTCAGCTCGACCACCGCGGAACACCCGACCACCACCCACACGACGCATCCGACGACGACCACGCCGTCGAAGCCGACGACCACGACGCCGACCAAGACCCAGGGCCCGACGAGCTCCTCGCAGCCCCCCGACCCCGGCGGCGAGGGCGGCGGCGGTCGCTCGGGTCCCGGCGAGATCTTCCCCTGACCCCGCCGGGACGGCGCCGAGCCGGGGTCACGGGGTGATGAGGACCTTCAGCGCCCTGCGCTCGTTCATCGCCGCGTAGCCCTCCGCCACCTGCGACAGCTTCATCGTGCTGTCGAAGATCGGGGACGGGTCGATGGCCCTGGAGAGCACGTCCGGCAGCAGCTCCTCGATGTAGGAGCGGGCGGGGGCCACCCCGCCGCGCAGCGCGATGTTGCGGGTGAACAGGCGGTTGATGTCCAGGCCCTCGCCGCCGACGTGCGGCACGCCCACGTAGCCGATGCCGCCGCCGGGGCGCGTGATCGAGATCGCCGTCTGCATGGACTGGGCGGTGCCGACCGCCTCGATCACCGCGTGCGCGCCCTCGCCGCCGGTCAGCTCGGCGACCGCGGCCACCGCCTCCTCGCCGCGCGCCGCGACCACGTCGGTGGCGCCGAAGGCGCGGGCGATGGCGGTGCGGGCCTCGTGACGGCCCATGGCGATGATGCGCTCCGCGCCGAGGCGGCGGGCCGCGAGCACGCCGCACAGGCCGACCGCGCCGTCACCGACCACCGCGACCGTCGCGCCGGGCCGGACCCCGGCGATGCTGGCGGCGTGGTGGCCGGTCGGCAGCACGTCCGACAGCGACAGCAGCGCGGGCATCAGCGCCTCGTCGGCGTCGGCGGGCAGCTTGACCAGGGTGGCGTCGGCGAAGGGAACGCGCAGCGCCTCGCCCTGTCCGCCGTCGTTCGCCTTGCCCCACATGCCGCCGTTGACGCAGGAGGTGGGCAGCTGCTCGCGGCAGTAGACGCACTCGCCGTCGCTGAACATGAACGGGGCGACGACCAGGTCGCCGGGGCGCAGGGTGGTGACCCCGGCGCCGACCTCGGCGACGCGGCCGAGGAACTCGTGGCCGATGCGGGCGCCCGGCTTGGAGGGGGAGACGCCCTGGTAGGGCCACAGGTCGCTGCCGCAGATGCAGGCGTGGGTGACCGTGACCACGGCGTCGGTCGGCGCGGTGATCACCGGGTCGGGCACCTGCTCGACGCGGATGTCGCCGGGGCCGTGGAGGGTGGTCGCGAGCATGGATGTCCCTGGGGTTCGGCGCGTGTGGTGGGTGCACGCGGGGTGGAAGCGCGGCGGCGGCTTCTCCAGCTTGCACCACGGCCCGTGCGGCCGAACTGGCACACTCGAAGGAAAGCGGACAAAGGGGACCGACATGGCCGGACTGTTCAGCAAGATCCAGCGTTTCCTGCGCAGCCCCAAGGGGCGTGAGCTCCAGCACAAGGCGCGGCGGCTGGCGCAGGACCCGCACACCCGCCGCAAGGTGACCGACGCGCTGCGGAAGTTCCGCAGGCGCTGACCCTTTCCGTCAACACCTTCCCGTGAACAGCAGCGACCCCCGGGCTGCTTCCTGCTGTGCAGGCCGAGCTGGACTGTGGCTCGGAGCTCCGGGGGTCGGGTAGCTGCCTGGTATTCGCCGGACGCTTATCCCGCGGTGCACCACGGGGCCGACGTTGTGAAGGCCGTTGGCGGTCCTAGCGGACAGCCACCTCACGAGTCCTGTCGCTATTCAACGTTGGACCACCTCCTCTCCCGTGTGCCGCCAGGCTAGAACGCCCTCGGCGGACCCGGCAACGACTTTTTCGCGCCCCCGCGGCGGCCCCGTCGCTGCCCCCTGCCCGCGCTCCGCGCCCCGGCGCCCGTCCGGGCTTCGCCGAGCTGGATCAGAATGTTCTATTTCCGGCCGCAGTTATGTTGACACCATTCTTCTGATATCAGCATTAATGTGTAAATCGGATTACCCCGAATGGTGGCGTCCTTTAGTGAAGTGTCAAGGATAGGATTTTTGCCGCTGAGGCGGGCGATCTCGTTGTGGCCACCTGTGTCGTGTGGGTTTCGGCGACCAACCGGGCGGCTGTGGTGATCGGCCGGTTGACTAGGGGGCAGTGTGGTTGTCGTTGAGCGGGAGGAAGGGTCGGGCGTCCTGCGCGAGATGCTCGCGGACCGCGCCGGCGGGGGAAGGGTGGCTGTCGTCTCCGGCGGCGTGGCGGTCGGCAAGACCGAACTGCTGCGAGTGCTCACCGAGGACGCGGTCGCCGCGGGGGCGCGGGTGCTCGTCGCCACCGGCTCCCGCGCGGAGCGGTCGCTGCCGCTCGCCTTTGTGCGGCAACTGTTCCAGGACGAGCTGCTGGTCGGACCCGACACCTCGGCGGCGCTGGCCGGATGCGCGTCGGGAGCGGGCTCCGGCGAGGACCCCGGCGCGCTCTCCGGCGCCCAGGCCCGCCTGGCCGAGGAGCTGTGCTCCGCGCTGGTCGCGCTGGCCGCCGACCGCCCGCTGGTGCTGGCCCTGGACGACGTGAACCACGCGGACGGGCCGTCGCTGCGATTCCTGCTGTATTTGGTCCGGCGACTCCGGGTAGCGCGAGTTCTGGTTGTGGTCACCGAAAGTGACCACGTTGTCCCGCCGTATCTGCATTTTCGGGCGGAGTTGCTCAGTCAGCCCTCCTGCAAGCGGATCAGGCTGTATCCGCTTTCCCCTTCCGGGGTGCTGCGCAGGCTGGAGGCGGAACTGGGCGAGGAGGCGACCGGCGCCGCGCCGACGTATTTGGACGCCAGCGGCGGGAACCCGATGCTGCTGGACGCGCTGATCGAGGACTACCGCGCCGCGCAGCGCGTCCTGCCCCCTGGCCGCACGGCCGAGCCCGTCGTCGGCGAGGGCTACCGGCGGGCCGTGCTGGCCTGCCTGCACCGGTGCGAACCGGCCGTCGCCGAGGTGGCCGCCGCGCTGGCGGTGTTCGCCCCCGGCGCGTCGGTCACGACGCTGGGCAGGCTGCTCGGCATGGAGGCCGAGACGGTCGTGCGGTCCGTGCGGACGCTGACCTCGGCGGGCCTGCTCGACCGCGGCAGGCTCCGGCACGCCGCGGCGCGGCAGGCCGCGTTGGAGAACCTGTCGACCGCGGAGCGGGTGGACCTGCACGTGCGCGCGGCGTGGCTGCTGCGCGAGGACGAGGCCCCGGCCGCGGAGTCCGCGCGGTTGCTGCTCGCGGTGGACTGGGACCAGGACCCGGAGGTGGTGCCCATCCTGCGCGAGGCCGCCACCACCGCGCTGGAGCGCGACGACATCGAGCTCGCCGTGCGCTGCCTGGAGCTGGCGCGCCGGGCCTGCACGGGGCTGCGCGGGCGGGCCGCGGTGACGCTGCGGCTGGTACTGGCGCTGTGGCACCGCGGCCCGGCGGAGGCCGCGCGGCACCTCGGCGAACTGGTCCAGCGGGCCGAGTCCGGTCTGCTCGACCCGGCCGACGAGGTCCGCCTGGTCCGCTGCCTGCTGTGGTCGGGCAGGCTCGACGAGGCCACGGGGGTGCTCGCCCACCTCGGGACCCGCTCCGAGGGCACTGAGCCGGAGCTGCTCGCCCTGCGGCAGCAGCTGGCCGCCGACCACCCGCCGTTGCGCGCGCGCCTGCCCCGTGGCCCGCGCGCCGGGCGGGCCACGCCCGCCGAGCCCGGCGTGGGCGCCGTGGCGCTGCCCTCCGCCGCCGAGCTGCTCGCCTCGGTGCTGACCGGTGACGATCCCGAGCGCGTCGCGGCGGCGGCCGAGGAGCTGCTGCAGGGCACCCCGCTGGAGGCGGGCACGGTCGAGGCGATCGAGGCCGCGCTGTCCGCGCTGGTCCTCGCCGACCGGGCGGACCTCGCCGTGGACTGGTGCGTCCCGCTGCTCGGCGAGGCCACCAGCCGCCAGGTGCCGATGTGGCAGGCGGTGCTGGCGCTGGCCCGCGCGGAGATCGCGTTCCGCCACGGCGACCTGGCCGAGGCTGAGGACTTCGCCGCCGCCGCGATGACCCACGTGTCCCCGCAGGGCCTTGGCGTCCGGGTCGGCACGGCGCTGGGCATCCGGGTGCGGGCGCTGACCGAGATGGGCGAGCACGGCGCCGCCAGGGAGCTGCTGCGGCACCCGGTGCCGGACGCGGTGTTCCGCTCCCGCCACGGGCTGACCTACCTGCACGCCCGTGGTCTGCACTTCCTGGAGGCCGGGCGCTCCCAGGCCGCCTTCGCGGACTTCCGCACCTGCGGCGAGCTGATGACCCAGTGGGGCATCGACCAGGCGGCGCTGGTGCCGTGGCGCGCCGAGCTGGCCCAGGCGCACCTGCGCGCGGGCACCTGGGCGCGCGCCCGTGAGTTCGCCGAGCAGCACCTCGCCCGCACCGGGGCCGCGCTGACCAGGGCTCGGGGGATCGCGCTGCGGGTGCTGGCCGCCACGGTGGAGCTGCGGCAGCGGCCGGGGCTGCTGCGCCAGGCCGCGGACATCCTGCACACCTGCGACGACCGGCTGGAGCTGGCCAAGACCCAGGCCGAGCTGAGCCGCACCCACTACGCGCTGGGGGAGTTCAACCGGGCCCGGATGATGGTGCGCCGCGCCGTGCACCTGGCGGAGAGCTGCTCGGCGGAGCGCACCGTGTGCCGGGACCTGCTGCCGCTGGGCGCGCCGCCCGCGCCGCACCCGGCGGAGGGGGCGGGGCCGCAGCAGCTGACGCTGCTCACCGAGGCCGAGCGCCGGGTCGCGATGCTGGCCGCGCTCGGC
Organism: Allokutzneria oryzae; assembly: GCF_042429765.1. Lineage (NCBI taxonomy): Bacteria > Bacillati > Actinomycetota > Actinomycetes > Pseudonocardiales > Pseudonocardiaceae > Allokutzneria > Allokutzneria oryzae. Next base: position 116,873 of record NZ_JBHLZU010000006.1, on the reverse strand, counting down.
CACACCAACCGCGAGATAGGGCGCAAGCTCTTCGTCACGGTCAGCACCGTCGAGCAGCACCTGACCCGGGTCTACCGCAAGCTCAAGGTCAGCAACCGGGCCGACCTCCCGGTGTGGGAGGGCGTGCAGAGCTCCTCGTCGGTGCGCTCCGGGTAGTCCCGCCCGGAGCGCGCCGACCGGTGTCAGCGGGCCAGCCGCTCGACCGCCTTGACCACCTGCCCCGCCCCGTCCTCGGCGCGGATCCGCTCGGCGAGGGTCCGCGCGCGGTCGCCGAAGCGGGGGTCGGTCACCGCCTGGGTGATCAGCTCACCGAGCCGCCGCGCGTCCAGCGCCCGCAGCCCGGCCGAGCCGGGGCTCACCCCGAGCCGCACCAGCCGGTCGGCCCAGAACGGCTGGTCGGCCATGAGCGGCGCGGCGATCGCCGGAACCCCCGCGCGCAGCGCGGCCCCGGTGGTGCCCGCGCCCCCGTGGTGCACGACCGCCGCCGTCCTGGGGAACAGCCACTCGTGCGGGACGTCGCCGACGGAGAACACGTCGTCGCCGGCGACGGCCATGCCCGCCCAGCCCGCCTGGACGATGCCCCGCACGCCCGCCCGGCGCAGTGCCGCCGCGGTGATCTCCGACAGCCGCTCGCCCTCGCCCTGCGCCATGCTGCCGAAGCCGACGAAGACCGGCGGCGGCCCGGCGTCGAGGAAGTCCACCAGCTCGGCGGGGGGACGCCAGCCCTGCGGCACCGCCGGCCACCAGTAGCCGCTGACCTCGATGCCGGGTCGCCAGTCCCGCGGCCGGGGCACCACCTCGGGGCTGAACCCGTGCAGGATCGGCCAGTCCTCCTCGTGCAGCGCGCGCACCATCGAGCTCAGCCCGATGCCGGGCAGGCCGAGCTCCCGCTGGAAGTCGGCGAAGAAGCGCACGGCCGGCGAGGTGAGCGCGCCGACGAGGCGGTCGACGTTGCGGTTGGCCCAGCGCCCGAGGTCGGGCAGGGACAGCTCGGCGGGCGGGAAGTCCCCGGTCGGGGCCATCCCGGTGGGGAACAGCTCCAGCGCCATCGTCGGGATGCCCATCGCCTTGCCGACCGCGTAGCCCTGGTAGATCGTCAGGTGGTGCAGCAGAAGGAGATCGGCGCCCTCCGCCGCCCCGCGCACACCGTCGCAGAGGTCCTTCATCAGCTGGGTGAACAGCCGGGTCGCCGAGACCAGGGCGCGCACCCCGGTGCCGGACTCCTGCCACCGCTTGCCGTCCTCGGTGTCCAGGTCGGCCTGGGAGTTGCCCGGCAGCACCCGGAACTCCAGCCCGGCCGAGCGCACCAGCGGCTCGTGGGCGCTCTCGGCGGCGATGGCGACGTCGTGACCGGCTTCGCGAAGGCGCAGTCCGAGACCGGTGTAGGGCGCGACGTCCCCCCGGCCTCCGACCGCCATGATGACGATCCTCATCGTGGTCGGCTCCCCAGTTGTGTTGTGCTGTCAGGGTTTCGAAGTCAGTGGTTGCCCGTCGCGACGTCCTCGGCCGCGGCGACGTGCCTCGGCATCACCGCGCACACCACGAGGGTGACCACGGCCAGCACCGCTCCGCCGACGAGCGCCGTGGACTGGATGCCGTCGACGAAGGCGGTTCCGGAGTCGGCGAGCAGCCGGGCCGCCAGCTCCCGCGGCAGGTGCGCGGCCTCGGCCACCGCGGCGCTCGCGGACTCCCGCGCGGCGTTCATGGTCGGCTCGGGAATGCCCGGGATCGAGGCCAGCGAGCTGCCGTAGACGGAGAAGGCCATGCCGCCCATCACCGCGATGCCGATGCCGATGCCGAGCTCGTAGGTGGTCTCCTCGGTCGCGGCGGCGCTGCCCGCCTGCTCCGCGGGGGCCACCGACATCACCGCGTCGTTGGCCGAGATCATGGTGACGCCGATGCCCATGCCCAGCCCCACCACCGCCGCCGCGACGGGCAGGTAGCCGCCCAGCTCCAGCGCGGGCCACATCGCCAGCAGCGACACCGCAGTCAGGCCGAGACCGATGCCGAAGGCCAGCCGGTGCCCCCAGCGCAGCAGCACCATGCCCAGGAAGGACGCCGCGACGATGGAGACCAGCAGCGGCAGCAGGGCCAGGCCCGCGCGCATCGGGCTGTAGTGCAGCACCGACTGGAAGAACTGCTCCAGCACGAACATCACGCCGGACATCGCCAGCATCGCCACGCCGGCGGAACCGACGCCGGTGCTGAAGCCCCTGTTGCCGAACAGGGTCAGGTCCAGCAACGGGTTCGGGGTGCGGCGCAGCCACAGCACCAGCGCGGTGATCAGCGCGGCGCCGCCGAGCAGCAGCAGCCAGGTCAGCCCGACCATGCCCGACTCGGTGGCCTTCTTGATGCCGAAGACCAGGCAGCCGATGCCCAGCATCGACAGCACCGAGCCGACCAGGTCCACCCTGGGAGCGTTGGGGTTGCGCGACTCCGGGACGAACCGCGTGACCACCAGCGAGGCCACCGCGATCACCGGGACGTTGATCAGGAACACCGAGCCCCAGCTGAAGTGCTCCAGCAGGAACCCGCCCAGCAGCGGACCGCCCGAGGCGCCGATGGTCAGCACGGAGCCGATCACGGCGAGCGCGAGCGTGCGCTCTCTTCGCTCGGGGAAGACGATCCTGGTGATGGACATGACCGCGGGCATGATCATCGCGCCGCCGATCGCGGTTCCGACCCTGGCCGCGATGAGCAGCCCCGCGGTCGGGGCGTACGCGGCGCACGTGGAGGTGAGCCCGAAGACGACGAAGCCGATGAGCAGGATCTTCTTGCGCCCGAAGCGATCCCCGACCGCGCCCGCGGTGATCAGCAGGCCCGCCAGCACCAGCGGGTAGACGTCGTTCATCCACAGCAGCTGCGTGAGCGTCGGCCGTAACTCCTGGGTGATCGTGGGGATCGCCAGTCCGAAGACGGTGCTGTCCACCACCACCAGCAGCTGGCTCAGTGCCAGTGCGGCGAGAATCCCCCAGCGCCCAGCGCCGATCGTGACCATCGTGCTCGATCCCCCTGTAGATCTACTTTCCGGCCGGTTCCCGAAGCTAGCGCACCCCGGTGACACCGCGTGGGTGGTTGCTCTCAGTCCTCCGGCAGCTCCACCGGCGCGATCCGGTCGAAGACGTCGCCGGGGCCGGGGTTGCCGGGGTGCGTGCTGCCCCCGAGATGGGTGACCACGCCCCAGACCGCGTTCAGCGCCGTGCCCACCGCGCCCTCGGCGAAGCCCGCCGTCCAGGAGATGTCGTCGCCCGCGAGGAAGAACCCGTGGTGCCGCGGCTCCATGTCCCGCTGCATGAAGTGGGTGAACAGCCGCCGCTGGTAGCGGTAGTGGCCGGGCAGGTTCGACTTGAAGGCGCCCATGAAGTGCGGTTCGGTCTCCCAGGTGATGGTGACCGGTGGCGCGATGATGTGCGATCGGATGTCCACGTCGGGGTAGATCTGCTTGAGAGAAGCCAGGATCACGTCAAGCCGCTCGTCGAGCGAGAGCGCCGCGAGCTTCAGCGAGTCGTCGTTCCAGGTGTAGGACAGGCACATCACGCCGGGTTTGTCGGGGCCGTCGTCGAAGAGGTAGACGCCGCGGGGCAGCCGGTCGGTGAGGGTCATGCTCATGACGTCGCGGCCGGTGGTGGGGTCGGTGTCGCGCCAGAAGGGGCGGTCGGTGAGCACGAAGAGCTTGGAGGAGCCCATGTAGTGCGTCCGCTCCACCGCGGTCCAGACCGGTCCGGGCAGCAGCGACTCCGCGCACCGGATCTTGGAGAGCAGGATCCAGTTCTGCGCGGCGAAGACGACGGCGGGGTACTCCCGGACCTCGCCGCTGGAGTCGCGCACCCGGTAGTCGCGCCCGACCCGGTCCAGGTCGGTGACGGCGGGCCGTGTCCGTCCATTGTGGAGGGACGAGAGCGATGTGCCGTCCGGCCAGTGCGCGACGCGGTCGGGCCGGTGCTCCCACAGGCCGAGCGGGACCTGCTGGCAGCCGCCGACGACGCGCCGGTGGTCCTCGTCGGCGCCGGTGTAGACCACGCGCAGGATCTCCAGCATGGAGTTGGGGTAGTCGGTGTCCCAGCCCCCGGTGCCGAAGCCGACCTGGCCGAAGATCTCCCGGTGCCGGAAGGAGGCGAAGGACGGCGCCGAGGACAGGAAGCCGTAGAAGGACACGTCGTCCAGCTTCGGGACCAGGCGGTTCCAGATCGCCTTGATGGTGGGCACGTCCCGCCTGCGGATCGCCGCGTCCATCACGGACAGCTCGGCGTGCTCGTGCAGCGCCTTGGCCCAGGCGTCGGCGACCTCCCGGTAGGACTCGGGCAGCTCGGCGGAGGTGCGGGCCCAGTGGCTGACCCCGTTGAGGTCCACCACGGTGCCGGGGGTGTGCGGCCCGAGCGGGTTCGGGAAGGCAACGGTGCGCAGCCCCAAGGTGTTGACGTAGTGGAACAGTCCCGTGGCCGACGGCGGGAAGCGCATCGCGCCCATCTCCGCCTTGGACTCGGGGTGTCCCTCGAAGCTCACCGAGCGCATCCGCCCGCCCAGCTGGTCGGCCTCGTAGACCACCGGGCGCAGGCCGAGCTTCATCAGCTCGTAGGCGGTCACCAGGCCGGAGAGCCCGCCGCCGATCACCGCGACCTCGCAGCCGTGGGCGGACTCGGGGACCCGGCCGAGCCCGCCGGGATGGGCCAGCCAGTCGTCGTAGGCGAACGGGAAGTCCGGGCCGAACATCGTGAGCGGGCCGGAGAGCTCCGACAGCGCTCGTGGGTCGGACAGCAACGCGGTCATCGGTGGGTCCCCCAGAACTGTGACGGCCGCGAGCGGCCGGACGGTGTGCGCGAGCGGCGCCTCTCGGGGCCGTGGCCCCCGCGAGGGGACCGGCCACTTTCCACCAGGGGTTCCGCGGAATCGCGTAGTCCCCCGTGACAGTATTTTTGGATACCGCACACGTGGCTTCCTGAGCTATATTGCCGAGTTTGGCATCGAAAAGTCGGACAAACGTCGCTTTGACGTTCCTTCTCGTTCGCCGCAGGTGGCCGGTGCGCCCCGAGGTGGTGTCACGCTAAGCCGTCCCGGTGTGCTCATCAACCCCTATGCCCCCACATATTCGCAGATCAGGGCGTTATGGTACGCCGCCATCATGATCGTTTGTGGGTTTTCGGGCTTCGCCCCGCCGGGTCCTGAGGAGATTTTTATCGGGAAGTCCGAGTGGTCGACAAAAGGCCAGGTTAAGGCTTTCGTTATCGTTCCGTGTCCTTCTTTTTAGGGGGGTTAAGGGGCTCCTAAGGGTGTCATCCTCACTCGATCGGTCGTAGCTTCGTGGCGTTCGACTTATATGTGCATGCACGCTGGGGATTCACTGGGGACCGCCGTGCTGCCCTTCGCTGCCGCCGTACTCGCCCTCGCCTCCCGACGATCGCACCGCGCTGCCCTCGGCGCGGTCGTGACCCGGTCGAGACAAGCGGGCGCGCCGGCACCGAGGGGCGCTCGGCAGCCCGCGGGGCGCAGGGCGGCTCGCGGGGACAATGCAGTAAGGAGTTCGATCCGATGACGGCAAAGTTCTTCGCCACGGACTCGGTGCAGACCTTCCCGGAGTTCGAGCGGAACACCCTGCGAGTGGTGGAAGTGTTGCGCCGCAAGGGGATGCGTCCAGGAGACCGAGTGCTGCTGAAGGCGGGCAACTCGCTGGCCTACGTCGGCGCGCTGTTCGCGCTGATGCACCTCGGCGCCTCGATCGTCCTGGTGGACCCCCAGGAGCGCGCCGAGGAGACCCGCTTCCTCGCCAGGCAGGCGGGGGCGGCCTGGTGCCTGGTGGACGACGACGCCCCGCTGCCCGACGACGAGGACCGCGTCTACCTCTACGAGCTCTTCGTCGCCGCGCTCGGGGAGGACACGCCGGAACCGGCCGAGGGCGCGCGGCTGGACTTCACCGCGTGGGGGGAGCGCCGGGACGGGCTCATCATGTACTCCTCCGGGTCCACCGGCACGCCCAAGGGCATCGTCAAGTCCGGCGGGAAGTTCCTGCGCAACCTGGTCCGCAACGCCGAGCACATGGGGCACCGCGGCGGTGACGTGCTGCTGCCGCTGCTGCCCTTCTCCCACCAGTACGGCCTGTCCATGGTGCTGATCGCCTGGCTGGCCGACTGCTCGCTGGTCATCGCGCCGTACAAGCGGATCGACCGCGCGCTGCGGCTGGCCGGGCAGGCCGGGGTGACCGTCGTGGACGCCACGCCCGCGACCTACCGCAGCATCCTGAACATGGTGGGCCGCAGGCCGGCGCTGCGGGAGGACCTGCGCTCGGCGCGGATGCTCTGCGCGGGCGCGGCCCCGCTGGACCCGACGCTGGTCGAGCGCTCCGTCGCCACCTTCGGCCTGCCGCTGCTGGACAGCTACGGCAGCACCGAGATGGGCAACGTCGCCTTCGCCACCACCGACAACGCGGTCGGCACCGGGCAGCCGATGGACGGCATCGAGGTCCGGGTGATCAACGACGACGGCGCCGAGGTGGTGCCGGGCGAGGTCGGCGAGCTGATCGTGCGCACCCCGGACCTGATGGAGGGCTACCTCGGCCTGGACGGCGGCCTGGTGCCGATCGCCCCGGAGGGCGGCTGGTTCCGCACCAACGACCTCGGTTTCCTCGACGACGACGGCAACGTCTTCGTCATCGGCCGCAAGTTCGCGGTGCAGCGCATGGGCTACGTCCTCTACCCGGAGATCATCGAGCACAAGCTCGCCGCGGCGGGCTGCTCGGTGAAGATCATCGCGACACCGGACGAGCGCAGGGGAGCGCAGCTGGTGTTCTTCGTCGAGGACGAGCAGGAGCGGGACGCGCGCCACTGGCGCGGGGTGCTCTCCGCCGTGCTGCCGCCCTTCGAGCACCCCAACCAGGTGCGGGTGCTTGACCGGTTCCCGCTCAACCGCAACGGAAAGCCCGACCGCAAGGAGCTGGAGCGGATGGCGCTTGCCGCCGAGCCCGTCGGAGCCCCGGCATGAGCACCGCGATGGTCTTCCCCGGGATGGGGCCAGCGACCTTCGCCGAGGTCGGCAAGTTCATGGTGGTCAACCCGTTCGCCCAAGCCCGGCTCGCCGAGGCGCGCGAGGTGCTCGGCTACGACGTGCTGGCGGCGTTCAGCCGGTCCGAGGACGCCTACACCGAGGCAGCGCAGGTCGCCTTCGTGGTCAACTCCGTCGCGCTCGCCGACTGGGCGCGGCAGACCCTGGACGTGGCCCCGGTGCTGTGCGCGGGCCCCAGCAACGGGCTGCGGGCCGCGACCGCGTTCTCCGGAGCGCTCTCCTTCGCCGACACGGTGCGGCTGACCGCCGACCTGGCGCGGTGGGAGGCGGAGTACTTCGCCCAGGCGGACAACGCCGACCTCGTCACGCACTCCTTCGTCCGCACGCCGCAGGAGCAGCTCGCCGAGATGCTCGATGAGCTCGGCGAGCGCGGCGAGTGGGCGGAGGTCTCCTCCTACCTCGACCCCGGCTTCTTCATGGTGTCGCTGCGGGAGCGCAACCTCGACTGGTTCAAGCAGCGCATCCGGGACGTCGGCGGCTACTCGATGTACACCATGCGCCCCGCCGTGCACTCCGCGCTGCTGGAGCCGCAGCGCGAGCACGCGGCGCGGGAGATCTACCCGAAGTACTCCTTCGCCGATCCCGTCCTGCCCGTGGTCGCCGACCACGACGGGACGCTCGTGACCACCGCGGCGGGGATGTACGAGCTGCACATGGCGACCTTCGTCCGCGCGGTCCGTTGGGAGGCGGTCGTGCGGACGCTGCGGGAGCAGGGGGTGACCGACGTGTGCGTCTCCGGTTCGGACAACCTGTTCCGCCGCTTGAAGTCCACGAAGACCTTCGAGGTGCTCGCGGTCGATCCGGACCGCGCGCTGCGGCACCGCAGAACGCTCGTCCGGCGCTGATCCGCGCCACATCGATCGACGCATTCGCCCGGAGCGCGTCCGCGCCCCGGCGCTCGTCCTGGGGAGGATCGTTGTTCTCACACCGTCTCGCGGAGTTGTCCGAAGCCGAGCGTGACCGGGTGTTGCTGGAGCTGGTGCGGGCGGAGGCGGCCGCGGCGCTGGAGTTGCCTGGCCCGGAGGGCCTCGCGCCCGACCGGCCGCTGCGGGAGCTGGGACTGCACTCGCTGGCCGCCGTCGAGCTGCACCGCAGGCTGACCGAGGCCACCGGGCTGGACCTGCCGGTGACGCTGGCCTTCGACTACCCCACGCCGCTCGCGCTCGCCCAGCACCTGCTCGCCGAGTCGCTGGGGCTGGGCACGGCGGTCATCGCGCCGTCGGCGTCGGCGGGCTCGGACGAGCCGATCGCGATCGTGGGCATGGGCTGCCGCTTCCCCGGAGGGCTGGACAGTCCGCAGCGGCTGTGGGAGTTCCTGCTCGCGGGCGGGGACGCGATCTCGGAGTTCCCCACCGACCGGGGCTGGGACCTGGACGCACTCTACGACCCCGACCCGGAGCGGGTGGGCACCAGCTACACCCGCTCCGGCGGCTTCCTGCACGATGCGGCCGAGTTCGACCCGGTGTTCTTCGGCATCAACCCTCGCGAGGCCAGCGCGATGGAGCCGCAGCAGCGGCTGGTGCTGGAGACCTCCTGGGAGGCGCTGGAGCGGGCCGGTATCCGGCCGAAGTCGTTGCGCGGCAGCCAGACCGGCGTGTTCGTCGGCGCGGAGCCGCAGGAGTACGGCCCCCGGCTGCACGAGGCGCCCGAGGGCACCGAGGGGTACCTGGTCACCGGCGTGACCACGAGCGTGGCCTCCGGCCGGATCGCCTACACGCTGGGGCTGGAGGGCCCGACCGTCAGCGTCGACACCGCCTGCTCCTCCTCGCTGGTCGCGGTGCACCTCGCCGCGCAGGCGCTGCGCGCCGGTGAGTGCTCGCTCGCGCTCGCCGGTGGTGTCTCGGTGATGTCCAACCCCGGTTCCTTCGTGGCGTTCAGCCGTCAGCGCGCGCTGTCGGTCGACGGCCGCTGCAAGCCCTTCGCCGCCGCGGCCGACGGCACCGGCTGGGGCGAGGGCGCCGGCATGATCGTGCTGGAGCGGCTCTCCGACGCGCGCCGCAACGGCCGCGAGGTGCTCGCGGTCCTGCGCGGCTCCGCGATCAACCAGGACGGCGCCTCCAACGGCCTGACCGCGCCGAACGGTCCGTCGCAGCAGCGGCTCATCCTCCAGACGCTGGCCAACTGCGGCCTCAAGCCGGACGAGGTCGACGCGGTCGAGGCGCACGGCACCGGAACGACGCTCGGCGATCCGATCGAGGCGCAGGCGCTGCTGGCCACCTACGGCAGGGAGCGCGCGCCGGAGCGGCCGCTGCTGCTGGGCTCCGTGAAGTCCAACATCGGCCACACCCAGGCCGCCGCCGGTGTCGCCGGTGTGATCAAGATGGTGCTGGCCCTGCGCAACGGCGTGCTGCCGAGGACGATCAACATCGACGCGCCCAGCCCGCACATCGACTGGTCCTCCGGCGCGGTCTCGCTGCTGACCGAGAACGTGGACTGGACGCCCAACGGGCACCCGCGCCGCGCCGGTGTCTCCTCGTTCGGCATGAGCGGCACCAACGCGCACGTCATCATCGAGGAGGCCGAGCCCTCCGAACCCGTTGAGCCGCAGGGTGTTGCGGTCGACGAGCCCGCGTGGATGCTGCCGTTCGTCCTTTCCGGACGGTCGAGGGAAGCCCTTCGGGCGCAGGCGGTGCGGCTGCGTGAGCACCTCGACGGCGAAGAGGACGCGGCGCTCGCCGACCTCTCGTACTCCCTGACCGGTACCCGTGAGCTCTTCGAGCACCGGGGTGTCGTGGTCGCAGGCACCCGTGACGCGCTGGTGTCGGGGCTGGACGCGCTCGCCGAGGACCGCGCCGAGCCGGGTGTGGTCACCGGTGTCGCCGAGGGTGCTCCCCGGGTGGTCTTCGTCTTCCCCGGCCAGGGGTCGCAGTGGACCGGGATGGCGGTGGAGCTGCTGGAGACCGCGCCCGCCTTCCGCGCCGAGATCGAGGCGTGCGCGCTGGCCCTTGAGCCCTTCGTGGACTGGGACCTGCTCGACGTCCTGCGCGGTGTGGACGGCGCCGCGTCGCTGGAGCGCGTGGACGTCGTTCAGCCCGTGTTGTTCGCGGTCATGGTCTCCCTCGCCGCGCTGTGGCGTTCCCACGGCGTGCACCCCTCCGCTGTCGTCGGTCACTCGCAGGGCGAGATCGCCGCGGCCTACGTCGCGGGGGCACTGTCCCTTGAGGACGCCGCGTGGGTGGTTGCCTTGCGCAGCCAGGCCATCGCGCGGGAGCTGGCGGGCAAGGGCGGCATGACCTCCGTCGCGCTACCGGTGGACCAGGTCACCGAGCGGCTCGCGCGGTGGGACGGCCGGATCTCGGTCGCCGCCGTCAACGGCCCGGACTCCGTCGTGGTCTCCGGCGACCCGCAGGCACTCGACGAGCTCTTCGAAGCCTTTGACAGCGAGGGGATCCGGGTCCGTCGCATCCCCGTGGACTACGCGTCGCACTCCGCGCACGTGGAGTCCATCCGCGAGCAGCTGTTGACCGTGCTCGCGCCGATCACGCCGCGCGCGTCGAAGGTTCCGTTCCACTCCAGCGTCACCGGTGAGCTGCTGGACACCACCGGGCTGGACGCCGAGTACTGGTACCGCAACCTGCGGCAGACCGTCCACTTCGACCAGACGGTGCGCGGTCTCGCCGAGCAGGGGCACGGGATCTTCGTCGAGTCGAGCGCGCACCCGGTGCTCACCGCGGGCATCCAGGGCGCCGTCGAGGCCAGCGGGCGGGACGCGGTCGCCGTGGGCTCGCTGCGCCGGGACGAGGGCGGTCTCGACCGGTTCCTCGGCTCGGTCGCCGAGGTCTTCGTGCGTGGCGCCGACGTGTCGTGGGGCCCGGCCGCCGGGCGCGTCGTGGACCTGCCGACCTACGCCTTCCAGCGCGAGCGGTTCTGGATGGAGACGCCGAGCGGTGTCGGTGACGTCGCCGCCGCCGGTCTGCGCGGCACGGAGCACCCCCTGCTGGGCGCGGAGGTCTCCGTCGCCGTGGACGGTGGGCTGCTGCTGACGGGCAGGGTCTCGCTGCGCACGCACCCGTGGCTGGCCGATCACGCCGTGATGGGCACGGTCCTGTTGCCAGGAACGGCTTTCGTCGAGCTGGCGGTCAAGGCGGGCGACCAGGTCGGCTGCGACCTGCTCGACGAGCTGACGCTGGAGGCGCCGCTGCCGCTGCCCGAGCGCGACGGTGTCGTTCTCCAGGTGTGGGTCGGCGCGGCCGAGGAGTCCGGCAGGCGTCCGCTGCGGATCCACTCGCGTCCCGAGGACGCGCCCGCCGACCGCCCGTGGACCCGGCACGCCAGCGGGGCGCTCGCCGTCGCGGGCACGGTGGAGGGCTTCGCCGAGCAGGTGTGGCCGCCCGCCGGAGTCGAGCCGGTGGATCTCGACGGTTTCTACGACCGGCTGGCCGCGACCGGCTACGGCTACGGCCCGCTGTTCCAGGGACTGCGCGCCGCGTGGACCAGGGACTCGGAGGTCTTCGCCGAGGTCGAGCTGGCCGAGCCCGCCGAGGCGGGCAAGTTCGGGCTTCACCCGGCGCTGCTGGACGCGGCGCTGCACGCCAGCGACCTCGCCGGTCCCGCTGACGACGCGGTTCGGCTGCCGTTCGCGTGGAACGGGGTTTCCCTGCACGCCAACGGTGCCACCGCGCTGCGGGTGCGGATCGCGCCTGCGGGCAAGGACGCCGTGTCGGTGCGGGTCGCTGACCCCACCGGTGCCCCCGTCGCCACGGTGGAGGCGTTGGTCTCGCGCCCGGTGTCGGCCGCCCAGCTGACCGCGTCGCCCGCGCACAACGACTCACTGCTCCGTCTGGAGTGGACGGACGTCGCGGCGACGCCGTCGCAGCCCACCGCCACCGCGGTGGTCGGACCGCGCATGCCAGGGCTCGCCGAGGCGTTCACCGCCAAGCAGGTCCCAGATCTGGCTTCACTGAGCCAAGTTCCGCCGATCGTCATCACCCCGTTCGTCCTCGCCGAGCACGCCGAGGACATCGCGGGTGCCGCGCACACCGCAGCGCACCGCGCGCTCGCGCTGGTCCAGGAGTGGCTCTCCGACGAGCGGTTCGCCTCGGCCAAGCTCGTCGTGCTGACAGTGGGCGCCGTGGCCACGCGGTCCGGCGAGGACGTCTCCGACCTGGTGCACGCGCCCCTGTGGGGGCTGCTGCGCTCGGCGATCTCGGAGAACCCCGGCCGGTTCGCGCTGCTGGACGTCTCCGGCGACGCGGACGTGCTGCCGGTGGAGGCTCTGCTGGCCGCGCTGGGCGCGGAGTCCCAGCTCGCCGTTCGCGACGGCGTGGTCCGCGCGCCCCGGCTGGCGCGCGCCGCGACCAGTGCCGCGCTGGTGCCGCCCGCGCGGGGCGCGTGGCGGCTGGACGCCGAGCGCAGGGGCACGCTTGACAGCCTGGCGCCGGTGCCCGTCGCCGAGGCCCCGCTCGCTGCGGGTGAGGTCCGGGTCGCGGTGCGCGCGACCGGCCTCAACTTTCGCGACGTGCTGATCGCGCTCGGCATGTACCCCGACGCGGACGCGCTGCTGGGCAGCGAGGCCGCCGGGGTGGTGACCGAGGTCGGCGCGGAGGTCACCGACCTTGCGCCGGGTGACGCGGTGATGGGTGTCTTCGAGGGTGCGTTCGGCCCGTTCGCGGTGACAGACCGTCGGATGCTCGCACGCGTGCCGCAGGGCTGGTCCTTCGCCCAGGCCGCGTCGGTGCCGCTGGTCTTCACCACCGCCTACTACGGCTTGGTGGACCTGGCCGGCCTGCGCTCCGGGGAGTCCGTGCTCGTGCACGCTGCGGCCGGAGGCGTTGGCATGGCAGCGGTTCAGCTGGCCAGGCATCTCGGCGCCGAGGTCTACGGCACGGCCAGCCCCGGGAAGTGGGACGCGTTGCGCGGGCTGGGTCTCGCCGATGACCACATCGCCTCCTCGCGCACGTTGGAGTTCGCCGACGCGTTCCTGGCCACCAGTGGCGGCAACGGTGTCGATGTCGTGCTGAACTCCCTCGCCGGGGAGTTCACCGACGCGTCGCTGGGACTGCTGCCGCGCGGCGGGCGTTTCGTGGAGATGGGCAAGACCGACCTCCGTGATCCCGACGAGGTCGCACAACGGCACTCCGGGGTGAGCTACCGCGCCTTCGACCTGATCGAGGCCGGGCCGCAGCGGATCGGCGCGCTGCTTGCCGAGGTCCTCGCGCTGTTCGACAGCGGCGCGCTGGTGCCGCTGCCGGTGCGGACCTGGGACCTGCGCCGCGCTCCGGAGGCGTTCCGCTTCCTCAGCACGGCGAGCCAGATCGGCAAGGTCGTGCTCACCCAATCGTCCACTATGGACAGTGAGGGCACGGTGCTGGTCACCGGTGCGACGGGCACGCTGGGCGCGCTCGTCGCCCGGCACCTGGTCACCGAGCGCGGCGCGCGGCACCTGGTGCTGACGAGCCGCCGTGGACTCGACGCCCCCGGTGCCGACGTCCTCAAGGCCGAGCTGGAGGATCTCGGCGCCACCGTGACCGTGGCGGCGTGTGACGCGGCCGACCGGACGGCGCTGGCCGCCACTCTCGCGCTGATCCCCGCCGAGCACCCGCTGACCGCGGTGGTGCACGCCGCCGGTGTCCTCGACGACGCCACGTTGTCGTCGCTGACCCCGGAGCGCTTGGACGCCGTGCTGCGGCCCAAGCTCGACGCCGCGTGGAACCTGCACGAGCTGACCAAGGACCTCGACCTCGCCGAGTTCGTGCTGTTCTCCTCGGCGTCGGGCGTCCTCGGTGACGCCGGGCAGGGCAACTACGCCGCTGCCAACGCCTTCTTGGACGCGCTCGCCGCGCACCGCAGGGCACGCGGCCTCGCTGCGGTCTCGCTGGCGTGGGGGTTCTGGGACCAGCGCAGCGGGATGACCGGCCACCTCACCGACGCCGACGTGGCCAGGATGGCGCGTGCGGGCATGCTCGGGCTGTCCTCCGAGCAGGGGCTGGAGCTGCTGGACGCCGCGCGTCTGGTGGACGAGGCCGTGCTGGTCCCGATGCGGGTGGACACCACCGCGCTGGCGGCCGTCCCTGACCCGCACCCGATGCTGCGCGGCATGGTCCGCGCCACGCGCCGGAGCGCGCAGGCCGCGACCACCGGAGGGGCCTCGCTCGCCGACCGGCTCGCCAGGCTGCCCGTCGCCGAGCGGGACCGGGCGGTCGTCGAGCTGGTTCGCACGCAGGCCGCCGCCGTTCTCGGCTTCTCCGGTGCCGAAGCCGTTGGCGCGCAACGAACCTTCCGGGAGCTCGGCATCGACTCGCTGACCGCGGTCGAGCTGCGCAACCGGCTCGGTGCCGCCGTGGACGCGCGGCTGCCCGCGACCCTGGTCTTCGACTACCCGACGCCGACCGCGCTGGCCGAGTACCTGCTCGCCGACGTGCTGCGGATCGCGGGCGGCGCGGTCGCGGAGACCACGGCGGGCCCGGTGGCCGCCGACGAGCCCATCGCGATCGTCGGCATGGGCTGCCGCTTCCCCGGCGAGGTCCGCTCGCCGGAGGACCTGTGGCGGCTGCTGGTCGCCGAGGGCGACGCGGTCTCGGCGTTCCCGGCCGACCGCGGCTGGGACATCGAGGGCCTCTACCACCCGGACCCGGCCACCCCGGGCCGCACCTACACCCGCGAGGGCGGGTTCCTGCACGACGCGGGCGAGTTCGACCCCGCGTTCTTCGGGATCTCCCCGCGCGAGGCGCTGGCGATGGACCCGCAGCAGCGGTTGCTGCTGGAGACCTCGTGGGAGGCGCTGGAGCACGCGGGGATCGACCCGACGTCGTTGAAGGGCACCGCGACCGGAGTCTTCACCGGCCTGACCTACCAGGACTACGGGGTCGGCCTGCGGCAGACGCCGGACGGCGTCGAGGGCTACCTCGCCACCGGCAACACCGCCAGCGTCGCCTCCGGGCGGGTGGCCTACACCCTGGGTCTGGAGGGGCCCGCGATCACCATCGACACGGCGTGCTCGTCGTCGTTGGTGGCGCTGCACCTCGCGGTCCAGTCGCTGCGCAACGGGGAGTGCTCGATGGCGCTCGCCGGTGGTGTCACGGTCATGACCAACCCGGACATGTTCCTGGAGTTCAGCCGCCAGCGCGGTCTCGCGCGGGACGGGCGCTGCAAGGCGTTCTCCTCTTCCGCGGACGGGTTCGGCATGTCCGAGGGTGTCGGCGTGCTCCTGGTGGAGCGGCTTTCCGACGCGCGCCGCAACGGTCACCCGGTGCTCGCGGTGGTCCGTGGTTCTGCCACCAACCAGGACGGCGCGTCGAACGGCCTGACCGCGCCGAACGGACCGTCGCAGCAACGCGTCATCCGCCGCGCGGTGGCCGACGCCGGCCTCGGTCTGTCCGATGTGGACGTTGTCGAGGCGCACGGAACGGGCACCTCGCTCGGCGACCCGATCGAGGCGCAGGCGCTGCTGGCCACCTACGGCCAGCACCGCGACCGTCCACTGTGGCTGGGCTCGGTGAAGTCGAACATCGGCCACACGCAGGCCGCCGCCGGTGTCGCCGGTGTGATCAAGATGGTCATGGCGATGCGGCACGCGATGATGCCGAGGACGCTGCACATCGAGCAGCCGTCGCAGCACATCGACTGGTCGGCGGGCGCCGTCGCGCTGCTCACCGAGAAGCAGGACTGGCCCGCTGGCGAGCGCCCGCGTCGCGCGGCCGTGTCCTCCTTCGGCATCAGCGGAACCAACGCGCACGTCATCCTCGAAGAAGCCGACGTCGAAGCAGCGCCCGTCGTGACCCGGCCGCAGCGCGAACACGGCATCCCGTGGGTGCTTTCGGCGCGAACCGAGGAGGCGTTGCGGAGCCAGGCGCGGCGGCTGGGCGAGCACGTCGCCGGGCTGGACCCGGTGGATGTCGGCCACTCCCTGGTCACCGGGCGGGCCGCCATGCAGCACCGCGCCGTGGTCTTCGGCACCGAGGACCTCAACGCCCTCGCCGAGGGCCTGCCAGCGCCCGGCCTGGTGACCGGCGTCGCGCACAGCGACGGGCGGGCGGTCTTCGTCTTCCCCGGCCAGGGTTCCCAGTGGGCGGGCATGGCCGTGGAGCTGCTCGACACCTCGCCGGTCTTCCGGGACCGCATGCACGAGTGCGCAACGGCGTTGTCGTCCTATGTGGACTGGTCGCTGCTGGACGTGCTGCGCGGTAACGAGGACGCTCCGGGCTACGACCGGGTCGATGTGGTGCAGCCCGCGTTGTGGGCGGTGATGGTGTCGCTGGCCGAGCTGTGGCGGTCCTTCGGGGTCGAGCCGTCGGCGGTGGTGGGCCACTCGCAGGGCGAGATCGCTGCCGCTGCGGTCGCGGGCGCGTTGTCCTTGCAGGACGCGGCGAAGGTCGTCGCCCTGCGCAGCCAGGCCATCGCCCGGCGGCTCGCCGGGAAGGGCGGCATGATGTCCGTCGCCCTGCCGGTCGAACGCGTCGAGGAGAGGCTGCGGGACTGGCAGGGACAGGTCTCCGTCGCCGCGGTGAACGGCCCGGCCTCGGTGGTCGTCTCCGGTTCGCCGGAGGGACTGGACGAGCTATTCGCCCAGTGGGAGGCCGAGGAGGTCCGGGTCCGCCGCATCCCGGTGGACTACGCATCGCACTCCGCCCAGGTGGAGACGATCCGCGAGGAGCTGCTGGAGATCCTCTCCGGCATCCGGCCCCGTCCGGCGACGACTCCCTTCTACTCCACCGTGACCGGTGAGCTGCTGGACACCGCCGAGCTGGACGCCGAGTACTGGTACCGGAACCTGCGGCAGACCGTCCACTTCGATCAGACGGTCCGTGGCCTGCTCGCCTCGGAGCACGGTGTCTTCGTCGAGACCAGCGCGCACCCGGTGTTGACCGTGGGCATCCAGGCCAGTGCCGAGGACACCGGTGCGGTCGCCTTCGCCGTCGGCTCGCTGCGCCGGGACGAGGGCGGGCTCGACCGCTTCCTGCTCTCCCTCGCTGAGGCGTACGCGCACGGCGCGACGGTCGAGTGGTCGTCGCTGTTCGAGGGCGCGGTCCGGGTCGAGCTGCCGACGTACCCCTTCCAGCACCAGCGTTTTTGGCTTACCGCGGGCGCGGCGACCGGCGACGTCGGCTCGGTGGGCCTCGGCGCGACCGAGCACCCGCTGCTGGGTGCGGCCGTTGAGCTCGCCGACTCCGGCGAGGTCGTGCTGACCGGCCGGATCGGCCTGGACACCCACCCGTGGCTGGCCGACCACGCCGCCGCCGGCACGATCCTGTTGCCGGGCACCGGGTTCGTGGAGCTGGCCATCCGCGCAGGCGACCAGCTCGGCTGCGGTCGGCTGGACGAGCTGACCCTGGAGGCGCCGCTGGCGCTGCCCGAGCGCGGCGGGGTCCGGCTCCAGGTCCTGGTCCAGGCGGCGGACTCCGGCGGCCACCGCCAGGTGGTCATCCACTCGCGCGGGGAGGACGCCGACGTGCCGTGGACCCGGCACGCCACCGGCTGGGTGAGCCCGGCGGAGCCCGGTGACGCCGCCGACCTGACCGCATGGCCGCCCACCCAGGCCCAGCCGCTGTCCCTGGACGGCGTCTACGAGCGGCTCGCGGAGCAGGGCTACGGCTACGGTCCGGTCTTCCGAGGGCTGCGCGCGGCGTGGCGTCGGGGCGGCGAGATCTTCACCGAGGTCGAGCTGCCGGAGGGCGTGGAGACCGGGGGCTTCGGGATCCACCCCGCACTGCTCGACGCCGCACTCCAAGGCACGATGCTCGGCTCCTTCGACGACGACGCCGGGGGGATCCGGCTGCCGTTCGCGTGGACCGGGGTGTCGCTGCACGCCACCGGAGCCACCGTGCTGCGCGTCCGGCTGTCCCCGGCGGGCACCGGGGCGGTCGCGATCGACGTCGCCGACCAGAACGGCGCTCCTGTGGCGACCGTGCAGTCGCTGGTGTCGCGTCCGGTCTCCGCCGGGCAGCTGAGCGCGGCAGGGCACCACGACGCCCTGTTCCACCTGGACTGGGTGTCCACGGTTGCCGCAGAGCCCACGGCCAGCTGGGCGGTCCTCGGTGACGGGGAGTTCGCTTCTGGGCAGCGCTACGCCGACTTCGCCGCGCTGGGTGCCGCCGAGGTCCCGGACATCGTGTTCCTGCCTTTGTCCGACGCGCCGACGCCGGACGTCCCCGGATCGGCGCGGGCCGCGGCGCACGGTGCGCTCAACCTCGTCCAGTCCTGGTTGGCCGACGAGCGGTTCGAGGCGGCACGTCTGGTGCTCGTCACCACGAAGGCCGTCGGCGCGGACGTGACCGACCTAGTGCACGCTCCGGTGTGGGGTCTGCTGCGCTCGGCCTGCTCGGAGCACCCGGACCGGTTCGCCTTGGTGGACACCGACGGCGACCTTACGGAGCCGGTGGTCCGCTCGGTGCTCGCCGCGCTGGAGGCGGGGGAGCCGCAGCTGCGGGTGCGCGGCGGCGAGGTGTTCGCCGGTCGCGTCGCGCGGGTCGCCGCCGCACGTCAGTCCACTGTGGACGAAGCAGTGGCGAGCGGCACGGTGCTGGTCACCGGCGCCACCGGAACGCTCGGCGGGCTGGTCGCCAAGCACCTGGTCACCGCGCACGGTGTGCGGCATCTGCTGCTCACCAGCCGTCGTGGTCCTGCGGCGCCCGGCGCGGAGGAGCTCCGTGCGGAACTGGCGGAGCTGGGCGCCGAGGTCACCATCGCGGCCTGCGACGCGGCGGACCGCGAGGCACTGCGGTCGTTGCTGGCCGGGCACACCCTGTCCGGCGTCGTGCACACGGCTGGCGTTCTCGACGACGCCGTGGTCACGTCGCTGACGCCGGAACGCCTGGACGCGGTGCTGCGGCCGAAGGTCGACGCCGCGTGGAACCTGCACGAGCTGACCAGCGGCATGGACCTGTCGTTGTTCGTGCTGTTCTCCTCCGCCGCCGCCGTTCTCGGCGACGCGGGACAGGGCAACTACGCCGCTGCCAACGCCTTCCTGGACGCGCTCGCCCAGCACCGCAGGGCCAACGGGCTTGCGGCCAGCTCCCTCGCGTGGGGGTTCTGGGAGCAGCGCAGCGGGATGACCGGGCACCTCTCCGACGCCGACGTGGCACGGATGGCGCGTTCCGGCATGATCTCGATGTCCACGGCGGAGGGGCTGGCGCTGTTCGACTCCGCGCCGGGGCTCGACCTCGCGGCCGTCGCGCCGATGCGCCTGGACACCGCGGCGTTGCGCGCCAACGCAGACACGCTTCCCGTGGTGCTGCGCGGTCTGGTCCGCGGACCGGCTCGCAGGACTGTGGACGCCACCGCGCCCGCCGGGGGATCGGCGCTGCGGCAGCAGCTCTCCCGGCTGGAGGAGGCCGAGCAGACGAGCGTGGTCGTGGACCTGGTCCGTGCGCAGGCCGCGGCCGTCCTCGGCCACGACGGTGCCGGGTCGGTGGACGCGGGCCGGGCGTTCAAGGAGGTCGGCTTCGACTCGCTGACCGCGGTGGAGCTGCGCAACCGGCTCAACGCGGCGACGGGGCTGCGGCTGCCCGCGACGCTGGTCTTCGACTACCCGACGCCCGCGGTGCTCGCCGAGCACATCCGCGCCGAGGTCCTCGGCCGGGCCGCTGTGGTCCCGCCCAAGGCAGTGGTGGCCGCGCCCGTCGGCGACGACCCGATCGTCATCGTCGGCATGAGCTGCCGCTACCCCGGCGGTGTGCGCAGCCCGGAGCAGCTGTGGCAGCTGTTGCGCGACGGGGTGGACGCGGTCTCGGAGTTCCCGGCCAACCGTGGTTGGGACCTGGCCGGTCTCTACGACCCGGACCCCGACCGGCACGGCAAGAGCTACGTCCGCGAGGGTGGTTTCGTCCACGACGTCGACCAGTTCGACCCGGGCTTCTTCGGGATCTCCCCGCGCGAGGCGCTGGCGATGGACCCGCAGCAGCGGTTGCTGCTGGAGACCTCGTGGGAGGTGTTCGAGCGCGCCGGGATCGACCCGCTTTCCTTGCGCGGCAGCAAGACCGGCGTGTTCGCGGGCATGCTCGGAACGGACTACGCCACCCGGCTGCCCTCGGTTCCCGAAGGCGTGGACGGCTACATCGGCACCGGCAACTACACCAGCGTCGCCTCCGGCCGGGTGGCCTACACCCTGGGGCTGGAGGGGCCCGCGATCACCATCGACACGGCGTGCTCGTCGTCGCTGGTGGCGCTGCACTGGGCGGCGCAGTCGCTGCGCAACGGCGAGTGCGACCTCGCGCTGGCCGGTGGTGTCACGGTGATGTCCACTCCGGACGCGTTCGTGGAGTTCAGCCGTCAGCGCGGGTTGGCGCAGGACGGCCGGTGCAAGCCGTTCGCGTCGGCCGCCGACGGAACCGGTTGGTCCGAGGGCGCGGGAATGCTGTTGGTGGAGCGGCTTTCCGACGCGCGCCGCAACGGTCACCCGGTGCTCGCGGTGGTCCGTGGTTCTGCCACCAACCAGGACGGTGCGTCGAACGGCCTGACCGCGCCGAACGGTCCCTCGCAGCAACGGGTGATCATGCAGGCGCTCGCCAACGCCGGACTGTCCACACAGGACGTCGATGTCGTCGAGGGCCACGGGACCGGGACGACGCTCGGCGACCCGATCGAGGCGCAGGCGCTGCTGGCCACCTACGGCCAGGACCGCGAGCGCCCGCTGTGGCTGGGCTCGGTGAAGTCCAACCTGGGCCACACGCAGGCCGCCGCGGGTGTCGCCGGTGTGATCAAGATGGTCATGGCGATGCGGCACGCGACGATGCCGAGGACCCTGCACGTTGACGAGCCGACCCCGCACGTGGACTGGTCGGCCGGGTCGGTCGCGCTGCTGACCGAGGAGACGGACTGGCCGGAGCAGGCCGGTCCGCGCCGTGCGGCCGTCTCGTCCTTCGGCATCAGCGGCACCAACGCCCACGTGATCATCGAGCAGCCGGAGGACGTCCCCGCCGACCGGCCCGCGCTGGGCGAGCGGCCGGCGCTGCCCTGGCGGCTCTCCGGCGGCTCCGAGGCCGCGCTGCGGGCGCAGGCTCAGCGGCTGGCCGAGCACCTGTCGGCCAACCCCGGCCTGGACCCCGTGGACGTCGGCTTCTCGCTGGCCGCGACGCGCTCCGAGCTGGAGTACCGAGCGGTCGTGGTCGGCGCGGACACCGAGGCGCTGACCGCCGGGTTGCGCGCGCTGGCCGCCGACCTGCCGGCCCCTGGGCTCGTGCGGGGCGTCGCGAGCGGTCTCGGCAAGGTCGTGTTCGTCTTTCCCGGCCAGGGCTCGCAGTGGCTGGGCATGGCGGTGGAGCTGATGGACGCCTCGCCGGTCTTCCGCGCGGAGATCGAGGCGTGCTCGGCGGCACTGGAGTCCTATGTGGACTGGTCGCTGCTCGACGTGCTGCGCGGCGCCGAGGGCGCTCCTGGCTACGACCGGGTCGACGTGGTCCAGCCCGCGCTGTTCTCGGTGCTGGTCTCGCTAGCGGCGCTGTGGCGCTCCTTCGGGGTCGAGCCCGCTGCCGTGGTCGGCCACTCCCAGGGCGAGATCGCCGCGGCGTACGTGGCCGGGGCGCTGTCGCTGGACGACGCCGCCTGCGTGGTCGCGTTGCGCAGCCAGGCCATCGCGCAGGACCTCTCCGGCAGGGGCGGCATGACCTCCGTCGCGCTGCCGGTGGAGCAGGTCCGGGAGCGGCTGCGGCGGTTCGAGGGCGCGGTGTCGGTGGCCGCGGTGAACGGACCGGCCTCGGTGGTCGTCTCCGGTGACCCGGAGGGGCTGGACGAGCTGTTCGCCGAGTGCGAGGCCGACGGCGTCCGGGTGCGCAGGATCGCGGTGGACTACGCGTCGCACTCCGCCCAGGTGGAGATCATCCACGAGCGGCTGATGACGGTGCTCGCGCCGATCACGCCGCGCGCGTCGAAGGTCCCGTTCCACTCCACGGTGACCGGCGGGCTGCTGGACACCACGGAGATGGACGCGGGCTACTGGTACCGCAACCTGCGGCAGCCGGTGCACTTCGCCGAGACCGTCCGCACGCTGATCGACTCCGGCCACGGCGTCTTCGTCGAGACCAGCCCACACCCGGTGATGGCGGTGGGCATCGAGGAGACCGTCGCCGATGCCGGGGCGAACGCGGTGGTCGTCGGCTCGCTGCGCCGCGACGACGGCGGCATCGACCGCTTCCTGACCTCGCTGGCCGAGGCCCAGGTGCGCGGGGTCGCGGTGGACCTCACCCCGGCGCTGGACGGCGGGCGGTTCACCGAGCTGCCCACCTACGCCTTCCAGCGGCAGCGCTACTGGCTCGACGCCGAGGAGCCCGAGCCGGGCGAGGCCGGGGCGGCGGAGGCGGAGTTCTGGGCCGCCGTCGAGCGCGAGGACCTCGACACCCTCGCGGGCACCCTCGACCTGCCGGAGACCGAGGCGCTCGGCTCGGTGCTGCCCGCGCTGTCCTCGTGGCGGCGGCAGCGGCACGAGCTGTCCATTGTGGACAGCTGGCGCTACGGCATCGGCTGGCGCCCGGTCGCCGACGCCGCGGCTCCCGCGCTGAGCGGGACCTGGCTGCTGGTGGTCCCCGAGGACGGGGTCGCCGGTGACTGGGCCTCCGCGGCCGGATCGGCCCTGGGCGCACGGGGCGCGCAGGTCCGGACGCTGCCGGTCGCGGCGGCCGAGGGGCGGCGCGCGGAGCTGGCCGAGCGGCTGGCCGAGTCGGAGGCGGTCTCGGGTGTGGTGTCGCTGCTCGGTCTCGACGAGCGGCCGGACCCGGAGCACCCCGCGATGTCCACCGGTCTGGCCGCGACCGTCTCGCTGCTGCAGGCCCTCGGTGACGCCGGGATCGACGCGCCGCTGTGGTGCGCGACCTCCGGCGGGGTGTCCGTTGGCGGCTCCGACGAGCCGGTGCGCCCGGAGCAGGCGGCGATCTGGGGAGCCGGACGCGTCGCCGCGCTGGAGTTCCCGCAGCGCTGGGGCGGCCTCGTCGACCTGCCCGGTACTCCGGACGACCAGGCGCTCGCCCGGTTCGTCTCGGTCGTCGCGGGCACCTCGGGCGAGGACCAGCTCGCCGTGCGCGGCCAGGCGGTCCTGGCCAGGCGGATGGTGCGCGCGCCACTGGCCGTGCGCACGCCGCGGCGCGAGTGGACTCCCCGTGGCACGGTGCTGATCACCGGCGGAACCGGTGCGCTGGCCGCGAGGCTCGCCCGCTGGCTCGTCCGCGAGGGTGCCGAGCACGTGGTGCTCACCAGCCGTCGCGGCGCACAGGCCCCGGGAGCGCGGGAGCTCGGCGCCGAGCTCACCGCGCTGGGGGCCACGGTGACCGTCGCCGCGTGCGATGTGACCGATCGTGAGTCCCTGTCCACGCTCGTGCAGCGGATGCGGGACGAGGGCACCCCAGTCACGGCGGTCATGCACGCGGCGGCGGTCATCCAGCTCGGCCACCTCGGCGAGACGGACCTGGAGTCCTTCGCCGAGGTGCTCGACGCGAAGGTCACCGGCGCCAAGCTGCTCGACGAGCTCTTCGCCGAGGAGGACCTCGACGCGTTCGTGCTGTTCTCCTCGATCTCCAGCGTCTGGGGCAGCGGGGACCACGGCGCGTACGCCGCGGGCAACGCCTACCTCGACGCGCTCGCCGAGCAGCGGCGCGCTCGCGGCCTGCGGGCCACCTCGGTGGCGTGGGGCATCTGGAACGCGCTCAACGACTGGGACGCGGGCGACACCGCCGACCGGGAGGTCGTGCTGCGGGAACGGCCGCTGCGCCAGGGGCTGCCGCTGCTGGACCCGGACCTCGCGCTGACCGCGCTGCGCCAGGTGCTCGACCACGACGAGACCTTCGTCGCGGTCGCCGACATCGACTGGGAGCGCTTCGTCCCGGTGTTCACCTCGGCGCGGCCGAGCACGCTGCTCGACGAGATCCGCGATGCCGCCCGCCTGCTGTCCCCGGCGTCCACAGTGGACGAACCGGCCGCCGGGGGCACCGGGCTGGCCCAGCGGCTGGCGACGGCCTCCGGGGTGGAGCGCACCCGCGTCCTGCTGGACCTGGTGCGCGGCACCGCCGCCGCCGTGCTCGGGCACACCGGATCGGAGGCGGTCGAGCCGGCCAAGGCGTTCCGGGAGCACGGGTTCGACTCGCTGGCCGCGGTGGAGCTGCGCAACAAGCTCACGGCGGCGACCGGGCTGACCCTGCCCGCGACCGTGGTCTTCGACTTCCCGACCCCGCTGGCGCTGGTGGAGCACCTGCGGGCGGAGATGTTCGGCGACGACACGGTCACGGTGGGCTCGGTGCACACCGAGCTGGACCGGCTGGAGGCCGCGCTCGCGGACCTGGCGGCCGACGACGGCGAGCGCGCCGGGATCACCACCCACCTGGAGGCCTTGCTGGCCAAGTGGACCGGTCGCACGGTCGCGCTCGGCGCGAGCGCCGCGGCCGAGGCCGCCGAGGACCGGGCGCTGCGCAGCGCCACCGCCGACGACATCTTCGACCTGCTCGACAAGGAACTGGGTGCGTCATGACCCGACCCGACACAAGCAGCCACCCAGACACGAGGAGCCGCAGCTGATGTCCAACGAAGAGAAGTTCCTCGACTACCTCAAGCGCGCGACCGCCGACCTCCGGCAGACCCGGCGCAGGCTCCGCGAGGTCGAGGACAAGGCGCAGGAACCGATCGCCGTCATCGGCATCGGCTGCCGCTTCCCCGGTGGCGTCAGCAGTCCCGAGCAGCTGTGGGACCTCGTCGCCTCCGGCGCCGACGCCGTCGGCGGCCTGCCGGCCAACCGCGGCTGGGTCACCGAGGGCCTCTACGACCCCGACCCGGACCGGCACGGCAAGAGCTACACCGTGGACGGCGGGTTCCTCTACGAGGCGGGGGAGTTCGACCCCGGCTTCTTCGGGATCAGCCCGCGCGAGGCGCTGGCCATGGACCCGCAGCAGCGGCTGGTGCTGGAGACCGCGTGGGAGGCCGTCGAGCGCGCCGGGATCGACCCGCTGTCGCTGAAGGGCAGCTCCACCGGCACCTTCGTCGGCTGCAACTACCACGACTACAGCCCGACCCTGGAGAACGCGCCGGAGGGCTCGGAGGGGCACCTGCTGACCGGGACCGCCTCCAGCGTGATGTCCGGCCGCGTCTCCTACACCCTCGGTCTCGAAGGACCGGCGGTCACCGTGGACACGGCGTGCTCGTCGTCGCTGGTGACCCTGCACCTCGCGGTTCAGGCGCTGCGCACCGGGGAGTGCTCGCTGGCGCTCGCCGGTGGTGTCGCGATCATGATGAACCTCGGTTCGTTCGTCGCGTTCAGCCGTCAGCGCGCGCTGGCCAAGGACGGGCGCTGCAAGGCGTTCTCCGACGACGCCGACGGGTTCGGCATGGGGGAGGGCGTCGGCCTGGTGCTGCTGGAGCGGCTCTCCGACGCGCGGCGCAACGGTCACGAGGTCCTCGCGGTCGTGCGGGGTTCGGCGATCAACCAGGACGGCGCGTCCAACGGCCTGACCGCGCCGAACGGTCCGTCGCAGCAGCGCGTGATCCGGCAGGCGTTGTCCAACGCCCGCCTGTCCGCCGGGCAGGTCGACGCGGTGGAGGCGCACGGCACCGGCACCTCGCTGGGTGACCCGATCGAGGCGCAGGCGCTGCTGGCCACCTACGGGCAGGGGCGTCCCTCCGACCGTCCACTGTGGATCGGATCGGTGAAGTCCAACATCGGCCACGCCCAGGCCGCCGCGGGCGTCGCGGGTGTGATCAAGATGGTGATGGCGCTGCGCAACGGAGTGCTGCCGCGGACGCTGCACGTGAGCAGTCCGAGCTCGCACGTGGACTGGTCCTCCGGCGCGGTCTCGCTGCTGACCGAGGCGCGGGAGTGGGAGACCGGGGACGAGCCGCGTCGCGCGGGTGTCTCCGCCTTCGGCATCAGCGGCACCAACGTGCACCTGATCCTGGAGCAGGCGACCGAAGCGCCCGTCGAGGAGCAGGCCGACCCCGAGCAGGAGCCGGTGGTCGTCGAGGAGGCCACCCGGCCGGCCGTGCGCGCCGACGTGCTGCCGTGGGTGCTCTCCGGTGCCACGCCGGAGGCCCTGCGCGCGCAGGCGGGCCGCCTGTTGTCCTTTGTGGACGGCCAGGAGCAC
The DNA here is from genome assembly GCF_042429765.1 of Allokutzneria oryzae. Taxonomy (NCBI): domain Bacteria; kingdom Bacillati; phylum Actinomycetota; class Actinomycetes; order Pseudonocardiales; family Pseudonocardiaceae; genus Allokutzneria; species Allokutzneria oryzae. The sequence goes on along the minus strand of NZ_JBHLZU010000006.1, from coordinate 90,831 downwards.
GCGCTCGCCGATGTGGGTAGCTCGCTCGCGACCGGCCGTGCCTCGCTCGACCGGCGGGCCGTCGTGCTGGCGGCGGAGCGGGCCGGGTTCATAGACGGCCTCGGCGCGCTGTCCCGGGACGAGGCCGCGCCGAACCTGGTGACCGGCTCCGCCCAGGACGCCGACCGGGTCGTCTTCGTCTTCCCCGGGCAGGGTTCGCAGTGGGTCGGGATGGCTCTGGAACTGCTCGACACCGCTCCGGCCTTCGCCGACCGGCTGCGCGAGTGCGCGACAGCGCTGGAGTCGTATGTGGACTGGTCGCTGCTGGACGTGCTGCGTGACGCCGAGGCCATGGATCGGGTTGACGTGGTGCAGCCCGCGCTGTGGGCGGTGATGGTGTCGCTGGCCGAGCTGTGGCGGTCCTTCGGGGTCGAGCCGTCTGCTGTGGTGGGTCACTCGCAGGGCGAGATCGCCGCCGCTGCCGTCTCCGGGGCACTGTCCCTTGAGGACGCCGCGAAGGTCGTCGCCCTGCGCAGCAAGGCGATCCTGGACATCGCCGGTCGCGGTGGGATGGTCTCGATCGCGCTGCCGCTTGAGCAGGTCGAGCAGCGCATCGCGCAGTGGGACGGACGGGTCTCCGTCGCCGCCGTCAACGGCCCCGCCGCCGTCGTGGTCTCCGGTGACTCGCAGGCCCTGGTGGAGCTGGTCGCGGCCTGTGAGGCGGACGAGGTCCGCGCGCGGACGATCCCGGTGGACTACGCCTCGCACTCCGCGCACGTCGAGGCGCTCAAGGACAAGCTCGCGACCGTGCTCGCGGGGATCACGCCGCGGGCGTCGGAGGTGCCCTTCTTCTCCACGGTCACCGGCGACTGGCTGGACACCACGGAGATGGACGCCGACTACTGGTACCGCAACCTGCGGCAGACGGTGCGCTTGGAGGCCGCGACGCGCTCGTTGGTGGAGCAGGGATTCGGCGCGTTCGTCGAGGCCAGCGCGCACCCCGTGCTGACCATGGCCGTGCAGGACACCGCGGAGGCCACCGGAACACCGGTCGTGGCCGTGGGCTCGCTGCGCCGGGACGAGGGCGACCTGACCCGCTTCCTCACCTCGCTGGCCGAGGCGTACACGCGGGGCGTGCGGGTGGACTGGTCCCCGGTGTTCCCCGACGCCGGTCGCGTCGATCTGCCCACCTACGCCTTCCAGCGGCAGCACTACTGGCTGGAGCAGCCCGCATCAGCCTCCGCTGCCGCTGAGGGCACGGCCGACGCGGAGTTCTGGGCGGCGGTGGACAGCGGCGACCTCGACGCTCTCGCCGGGTCGCTGAACCTCGCTGACGACGTCGAGCGCTCGTCGCTGACCGCGCTGCTGCCCGCGCTGTCCCGATGGCACCGCCAGCGCCTCGACCAGTCCATTGTGGACGCATGGCGCTACCGGGTCGGCTGGAAGCCGGTGTCGGTCACGTCCACGCCCCTCGCGGGAACTTGGCTGGTCGTCGGGGACGGCGGGACGCACCCGTGGGGCACCGTCGCCCCGCTGGCGTTGCAGCGCAACGGGGCGCAGGTCCTGCGCGTCGAAGTGGACGCGTCGGCCGACCGCGCCGCCGTTGCCGCCGCGGTGCGCGCCGCGACCGGTGACCAAGACGTCGCCGGGGTGCTCTCGCTGGCCGGGCTCGACGATCGGCCTTCGGCCCTGGCCGCGACGCTGGCGCTGGTCCAGGCGCTCGGCGACGCCGGACTCGAAGCTCCACTGTGGACGGTCACGAGGGGTGCGGTCTCGGTCGGCCGCTCCGACCGGCTCGACCACCCCGGCCTCGCCGCGCTGTGGGGACTCGGCCGGGTCGCCGCGATGGAGCTGCCCAGCCGCTGGGGCGGCCTGGTCGACCTGCCGGAGGTCGCCGACGAGCGCGCGGCCGACCGGTTCGTCGCCGTGCTCGCCGGAGCCGGTGACGAGGACCAGCTCGCCGTCCGCGCCCAGGGCGTCTTCGCCCGCAGGCTGGTTCGCGCGCCGCTGGCCGACGCCGCCCCCGGGCGCGGGTGGACCCCGCGCGGCACCACCCTGATCACCGGCGGGACCGGTTCCGTCGCGGCGCACCTCGCGCGGTCCCTCGCCGAGGACGGCGCGCAGCACCTGGTGCTGGCCGGTCGCCGTGGCCCGGACGCGCCCGGTGCCGCCGAGCTGCGAGCGGAGCTGGAGTCCCTCGGCGCGCGGGTGACCCTGGCCGCCTGCGACGTCACCGACCGCGACGCCGTCGCCGGGCTCATCGCGTCGATCTCCGCGGAGCTCCCGCTCACCTCGGTGTTCCACGCCGCAGGTGTGCTCGACGACGCGGTGCTCGACGACCTCACCCCGCAGCGGCTGGACGCGGTCACCCGCACCAAGGTCGATGCCGCCCGGCACCTCGCGGAGCTGACCGCCGGGCTCGACCTGTCCGCGTTCGTGCTGTTCTCCTCCTTCGCCGGCACGCTGCCCAACGTCGGCCAGGGCAACTACGCCGCGGCCAACGCGGTGCTGGACGCGCTCGCCGAGCAGCGCGCGGCGGCCGGGTTGCCCGCGACCTCCGTGGCGTGGGGCTCCTGGGGCAGCGGCGGTCTGGTCACCGACGAGGTGGGGGAGCGGATGCGCCGCGACGGCGTCCCGCCGATGGACCCCGGCCTCGCGATCTCCGCGCTGCGCCAGGCGATCGAGCACGACGAGACCTTCCTCGCCGTGGTGGACATCGACTGGGAGCGCTTCGCCCCCGGCGTGGTCGCCGCCCGGCCCTGCCCGCTGATCGGCGACCTGCCGGAGGCCGTGCGCGCGCTGTCCAGCCCGGCGTCCGGGCTCGGTGAGTCCACAGAGGACACATCGTTCGCGGCTCGGCTGGCCGGCCGGTCCTCGGCGGAGCGGGACCGGGCGCTGCTGGAGCTGGTGCGCGTCAACGCCGCCGCCGTGCTCGGCCACACCGGCACCGACGAGGTCCCCGCCGACCGCGCGTTCCGCGAGCTCGGCTTCGACTCGCTGATCTCGGTGGAGCTGCGCAACCGGCTCGCGTCGGCGACCGGGCTCCGGCTCACCGCGACCCTGGCCTTCGACCACCCCACGCCCGCGGTCCTGGCCCGCCACCTGGGCTCGGAGCTGTTCGGCGCGGACGAGGCGGCCCCGGCGGCGGTGACCACCGGGACCTCGGTGACCGAGGACGAGCCGATCGCGATCGTCGCGATGAGCTGCCGCTACCCCGGGGGCGTCGAGTCGCCGGAGGACCTGTGGCGGCTGGTGTCCACGGGCACCGACGCGATGGGCGAGTTCCCGGAGGGCCGGGGCTGGAACGTCGAGCGGCTCTACCACCCGGACCCCGACCACCCGGGCACGACCTACGTCCGGCAGGGCGGGTTCCTGCACGACGCCGACAAGTTCGACCCAGCTTTCTTCGGGATCTCCCCGCGCGAGGCGCTGGCCATGGACCCGCAGCAGCGGCTGCTGCTGGAGGGCACCTGGGAGACCTTCGAGCGCGCGGGGATCGACCCCTCGGTGCTGCGCGGTTCCCGGACCGGGGTGTTCATCGGCTCCAACGGCCAGGAGTACGCGACCAACCTGGAACGCGTGCCGGACGGCCTTGAGGGCTACATGCTCACCGGCAGCAACGCCGCCGTGGTCTCCGGCCGCATCTCCTACGTCTTCGGCCTGGAGGGACCGGCGGTCACCGTGGACACGGCGTGCTCGTCGTCGCTGGTGGCGCTGCACCTCGCGGCCCAGGCCCTGCGCAACGGCGAGTGCGACATGGCGCTGACCGGCGGTGTGACCGTGATGGTCACCCCCAGGGCGTTCGTGGAGTTCAGCCGTCAGCGCGGCATGGCCCCGGACGGGCGGTGCAAGGCGTTCGCGGCGGGCGCGGACGGCACCGGCTGGGGCGACGGCATCGGCCTGCTGCTGCTGGAGCGGTTCTCCGACGCGCGGCGCAACGGTCACGAGGTCCTCGCGGTCGTGCGGGGTTCGGCGATCAACCAGGACGGTGCCTCCAACGGCCTGACCGCGCCGAACGGCCCGGCACAGCAGCGGGTCATCCGTCAGGCGCTCGCCAACGCCGGTCTGTCCACTTCGGACGTCGACGCGGTCGAAGCGCATGGGACGGGCACCTCGCTCGGTGACCCGATCGAGGCGCAGGCGCTGCTGGCGACCTACGGCCAGGACCGCGACGACCCGCTGTGGCTGGGCTCGATCAAGTCCAACATCGGCCACACCCAGGCCGCGGCCGGGGTCGCCGGTGTGATCAAGATGGTGGAGGCGATGCGACACGGTGTGCTGCCGCCGACGCTGCACGTCGACGCCCCGACGCCGGAGGTGGACTGGTCGGCGGGTTCGGTGTCGCTGCTGACCTCGGCGGTGGACTGGCCGGAGCGGGACCGCCCGCGCCGCGCCGGTGTCTCCTCCTTCGGCGTGAGCGGCACCAACGCGCACACGATCATCGAACAGGCGCCGCCCGCCGACGCCGAGCCCGTCGTGGAGGTCTCGCGCGGCGGTGCGCTGCCGTGGGTGCTCTCCGCCAAGGGGGAGCAGTCCCTGTTCGTCCAGGCGCAGCGGTTGCTGTCGTTCGTCGAGGAGCGGCCGGAGCTGGCTCCCGCCGACGTCGCGTACTCGCTGGCCACCTCGCGCTCCGCGCTCGAACAGCGCGCCGTGGTCGTCGGCGAGGACCGGGAGGACCTCCTCGCCGGGCTGACCGCCCTCGCCGAGGGGCGCTCGGCGGCCAACCTGGTTCGCGGCAGCGCCCGCGAGGGCGGGATCGCGTTCATGTTCTCCGGCCAGGGTTCGCAGCGCGCGGGCATGGCGGCCGGGCTCTACGCCGCCGAACCGGTCTTCGCCGACGCCTTCGACGAGGTCTGCGCGCACCTGGACCAGCACCTGGACCGGCCGCTGCGCGAGGTGATGTTCGCCGAGGCGGGCAGCGCGGACGCGGCGTTGCTCGACAGCACGGACTACACCCAGCCCGCGCTGTTCGCCATCGAGGTCGCGTTGTACCGGCTCGTCCGGAGCTGGGGCGTCACCCCCGACTACCTGCTCGGCCACTCGATCGGCGAGATCGCCGCCGCGCACGTCGCCGGGGTGTTCACCCTGGAGGACGCCGCGACGCTGGTGACCGCGCGGGGCCGGTTGATGCGGGCGCTGCCGGAAGGCGGCGCGATGGTCGCGGTCCAGGCCGCCGAGGAGGAGGTCTGGCCGCTGCTCACCGGTCGCGAGCACGAGGTCGGCGTCGCCGCGGTGAACGGCCCGCTGTCCACCGTGCTCTCCGGCTCGGAGGCAGCGGTCCTGGACCTCGCCGAGCACTGGAAGTCCTTGGGGCGCAAGACCAAGCGGCTCCAGGTCAGCCACGCCTTCCACTCCCCGCTGATGGACGGCATGCTCGCCGACTTCGAGCGGGTCGCGAAGGGGCTGGCCTACTCCGAGCCGACCGTGGAGATCGTGTCCAACGTGACCGGCGAGCTGATCGGCGCCGAGCAGCTGTGCTCCCCGGAGTACTGGGTGGGCCACGTCCGCCGGGCAGTCCGGTTCCACAACGGCGTCCAGCACCTGCACGGGCTCGGCGTCACCACCTTCGTCGAGCTCGGGCCGGGCGGAGTGCTCTCCGCGATGGCGCAGGACAGCCTCGCCGAGCGGACCGACACCGCCGTGGTGGTGCCGGTGCTGCGCGCCGACCGCGAGGAGTCGCGGGCCGTCGTCACGGCCCTGGCCCAGTTGCACGCCAACGGGATCGCCGTCGACTGGGACGCGGTGTTCCAGGGCAGGGGCGGTCGTCGGGTGGACCTGCCGACCTATGCCTTCCTGCGGCAGCGGTTCTGGCTGGAGGACGACGCGTCCGTCGGCGACGTCACCTCCGCCGGTCTCGGCGCGGCCGACCACCCGCTGCTGGGCGCGGCGGTCCCGCTGGCCGCTGGGGACGGGCTCTTGCTCACCGGCCGCCTCGGCCTGGACACCCACCCGTGGCTGGCCGACCACGCCGTCATGGACACGGTCCTGTTGCCAGGAACGGCTTTCGTGGAGCTGGCGATCCGCGCGGGCGACCAGATCGAGTGCGACCGGGTCGAGGAGCTGACGCTGTCGGCCCCGCTGGTGCTGCCCGCCGCTCCGGCCGGTGTGCAGATCCAGCTCGTCGTCGGCGCGGCCGACGCGGGCGAACGCCGCTCGCTGACCGTCTACTCGCGACCCGAGGACGCCCCGGCCGAGCTGCCGTGGACCCAGCACGCCACCGGCTGGCTGGCCTCGGGCGCGGTGAACGAGCCCTTCACGCTGGCGGCGTGGCCGCCCACCGACGCGCAACCGCTTGACGTGGAAGGGTTCTACGCCGGTCTCGGGGACGCCGGGTACGGCTACGGCCCGGTGTTCCAGGGGCTGCGCGCGGCGTGGCGCTCCGGGGACGACGTCTACGCCGAGGTGGAGCTGCCCGAGCGGAACCGGGACGGCGCGGACCGCTTCGGCCTGCACCCGGCGCTGCTGGACGCCGCCCTCCAGGCGGTCGGGTTCCTGCCCGGCCTCGGCTCTGGCACCGCCCGGCTGCCGTTCGCGTGGACCGATGTCTCACTGCACGCCAGTGGGGCGACCGCGCTTCGCGTGCACCTGTCCCCGCGCGGCGAGGAGTCGGTCTCGGTGCGGGTCACCGACGCCGCAGGAGCCGCGGTGGCCTCGGTCGAGGAGCTGGTGCTGCGGCCGGTGACCGGGGACCAGGTGCGCTCGCGCGGCAGCGACTCGCTGTTCCGGATGGAGTGGGCCACCGTGGCATCGGCCCCGGCTCGCGCCGGTGACTGGGCCGTTGTCGGCGTGGACACCCTGGAGCTCGGAGTCCCCGACTACGAGGACGTTCCCGCGCTCCTCGCCGCACTCGACACGGGAACGGCCGTGCCAGAGGCGGTCTTCGCCCGAATTGGATCCACTGTGGACGGTGAGGTGCCCGGTGCGGTCCGCGCCGCGGTCACCGAGGCGCTGGTGCTGGTCCAGCAGTGGCTGGCCGAGCCGCGACTGGAGTCCTCGAAGCTGGTGCTGGTCACCAGGGGAGCGGTCACGGCAGCGCCCGCGCTCGCCCCGGTGTGGGGCCTGGTCCGCTCGGCGCAGTCGGAGAACCCGGACCGGATCGTGCTGATCGACCTGGACGAGGACGAGGAGTCCCGCAGGGCGCTGCCGAGCGCGCTCGCCTCGGCCGAGCCCGAGCTGGCCATCCGCTCCGGCGAACTGCGGGCCCGCAGGCTGGCCAGGGTCACCGAGGTGGCCGAGGACGGTCCACAGTGGAACGAACAGGGCACGGTGCTGGTCACCGGAGCGACCGGAACGCTCGGGGCCCTGGTGTCGCGGCACCTGGTGACCGGGCGCGGCATGCGGCACCTGGTGCTCACCAGCCGTCGCGGCGCGGACGCCCCAGGAACCGCCGAGCTGAAGGCGGAGCTGGAAGCCCTTGGCGCACAGGTGACCCTGGCCGCGTGCGACGCCGCCGACCGGGAGGCGCTCGCGGCGGTGCTCGCGGCGATCCCGGCGGAGCACCCGCTGACCGCCGTGGTGCACACGGCGGGCGTCACCGACGACGGCGCTGTCGTCTCGCTCACCCCGGAGCGGGTGGACGGCGTGCTGCGGGCGAAGGTCGACGCGGGCTGGAACCTGCACGAGCTGACCAAGGACCTCGACCTGGCCGCCTTCGTGCTGTACTCCTCGGCCGCCGGTGTGCTCGGCGGGTTCGGTCAGGCGAACTACGCGGCGGGCAACGCCTTCCTCGACGCGCTCGCCGAGCTGCGCCGGGAACAGGGGCTCGTGGCCACATCGCTGGTGTGGGGCCTGTGGGCGGAGACCAGCGGCATGACCGGGGTGCTCGCCGACGCCGACCGGCAGCGCATCGAGCGCTCCGGCCTGGTCCCGATGTCCACGGAGGACGCGCTCGCGCTCTTCGACGCCGCGTGCGCGGTCGAGGACGCGGTGCTCGCGCCGATCAGCCTGAACCTCGCCGCGCTGCGGGAGGAGGCCGCCTCCGGCGGTCTCGCCGCCGCGCTGCGCGGGATCGTCCGGGCCCCGGCCCGCCGGGCGGCGGGCAGCGCCAGCGGCACGACGACGCTGCGCCAGCGGCTGGCGGCCATGGCCGAGCAGGAGCGCGGCGGCTTCGTGCTCCAGTTCGTGCGCGAGCACGTCGCCCAGGTCCTCGGCCACACCGGCGCGGCGGAGATCGAGGAGCGCAGGGAGTTCCTCGAACTCGGGTTCGACTCGCTGACCTCGGTGGAGCTGCGCAACCGGCTGGTCGGGGAGACCGCGCTGCGGCTGCCCGCGACGCTGGTCTTCGACTACCCCAACCCGGCGGCGCTCGCGGAGTACCTGCTGACCGAGCTGACCACGGACTCCGGCCCCCGGTCGGCGGCCACCGTCCAGGTCGCCGAGGTCGAGCAGGAGTCCACCGGCACGCTCAGCTCGCTGTTCGTGGAGAGCGTGCAGGCCGGCACGTTCCCGGCGTTCATGAAGCTGCTCAACGCCGCGTCGGAGTTCCGGCCGGTCTTCACCGAGGAGACCGAGTCCGAGCACGTCCCGCAGCCGGTCCGGCTGGCACGGGGCGACGGCGGGCCGACGCTGTTCTGCCTGACCTCCTACATCGGCCGGTCCGGGGCGCACGAGTACGCGCGCTTCGCGGGCTCGTTCCGGGGGGAGCGCGACGTGCTCGCCCTGCGGCAGCCCGGCTACGCGCGCGGCGAGCTGCTGCCGCCGACGGCGGACGCGGTGGCGCGGGTGCAGGCCGAGGCGATCCGGCGGGCCGTCGACGACGAGCCGTTCGTGCTGGCGGGGTACTCCTCCGGCGGCCTGATCGCGCAGCGCGTCGTGCACGAGCTGGAGAAGCTCGGCCTGACGCCCGCCGGCCTGGTCATGGTCGACAGCTACGCGCTGGAGGACGAGAACGGGATGAAGGCGATGAGCCGCTTCATCGACACCATGATGGACACGATGATGGTGGAGATGGAGGGGGTCCGCGGCGAGCGGGACATCTGGGGCGAGGCGTGGCTGACCTCGATGGGCCACTACTCGCAGCTGGACTGGAGCCTGCGCGAGATCAGCGCGCCCACGCTGCTGGTGCGGCCCTCCGAGCCGATGCTGGAGTGGAACGAGCCGACCGACTGGCGGGCCTGCCTGCCGTACCCGCACGAGGTCGCGGAGGTCTCCGGCAACCACTTCACGATGATGGGCGACTACGCGCACGAGGTCGCCGAGGTCATCAAGGACTGGGCGGCCGGGCTCTGACCATCGCCTGACGGCACCGGCCGTGGTTCGCCACGGCCGGTGCCGTTGTCGTGCGGTCAGCCGCTCGGCGTGGCGAGCACGCCGCCCTCCAGCGTCCTGATGATCGACTCCAGCGCGGCGTGCCTGGCCATGCCGCCGTCGTTGACCGCGTCCACGCCCGCGTGGACCACCCACCACAGCACCCGGCTGATCCAGTCGGTGCTCAGCCGCTCGTCGAAGCAGCCCTCGGCCCGGCCCCGCTCGATCAGCTGCCGGACGGGGGCCTCGACCGCGTCCAGCGCCCCGGCCAGGTCGTCGTTCTGCTCGGTGGTCGACTCCCCGACCAGCAGCGCCAGGATCGGGCTGAGCTCGAAGTACGCCTGGACGACCCGGCGCAGCGCCTCGGCGGGCGTGCCCTTGTCCAGCTCGGCAGCCTCGATCCCCGACCGCAGCCGCTCCACCGAGTCCGCCATGATCGCCGAGAGCAGCTCCGAGCGTTCGGGGAAGTACCGGTGCAGCGTGCTGCGTCCGACGTTGGCCGCCTCGGCGACCTCCGCGAGCGAGGCGGTGGGGCGGGCGGCGAGCAGGACGATCGCGGCGTCGACGATCGCCCGCCGCGTCCGGCTCCTGCTGCCCGATTCCTGGGTCCGCGTGCTCGTCATGCTCCCACTCTAACCCTTTTGATCTTCAGAGAAGGACGTCACACGCCAAGAATGGGACAGTGATGTCTCATCCTGATACTGTTGAGTCCGAAAGATGGATACAACACTCTCAAAGGGGGTCGGTCGCGATGACGGAAACGAGTCCGCCGCCGCGCGCCAACTGGGGCAACGTGCGGGTGCTGTGGGCCTTCGTCCGGCCGCACCGGGGGGCGCTGCTGCTCGGCCTGCTGCTGGCACTGGGCACCACCGGAGCCACACTGGCTGCACCGCTGGTCACCAAGACGGTGCTGGACGGCCTCGCGGTGTCGGCCCCGGTCAGCGGGCCGCTGACGCTGCTGGTCACGCTGCTGGTGCTGGGGTCGCTGCTGGCGCTGGGCCAGTGGCTGCTCCTGGGCAGGCTCGCCGAGCGCATCGTGCTCGACGCCCGCACCTCGATGGTCCGGCGGCTGTTCCGCATCCGGGTCGGCGAGCTGTCCGGCCGCTCCAGCGGTGAGCTGGTCACCCGCGTCACCTCGGACACCGTGCTGCTGCGCGAGGCCGCGGCCTCCAGCGTCGTCGACCTGGTCAACGGCACGGTGATGCTGGTCGGCGCGCTGGTGCTGATGGGAACGCTGGACTGGGTGCTGCTGGCCACCACGATCGGCGTGCTCGCCGCGGTGGGGATCGGCGTCGCGCTGCTGCTGCCCTCGATGGCGCTCGCGCAGCGCAAGGCCCAGGCCGCGGTCGGCCGCCTCGGCGGTGTGCTGGAGGGGGCGTTGCGCGCGATCCGCACCGTCAAGTCCAGCCGCGCCGAGGGCAGGGAGAGCGACCGCGTGCTCATGGAGGCGCGGGAGTCCAACCGGCAGAGCGTGCGCGCGGTGCGCATCCGCGCCTTCGCCTGGACGGTGGCCGGGTTCGGCCTCCAGTTGGCGATCCTGATCATCCTGGCGCTCGGCGCGTGGCGGGTGAGCACCGGCGCGCTCGCCGTCTCCGGCCTCGTCGCCTTCCTGCTCTACGCCTTCCAGGTGATGGACCCGGTGAACACGCTGACCCAGTCGGTGACCCACCTCCAGTCCGGCATCGCCGCCGCCGCGCGCATCCGCGAGGTGGAGGGCCTGGCCACCGAGGACGCCGACGAGACCAGCTCCACCAAGACCGCGGGGGTGACCCCGATCGGCGAGCGCGCCTCGGCGGCCGTGCTGTCCTTCCACGACGTCACCGCCCGGCACGCGCCGGGTGGCCCGCCCGCGCTGGACGGCGTGACCCTGGACATCGCCAGGACCGGGCACACCGCCTTCGTCGGCCCCTCCGGCGCGGGCAAGACGACGATGTTCTCGCTGATGCTGCGCTTCCTGCGGCCGGAGCACGGGGAGATCACCCTCGACGGCGTCCCCTTCGGACAGTGGTCGATCGAGGACGTGCGCAGACGGATCGTCTACGTGGAGCAGGACACCCCGCTGCTGCCGGGGACCCTGCGGGAGAACCTGCTCTACACCCACGCCGACGCCGACGAGGACGCGATCTGGGCGGCGCTGCGCGCGGTCCGGCTCGACGAGCGGGTCCGGCGGCTGGAGCACGGCCTGGACACCCAGCTCTCCGGCGCCGCGATCTCCGGCGGGGAGCGGCAGCGGATCGCGCTGGCCCGCGCGCTGGTGACCGAGCCGGAGATCCTGTTGCTGGACGAGGCGACCGCGCAGCTGGACGGGCTCACCGAGTCCGCGGTGCACGAGGTGATCCGGGGAGTGGCACGCAAGGGCGCGGTGCTGACCATCGCGCACCGACTGTCCACAGTGGTCGACGCGGACAAGATCGTGGTGCTGGACAAGGGAAGGTGCCGGGCGAGCGGGACCCACGAGGAGCTGCTCCGCACCGACGAGCTCTACCGCGACCTCGTCGCGGCGCTGCGCATCTCACTTCCCGCATAGCGGAGGGGCGGGGTCACGGCTGGTGAGCCGTGACCCCGTTCCCGTCAGACCACCGCGCCGGAGTGGTCGCGCTTGCGGCTCGGCTGCGAGGAGTAGTGCGACTTCTTCTTCCCGCGCCGCTTGCCCGCGCCCGGCCACCGCTTGTCCAGCAGCACCGCGACCGGCGCCGCCGTGACGATGGTCGACGTGGTGCCCGCGATCAGGCCGAGCAGCATCGCCAGCGCGAAGTCCTCCAGCGAGCCGCCGCCGAGCACCAGCAGCGCGGCCAGCACGAACAGCACACCGATACCGGTGTTCACCGTGCGTGGCAGGGTCTGCAGCACCGCGGCGCTGCTGACCCTGGCGAAGCTCTCCTTCGGCCGCAGCCCGCGCAGCTCGCGCACCCGGTCGAAGACCACGACGGAGTCGTTGACCGAGTAGCCGATCACCGTGAGGATCGAGGCGAGGAACACCGCGTCGAGCGTCTTGTCCATCCACGCGAACGCGCCGAGCACGATCAGCACGTCGGCGGCCAGCGCGGCCACGGTCGCCAGGCCGAGCCGCCAGTCGAAGCGGAACGCCAGGTAGGCCAGCTGCGCCAGGACCGCGAGCAGCAGCGCGATCACCGCGTTGTTGCGCAGCTCGTCGCCGAGGCTCGGGCCGATCTTCTCGTCACGGATCTGCTCGGCCTTGCCCGCCGCCTTCGCGACCGCGTCCCGGATCGCCCCGGTCTCCTCGGTCGGCTCGGTGCGCACCGACACCGCGTTCTCACCCGATGCCTGCACGATGGCGCGCGGGAAACCCGCGTCGCTGACGGCGCTGCGGATCTTCTCCACGTCGGCGGCCGCGCCGGTGGAGTACTCCAGCACGCGTCCGCCGGTGAACTCCACGCCGAGGTTGAGCCCGCGCACGAACACGCCCGCGAAGACCAGCACGAGCACCGCCATCGAGGCGATCAGCCAGCGGCCCGCGCGGTCGTAGAGCTTGGGGTCGCGCTCCTCCAGCTTGCGCCGCACGATGCCGTGGTGGGTGAGGCCGGTGAGCTTGTGGTGCTTGACGAACGGCCCGCGGACGGCCAGGAACAGCAGCGCCCGCGTCAGCACCAGGGTGGCGAACATGGCGCCGAGCACACCGATGGTCAGCGTGACGCCGAAGCCCTTGACCGGGCCGGTCGCCAACCAGAACAGCAGGCCCGCCGCGAGCAGCGTGGTGATGTTGGAGTCCACGATCGCCGAGAGCGCGTTGCCGAAGCCGTTGTCGATGGCCTTGGGCAGCGTCTGCTTCCTGGTGCCGAGGAACTCCTCCCTGGTGCGTTCGAAGACCAGCACCGTGGAGTCGACGGCCATACCGATCGCCAGCACCAGGCCGGCGAGGCCGGGCAGCGTCAGCGTGGCGCCGATGAACAGCAGCATGGCGTAGGACAGCGCGGAGTAGCCGACGAGCGCGATCACCGAGATCAGCCCGGCGAAGCGGTAGACCACGATCAGGAACAGCGCGGTCAGCGCCAGGCCGATGATCCCGGCCTCCACGCTGGCCTGGATGGCGTCGGCGCCGAGGGTCGGGCCGACGGTCCGCTGCTCGATGATCTCCACCGGCACCGGCAGCGCGCCCGCCTTGATCAGCAGCGACAGCTCGGTCGCCTCCTGGTTGCTGAACTTGCCGGTGATCTGCGTCGAGCCGCCGAGGATGCCGACGTTGCAGTTCACCGAGGGGTTGACCTCGGGAGCTGAGATGATCTTGTCGTCCAGCGCGATGGCGACGCGGCGGGCGGGGCTGCCCACCGGCGCGCACGCGGCCTGGCCGGTGAGCTTGGCCCACGCCGAGCCGCCCGCCGACTGGAAGTTGATCGACACGACGTAGCCGGGGCCGTCCTGGCCCATGCCCGCCGAGGCGTCCGCGACGCCCTCGCCGGTCAGCGCGGTGGGGCCGAGCAGCAGCTGCTCGCCCTCGGTGGTGGCGAGCACCTTCTGCCCGGCTGGCGGCTGCTGCGGCGGGGTGCCCGGCGGCAGCGAGCTGATCACCGGGTGGAAGGTCAGCTGCGCGGTGCGGCCGATGACCTCGATGGCCTGGCGCGGGTCCTGAACGCCGGGCAGCTCGACGATGATCCGGTTCTCGCCGGAGCGGGCCAGCGTCGGCTCGGCGACCCCGAGCTGGTCGACGCGGCGGCGCAGCACCTCCAGGGTGCGGTCGGTGGTCTCGGCATCCGCCTTCGCCGTGGCGGAGTCGTTGGCCTGCAACACGATCTGGGTGCCGCCGCGCAGGTCGAGACCGAGGCGCGGGGCGGTGGTGAGCACGAGGTAGAGGGACGCGGCGAGGACGGCGAGGGCGATGAACACCCTCGCGACGGGTCCCCGCTGCGCGCGTTGGCGCGACATTGGGTAAGCCTCCGAGTGAACCCGGCTGTCTACAGTGGACAGGGGTATGTGCGGGCCGGTGCGGCCCGATGACGTTTCTCGCTCAGAGGTCGGCGGGCGGTGCCCGTGAACCGACCGGCGTCACCGGTGCGGCGACGTCGCCGAGCAGGGCGTCCTGCGGCGCGAACCCCAGCGGGGCCAGCGGCGCGGGCACCGGCTCGGCGGGCGGCAGCAGCGCGAGCAGCACCGGGCCGACGGCGAAGTAGCCGCGCACCGGGACCGCGTAGGCGTGCTGGCGGCCGCGCAGCGTCGGGCTCGGGTGGGCGAGCTCGGAGACGACGTGGCGAGCGTGGTGGTCGGTGTCGTCGGCCGCCGCGGCGTTGACGGGGGAGGCCAGGCCGAGAGCGGCCAGCGCGGCGAGCATGACCAGCAGCGTCGACAGCCACGGCCGTCGCATCGCGCTCGTCCCGGTCACGCCACTGTGCCCTTTCCCGTTCGCATTCCCGTTCGCATCCGGCTTCGCGGCACAGCGTAGCGGGCTACGTCACAAGGTGTCTCCGGCCATCCGGGGTTCCTTGTCCACAGAGAACGGAGTAAAGGACCCCGCCGAGCAACGCGCGCCACCGCTCACCTCCCGGCTCGCCGCAGGTCGGCGATCCTGGCCTTTCCCTTGCGCGGCAAGAAGAAGTCGGTGAGCGCGATGCTCGCCGACGGGCTCAACCGCACCAGGGCGGTTCAGCGGGTGGGGTCAGGAACCGGTGTCGTGCGGGCGAAGCGCGTGCCAGCGAGGCCGAGGAGCACGGGCTCGGAGAACGTCAGGGTGCCGTCGGTGTCCACGGTGTAGCCGAGCGTGACGTCCCTGGGGTCCGACTCCCGCTCCTCGACCTCGTGGACGGTGTTCTTCTCGTCGTCGAGAGACCACGTGCCGGAGAGACAGACACCGAAGCGCAGGTTCAGGCTGTTCTCGGTGCTGGTCCAGGTGAAGCGGTGCACCAGGAAGCTCCCCGACCAGCTCACCCAGTACAGCCAGCCCGTGCCGTCTTCGCGGAGGCTCAGCTCCGCGTTCTCCACCGCGTGCGGGTCCAGGACGCCGTCGGACCAGTAACCGAGCACGGAGGTCATGGCGGGATTGTGCCCACGCGCACGCCGACGCGGTACTTCGGGGTGGCGTGTCCACAGCGGACTGCCACGCACCGGCCTCAGCGGCGTGAGCGCCCGCGTCAGGCGACGACGTCGGCGCGGGACTTGTCGAGCACGTCGGCCAGCGCGGTGAGCACCGGGGCGAAGCGCTGGTAGCTGCACGGGGTCTCGGCCGCCCACTCGTGGACCTGGCCCGCGCGCACCGCCGGGTGGCGGGACCACGTCGGGATCGCGTTGAGCTCGCTGCGCGGGATCGCCGTGGCCGCGCGGCTGTCGACCAGGATCACGTCCGCCTGGTACCGCTCGGCCTGCTCCCAGCTCAGCGCCTCGAACGCCGGGTCGGGAGCGGCCGGCGCGACCACGTCCACGCCCAGCTCGCGGAAGAGGCGGAGGTCGCCGTGGTAGGCGGGGGTGGCGATGTAGAGCTTGTCCTTGGTGGCGCTGACCGCGAGGACCTTGAGGCCCGGCTTGGCCTTCGCGGACTCGGACAGGCGGGTGGCCGCCTTGTCGAAGGCCGCCTTGGCCCCGGTGATCGCCGGGGTGCGGATGTCCGCGCCCAGGGCCTCCGCGAGCGTGATGTAGGCCTCGATGCTGGCGCGGACGGAGCGGCCGTCCTGCCGGATGCCGACGACGGGGGAGAGGGTCTCGATGGTCGGCGTGGACTCCTTGGGCACGTACCAGAGCTGGTCGCCGTAGAGCACCGTCACCATCAGGTCCGGCCGCAGCGTGGCGTACTTGTCCAGGTTGAGCTCGCCGAAGGTCGTGCCGAGCGACTGCGTCGCCGCCAGGTCGATGTTGCCGACCATGACCTCGGCCGAGCCGTCGGGGCGCTTCTGCGGGCCGAACACGCCGACCGGCCTGATGCCGAGGTCCCACAGGGCCGCGGCGGCGGTGATCTGGGCGACGATCTTCTGCGGCCGCGCCGGGCGCCCGGCCTTCGCGCCGCGGTCGTCGGTGAACTCCCAGGCGGTTCCGGTGGCCGCGCCGCTGCCGCCGCCGCACGCGCTCAGGAGCCCGCTCAGCGCGAGCAGCCCGGTGGCGCCCAGGAAACCGCGTCGTGAGGTGGTCATGGTCGTTCCTTCCGCATCGAACGGGTACTTAAGCGCCGCGCCGGTTCATCCTGGCCAGCAGCCACAACAGGACAGGGGCGCCGATGACGCCCGTGATCACGCCGACCGGCAGCTCGCCGGAGGGCAGGACGGTGCGGGCGAGGAGGTCGCTCAGCAGCACCACGACCGCGCCGACCAGCCCGGAGGTCAGCAGCGGCGGACCGGAGGAGCGCACCAGCCGCAGCGCGATCTGCGGCGCGAGCAGCGCCACGAACGCGACCGGTCCGGCCGCCGCCGTCGCGAAGGACACCAGGCCGACGCCGACCGCCATGACCGCCAGCCGGGCGCGCTGCACCGGCACGCCCAGCCCGCGCGCGGCGTCCTCGCCGAGCTCAAGACCCGCCAGCCACCTGCCGAGCAGCAGGGCGGCGGGAACCAGCACCAGCAGCGCGAGCCCCAGCGGGTGGACGTGGCCCCAGGTGCGACCGCTGAGGCTGCCGATCAGCCACACGACCGCTTGCTGCGCCTGGAAGACCCCGACCTTGAGCAACAGGTAGTCGGTGACGCTGCCGCACAGCGCCGCCATACCGATGCCGACGAGCACGATGCGGTAGCCGGTGGTGCCGCGCTTCCACGACAACGCGACGACGATCGCGGAGACCACGCACCCGCCGAGCACGGCCATCGCGGGCAGCCCGAGCCCGAGCCCGGCGCCCGCACTGGTCAGCAGCGCCGCGACGGCGAAGGTGTTGGCGCCCTCGGTCACGCCGATCACGTCCGGGCTGGCGAGCGGGTTGCGGGCGAGGGACTGGAAGAGCGCGCCGCCGATCCCGAATGCGACGCCGATCAGCAGGCCGACCAGCGCGCGCGGCAGCCGGATCTCGTTGATCACCAGCAGGGCCGCCGGATCGCCCGCGCCGAGCAGGCCCGCCGCCACCTCCGGCACCGTCAGCGGGAAGTCGCCGATCGTGATCTCCAGGCACAGCAGCACGAAAGCGCTCACCGCGAGGGTGAGGCAGACCAGCACCGTCCTGGGGTGCACCCGTGTCCTCACTACAGCTCCGAGATCCGCTGGCGGCGGACGAGGGCGATGAAGAACGGCGCGCCCAGGAAGGCGACGACGATCCCGACGTGCAGTTCGTCCGGATGGGACACGACCCGGCCGAGCACGTCGGCGGCGAGCAGCAGCGCGGGCGCGAGCACGGCGGAGTAGGCGAGCACCCAGCGGTGGTCCGGCCCGCAGATCGCCCGCGCCACGTGCGGGACCACCAGGCCGACGAAAGCGATCGGCCCGCACACCGCGACCCCGGCCCCGGCGAGCAGCGTGACCGCGACGACCCCGGCCCCCCGGACCAGGCCGACCCGCTGGCCGAGGCCGCGCGCGGTGTCCTCGCCGAGCGCGAGCAGGTTCATCCCCGGGGTGACGGCGGCCGCGAGCAGCGCGCCGGCCGCGAGGAACGGCAGCACCTGGAGCAGCGTCGCCGGGTCCTGGCCGCTGAGCGCGCCGACCGACCAGAACCGGTAGCGCTCCAGGGTGGCGGCGTCGGAGAGCAGCAGGCTCGTGGTCAGCGAGCCGATCATCGCGCTCACCCCGGCCCCGGCCAGTGCGAGCTTGGTCGGTGTCGGCCCGCCCGAGCCCGTGCTGCCGAGCGCGAAGACCACCACCGACGCCACGGCCGCGCCCGCGAAGGCGAACCAGATGTAGCCGCTGAGCGAGGTGATGCCGAACACGCCGGTGGACAGCACCACGGCCAGCGAGGCGCCCGCGCTCACCCCGAGCAGTCCGGGGTCGGCCAGCGGGTTGCGGGTCAGGCCCTGCATCAGCGCACCGGCCATGCCCAGCGCCGCGCCCACGGCCAGCCCGAAACCGGTCCTCGGCACCCGCAGGCCCCAGACGATCGTCTCGGCCTGGCCGCCGTCCTGGCTGGTGAGGGCGCTCAGCACGGTGCTCACGCCGAGGTCCTGGCTGCCGACCATGACCGACAGCAGCGCGCACAGCGCCAGACCGGCCAGTGCGAGCACCAGGCCGACGGGCCGGGCGATGCGCCGCCCCCGCGTGGGAGCGTTCTCAGCCGTGGTCACGCGGTGAGGATAGCCATGCCTAAGTTGTGCGGCGTAGCCGCGGCCGGGGAATGTGAGCGAACTACTGGTTCCGCGAGTGCCCCAGCTCCTCGACCAGCCGGGTCGGGATGACCACCACGGGACAGTTGGCCTTGCGCACCACGGCCGCGCTCACCGAGCCGACCAGCGCGGTGACCACGTGCCCGTGACCGTGGCTGCCGAGCACCAGCATCTCCGCGCCCTCTGCCAGCTCGACCAGCCGCGCGCCCGCGAGGCCGGGCTCGACGATCTCCTGCACCGGCACGTGCTCGTAGCCGGGCCGGGCCCGGTCCAGTGCGTCGGTGAGCACCTCGCGGTAGACCCGTGTCTCGTCGTCCATCGGCGTCACCACGGGGATCGGCATGCTCGACGGCGAGATGCCGGGCGGGGTCCAGAAGATCGCCGCTGTCACCGAGGCCTCGCGCAGCGTGGCCTCCTTGAAGGCCCAGCGCAGGGCCTGGACGCTCGGCTCGGAGCCGTCAACGCCGACGACGATGGTGTTCCGACGCGCGCACTCGTTCATGGCGCGGCCTCCCTTCTGACGACGTGCTCTAGCCCTATCACGCCTTCGAGGCCGCCGCAGGGAGGAAGTCGGTCGGTGCCGCTCGTCGGGCAGCGGCGCACCGGCCACAAAGGACAGTTCGGTCCGGGGCCCTGCGGTCGTTTCCGTTTCGTTGGGCAGGGAGGGCCTCGGCCGGTGAAGCCGCTCGTGTTCCGGTCGGCATTCCGGCTCGCGGCGAGCGATCACCGCTTACGGTTGCGGGTGGCTGCGCCCCGACCCGGCGGTCGGCGGCAGGGCCTGGTGCGGAGACGACCTTGATGTGAGAATCGTTCGGGTTTAGCGGAGGGTGTGGTGATGGCGGCAGAGGCGAGCGCCGATGTGATCGTGGTCGGGGCGGGACTGGCCGGGCTGGTGGCCACGGCCGAGCTCGCCGACGCCGGGCGGAAGGTGCTGCTGCTGGACCAGGAGCCGCCCGCCTCCCTCGGCGGCCAGGCGTTCTGGTCCTTCGGCGGGCTGTTCTTCGTCGACTCCCCGGAGCAGCGGCGGATGCGCGTGCGCGACTCCCGCGAGCTCGCCATGCAGGACTGGCTCGGCACGGCGGGCTTCGACCGCGACGAGGACCACTGGCCGCGCCGCTGGGCCGAGGCGTACGTGGACTTCGCCTCGGGTGAGAAGCGCGCGTGGCTGCGCCAGCAGGGGATGAAGTTCTTCCCCGTCGTCGGCTGGGCCGAGCGCGGCGGCTACGACGCCACCGGCCACGGCAACTCCGTGCCCCGCTTCCACGTCACCTGGGGCACCGGCCCCGGCGTGGTCGAACCGTTCCTGCGCCGGGTCCGCGCGGCCGTCGACCGGGGCCTGGTGACCCTGAAGAGCCGCCACCGCGTCGACGAGCTGACCGTCACCGGCGGTGTCGTCGACGGAGTGCGCGGCCAGGTCCTCGAACACAGCGACGCCGCGCGCGGCGAGAAGAGCTCCCGTGTCGAGGTGCGGCCCTTCGAGTTCTCCGCGCAGGCCGTTGTCGTCACCTCCGGCGGCATCGGCGGCAACCACGACCTGGTGCGCCGCAACTGGCCGGCGCGGCTGGGCACGCCGCCGGAGCACATGCTCTCCGGGGTGCCCGCGCACGTGGACGGCCGGATGCTCGGTATCACCGAGAAGGCGGGCGGCAACGCCATCAACGGCGACCGGATGTGGCACTACACCGAGGGAATCCAGAACTGGGACCCGATCTGGCCGATGCACGGCATCCGCATCCTGCCCGGCCCGTCCTCGCTGTGGCTGGACGCGCGCGGCAAGCGGCTGCCGGTGCCGCTGTTCCCCGGCTTCGACACCCTGGGCACGCTGGAGCACATCATGCGCGGCGGCCACGAGCACACGTGGTTCGTGCTCACCCAGAAGATCATCGAGAAGGAGTTCGCGCTCTCCGGCTCGGAGCAGAACCCCGACCTCACCGGCCGCAGCGTCCGCCAGGTGCTGAGCAGGGCACTGCCCGGCGCGCCCGGCCCGGTCGAGGCGTTCAAGCGGCACGGCGCGGACTTCATCGTCGAGAACGACCTCGCCACGCTGATCCGCCGGATGAACGAGCTCACCCCGGAACCGCTGCTGGACCCCGAGCTGGTGGAGCGGGAGATCCGCGCCCGCGACCGCGAGATCCTCAACCCGTTCACCAAGGACCTCCAGATCACGGCGCTGCGCGGGGCCAGGAACTACCTGGGGGACAAGCTGATCCGCGTCGCCGCCCCGCACCGGCTGCTCGACCCCAAGGCGGGCCCGCTGATCGCGGTGCGGCTGTCGATCATCACGCGCAAGAGCCTCGGCGGCCTGGAGACCGACCTCGACGGCCGGGTGCTCCAGTCCAGCGGCGAGCCGTTGCCCGGCGTGTACGCGGCGGGTGAGGTCTCCGGCTTCGGTGGCGGCGGGATGCACGGCTACCGCGCGCTCGAAGGCACCTTCCTCGGCGGCTGCATCTTCTCCGGCCGCGTGGCCGGGCGAGCCGCCGCCGCGGCCACCGCCTAGCTCGTGCCCTACAGGTGGCACCACCTCCCCCCGGCACCTTCACCCCCCCCGGCACCCTCCCCCCCC
>NZ_JBHLZU010000006.1:64371-69862 GCF_042429765.1 Allokutzneria oryzae | reverse complement strand
CCCCCGGCGCCCCACCCGCGCGCCCCTCTTTTCGCGTTTTGTCACCTTGATGCGATTTGGGAGCGCTCTTTTGCGCAATTAGGTGACAAAACGCGAAAACCCCGCCCACGTCAGGCCACGTCAGCCCACGTCAGGCAACGCCAGGCCGGTGACTCCGTGGGCATGCCGCCGCGCGGCGTCGGGGTGCGGTCGGATCAGTCGTCGTGGCGGACTCGGCCCCGGCCGCTCTTGATGTCGGAGCGGCGGTGCTTCCCGGCGAGCCTGCGCTCCCGCGCCCCTCGGCTGGGCTTGGTCGCGCGGCGGGGCGGCGGCGGTGGGGCGATCGCCTCGCGCAGCAGCGCCACCAGCCGCTCGCGCGCCGCCTGGCGGTTCTGCAGCTGGCTGCGCTGCTCGGACGCGGCGATCGTGAGCACGCCGTCGACCAGCCGCCCGCCGAGCCGGTCGAGCGCGCGCTCGCGCTGCCGTTCGGAGGTGAACGCGCAGGAGCGGGCCACGTCGAAGGACAGCTCCACGCGGCTGTCGGTGGTGTTGACCGACTGGCCGCCGGGGCCGGACGAACGGGAGAACCGTTCAGCCAGCTCGACGCCGGGGATCACCAGCGTCGACGTGACGGTCAGGTCGGTTGCCATGCCTCAAGGATGCCCCACGCCGCCGGGTGGCACACCCGCTTATCGGACCCCTCCGTGCTTTCAGTGCCAAGTGAAATTGATCTCAGCGGGGGCCGACGAGGTGCTGCACCGGGGCGGGCTCCCTCGCCATCGGCACGTGGTAGCGCTGGGCGAGGTAGTCCGAGAGCTCCCGGAACAGCCGCGCCGCCGCGTCCGTCTCCGGTGCGTCGATCATCGCGGCCACCACGAAGCGCGGGGACTCCGCGGGGAACATCCCGGCGAAGCAGTTCCACACCCGCTGCCCGTCCGGCTGCCGCGCGGAGCCGGACTTGCCCGCGACCTGGTAGCCCGGCAGCGCCGCGGCGGGCGAGGTCCCCTTCTGCCCCGGCGCGTCCTGCACCACCGCCCGCAGCAGGCCGCGCACCGTGGCCGCCGTCTGCGGGCTGACCACCCGGACGCCAGCGGGTCTCGGCAGCTCCACGCGCGGCGAGTGCGGCAAGGTCTCCGCCCGCACCAGCCGGGGCGGGACGCGCATCCCGTCGTTGGCGATGGCCTGGTACATCCCGGCGAGCTGCGGCAGCGTCACCGCCACGTCCCGCCCCACCGGCAGCCGCGCGAAGGTCGACGCCGACCAGTGCTCCGGCGGCGGCAGCTCACCCGCGCTCTCGCCGGGCAGCCCGAGCTCGGTGCGCTCGCCGATGCCGAACCTGCGGACCAGGTTGGCGAAGCGGTCCTCGCCGACCCGGCGCGCGACCTGCACCGTGCCGACGTCGGAGGAACGCCCCAGCACCCCGGCGAGGGTGAACTCCTGAGCCCCGTGCGGCCAGTGGTCGCGCACGTCCACGTCGTCGACCCGCAGCCGGTCCGGGATCGTCAGCGTCTCGTCCCGCCCGACGACCCCGTCCTCGACCGCGCCGGCCGCGGTGATCAGCGCGGCCGCCCCGCCCGGCTCGAACGGCGCGGACACGGCGGTGTTGGCCCGTTGCTCGTCGCTGAGGCGGGCGGCCTTGGTGGGGTCGAAGGTCCGGTCGGTGGCGAGCGCGAGCACCTCGGCGGTCCGCGCGTCCAGCACGATCACGCCGGCGTCCCGCGCGCCGAGCCGCCTGGAGTGCTCGGTGACCAGCTGCTGCGCGACGAACTGGGCGTCGATGTCCAGCGTCAGCTCCAGGTTCGCCCCGGGCGTCGCGGGTTCGAGGTCGCGCTCGGTTCCGGGGATCACCACGTCGTCGCGGCCCTGCTCGGTGTCCACGATCCGGCGCCCCGCGCGCCCGGAGAGCACCTGGTCGCGCGAGCTCTCCAGTCCGCTGATCCCCCTGGTGCCACCCGGTTTCTGGTCCTTGCGCCAGGTCGTCGCGCCGATGACGTTCGCCGCGAGCGAGCCGTTCGGGTAGACCCGAACCGCCCGGTACTCCGAGCCGATGCCTGGGTAGGTGCTGGTGATCTCCCACGCGGTGGCCGGGCCCACGTTCTCGGCCAGCTCCTCGCGCTGCGCGTCCCCGCGCAGCTTCGCCAGCATCCGGTCCCGGTCGGCGCCCTCGCCAACCGCGCGCGCGATCGTGTCGGCGATCTGGGCGGTGTGGGTCTCGAAGTCCGGCGTGCGGTCGGGCCGCCGGTCCCTGGCCTTCTGCCAGTTCGCCCGCACCAGCCTCGGCACGACGTAGAGCACCCGCGAGTCCACGCTGAACGCCAGCGGCCGCCCGGACCGGTCCACGATGGACCCCCGCTGCGCCGGGATGTCCAGGGGCGTCGCGCGTTGCCGCTCCGCCTTGGCCGAGAGCGCCTGGGCCTGGAAGACCTGGACGTGGACCAGCTTCACGCCCGCGACCAGCAGCATCGCCACGAGGAACAGGCAGCCGAGCACCATTCGTGGCCGGTGCGCCCGCGTACCCCTCACCGGGTGATGGCTTGAGTCGGCGATACGGGTGAGCTGAAACCGGGGGAGGTCACTCGCACAAGATCCACGGTACCGATCAGGCGGCTTCTCATTGGGGTGATTCGCGGATGAAAACCATGGGATAACTAGACTTCCCGCCCGGTTGACAGGGGGATGCATGGATCTGCTTGCCGAGGTCTTCGTCGGCGTCGCGGTGTTCGTCATGGTGCTGCTGTTCGCGGGGGCGGTGCGCAGGCTGCTCGGCACCGCGTTCGGCCGGGTGCGCACGCTGGCCGCCGGTCTGCTGGCCTACGTGGTCGCCTCACCGCTGGCGCAGGCCATGGCGGGAGCGGTCGGTCCTGGCGACAACCAGGTCAACTTCGTGTGGTTCGTGGTCCTGGCCATCGGCTGCGCCGTGCTCGCGGGCATGGTGTTCCTGGCGCTGGCGGAGGCGCTGGTCCCGACCGGCTCGCTGCCGACACCGCTGGAGTGGCTGCGCGGGCTCGGCGGGCGCCTGCGCCGGGCGCGCAGGTACTCCCAGATCACCCGGATCGCGATCCGGCACGGCCTCGGCCCCTACCTGCGGGGCCGGGACCGCGCCGACCGCACCGGGACGAGCCTGGCGCGGTCGCTGCGCGAGGCGATGGAGGACGGCGGGGTCACCTTCGTCAAGCTCGGCCAGATCCTGTCCACCCGCCGCGACCTGCTGCCGGAGGAGTTCGTCACGGAGCTGAGCCGCCTGCGCGACAAGGTCCCCGCCGCGCAGTGGGCCGAGGTCGACGCGGTGCTCACCGCGGAGCTGGGCGCGCCGGTCGATGAGGTCTTCGCCTCCTTCGACCGCACCCCGCTGGCGGCCGCCTCGATCGCCCAGGTGCACGTGGCCCGGCTGCGCTCCGGCGAGGAGGTCGTGGTCAAGGTGCAGCGGCCGGGCATCCGGGCGGAGGTCGAACGCGACGTCGACATCGTCAACCGGCTCGCGGTGACCCTGGAGCAGCGCACCAGGTGGGGCCGCTCGCTCGGCCTGCGCGAGCTGGCGGCGGGCTTCGCCGACGCGGTCCGCGAGGAGCTGGACTTCCGCGTCGAGGCCGCGAACATGGCGGCTGTCGCGGCGGGCTCCGGCGGCGGGGCGGTCACCTACCCGGCCCCGCACGAGCCGTTGTGCGGCGAGCGGGTCCTGGTGATGCGGCGGCTGGACGGCGTGCCGCTCGGCTCGGCGGCGGCGGAGATCACCGCCCGCGGCCTGGACCCGCGCGAGCTGGGCAGGACCCTGCTGGACTGCCTGCTCCGGCAGATCATGATCGACGGCGTCTTCCACGCCGACCCGCACCCCGGCAACGTGCTGCTGCTCGCCGACGGCAGGCTGGGACTGCTCGACTTCGGCTCGGTCGGCCGCCTGGACACCGCACTGCGGGCGGCACTGCAGCGGCTGCTGCTGGCGATGGACCGGGGCGACCCGCTCGCGGCGGGCGACGCCCTGCTGGAGATCGCCCCGCGCCCGGACGAGATCGACGAGCAGCGGCTCGAACGCGCGCTCGGCCAGTTCATGGCCCGCCACCTCGGCGGCGGGTCGGTGCACAGCGTCCGGATGTTCACCGACCTGTTCCGGATCGTCACCGACCACCGGCTGTCGATCCCGCCGGAGGTGGCCGCGGTCTTCCGCGCACTGGCCACTGTGGAGGGTGCGCTCGCCCAGCTCGCACCGGGGTTCGACCTGGTGGCTGAGGCTCGGACCTTCGCGCGCGGCTACGTGGGCGAACGGCTGGAGGCCACATCGCTGAAGGAGACGGTGACCCAGGAGGTCGCTGCGGTGCTGCCGATGCTGCGCCGCCTGCCCCGCCGCGTGGAGCGCATCGCGGGAGCGGTGGAGAACGGCCGCCTCACCGTGAACGTCCGCCTCTTCGCTGACGAACGCGACCGCTCCCACGTGACGGCCCTGCTGCACCAGGTCCTCTTCACGGTGCTCGGCGCGACCTCGGGGGTCATGGCGGTGCTCCTCCTGGGCACACCGGGCGGCCCCATGGTCACCACCTCGGTCAGCCTCTACGCGCTCTTCGGCTACAACCTCCTCCTGATCAGCGTCGTGCTGGTCCTGCGGGTCCTGGTTCTGATGTTCCGCCGCTGACCCCTCCCGCCGCCCGCTCGCCGAAGCGGTTTCGGCGGCGGGCGACGGGGAATGCGAGAACAGTGGTCACACACCGAGGCGCGCGAGAGCAGGTGCCCGACACCACGGACCTCGCCGAGCTGAGAGCCGCGGCCGCGGCCTGCGTCGGCTGCGAGCTGTACCGCGACGCGACCCAGACGGTGTTCGGTGACGGACCCGCCGACGCCGACGCGGTCCTCGTCGGCGAGCAGCCAGGGGACCAGGAGGACCGTTCTGGCGAACCGTTCGTGGGACCGGCGGGCCGCCTACTCGACCGTGCGCTCGAAGACGCGGGGATCGAGCGCGAACGCGTCTACGTCACCAACGCGGTGAAGCACTTCAAGTACGACCTCCGGGGCAAGCGCCGCATCCACAAGAAGCCATCCCGCTCCGAGATCCTCGCGTGCCGTCCGTGGCTGGCCGCTGAGATCGCCGCGGTGGAGCCCGCGCTCGTGGTGTGCCTCGGCGCGACTGCCGCGCAGTCCGTGCTCGGATCCGACTTCAGGCTCTCCCAGCACCGAGGCGAAGTCCTTGAGGCGCAAGACTTCCCGGCCCGGGTCACCGCCACCTGGCATCCGTCAGCCGTGCTGCGCGCTCCCGACCGGGACGCCGCCTACGCCGCGCTCGTCGTCGATCTCCGCGTGGCCGCGGCACAGCTCCGGCAAGCCGACTAGCGCCCGTCCCGCAAGCCGTCCCGATGCCCCGAGGCGGCGCCCCCGTGCCCTGTGCCCCCGTGCCCTGTGCCCCCGTTCGCGCGTGCCCCCGTGCCCCCGTGGACTGGCTGGCTGGCTGGCTGGCTGGCGTGGTCGGTGTTTTCGCGTTTTTCCACCTTAATGCGCGAAAGAGCGCTCCCAAATCGCATCAAGGTGA
>NZ_JBHLZU010000006.1:0-64287 GCF_042429765.1 Allokutzneria oryzae | reverse complement strand
CACGAGGGCACGAGCGTGCGGGGGCGCGAGGGTACGGGGGCGCGAGGGTACGGGGGTGCGGGGGTGCGGGGGCCAGGGGTGGTGAGGTGGTGTTGCCACGTGCAGGACGCGACCTGAGACCGGGAAGGGCACACGGGTGTTGTGGCCCGGCCACCGGCTCCTACCACCACTGAGCGTGTCGAGCGGCCGGGGTGCCCGGTGGAGGGCAAGATCCGGGAAGGTCGTCGCGAGGAGGAGCGAGCATGCCCGGCAACACCTGGTACCGGCCGATGGTGGCGCGCAGCGCCGACGAGGGGCACCGGGCGGCGACGCCGCTGGAGCTGTTGTTCGACCTGTGCTTCGTCGTCGCGGTCGCGCAGGCCGCCGCGCGACTGCACCACGCGTTCCTGGAGAACCACGTCGGGCACGGCGTGCTCGGCTTCGCGATGGTGTTCTTCGCGATCTGGTGGGCGTGGATGAACTTCACCTGGTTCGCCTCCGCCTACGACACCGACGACACCGCGTACCGGGTCACCACGCTCGTGCAGATCGCGGGCGCTCTCGTGCTCGCCGCCGGAGTGGCCAGGGCGCTGGACAACGGTGACTTCACGGTGATCACCTACGGGTACGTGGTGATGCGGCTGGCAATGGTGGTCCAGTGGTTGCGCGCCGCCAAAGCCGACCCGCCGCACCGGAGGACCGCGCTGCGCTACGCGGTCGGGATCACCGTCGTGCAGGTCGGCTGGGTGGTGCGGCTGGCGTTGCCGCAGGAGTGGCTGTTGCCCGCGTTCTTCGTGATGGCGCTCGCCGACATCGCGGTGCCGGTCATCGCTGAGCGCGCCACGACCACCACCTGGCACCCCGGTCACATCGCCGAGCGCTACGGGCTGTTCACGCTGATCGTGCTCGGGGAGTCGATCCTCGCGGCCACCAACGCCGTGCGGTCGGCGATCGACGACGGGCACGGGTCGGCGAGCCTGTTCGGGGTGGCCGCCGCCGGACTGGTCATCGTGTTCTCGTTGTGGTGGCTGTACTTCGACCGGCCGTCCGAGGACCTGCTGACATCGCTTGGCACCGCGCTGCGGTGGGGCTACGGGCACCTGGTGATCTTCGCTTCGGCGGCGGCGATCGGCGCGGGCCTTGAGATCGCCGTGGACGTCGGCGCCGGCAAGGGCCACATCTCGGCACTCGTCGCCGGGATGGCGACCGCCGTCCCGGTCGCGCTGTACCTGCTCGGCGTGTGGGCGCTGCAGATCCTGCCGCGCGGCCGGTCCACCTCCGCCGTCGCCTTCCCCGTGGCCGCCGTGCTCGTCGTGCTGAGCCCGTTCACCGGGGCGCCGTTGTACGTCACCGCCGTGCTCGTCGCCGCGCTCGTGCTGGTCGGCCGCCTCCGCCCACAAAATCCATAGTGGACATTTGTCGGAGCGTTTCGGTTCGGTGACTCCGCGTGCGCACTCGATTACCCGAGTGCGCACGCGGAGTCGTGTTCCGAGGCCCACTCGCGCGATTGCATTCGGGTCACACCGAAATCGCGTGAGTAGGTGCTCGGAGCGCGGTGCGGATCTCACCGGAGAGTGGAGCGCGCCGGTGCGCTGGACACCTTGGCGTGGGCCGGGACCGCGTTGGTGGAGCCGTTTTCGCCGGTAGTACCAAGGAATCGCGCCGGTGCGGGTGCCGGGGAACGAAGTGGCGTAACGGGGTTTCCTGCGAACTCCGTTTGCTCCTCTGTGGACCCTTCCTTCGTCGTTCGCACATAAGCGATTCCGATGACGGCTTTCTTCGCGCCGACCGGCTCAAGAGCATGGGGCACCCCCAACCGGCACCACCTTCGGAGTCCCCATGGCCAAAGCCGCCCTTCTCGCCGCCGTCCTGATCGCCGGTGCCGCCGTCACAGCACCACGGGCCGCGGCGCAGGCGGAGCCCCCGACCAGTTGGCCGACGGCCTTCGCGGACGAGTTCGACGGCACCGAGATCAACCGCGACCGCTGGACGATCCACTCCGATGCCGAAGGCGACCGTTGCCTTGGCAACAAGGGGAACAACGAGCAGCTGGAATGGCACACCTGGAGCGCGCTCGCGGTGCGCGACGGCAAGCTCGTGATGACCGCGCGCAAGGACAACCCCGAGCCTGGCTACGAGTGGTCCGGAGCGCTGATCACCACCGCCCACGGCTGCGGCCAGGGGCCGGCGCAGGAGTTCCAGGTACGGCCGGGTGACTACATCGAGACGCGGCTGAAACTGCCCAAGGACAAGGGTTTCTGGCCCTCGACCTGGACCTGGAACGGGAACGGCTCCAACGAGCAGGACACCTACGAGTACTACAGCGACAACCCGTTCCGGCTCTACCTGACCAACCACTACGGCGAGGGCGGGCAGTGCCAGTACGTGTCCCCTGTGGACCTCACCCAGGACTGGCACACCATCGGCCAGCAGATCGGACCGGACGAGACCGTGTGGTTCCTCGACGGCAAGGAGATCTGCCGAAAGGGGCCGTACGCCGGGGAGGGCGCGCTGGTGCTGGACCTGTTCGTGTTCTCGAAGATCCCGCCGGAGGTCACCGAGGGCTCCATGGAGATCGACTACGTGCGCGTGCACCGCAAGTAGGCAACGTCCCGGTGCCGATCCTCCTGCCTGTTCGGCGGAGAGCATGGCAGGCGTGACCGGATCGGAGTCAGCAAGCCGAGCGCGACTGCGTTGGAGCTAAGTGATCTCGGCCCACAGGCACCACTGCGCCGGGACGCGCGGCCGCATCTGTGCCGGACAGTCTCAAGGGCTCGCCCTGATGGCTTTGAGGAGCAGTTCTGCCCCCATCTCGTAGCCGAGCACGGCCGATGGCCATCACTCGTCCGCGTCGCGCGTCCTCACAGGCGAGGCTGGCGAAGATGGGGCCACAACTGGTCAACAGCAGATCCGCTTCGCTGTTGACGGCTGGCGGCTATCCCCGGTGAGCCCGGATCGCGTGCGGACAGCCAGGCCCTTCCTGCTGTCGTGTATCTGGTGGGGTTGAGGGTCCTCTGCAGCTCGGAGACTTCGGCGTGCCCGACTCCGTCGCCGGTGAGCGGCTGACAGACCACCTCGCCGCCGTACACCCACCGTGAGCACAGCGTGGGTGGACGGCGGCTACGAGGCCCTGCCCGCCCCGAAGCCATGATCCACATCGCACTGATCGACAACGTGGCCCGCCGTGCCCCCGGGGAATCGACCCCGACCTGGTGCGGTACGTGACTCCGAACAAGACAGAACTCCCGCGACCAGACGCTTTCTTCAGGAGCAACCACAGTCGCCACGTGAGACATGGTCCACAGTGAGGCCGACCGCTCTGTGCTGGAAATAGCAAATAGGGCTACTGGTCCTGATAGTGGAAGTGATCACGCGCTTCGGCAACGGGGCACGAGGTCGGTACCCGGCTGGACGATGAAGAGCCGGGCACCGACCTCGTGTCTGTTGGTGTAGAAAATCTACAACGAAGGGCAGAATGCGCCTTTCAGGGGTGCAAGCAATTTGCTGAGAAGTTTGCGGCGAGGTCTATCTTATTCTTCGATGCTCTGTCGGGAAAAGCGTGCAAGACACATCTTCGACTTGTGTTCCGGTGGTCGCGGGGGGCTATTCATGCTGGGGAGCACGATTGGTGGCCGTGAAGCTAAAGCGGCTGGCTGATGGGATCGCACCAGGCATGCACAATGACCGTGACCTGCCACATGCCTCCACCGGCCTGGGCGTATGCGTGCTCCACGGTGGTCTGCTTGCAGTCTTTGTTTTGAATGCTCTCGAATGAGTTCATCAGGTAGATCGCCCTATTGTAGGCGGCAGTGTAGATCTCGCTAGTGCTGAAACCATAGGCCCAGCCCTCGAAATCTTCCAGGGTTGGGCTCGCCGAGACGCTCGTCGGGGTGGTGTCGTTGCCGTGAGTGAGGGGCGCTGCCTCGGCGGGTGCTGCGGCAACGGTCGAGATGATTGCGGCTGCCGCGATCGCCGCCGTGCTTCCCAGTCTCTTTGAGTAATTCTTCACCTGTTCATTCCTTTCCTGGTCGCCTTGGAGGGGGCGCTATTACTTTCCGGTCCGCGTGAAAAATCGAGCGTTCCCTCCTGTGGGCCTTCCTGTGCCCACGGGGAGCTCGCCGGAACGACGTCGTGGGAACCTTAGGCAGAGGTTGCGAGGTTCTCTTTGGTGACGCGTGTGCACGAGACTGTGGCGAGCGCATTCCAATAGGTGCCGTCGGCGCTCTGCGACGTGCTGGGGTTCGTTCCAAAGCCGCATTCCCAGCCGTTGCGGTCCTCGTGGTTGGCCTTGATTTTTGCCTTCGTGAGAGCGTCGTACTTTGCGGCCGATTCGGTCGGCCCGGCGCCGAGTACGTAGTAGTACTTGATCTGGATTCCCGCTGTGCCGGCAGGTGTCATGGGTGCGACCGTTGCCGAGGCGGTACTGGCGGCACCGGTGAGGCTGAGCGCGATCAGTGCGGCTGCGGTGATGATTCGGCGAGTGACAGGCATTGCAAGGCCTCCTGTGTCGAGGTAACTGGTGTGGCCCTGTAGTCGGGCTGTTCGGCGTGCGGCCGATGTGGGGTTGCTAGTGGGGTGTGCACGTTGCTCGGTGACGCAGGTCGAACTTCCAGATCCCGGACTGGTTGATGGGCGTGGCCGACAACAAGGATGGATTGACGCAGTTCACCAGCTCGGCGTACTCGTGGTGTGCGAGTTTTCGGGCTGCGTCGGCGGCTGCATAATTGAAGGCTGCGGAGTAGTCCGCGCTGTAGCCCTGGCCGCCGTAGTAGTAGGGAAAAACTGCTGAGGCGTGTGCCGGGATTGCCAGAACGCTAGCGGCCGCAGCCGTGACGAGCCCCGTAAGTACTGCGACGGCTCGGGACTTCGGTGCTCTGCTGGGCTTGTCCATCCGATCACCTCTTGTGAAGTAGTGGCGCGAGAAGATTGCCATTTTCCGAAAGGAGAGGTGGAGTGAGCAGCGGCAACGCTACAGCCCTCCTGGGCTGTCGGAGTGAGCTCATTTGTGAAATGTTGACTGGAATGACATCCCACGTGTGAAAGGGCTGTTTGTCGTGATGACGATGGCAGTCGTGCCGGTGACTCGGAGCGCGTCTGCTGACGGCGATGGTGACCGAGGTGGCCGTTGCCGCCGTGAGGCCGGTCGCGAGGGGGCGAACCAAACGGAAGGAGGCGGTCCGGGGCGCAGGCAAGGCGGGTCCGTGGAGCTGGGTGTGGGTGCGGGGCTCTGAGTTCGGTTCGCCCAAGTGGTCCAGGCGCCCAAGGCGAACCAGCACCATGCCGGGGCCGGCCGCAGTCGGACCAGGACCCGGATCGGCACGTGTCCAGCCGGGCTGCCGTTGGCCGTCGGCGTGCCCGCGGCGAGCTCGCACGACGGCCAGGCGCTCAAGCCGATGCCCATGGCGACCCCAGGAATCCGGTCGCATCCGGGGAGGGCCCCTTCCCGGATGCGAAGCTGCACGCGGACAGCACTGACGGCGTCGATCACTTCCGCCGATGGTCACGCGGCCGCGGGACCGTCCCGCGCCTCGCTCGAGAGGCATCGATTCCTCTCCGTGCCTCGCTCGCGTTGAACGCATCGGTCCGTGGCTGTTCGACTGTCGCCGACTGACCGGCCGCTACGAACGCCACGCCCGCCACTGCGGCCTGCTCCACCTCGCCACGGCGCTGATCGGCCTCACACGACTCACCAGAACCACCACGTCAGATCAACTCCAGATCGTCGTCGCGCTTCCACGGTTCAGGTGGTTGCCCGAGTTGACCTCTTCTGCCTTCCGGGAGTCGTCGGCGATCAAACTTCGCCCGCATCTGCTTCTTGGTTTTCGGGATCGCCTTGTCTGGGATGTGCAGTCTCAGGGGCCTGATTTTCGCACTCGGGCAGTTGATGTCCTTTGCCGTGCATACTTCAATGATCTTGTCGGTTATTCAGGAGCGGCAGTGAAGTGCTGGTTTGGTGTCAAAGCGGCGGCGCGGTCATGTACTGCTCCGTGCAGAGCGTTGTGCGCTGCGGTCCGTGTTCACGATCTCGCGCGTTCACGGTCGCAGAGGAGGTGTTCTCGTGGGTGGTCGGGTCGTCGTCGTGGCATCGAAGTGGGATCGTGACTCGAAGCTCGTGGCGCAGAGGCTCATGAGCAAGTCCGTTGAGGTCATTCGGCTCGACATCGAAGAACTTTCTCATTCCGTGGTTCTGGAACTCATTTTGGATGGCACTGCGGGTAGTCGTCGGCAGTTGCTTCTCCGTGATACAAGCCGCGTCATCGACTTGGATTCTGTGGCTTCCGTCTGGGTGCGAAGCCCCATCGACTGGACATTCAGTGAAGACTTGCTGCCCTGGCAGCGCGCCTTCGCCGCTGTGGAGACGGGGAACATGGTGAACGCGCTGTGGGAGTCATTGGACTGCTTTTGGATGAGCCGTCCGAGCGCAATTGAGGCTGCTAGCTGGAAGGGGGAGCAGCTGCAGCGTGCTCGCAGTATGGGCTTAACCATTCCGAAGTCTTTGATAACAACCGATCCTGTCGCCGCGCGCCGGTTCGCTGAGAGCTGTTCAGGGAGTGTCATCACCAAGACTCTGGCCAGCGGCCTTGGCCTCGAAGTCGTAGAAAGAGCTTCTTCGTCGGGTTCCTTCCCCAGTGGCAGGAACCGCGACGCTCCGATGGCTGAGAAGTCGAATGCCGCCGATGGCGTTGGATTTGTTCCGTGGCTGCTGCAGGAGCATATCGACAAGCGGGCGATGGTGCGCGTCATCGTGGTTGGTGACGCAGTTTTTGCGGCAGAGGTCCGTTCCCGGGACCGGCAGATTGCACCGACTGCGTCGACGCGCTCCGACGACGAAGTCTCGTGTGAACCGGTCAGACTGCCTGCGACCGTGGCGGAGCGGTGCCATGCCTTCGTGCACAGTTATGGACTGACCTTCGGGGTGGTCAGCATGGTCCAGAAGGGTTCGGGGGAGTACGTCTTCCTTGAGAACAACCCGGTCGGCTCGTTCCTCTACCTCCAGGAGCAGATCCCATCACTCACGATCGTTGAAGCCGTTGCTGACTGCCTCATGCGGGCCTCCTGCTCCTGAAGGGCGGTGGCGATGATGAGGAGTTCCGCTGCGGCGGGATGGTGAGCCTCCGTGATGAAGTCGTTTTCAGTATTCTGGGCGCCCGTTCTCAGATCGACACCGATGAGGGACAGTGGGGGGCCACGTCCGCTGATCGAGTAGGCCGAGGTGGTAGGCGCGTGCTACCAGTACGGCGGCGTTGTTCGTCGTACACCGCAGTCTTCGCGCGAGGACTCGGAGGTGGTAGTCCACCCCGCGCCGGGTCATGCCCAGACGACTGGCTATCTCGACGAGAGAAAGGCCCTCGGCGCGCATCGCCAGCACGGACGCCTCGGTGTCGTTGAGGGTGATGGCGGCAGTGTCGATATCATCCGGCTCCCCGGCCCTGACGATCTCCACGATGCGGTCCGAGCCGTCCTCGGGGTCGGTGACCCGTACGGCGGTGACCGCGGCATCGACTGCAGAGGCGCTCAGCCGTCGGTATTTCTTGCTGTAGCGTGCCGCGTTCACTCGACCTGCCAGCAAGTCGGTGAACGGCGAGCGCCATTCGTCGCCCTCGGCCAGCTGTCGTGACGTCATCCTGCGCAGCTCCGACACCCTCACTCGGACCAGCGCGCAGAAGGCGGGATTGGCGTCGATGACGTCACCGGTCGTTGTCATGACGACCATCGGCGTCGGCGTGTGCCCGAACAGCGCTTCATGTCGGTTGCGCCACCGAGCCAGCACCGACTTCGTTCGCGCAAGATCGCTTGTGTCGACCCAGATGCCCGCCAGCCGGGTGATGTCCTCGAACGGAACGGGAAAGCGATAACCAACCGCGTGCGCCTCACCGCTGTCCCCCGTGGTGCGGATGCGTCGGGGAGTTCCCGCGGCCAGCGTCAGTTCGTCCTCGCGCCGGTTGCACCGGGCGATCTCCGGTTCATCCAGATCCTCAGTGGCCTTGCCGATGATGTCCTCGACCGTGGAGAGGCGGTAGTGATCCAAGTAGGCGCGGTTGGCCCACACGTGCCTGCCCCTGGCATCTTTCATGTAGGCGGCCGTGGGCGCGTGGTGCATGAAAGCCTCGAAGCGGTCGTTGGCCAGCTGGGCCGCGCGGCGGGCGTTCTCCAGCTCCGTTACATCGGCGTAGACACCGCCGACCAGCGCAGACGGTTCGCTGGGAAGGGGGAAGACGTACCCTTGCTGGCAGCGCTGTCCACCGTCAACAGTGAACTCCGCACGGACGGCTACCGACTCCCCACGATCGACGAAGGGACCCTGCTCGACCTCGTCGAAACCCGATCGCCAGGAGGAGCCGACCGCACTCGCGGTTGCTCCCACCACATCGTGGAGCTCACGCTCGCCGAGCGTGCGCAGATGTGCCCGGTTGGCCCAGACGTAGCGGTCGTGCCGGTCTTTGATCCACGCGTCGAAGGGCGCGTGGTCCATGAAGGCGGTGAAGCGTCGTTCTGCCTCCTCGGCGCGCCTTCTCTCGGCTTCTCGTTCGCTCACGTCGAGGGCGAGATGCCCGACGAGCGGGTCACCACCCGGTCCGCTGAGCGCGAACCTGACCTCGTCCATCTCGCGCGAGGACCCGTCCGGGTGGTGCCACCGGCCGGAGCTGGACACCGGGAGGTTCGTCGCGAGCACCTGCGCGTCCAGGTCCATGCTGTGCCTGACGTCCACACCCGGCTGCAGCTCGGCCACGGATCGTCCGATCAGCGACGCCATGCCGAGCCCGGCCATCGCCTGGTACTCCCGCGAGGCCCAGACCGCTCGACCGAGGCGGTCCCGGACCGCGACGAGGGCCGGAAGGTGGTGCAGCACGTCGGCGAGCCAGGCTGAGGAGTCCGTGTCGGCGAACGACGCGGCGTAGCCGGACGTCAGCGGCAGCAGCACGCCCACCGCGCCGACCACGCGGTCGGCGGAACGGACCGGCCAGAGCGAGTACAGGTGGGGTCCCCCGGGCAGGTCGACGCGCCACTGGACCTTCTCGCCGGAGAGGGCTTTGCGGTGTGCGCGCCACGAGGTCAACCTCCCCGGCTCGGCCAGCTCGGACGGTTCGGGGCCGAGGAACGACGCCAGCGGGGTTCCGCTCTCCGGACGGTGGGTGCCCGGCCAGTCGAAGATCGCGCCCACGGCGGCGATGAAGCGGAGTTCGGCATCGACCGCCCACATCCCTACCGGTGCGCTGTCGAACATCGAACGACCCCGGCCGTCACCAGGTCGAGGCTGTGCTTGCATGAACGGAGCCATTCCCTTCGCGCGACCGCGCCCGCGCAGATTTTGCGCGCATTTCTGCGAGTGTGCAAGTTTTGTCGTGGACTGACGTCCGGAAATCCGCTTGCGTCACGCGCCCAGACAATTCTCCCCAGCGCTGTCGCGGCAGAGTTGGGACACCGTGAGCGCTGTGCTCAGGACGACGATTCCTTGAGTTCCCGTCGGGTCGATGCCCGTGAGTTGTCGCACTCTGTCCATCCGGTAGTTGAGAGTTCGACGGGCGATGTACAGCTCTGCTGCGGTTCGGGTGCGGTCGAGGTTGTTGCGGTAAAGGGTGGTCAGGGTGGTCATCAGATCCGGGTGCCCCTCCAGGGGAGCCAGTACCCGGCCGAGTCGAGCGGGTGTGTCGGCCGAGTTCAGCACGCCTTCGAGGACCAGCACGTCCTCCGGAGTGCAGTAGCGTCTCTTTCCCAGCGTGGTGCCGCGGGCCAGCCGACATGTGCGGAGTGCTTCGGTGAACGCTCTCGGGATATCCGCGGCGGAGTTGGCCACCCCGACGCCGATCGTCTGCTCTTGCGTGGCCGGCTCCACCTGGTTGATGACCTCGTCCACCCGGCTGAGCACGGTTCCCGTGTCGTCATCGGTGAGCGGCAGCAGGAGCACCTGGTGACCACTGCGCCGCGTGGTCATGCAGTCGTGGGGGAGCAGTCGCGGGGGCCACTGCGCCCTGTCGTCGCCGGAGAACACGCAGACAGCCACGCGATCGGGGACCGGATGGCGCAGGGAGCCGGTGACCGTGTCGACCTCGCTCCCGGACAGCAGCGCGTCAGCGAGCAGGCGGCGTTCCATCGCGAGCCGTTGCGCGGGATCCACCCGGGAGGCGTAGGTGCGAACGGCCAGGTCGAACAGCGGCGAGGAATGCTCGGCCATCCAGCTCGACAGAGCGTTCATCTGGGCGTAGTCCTCGGGCTCTGCGTGTGCCCAGTAGAGGCTTGTCGTGGCCGCGACGCACAACCGCCCCCCGGTGAGCACCTCGGTCAAGGGCATGCCGTTGTCAGCGAGGGTCGCGTAGAACACGCCGTAGGGTTCCAGGTCAGCCGGTTGGTAGGGCTGGCGCTGCGCTGCTCTGAGCAGTCGCGTTCGGCTTGCGAAAACCAGGATGTCGCGATACGTGGAATTCGGGATGACAGACTTCATCGAGCGGCGTTTCGCTTCCGCTGTACTGCGGCAAACGACGTCCTCAACAATCAGTGGAATCTTCTCCAGTAGCCGGGTGAACACAGACCCCGACGGGTCCGCCACCTCTTCTCCTCCGCAGCTGCGAGCGGCCTTTGACATCGTCATCGGAGAGCCTCGCTTCTGATCTGCCGGTACTTGGTTCGGCTGATCCCCGCGTCGAACGACCGCGGGGAGCCGATAGGTGTACTTTGGCCGACCTGCTCCGAAATGGTCGCGCCCCGGCGCCCCGGCTTGCTGTGCATGTGCACACAACATTCATCCACTCCCAAGGGCAGCGATCATGCTTCCCCTCATCGGGCCTGGTGGCAGCACGTCGTGCTCGTTGGAGGAACTGTGGAGTCGAGCTTGTGGCCGACGTGAAGCACATGGCGGAAGAGCGTTTCGCCACCACTGTTGTAGCCCGCACGGACGACAGCGTGCTGCCTTGCGCCGACACGAGGTGTGTGCTCGGTTTATGAGGGCGCCGTTCGGCGGGGCGAGTCCTCCCGCGGTGGGCTGCTCTCGGCCAGCAGGCTCCGCAGGTCCGAGGTCCATCCCCGTGTGCCGACCACACCGCTGCTGCGAATGTGCCCGTTGTCGATCGCGTAGTAGAACGGTGTCTGCCGGCGCGGGTTGTACTTCTTCGCCAGTGGCGAGTCGGTGGTCACGACCAGCACCGGTTCGACGAGGGCCGAGTCCTGCGCGTACTGCTCGATGTCAGCTCGGGAGTCGTAGCGGTCTTCGAAGAAGACGGGAACCACGGTGACGCCGACTCTCGCGGCCACGTCGCGCAGACCGACCAGGCGCGGTACATGGCGCCGGCATTCTTCGCAGCCCGGCGAAAGGAAGACCAGCACCAGGGGTGCCTTCCCGTGCCCACTGCTGGTGAAGGTTCCGCCGCCCAGGGTTCGTTCTTCGAAAGCAGGTGCCCTGCCTCCGTTGGGAAGCACCGGCAGAGTGGCCGGGCCGAGCTCAGGTAGCAGTACCAGGAGCCCGCAGACCAAGGCGGCCAGCACGATCACCAGTACTGGATCCGTCGCCGTCGATGTCCGTTCGGTCGCCAGCAGCGCGAAGCCGCAACCGGCCGTCACCAGCAGCACTCCGTTGCGCATGAGGTGCCGCGCCGACACCGGCGCCCGTCCCGGACCGAAGCAGTGACAGACCACATCGCCCCGGGTGCGCAGCATCGTCACGACGACGATGCTGAAAGTCGTCAGCAGGACGAGAGCTGCGGGGTAACCGATCGCCGCCCACACCCCGCCTCGGACAAGTGCGATCAGGACGGCCGCTTCGGTTGCTCCCACCACTGCGGCGGTGGCGGCCCTCAGCGATCGAGGCACGACGCGGGTCATCGTGAGGTAGTGCGCGAAGCCCGCAGGATCGCGAAGCTTTCCCAGCAGCGACACGGTGAACACGCTGATGAGCAAGGCGCGGCAGAACAGTTCGAGGTCGGCCATGCTCACCCGTTCTCGGTGGTGTCCCACCAGGCCGACGTCTCGGGACGGTCCGGCCGGGCCGGCAGGCAACGCTGCCACGCCGTGACCCCTCCCGCCCTGAGGAACCCGATGGTGACCGGGTCGTGGTCAGGCGGTCCGCTGATCGACGGAGATGCCGCTGCCAGCACGTCCCAGCACCAGCTGTCGTGCGCGTCGGGCAGATCGGTCAACACCAGCCCCAGCGACCCTGCTTCAGCGCGGGTGATGTCGTGGTCGTGGCTGTGGTAGCAGGTGACGAGCCGGGCTGCCAACCGCTCCCGGGCATCTGGGTCCGGCACCTGCCGTGCCGCCAGTTCTCCGATGATGGCGAGCATGTGGCGTTCGGCTCGCAGGAGCGCGCCGACCGTGCTGGGGAAGATCCGCTGGCTCACCGTTGCGAACGCTCGTTCCGCGCCCTCCTGAAGGCCACACCACTCTTGCGCGAACGTCGTGAACGCCCGCAGCTCGGCTGTGGAGATGTGGTGGGGCCCAGCGGTCGATGTCGCGCTGATCTGGCTCAAGTGCGGATCCAGCGGTCCGAGGCTCGATGCCGGACCGAGTTCGAGACGGTCAGCGGCCAGGCACAGCAACGTCCCAGCAGACCGGGCGTGATCGGCCACGAGAACGGTGAGGTCGTCGGTGTACTCCCGGACCAGCAACGCAAGCCGCCGCGCGACATCCACCTTCCCGCCGAAGGTGTTGAGGAGCAGGTCCAGTGCGGGTACCCGGCCTTGGGCCCGCAGGCAGCGGGCGAGGATCGGAACCAGCTCCGGCTCCAGGGACTGCACCGCGATGACCGCCAGCGGGCGTCCCCGGGACCGCTCGAGACGGTCGATCGTCCCCTCTACAGCGGTTTTCTCGGTATTCATGCTCACACCACCTGTTCGCTGGAAGAGAGATACGGCGCGCAGTAGAGGTCGTAGAGGTTTCTGTAGCGACCACGCCTCCGGCTGAGCTCGTCGTGCGTTCCGCGTTCGACGACGTGGCCGTCCTCCAGCAGCACCACTTCGTCCGCTTGGTGCACCGTCGTCATGCGGTGGCTGATGAAGACGGTGGCGCGGTCAGGTGTCCGCCTTGATCCGAGAACGGTCTGGAAGAAGTGGCGTTCGGTTTCTATGTCCAGTGCAGCCGACGGTTCATCGAGCAGCAGGATCGGACTGTCGCGCAACAATGCCCGAGTGATGGCCAGGAGCTGGCGCTGTCCGCCGGAGAGCTCATGTCCCCGTTCGAACGTGCACCCCAGTACGGTTTCGTACCCCGACGGCAGCGCCTTCGCCACGCGTTCGTGGAAACCGCTGCTCAGGGACGCGGCGAGCAGCGCCTCGTGGTCCTCCAACACCGCTATGTCACCAAAACCGATGTTGTCCCACGCTGAGAGCTCGAAGACGCTGAAGTCCTGGAAGATCCCGCTGAGCCGGGCACGCACCTCCTGCTGGTCGAGCAGTGCGATGTCGATGCCGTCGAACAGCACCTGACCCGTGGTCGGGCGGTACAGGCCAGCCATGATCTTGACGAGCGTGCTCTTCCCAGCGCCGTTCGGTCCGACGACCGCGGTCGTCCGCCCCGGCACCACCGCGAGGTTCACGTCTCTGAGGGTCGGC
Source organism: Allokutzneria oryzae (assembly GCF_042429765.1). Classification (NCBI taxonomy): domain Bacteria; kingdom Bacillati; phylum Actinomycetota; class Actinomycetes; order Pseudonocardiales; family Pseudonocardiaceae; genus Allokutzneria; species Allokutzneria oryzae. The sequence continues at coordinate 50,770 of NZ_JBHLZU010000006.1, read as the reverse complement.
TTCGCCGCTCCTGGGTAGGTGAACCCGACCCCACGCAGTTCGAGCAACGGGCACTCCCGCACCGGTTCGGTCGCGATCCCCGGCCCCGGTCTGCGGGCCTCGACATCCGGTGTCCTGGCGAGGAAGTCCAGAACGTCACCGGCGTGCAGCCCACCTCGGTAGACGTGCATCGCCACCTGTGCTGCATTCGCCGTGCAGTCGTGCAGCTGACGAACGGCTTGGGTGTAGAGCGTCCACGCGGCGATCGTGAGCGAGCCGTTGACCACCTCCAACACGGCAAGACCGATCAGGGCGGGCTGGGCGAGCGTGATCACGCACTCCAGCACCACGGCACGCCCGGTGCGGCCGTGAACCACCAGCCGCTGGTCGGCGTAGAGCGCGTCGAGTCGGCGACGCAGCCTCCCGACGAGCAGTGGACCCAGCCCGAACAACCGGACTTCCTTGGCGTTTGCCCTGTCGGTGAGCACCCCGGCCAGGTAGTCGGCCTGGCGCCGCTCGGAAGTCTGCCCGCGATCGAGCTCGTAAGCCGCTCGCTGCACCCCGCCTTGCACGAGCAGCGAGGCGACCGCCGCAGCGGCGGTGACGGGCAGCGCCCACCAGTGCCACCCCACGAGCACCCAGGCCAACGAGACCGCGGTCACCCCCAGGCCCACACCAGCCGAGAGCTGCTGCACGATCATCACTGATCGCGTTGACGCTTCCCTGGCCCGCCGCATCTCGTCGTAGAGCGCGGGAGTTTCGAAGGAAGCCAGATCCAGCTCACTCGCCTTGGCCGCGACCAAGAGCGTGATGTGGTTTCTGACACGGGTCTCGAACAACTCACGCGTGGCCGCCGCAACCTGGTTCACCGCCGCGCTGACGACCTCGATGGCGAGGAGAAGGGCCAAGAGCCAGAAGAGTTTCTGGCCCCCGATCGCCACGCCCCCCAGGGAGCTGACGAGCAGCTCCATCAACGACGCGGCAATGACGATCTCGGCGACCGGAACCAGCCCGCGTACGACGGTGATCGCGGTGAGAAGGCAGGACAACCCGGGACTCGCCGACCAGATCAGGCGGACCACCCGAGCCAGCACGCGAGCGGATCGGGGCAGATTTCTCAGTCGCCCCAGCGCTTTTGGCTCATCCACCGCGTCCTCGCAGGAGGCAGGCGACCAAGGCGTCCGTTATCCGCAGCTCCGGCACGCGTTGCTCAACGTAGAGGAACTGACCGACCGGGTTGTTCTCGAGGAAGACGTACTCACCCCCAGGTGTCTCGATCAGGTCGATCGCACCGAACGAGAGGCCGTAGCTGTGCACGAACCGGATGCACCGATCGGCCACCTCGTGGGGCAGGTCAACGGCCCGGTAGCGCACGGGGATATCGAACCGGCGACTGTCCAACATGGTCTCGGCGTGCTCCTGCGAGTGGATCTCCGCAGCGAACAGCTCGTCACCCACGACGGTCACTCGCAGCTCGACTCGCTTCGGCACCCGCTGCTGGAACAGAGCGGGGACATGACAGATCAACTGGGCGTGTTCGAGCACCTGCTCTGTCACGAGAGTGGTGCTCAGTCCCACGTGCGGGACCTGCCTGCCCGGGTCCGCGCGCGCGGCAGCCGTTGCGCTGGCTCCGCCGGTGAAGGTCTTGGTCACAACCTCCCCTCCGCACTCGGAGTGGAAGCGGTGCAGCTCTGCCGGGTCGGAGGTCACCAGGGTGCGGGGAACGGACAACCCCATGCCGCGAGCTCGCACCAGTTGCTCCATCTTCCACGAGGCTGCCTCGATGTTCCCCGGCCTGCTCATCCAGAAGCAGTCCAGGGCGCTCCACAGACCGAGCACGGCGTTCCTCGTCTCGGCCTTGGCGAACTCCGCTTCCCAAGGCAGGAGGGAAGGAGACGGCTGCCAACGACCGGGCCTGCGCACCCACACAGCCCGAACGCGTGCCGGGTCGACACGACGGCGGCCAAGGCGGAGCCCCATCTCCCCGTGCCACCCGGCACGCTTGAGCCGCAAGCGGAACTCGGCCTCGGCCGGTAGTTCCTCGGTGTTGACGCGAACTACCTCCGCGCCGGCACGATCAAGCTTGCCGACCACGACATCCGAATGCGTGTCCTGCTGAGCAGTGAAGACGATGATCATGACTCGGCCGTCCCGGCGAACAGGGCGTGGCGGCGGTTCGCCGCCACGCCTGCGGATGTTCGGCTACCTGGTCCTCAGCAACCGGTCCAGTAGTCGCCAATGGTGGTGCGGTTGTAGGGGTAGAAGTTCGTCACCGTGCACGGAACGGCTGTGCTCTGAGGACTCCCGACCCAGGTCTGGCTCTCCGCGTCGTACCGCCCGGCATCGTCCGACGCCGTCAACGAGAGCTCTTCGGCCGTGAGCGCACGCGCCGTGGTGAAAGAGAACAACTTCGACATGGTCATTCCTTCCCGGAGAACCGCTCAGCACGTGGTCCAGTAGTCGCCGCGCGTGATGGTGGTGTAGGGGTAGAAGTTGCTGAAAGAGCACGGCCCGGCAGCCGCCTCAGACCCACCGGTCCACGTCTGTGCGTCAGCGTCGTAGTGGCCGGTGTCCTCCGGCGTGGTCAGCTGGAGTTCCTCCGCGGTCAGCTGGCGAGCGGAGGCGAACGAGAACAGATTCGACATGTCACTTCCCAAACGTCATGGATCTCGCGGAACAGGGGAGGTGTTCGGTCTCAGACCTTGCTGCTTTCCCCGCCTCATCCGCGAGGCAGCTCTGGGCAGACCTGTGGCTGATCCGTTGCCCTAATGTGCAACGCGCAAGCGCTTGGCTGGCGTGCTGGGGAGCCGGGAAGAGGGTTCCGCGGCTAGGGCGCCGTGCTGTTGGTAACGGGTGAGCGCGTCGGCCTGTCTGTCAAGGCGGTGCCCGGCCAGCGGTGCGGCGGTCGCCCCGGTCACCAGTTCCGGCAGCAGTTCGTTGTGGCGGCCACGGTCCAGCTCAACGCAACGCCGTTCCTGGGCGAGCGGAGCGGGCAGGTCGTCGAGACCGCATGCGGTCAGACCGGCGAAAGGCTCGTTGCCGCGCCACACCGCCAGGGTTTGTTCCAGCAGCGGCAGCGGCTCCTCCGCGGAGTGTGCGGCGGCCATGAGCGCGCGAAACGCGTGCAGGTCCACGGTGTGCGCGGGTGCCGCGAGCCGGTATCCAGCGTCGGCACGGGTGATGGTGATCCCGGCCGGGGTGAGCGTGCTGTGCAGGCGGGAGAGATGGCTGCGGAGGGTCTCGTGGGGCGAGGCCCGGCGGGTCCTCGCCCCACGCGTCGTCCAGCAGCGCGGGTACTGGAACCACTCTGTTGACCTGGACGAGCAGCAGCTTCGCCGCGCATGCCCGAGCGGCAGGCCAGCCCCACGAACCACTGCCTCGACCCCGCCGAACAGGCGGAACTCCACCAGGCACACCCGCACCTCCCGCGGGTCGCTTTCCGACTCGTGCCCGATGCGTACAGCGGCGATCGGCGTCGTCAACTCGCCCAGATGCGCGCGGGCAGAGTGAGGTGACCAGTCAGTTCAGGACGACCAGCGCCGTGTTCAGCGCTGTGGCGAACAGGATCCATGCCAGATAGGGAACCTGGAGCAGCGCGGCGGCGCGGGAGCGTTGGGAGAACAGCCAGATGCAGGCCACTACGACGATGTCGAGGGCGATGATGTCAACGAGCGCGACAGTCCGAAGCCCGTTGCCGAAGAACAACGGGCTCCATGCGGCGTTGAGCACGAGCCCGGCGGCATAGGCGATCAGGCCGCTCTTGGCCGCACCGGCTCGCCAGTACAGCCAACCCGACAGCGCGAGGAGCACGTACAAGACCGTCCACATTGGTCCGAAAAGCCAGGAAGGAGGCGCCCAGTCGGGCTGGCGCAGGGCGGTGTAGGTCCCTGCCGCGTCGCCGGACGACAGAGCGCCGACAACGGCGACCAGTGCCACGGCCACACCGAAGCCCGCCAGGGCAACAGGTGGCGAAGGTGTGCGGACTGCCATCGACATGTCCATCTCCAAGGGCTCGGGTCAACGGAGTGGTACCCGCTCGGCTCGCGACAAGTCGCAACGCGAGAGCGTTCACCGACCTGTTCGGAGCCGTGCGGGGCCCGGATTGCCGTGGCTAGCGCCTGTCCTGCAAGTCGTCCCGATGCCCCGAGGCGGCGCGCCGCACTCGTACCCCCGTGCGCGCGCCGACGTGGGCTGGCGTGGTCGAGGTTTTCGCTTTTTGGAAACTTAGCGCGCAAAAGAGCGCTCTCATTTCGCGTTAAGGCTCCATAACGCGAATTGAGGGGCACGAGGGAGAGGGGTGGTGAGGTGGTGTTACTACGTACAGGACACGACCTCGTCGCGCCGCCAGACGGGGTTCAGCCGGAGCTGTTCGGGCACCCGCACCGGTCACCGCCGCTGGTAGCTGGGCGGCGGTGGTCGGCGTGCTGGAGCTGCGTGTGCCCGCCGCGGTGGTGGCCGCGCTCGTGGACGGCGTGGACCTGGCCGCCTTCACCGGTCCCCGCTCCCTGGGCGTGGCCGAGCAGCGGACACCGGCGGTGCGGGCGCGGCAGCGTGGCGCGGTGCTGCTCCCGTTGGGGCCGTGGCCGTCCGCTGATGTGGCGCTGCGGTGCACCAGCGGATCCGGACCGTGACGCCGCCGCGTTCGAACCCGTCGCCGCGCGCCCGCGGCGATCTGCTCATCCCATGATCCAGTCGCGTCGTCTTCGTAACGACGAGGCGTGAGCACATAGCCGCTGGACTGGCCATCGCTGGTGGTCGAGGCTCCCTAGATCACCGCAGGGGCGCGGTCCCCCGTCGGCGACTGCATTGTTCAACGGTGTGGGCACGAACTCGACATGTCCACCGAAGCAGGAACTGAAGGCGGTGCTGTGGCGGATCGGAGTGCGCCGCTTCCGCCGCTCCTGGTGGGGTTTTCGTCAGTCGGAGGTCTGCTTGTCCAGCCAGCCGTGCCGTTCGATCAGCACACCGGCTTCGAACCTGCTGCGCGCGCCAAGCGCCGTGAGGATGTTGGCGATGTGCTTGCGCGCGGTGCGGAGCCCGACGCCGAGTTCGCGGGCGATGTGCTCGTCCTTCTTGCCCATGGCCAGCAGGCGGACTATGGACCGCTGGATTCCGGAGCAGGGCGGGACCTGGTCGCAGGCCTGGTCCGAAAAGGACCACAGGGAGTCCAAAAGGGACTTGACGAGTGCGTGCGCGCCGGGGTGCTCGTAGACGTAGAACTGCCGCCTCGCCGAGTGGGGCGTGCAAGAAGCGCCTGACGCGAGCTGCGGGAGCACCACCGCCCCGGCACGGTCGCCGACGATGACCGCCGTGACGGGGACCTGCCGACATGTCCGCAGCCGCACCCGGCGTTCTGCGGCGAACGCGGCGTGGAGAGCGGACCCGGTCGGGCCGGCTGGCACGACCAGGTGCAGGTGGCGGCCCGGAGGGATCAGCCGAGGCGTAAGCACCGCGTCGACGCCGCTGTCCGCGAAGCGCGTGCCGGGGCCGGCCGAGCACGCGAAGACGTCGTTGGGGCTCGCGCGGAGGTGGTCGGACAGGAACGTGTGGGCTTCGTGCTCGTCGGCGACCGGTTCGAACAGGGCCGATGACGTGGTCCGCTCGGCGAAAGCCCGGTGCAGCAGGTTGTAGCTGTGCCCGAGCGCGGAGATCCGATGGCGGTGCTCGGTCAGCACGGTCTGCGCCTGGCGCATGAGGGTGTCGACGGCGAGGCCCGGATTGACCGCTTCCCAGCCGGATCCGGGAGCGGGGCGGATCAGTCCGACGTCGGCGAGCTGAGTGATCGCCGCAGTCGGGTCGTCACCGCGGCCGCAGCCGGTGTCGACGCCGAGGCTGCCCGGGTCGAGGACGATCCTGCGGTACAGCTCCAGCGCTTCGGTGCTCAGCCACGTGCCGGCCACGGTCGGGTCCGCGTCGGTCGTCATCACATGCCTCCGCCGCTCGCGACCAGCCCGAGCATGGCCTCCTCTGCGGGCAGGTAGCCCAGCCGGTTCATGCTCATGTGCAGGTGGTGGAAGAACAGGTGCACGCGCCGGGACGGCCCAGCGGCGTGGATCCGGCGTGCCAGTGCGTCGCTCCAGCTGCCGAGGCGGTCGAGTTCGCCGTCGGCTGGTGGGGTGTCTTCCATCGCGCGGGTGACCACGGCAAGCCGGGAGCGCAACGCCTCCTTCGTGAGCCTGAGCGGGCGCAGGCTGTTTCCCCAGTACGCGCGGTGATACGGCCAGAAGTCGCGGATCTCGGCGTCGGTGAGCACCGCGTTCGCTGCCTGGCGCATCAGGTGGACAGCGAGGGCGGCACGCGCGCCGGTCGCCGGCTTCGTGGTGGTGTCGAGGTCAAGCATGAGCTCGCTGGACTCCTGGAAGCACCGCTCGGCGTCGGGGAGGTGGTCGGTGCCGTACTTGTCGAGCTCTGGTTCGTAGACGTCGAGCCGGACGCCGGGAGGGCCTGAGACGTCGAGGGTTCCGGCTTCAGGGATGAGCCGCCGGTGCACGGTGGCCGACGGGGACGGATCCGCGCTGTCGGCGAGTTCGTGGAGCGGGCCGCTCCGGTGGGCGAGCCCGTCCAGCGCGTCCGGGTGCGCGCGGATGCGGAGGCGGACGTGGACGCCGGTGGGGTCGACGTAGCGGATGAAGTACCAGCAGTCGGCGCCAATGTCGTGGACGGTCTGCCTGGCCCAGCGTCCTGCTCCGGCCACTGCGGCGTCCATGGCGGACGGCGTGCCGGGGTAGACGCTGGCGAACCACCACTCGCGGCCGGTCATGCCGTCGCTCCCGGTCGCGGCCAGCGCAGGCCGACCGCGTACTCGCTCGCCAGCCGTTGGCCGGACGGTGAGCGGAGGGAGTGTTCGCGGGAGCCCGGCAGTGCCTCCGTGACCCTGACCCAGCCGTGCTCCGGCAGCTCCTGCCGGAGCACGGCGAGGGAGACCGCACTGCGGAGGTCGGTCCACAGCGGCTTCGCGGTGAAGTCCTCTACCCGTCGGCAGAACACCTCGGCGGGGATGCCGTGCTCGCGTCGCCACCGGTTCGCGCGCAGCACCATGTCGCTCTCGCTTTCTCCTTTGCGGGGCAAGGGAAGACGGTCCACCGGGCACAGCCAGCTCGCTCGTTCGACCACGGTGCGTCCCACGGTTCTCCGGGGCAGCGCCACGACTTCGGTCGTGTCGCGTGGCGCGGTGAGGAAAGGACGGTCCCCGTAGCCCCTCGGCAGCACCCAGGGGTTGGCGAGGGCGCTCAGCAGCCGATGGAGGCCGACGCTGAGGTGTGTCGGGACGAGCCCGAGGTAGGCCAGGCCGACGGGGCGGTCGTCGGGGCCGAGCAGCTCCAGGACGTCCCGGTCCGGGTCGTGTACCAGCGTGGTGCTTTCGAGCAGGAGGTCGCCGGGCCTGGCGGACATGCCGTCCCCGGGCACGGTCAGCGCGGGCAGCAGGCCGGCGGAGGTGTGCTGGGCCGTGGTGCACGCCCGGCTGGGGACGATCTCGTGGTGCGCGACATCCGGCCACAGCGCGGAAAACCACTCGTGCAGGGCCCCGGACAGCCGGTCGCCCAGGACTCCGGTGAACCTGCTGACCAGGCCGCCGACGCCATCGCAGAGCTGGTTCACCACGAGGAACCGGCCCCGCTCGGTGTCGGCCACCTGCACGAGCACGGCCGTCGTGGGCGGCGCGCTGGTGATCCCGACCGGGAGGTGCGCTCGTCCGGCCGAGTCGGTGCCCTCGCGGTCTCGTGCTTCCGCCTGGGCCATCGGCTGGGCCGCGCGGTCTTCAACCGTGAGCGCGGCGAGGAACCCGAACACGTCATGGCAGCGGCCACCCCGGCCGAACCGGGACACGAAGGCTTCGAGCAGGAAGTCGTAGAGGTGGCTCCGGAACACGTGCGGTCGCATGTCCTCGGCGAACGAAGTCAGTTCAAGACCTGTTTCGGCATCGAGTGGATCTGGCACGGCGAAGCCGGTCGCCGCGTCTTCGTAGACCAGGTCCGGTGTCCACAGGCGGAGCCCGCTCATGGCGCGCCACTCCGTCTGCGCCTGCTGCACCGTCGCGACCGCTGCCGTTCGGTCCGTCACCGTGGAGCCGGCGACGTCACGCGCAGCGCGTTGCACCTGTCGGACGTGACGGGTCAACGGGTGGTCGGTCTCGGTGCCCTCCAGGACGGAGAGCAGGCTGCCAAGCGGGTCGGTGCCCGGCCAGCAGGCGACCGGGAAGATCCATCCGCTGTCGAGCATGCGCAGGTACCGGGCCCACGGGTCCTTGCCTCCCAGGAGGGTGAGCAGGTCGCCGAGGTGGTAGTCGTGTTCGTTGTCGGCGGCGAACAACCAGGCCGGCGCAGCATCGTCGTGGGCGACCGAAGCGGACATCCACGGAAGATGGCCGAGCCCCTCGGCGTGGCCGTGCACGAGGAAGCCGCCCGGTGTCCGGGCCGTGTGCGGTGCGACGCGGTAGCGCAGCAGGCGAGCAAGCTCGCGATCGCGGGCCACGGCGTGCAGGGCCGTGTAGGCGACGGCTGCTCCGGCGTAGCTGCGGATCTCCGTGCTCGCGACGCCTGGCAGGGCCACCGTCGTCAACTGCGCGTAGGGGCTCGTCTTCAGTGCTGTGCGGGTGACGTAGGAGTACAACGTGCGCAGGTTGCGGGCGTCGAGGCGGCCGGTCCGTGCTTTGGCCAGACCATGCCTCGCCCATCCCGGGGCGGCGAGGGCGAGGGACCGGACGAACGGATCGTGCTTGAGCTGAGCGATCAGCCACGCACGTGCGCGTTCGCTGTCGGAAGCGACGGACACGGTCAGTTCTTCGCGCAACCGGGCCAGTTCGGCCGTTTTCCACCGGTACAGGGTGAACGTGCCCCGTACTCGCGCGGGCAGGTGCGCGGTGAGGTCCTCGGCGTCGTTCGGGAGGTCGGAGCCCTTGTGCGCGGCCCGTTTCACCGCCAGTGCGAGACGGCGCAGCATCGGCGCGTCGTCGAGAGACGGAACGAGGTCATAGCAGGCGTTCGCGACTGGTTCACCCACCGTCGGCAACTCCGCCGCGAGTGCTTCACAGCGCTCCAGCAGATCTGCGGTCTCCGCACTGACCAGGTCACACGTGTCAGCGGGCAGACCGGCGACCCGCGCGAGCGTCCACGGTGCGAAGACGGCGGCGGGATCCGGGGAACGGCGGAGCGGCGAAACCGGAACGACATCCAGACGACTGGTCATGATCTCTCCTCCTGGCCGGCCGGCCGGATCGGCGCGGCCAGCAGCAGTAGTCCACAAAGGACGGCGCGGCCCGCTCCGTCGACCGGGGCGAGCGGCCTGAGCTCGTGAGTCGCGAGGGGACGGCAGCGCTCGGCGCGCAGACCCGCGGAGTCGGCGGCGAGGCTCATCGCCGCGCACTGCCTGCCCGCGGTGGTGAGCAGGAGCCGGTAGCCGTGGCCGCCGTGTTCGGCCACCGCGGTCTCGATGTCGCCCAGCAGCGACAGGACGGCCGAGCGGGGCCTGAGATCGTGGTGCCCGGGGGAGAGGAGGCCGAACGCCCCGTCCTCGTGCGCCACGGTGATGCCGTCGGGCAGGCCCGCGACGTCGCGGGCGGACACCACCAGCTCGCAGGACCCGCTACCGACCGCCTGCCTGCCCTGGGCGAGGATCGTGCGCAGGACCGCCAGGTTCAGCTCGCCGTGGGCGGACTCCCCGCGCAGGGCGTGCGACGTCACGGAACGGCCGGTGGGCGGGCGGTGCCGTGACGGTGTGCTCACGCGCCCGTCCTCCACGCCGAACGAGGCCAGCACCTCGGTCATCTCCGGCCGCGGGATCACGACGCGTCCCCGATCGCGAGCACGGCGAGCACGGGTTCGGCCGCCGGGTCCACGTTCAGCAGCCGGGAGATGTCGCCGTCGGGCCAGGCGTCGAGCACTTTCCCCCGTCCACCGAGGCAGGTCCGAATCCGCTCGATCGCCCAGCCCGCCTCCACGAGCAGTTCGTGCAGGGCCGCACCGCCAGACCACGATGCGGCCGCCGCCAGGGCTCCGGTGAGCACGACCAGCCCGGGTGGCGACATCGGCGCGGTGCTCAGCACGGCTAGTTCCGGTTCGTCGCGAAGCACCCCGAAGACGCCCTGGTTTTCGCCGTCGGGGAGCAGCAGGTGGCAGTGCATCGACGCGACCGTGTTCCCCGACCACGCCCGCTGGACCTCCGCCGCGAGACCCTCGGCGGGGACGCGGCGGGCGAGTGGCCATTCGACGAGCGGTGCGGGCGTGCTGGGCGCGGGAGTGACCGGGCCGAGCGCGGCCTCGTACCGGGAGGCCGCACTCGCCCGGCTGGGTGCGGAGTCGATGAGGACGGAACAGGAAGGGCAGCCGGGACGGCTGGCCCGGGCCACGAGCCGGGTTCGGCCGGATTCGAGGTCGAGGTGCTGGGCCTGCGACCAGGTGACGTCGTCGTGGCCGACGGTGGCGAGCACCGGGATCCGCGCCGCGACGAGCGCCGCCGCGAGACCGTGGTGCGCGGCGGGCAGCGAGCCGGGCTCACTGGTGCCTTCGATGAGACAGTGCGGGCAGGGGTTTGTGCCGAGGTGGGTGACCGGTCCGATCACGAGCTCGGTTCCGGTTGCCCGCACCGGGAGCACGACCGCACCCGCATGCCAGCGTTTGGTCAGTTTCCCGGCGTCGCTTCCGATGACGAGTGACCCGCCCGATGGGTGATGGCGTTCGCGGGTGCTCGATCCGGCGCGCACGATGGCCGCGAATGCGTCGTCCCCCACCACCTCGACGGCCGTTCGGGCGAAGACAGCCCGCAGTGCTTCTCCACTGCGCGGGTCGGCGCGGTGTCCGGCCACCAGGGCAAAGAATCCGGCTTCAGTGGAATCGGGCTCGCGTGCCGCAGCGGCGGTTTCCACGGCGCCGTGCCGGGCTAGCAGGGACAGCACGGCCTCGACGTGCCGTTCCGGCGTTCCGATCGCCTCAGCGATGCGCGGGACATCGCGGACGCCGTCAGCGGCGGCGAGCAGGGCGGGCACCAGTGTCGTGGCCGCTGTGCCGCGCAGCCGTGCCGGAGGCACCGAGCCGCCCAGCAACAGGGTGTCGTCGAGCACGGCCGTGCGCAGGCCGCGGCGGCGGATCACAGTCATCCGGCCACCTCCGCGGCAGAGCGCAGTGCGACCGCGAGACGGTCCCAGGACCGCTCTGCCGACCCGGGAGGATCGCAGCGCGGGCAGGCATGGACAGCCACCACCCGATGCTGTTCGAAGGTGCCACGGACCAGGTCGACCTCGCACACCGCGGCTGATTGTCCATAGTGGACGAAGGTGTGCGCCGCGCGGTGCAGCAGGGCGGCCGCGAGCGGGATGTGCTCGGGCAGGAACGCGTGCTCCTCGGCGGGCGGCAGCAGGGCGGACAGCTTCGCCTGCGGCGAGTGCTGACGACGCCGCCGTTCCACGCAGTCGGGGCAGGGACCCTGCCCAGGCCCGGCCACCGGGCCGCACCGCAGCGAGGACCCGTCCAGCACCAGCGGGATCCAGGGCAGCCGTTGTGCCTCCGCCTCCCGCGCGACCGCGTCCAGCACATCGCGGTGCCCGCTCTGGGCCACTCCGGCCAGGAGGTGCGGGTCGCCGGAGGTCCGGTCGCCGAGTGCGGCGAGCACGCGGCTCCCGAACGCGCCCGCGCCGGACAGCCGCAGCTTGACGCCGCTGGGCGAGGTGTGGAAGACGGATTCCATCGCGGTCCTCATGCCATCGGTTGCGGGAGCGGGTTGAGCTGGTCCTCGGTGAGCACGGGGTGGTTCATCGCGGCCGGTGCCGTGTACAGGCGCGGGGTCGCCAGCATGCGCACCGTGGTGCCGAACGACAGCGGAACCGCCTGGGGCACAAGCACCTTGACCACGACGGCCCCGGCAGCGCGTGCCTCGATCGGGGTGATGTCGACGGCGAGCACCTCCGCGCCCCGCGCGCGCAGCCGGGAAACGACCCAGTCCAGTTGCCGGAGCGGATCGTCGCTGTCCGGACCGGGCAGCTCGGCGAGGGCGCGCACGGGGCGCGGCCCGTCGAGCAGGAAGTCGAAGTGCCCTCTGGCTTCCGGCTTGCCGCTGCGGTAGGCGCCGCCGCAGACCCCTTCCGGCGACACGGCCGCGGTGTCCGCGGGCGCGTTGGCCCGCAGCGCCGCGCGCAGCATGGCCAGCTCGCGGTGTGCCTTGGCCACCGCGGCCGCCGGGTCGAGGCCCGCCGTCGTGGCCACGAGCTGTGCGAGCAGCCCGTCGTGTTCGGCGAGCTGCAGGGCGAAGAACACCGGCACGCCGAAGTCGGTGGTGGCGTCGAAGACCACAGTCTCCAGACCGGCCTCGTGAGTGCGTTCGGCGTAGGGCCGCAAGGAGGCCGGCAGGTCCTCCGGCCGGGCCGCCAGCCGCGGCAGCCGCAGCCGGTGCAACCAGGTCAGCATGAGCGCGTCCCGCTCGACGACCTCCAGCAACCCGCCGAGCACCGCGCGCGGGTAGTCGGCGTGCGCGGCGCTGCCGCTGGGATTGCCGAAGGTGAACAGCTCCGCCGGGGAGCAGGGCTCCATCCGCAGCCACACCATCCGGGCGGGCACGTACCGCGGCCGTTCGTGGGTGAGCGACCACGCGCGGACCCAACGGATGCGGGCCCCGCCGTCCGGCCGGGTCAGCGGGAATCCCGGCGCGCCGAGCTCGGTTTCCGAAGCCCGCGGCCACTCCTCCGGGGCAACGGCGTCCGGCCCGAGCTCGTCGGCGCTCGCGGTGACGAGGACGTCCTCGGGCACGGCGAGGGTGGCGTAGCGCTCCAGCGACTCGGCGACGCTGAGCAGTTCGGCGCGCCCGGGGTCGAGATCCCCGCCCGCGCCGTCGTAGTTCCCGTCCGCTGTCAGGGACGGCTGCCAGCCGTCCAGGTGCGGGAGGGCCTCGCCGATCTCGCCCAGGGTCCCGGCGGCCACAGGGATCCGGGGCTCCCCCTGGTACCCGGCGGAGACGCCGGTCCGGCCGACGAGGCCGTACGGCGAGACCAGGGCGCTCATGCCGGCAAGGGAATCGGGGTGCATCAGGTGCCGTCCACGGACGCCGGGCCGAAACCCCATGCCTGGACGAGGAAATCCCGCCCGCCGGACCCCGGGGCCGACGACGCGGGCACGGGACGCAGCGCGTATCCGAAAGCACGGGCGCGGGACTCCACGACCGCCCGGGCGGCACCCGCCGCGAGCAGGACTCGGCGCCACGCGTGGACGCCGTCACCGAGCACGGCATCGCCCCGGCCGCAGAGGTACACGGTCGCGGGGTGGTCGCCGTCGGGCTCGCCGAGATCGTCGATGGCGCGGCACGAGCCGTCGCGGAACTCGTACCACCCCGGGGCGAGGCCGTCGACGTCGCGGATGGCGACGGTGAGGCGGAGATCGCCGCCGTCCGGAGTCGTCCCGCTGAGGACCGCCACGACTCCGTCATCGGTCAGCGTGCCGGGCACCAGCCGGACGCTCCCGGTGCCGGGCTGGTCCGAGACCGGCCAGTACCCGGTGGTGCCCGGCAGCGGCTCGTGGGCGAGTTCGTCGCGCAGCAGTTCGAGGAGATCCGTGGGGCTCTCCGGAGCGCACCGCTGGTTTCGTGCTTCTGCGGTCATCGCCTGCCTCCTGGCACTCGCTCCAGCACCACGACGTCGAGCAGCGTCTCGGCGTGCGGAAGGACGCCGAGAGCGTCACCGAGTTCGCCCAGCGATCCGCCGACGTCGTCACGAACGCGGAAACCGAGGTCACGGGCCGCCGAGGTCAGGTGCTGCACTGCGGATCCGGTGTCCAGCAACGCATCCCGGATCACCGCGGCACCCGAGCCGCGCGGCACCGTGACCGACACGACGATCGCCGCGGCGGCGCCGTCCGCGTGCTGACTCAGCCAGGCCCGTTCGTCGGCGACACCGGCGAGATCGAGCAGCCCGCCTTGACCTGGACGGTAGAGGTGCGCACCAGCGGGCCATCCCGAACCGGGTGGAACCAGCAGATAAGCGTTGAGGTGCTGGTCGTCGGCATCGGGGAACGCGGCGCGCAGCAGGCGCGCGAGGTCTGGGCATGCCGGCGGCTCGACCGTCATCGGGTCGGGTTCGGGCAGAGAACGGAGCTTCGGCGCCGAGGTGTCCGATGTGGACTGCCGCGCCATGTAGTCCACCGCGAGGCAGACCGACGAGTCCCCGTCCGCCGGGCGTGGCGCGCGCGGCCGGGGCCGGCACGCTCCGGTCGCGGCGTCGAACTCGGCGACGGCGGTCGTGGAGAGCGGGCTCCCCGCCGCGGTCACGAGGTTGATCACCTCCAAGGCGGCGAAGCCGAGCGCGGCCTGCCGGACCTCGAGAGCGGCTTCCCGCGACGCGCGGGGCGGGTTGACCGGCCACCACGACGCGTAGCGCAGTTCGTCGCGCGCGGTGAAACGGGGACCGATCTCCGCGCCCTCGGCACCCACGACGACGCGCAGCCACGGCACTCCCGCCGCGGCGAGCGACCGGTCGAACGACGCGAGCACCTCCACGGGTTCCGGCTGGGCGAGCACGACCACGACGAGGTCGGCCGTCCCGGGCGGGAAGTCTTCTCCCGCCCAGTCCACGACCGCGACGTCCGCGCCGTCGGCGGTGAGGAGCGTCGCCAGCTCGCCGGCGAGTACGAGATCACCGGTGACTCGCACCTTGGTCTGCTGGGCCGGGGCGCGGCTCGTGTTCTCGGGGGTCGCCGTCGTGGCACGTGCGCGGACCAGCCAGCGGCCGCTGTGTTCGCGGGGCGATGGCCCGGAGCCGAGCAGGTGGCGGCTGCGCGCGAGCGCGCACACGGCGTCCACTGTGGACTGCGGCAGTCCGAGTCGTTCGGCGATGTCGGCGGTCGTCCGGGTGCCGTCCATCGCCCGCAGCACGGCGGGCAGGACGGTGCTGGCGGACTTCCCACCGAACACCTGGGGGTGGAGGCCGCCGTAGGCCACCAATCCGGTCGGGGTGGGCACGAGCGTGATGCCGGGCAGGAGGCAGGGGAGGTGCGTGCCGGGTACGGAGCCGGTTTCGTGCAGGGCTTCGGCAGCGGTGTGCCGGTGCAGGAGCGTTGCCATCTACGCGTTCACCTCCATCGCGTCCCGGACGATTCCGCGCAACCGCGCGAAAGTCCTCTGCTCGGGCGGGAAAGGTGCCCGGGAGCGGGCGTTGCCGTGCACGCCGAGCAGCACCGAGCCGGCCGCCTCGCCGGTGAGGGGGTGGACCAGGACGAGCCGTGCCTGGTCGGCTGTGTCCTCGTCCGCCGACGCGCGCAACAGGTGCCGGGCCAGGCCGCACACGGTGGCGATCGTCGCGGCGAGGTATCCGGCGGGTTCGCCGGTCGGATGGTCGTCGAAGTGGGTGTGCACCGCACCGAGGCGGCTGTGCGCGCCCGCGCGCTGGGCACGCCTGCGGTAGTAGCAGTCGACGGTCGCCGGGGTGCGCGGGGTGAGCAGCGGCCCGACGCGCGTCGCCATGCCCTCGGCGACAACGGGCAGCAACGTCACGCCGTGCCGCAGCGCCGCACTGTCCACAGCGGACTCAAGCCGCTGGACGGGACGGCTCCAGGCGAACACGACCTGGTGGGCGGTCGCGACCAGGCTGTCCAGCTCCTCGGGGCAGGGCCAGTCGTCGAGCCGGACGGCGGCCGCGTCCGAGGAAGCCGAGCACAGCCGTGAGGCCACGGCCGCACCGAAATCGTCGTCGTGCAGGACGAGGATGCTCACGGGATGTCCTCTCGCGGGAAGGTGCCGACGGGTGACGGGGTCGCGGGCGTCATGCCACGGGCTGGGGCCAGGGGTTGAGGTCCGCCTCGTCCCGTACCGGGTAGCCCATGGCCGCCGGGGCGGCGTAGAGCCGGGGGTGGCCGAGGTACTGCGCCGTGCGCACGAACGACATGGGCTGTAGTCCGGGCACGATCACCTTGACCGAGGTCATACCCACCGAGTGGGCCTCGTCGGTCGTGAGGTCGACCGCGTAGGCCTCCGTGCCCACTGCGGCCAGTCTGCCCACCAGCCAGCGCAACGACTCCGCCGAATCGCGTTTCGGCGGCGTGGGCAGTGCCGACAGCGGCCGCCGCGTGGTGCCGGAGAGGAGGAAGTCGAACGCCTCGGCCCGATCCGCGTGCGCGGTGAACAGGGCGCCGTCCACGGTGCGATAGCAGTCCTCGGCGCGCGCGGGTGCTTCGTCGACCTGGTGCTGGAACGAGATGTGGCAGGACAGCACCTCCCGGACCGCGTTGACGGCGGCCAGCTCCGGGTCGAGGTTCGATGCGCAGATCGCGACGTGCCGCAGCGCGGTGCTGCGCCGGTCGATCCGGACGGCGAACACGGTCGGCACCCCGATGTCGGTGGTCGCGTCGAACAGCCGGACGTCGACGTGCGGGTTGCGCCCGTAGGCCGCGATCAGCCGGTGGAGTTCGGGGCCGCCGGTGTCCAGCTCGATCTCCGGCAGCGGGAGCCGCTGGTGCCACGCGATCGCCGTGGCGTCCCGCTCGACCACCTCGACGAGGCCCTTGACGATCGCGAGCACCGGATCGGTGTGGACGGCACAGCCGGTCGTGATGGGGTTGGCGAGGTTCTCCTCCTCGGTGGGGACGAAGAAGAGGTAGGCCAGCATCGCGGGGACCCACATGGGTTTCCCGTCCCGCAGCCGGACGCCGCGGACCCAGTGGCGGCTGGCGTCCTTCGCAGCGGGGCGGACGCCCTGCCTTGGCAGCGCCAGCTCGGTCTCCGACAGCCGGGGGAGGGTGTCCAGGTCGAGCGCCTCGTCGCCGAGTTCGAGCGCGGTCGCCCAGTGCAGGTCCGCCGGGTCGTACATGGAGCAGCAGTACCGTTCCAGCGCTTCGGCCACCGCGACGGACTTGGCCAGCTCGACGTCGAAGCCCCCGCCGCTGCCGTCCAGCTGCTCTGGCTCCCTCCGCAGCCACCGTTCGTAGCGGCGGATGGCCGGGATGCACGCGCCCGCGTCGCCGACGTGCGCGGTCGCGATGGGCATCACCCCGGAGCCGAGTGGGAACGGGAGCAGACCGGGTTCGGCCACGAGGCCGACCGCCTGGTCCACGAGCGGGCTGAGCTGCTCGCGCAGTCGTCGCGCTTCGGGGCTCGCTCCGGCCGCAGTGCGGGGTGGCGGCATGACTGGGCTCCTTTCGAATGCGGGTTTCCCTGGGCGTGGTGCGCGCACGGTCCGGTCAGCGCAAGGGGTCTGCCCACGCGCTGTCGGTGAGGTTGCCCAGGTCCACGGGCTTGCCGTCGAGCCGGATCGCCGGGGTGCCGGGAATGGTGGGGCGCACGGCGGCCGTGGTGTCCCGGAGCACGGCCGTGTAGGTGCCGTTGCGCAGGCAGTCGGCCACGCCCGTCCCGGCACCGGCTTCGGCGGCGAACCGCGTCAGCTCCTCGTCGGTGCGGTCGGTGGCGCCGTTCTCCCCCGGCTGGGCGTCGAGGGACATCAGACGGTCGTGCAGCGGGGCGAAAGCGGCGCCGTTCTCCTGGGTGGCGCACAGCATGGCCGCTGCGGCACGGGTCGAGTACGTCCCGGTCGCCGACCGCGGGTCGAGGAACGTCAGCAGGTGGTAGGTGACTCGTACCTTGCCCTCGTCAACGGCCTTGGCGAGCAGCTGCCCGAAGCGGTGCTCGAACTGGGAGCAGTACGGGCACAACGGGTCCTCGTAGACGTCCACCGTGTGCGGGGCGCTGGGCGCGCCGAGTGTGATTGCCGCAGGAGCGGTGATCCGTGCGGGGGTGCGAGCAGAGCCGTAGCCATCGGCCTCGGGGCTCGACCGCCGCAGCTGGACGAACAAGCCCCCACCCACCATGGTCGCCGCGACCAGCAGCACCAGTGCGGTGGTCAGCAGCTTGCGTTTCCTGGACAGCGGTGGGCGGCGGTGCGGCGCCACCGCTAGTTCCTGTGCCATGTCGTCTCCTGCGGGCTTGGGGGAGCGAAGGTCAGAAGAGCTGGCTGACAACGGTGTAGAGGGTCACGCCGACCATCCCGAAGACCAGCAGCATGTAGGCGAGGCACGCGACGCCGTATCCCCAGAACAGCGTCCGGTCGCCACGGGTGGTTCGGTGCAGTGCGCTGGGCAGCGGCTTGCGGAGCAACCGGTGCAGCACGTAGGTCATCGCACGGCTGCGGAGGTTCAGCTTGCCGAGCGCGTTCTCCAGTGCCTGCTGCCCGTCGGTCGGCAGCATGGGGTTGAAGTTCATGAACATCATGAAGGTCTGGAACACCAGCAGCATGGCCAGCACACCGGGATCTCCGGTCCCGGACAGCAGGAGCGCGGCGATCACGCCGAGCACGACGCCGTCGAGGGCGGGCCCGGCGATCAGGATCGCGATCCGGGGCCAGCGCCGGTGCAGGCGGACCGCGTCGGACCGGTCGACGTAGGCGATCGGCATGACGTAGAACCACAGCGCGACACCGACTTCGCGGGCGGGCACGCCGTAGTAGCGGCAGAGCACGCCGTGGGCCGCCTCGTGCAGCAGGGTCTGGGGGAGCATGACGAGGTAGACCACCCACACCGCCGACAGGTCGGGGACGACCCGGGCGAAGAACATCGTCGACAGGGCGGTGACGAAGCCCGCCGCGCCGAGCAGGCCGAGCGCGCCGAGCGCCATTCCGCCCGCCCGGCCGCGGAAAAGCCCGGCAACGGCGGCGAACACGCGGTCCGCCCGCGCCGTGGAGACGGGCAGCCGCACGTGCGGCATCTTGATCTGGGACCTGGCCAGCCGGGAGGTGACCCCGGTGGTGCGCGAGGCGGCCCCTTCCAGGAGCTCCAACCGGAGCAGGTCGTGGATCATGGGCCGCAGTGCTTTCCCGACCTGCGCGGTGGTCGCGCCGCTGCGGCGTGCCACATCCTCGCGGAGCCTGCCGTACTGCACACCCGCGGTGAGCTGAGGCACCAGGGAACAGGTGCCCGCGCTGACGAAGACGTACTTGCCGCTCTCGCTGTCGAACAGCATCGAGCGGCCGTCGGCCCCGGTGAGCAGCTCCACGCTGGGGCGCAGCGTCAGCACGTCGTCGTCGGCGGGCCACTGCGCGTCCGTGACGACGGGCGCCGGCTCGGCGGCCTGCCTGCCGTGGTGCGGCGGTTCGACGGTGGTGGGCATGGCGGCTCTCCAGGACTCTCGCGACGAGGTCGGTTCTCCGGGTCGGGAAGGACGGGTGGGTGGCCTGGGGGCAGCACAGGCCACCCACCCGGGATCAGTGCGTCAGCAGTTGGTCGAGGCGGACCCTCCGGAGCCCACGGAGCCCCCGGTCGACATCGTGGTGCAGGCGCAGCCCGCGCTGCTCGCGCTCCCCGCCGAGCTGGCGCAGCCAGCGCAGCAGGAAGCAGCCACCGTGCTGTCGGACTCCTCGGCCCACAGGTCCAGTGCGACGTCCTGTTCGTTCATGACGATGTCCATTTTCTACTCTTTTCATGTTGAGCTGAAAGGCATTCGCATTCGTTTCAGGGTGGCCGCTGTGCGTTTTCCACTGATGTGGTGGTCGGCGCAGGGTGTTTGTGATCGCGGCCGTGCCGGCTTCTGCCGAAGGCGGGGTGGAACTTCCTTGTTGCCGTTCGGGGAGCCGGTCGTCTGCGTGTTTCAGCTCGTGCTGGCGAGACTGTTCGATGTCGTTGTGGAGTGCTCGGCCGCCTGGTTCAGCACTTGGTGCTGGCGGTGCTGCCGCACCCTGCGGTGCTCCCGCAGCCGAACGGCGTGCTGGCGGTGCCGGCGGAGCCGGCGGTGCCAGCGCTGCTGAGGGTGCAGTCGGCGGCCACCGTGGCCGCGGACTCCTCGACCCACAGGTCCAGTGCGACGTCCTGTTCCTTCGTGACGAAATCCATTGTCGTTCCTTTCGCGTTGGATCAGAAGGGGAATTCAGATTTTTTCTGCTCGAATGGTGCTCGGCGGGTCGGGCTTTTTTGCTCGCGACCGAAGTGACTCCCGGCGGAGGCAGGGGTGGAACTTCCTTGTTGCCGTTCGGGGAGCTGGTCGTCCGCGTGTTTCGGCCCGTGCTGCCGAGGCCGCTCGATGTCGTGGCGGGGCGTTCGGCCGGGTGGTTCAGCAGACGCTGCCGGCGGTTCCGGCGGTCGAGGTGGAGCTGACTGGCGAGCTGAGGCTGGCAACGCTGCTGCCGGAGCCGCTGCAGCAGGCGGCGGCCACCTCGGCGTCGGACTCCTCTGCCCACAGGTCCAGCTGGATGTCCTGTTCCTTCATGGTGATGTCCATTGTCGTTCCTTTTCGGTGTTGAATCGAAAGACATGTGGAGCTGATTTCGGGTGGGTTGGTCGCCCACCCGTTTCAGCACGCGCAGGCTTTGGTGCTGGCGGTTCCGACGCAGAGGGCCGGAGTGCTGAGGGTGCTCGCGCTGCCGGAGGTGCCGCTGCAGCAGTCGGCGGCCACCGCGGTGTCGGACTCCTCGGCCCACAGGTCCAGTGCGACGTCCTGGTCGTTCTCGAACTGCTTCACTTCTGCCTCCTGAATCCGGTGGTGTTCGGCGCGCTTCATGAATTCCCTGAGCTGGGTATTCACGGAGAGCGCCTTCGGAGCGTCCTGAATGTCAGGTCGGGACACTGGGATTATTATGTGCCGCTGCGGTTCGCGGGTTCAACGGTTACCCTGTCGTAGGCCGTGCAACTTCCTGTTGGTTTCAGTAGGTGGAATGCATTTTGCTGCAATTCCGAGGAGTCGCTGGAATGTCGCGGGAGCGCGGTGGGGGTGTAATTACCGGGGCAGTGGGGCTTCGCCGATCGCGAAGGTGAACAACGGCACCTCCTCGCGCAGGTCGAGGCCGCCGTGCCGGGTCAGCGCGTGCGGGATGAGCCCGGCGAAACCGCAGCACTCCCTGCCTGCCGCGAGCGCGCCGAGCCACACCTCGTTGACCGCGGCGCACCCGCGGGCCAGCAGGATCCGGTAGCCGTGCGCACCGAGCTCGTGCACCGCATGGGGAATGTGGCCGGTGACGGTGCCGATCGCGGCCGCTTGCGCGAACTCCGCTTGCAGCACCGCTTCGCCGACCGGGAAGCCCGCGGGCAGGGGGGCCACCATGGTGAACCCGCTCGCCGGGTCGAACCGGTGGAAACCCGGTTCCAGGCCGGCGATCCGCAGCGCCAGCACGAGGTAGCCGAGCCGTCCGGTTCCGGGTTCGCCCCAGCCGAGGCTGCCCGCGCGGTCCGCCCGGCGCAGCAGTGCCTCCAGCTCGTCGCCGCCGACCTCCCCCGGCCCGTAGTACCGGCCGCCGTGCCGGTTCGCCAGTGCCGCGGCGTACTCCTCCGGCGACCACGCGGCGCCGCCGAGGCGGCCGCACGCTGCCGGGGCGAGCTGCTCCTGGAGCTCGTCGATCAGCGTCGCCATCACGTCCTCCCGGGACCCGAGCGCGTGCGGGACGAGGAACTCGGTTCCACTGTGGACACGAACGGGCGTGGTGAACGAGGAGACGGCGCAGGAGGTCCCGGCGGACGCCGCGGCGGCGCGGTCGATCCGGACGATCTCGGTCACCGGCTCTTTCGCCGGATCGACGTGGAGCAGCCGGGCGGCGTCACCGAAGCGGACCTTGCCGACCCGCCGCGCCGCGAGGCCGAGCAGGCGGCAGGACTCGCCGAACTGGTGCAGCGCGACCCCGGCGTCCATGTGGATCACCCGAGCGGCGAACGGGCCGTACTTGCCCGCCACCCTGTTCAGCGCCCCGGTGGCCACGAGGACGGCTGGTGCCCCTGGCGCGGCGTTGTCGAGCCAGCGCTCGCTCTCCGCGCGCAGCGGTGCCACCGCCGCGAGCTCGTTGGCGAACGGGTCGTAGCTCCACCAGCCGGGAGCGAGCCCTTCGACGTCGCGAATCGCGAGGTACGCCTGGGGAGAGCCGAGGTTGCCGCCGGTCGCGTGGTAGCGGTGCACGTGCCCGTCACCGCGTTCGGCGCCACCGGGTTGCAGCCCGAACGCCGTCCGCACGGCGAGCACGAGCCGTTCGACGCCCACCGGGGCGTCGGCGGCGGCGAGGGCGTGGATGTCCGCGACGGTGAGCGGTGGCAACGGGATCCGCGAGGCCGGCGGGTACACCTTGTGCTCGAACTGCTTGGCGGTGTTGGCTGGCATGTAGTGCATGAGGTGGCCCTTGGGGAACGCCTGGTCCTTCGGGGGGAAGCGGACCATCTCGTCGAAGCTGACCGCCACCGAGTGCGCGGGGGCGTCCCCCGGCGCCAGGGTGGCGATCGGTCCCGGGGCGACCGCGAGGCTGGTCGTCTCCGCGGTCTCCAGGTCGACGCGCACGGCGGTGGTGAGACCTTCACCTTGGCCGATCCTGGCCACCACGTTGGTGATCTCGGTGGCCAGCAGGGCCAGCGCGGTGGACCGGACCGCTTCGCCGGGGCCGGTGAGCTCGGCACCGCCATCCTCGTCCGATGTGGACACCGCACCGAGCTCCCAGCGGGCGAGGTCCAGCCCCACCCTGGCGTCGAAGCGCGGGCCGATCTCCAGCCGGGCACCGGTCAACGCGGCCCTCAGCCACACCCCACCCCGGTCGCGGACGGCGCGGTCGAGGTCGTGCAGCCACTCCGGCGCCCACCGCCCGTCGGACAGCCCGACCACGAGGGTGCTGTCGCCGGGGAGGTCGTCGGCGGTGAGCCGGGCGGCCGCCGTGATCGGCTGGGGTGTCACGGTGACGGAGTTGGCTGTGAGGAGCTCGGCGAGCTCGGTGGTGAGGTGCGGCGGGCCCACGACCGCGACACGGGCGGAGCGGAGCTCCCGCAGGGCGCTGTGCCCGCTCCGGTGCACCCGGGTCGAGTCGATGGTGCGGGCCAGCCACAGGGGGACGGGCTCCTCGGGGACGGCCGGGTCCATGCCTTCCTCGACGAGACCGCGGACGTAGAGCAGCGACACGATCGACACGACGTCGGTTTCGCGGATGCCCATGGTCTCGGCGATCTCGGCGTAGGTCCGCACCCCGTCCAGCAGGGCGAGGACCCGGGGCAGGAGGGTCACGCTGGCCTTGCCGGAGAACACCTGCCGAGCGGCGGCGCCCTCCACGAGGTACCCGGTGGGCAGCGGGACCTGGAGCAGTCCCGGGAGGGTGCGGGCCCGCGCGGGGAGCGTGAACTGGGGGTCACCCGCGACCGCGGCACTCATGCGGGTGGCGGCGATGCGGTTCGGCGCGGTCGGGGCGGAGCTGCTCACCTGGTCGCTCCTTCGGTGATGGCGTCCGGTTCGGAAAGGTCCTGTGCGAGCTCGCGGGCCAGCGGCAGCAGCGCGTGCCACGACCGGTCGGCGGCGGGGACGGGGGAGGCGGACCTGGCGTTGCCGTGCACTCCGGTCAGCCGTGAACGGCTCAGCCGGGGCGAGAGGCCGTTGACGAGGGTGACCTGCTGGAGGTCGCGCCGATCGCCCTCGGCCAGGCGCCGGATGACCGCGGCGGCCCACGATGCCGCCGCCGCGGCCACGGACGGCAGGTAACCGTGCGAGCCGCGTGGCCCGCTCCGGTCGTACGTCTCGTGCAGTTCCTGCAGCCCGGTGCCGAGGTGGTGCTGGCGGACCCTGCGGTAGTAGCAGTCCACAGTGGCGTGGGCGCCGGGGCCGAGCACCGGCCCGATCCGGACCACCTGGTGCTCCGCGACCACGGGAACCAAGATGGCTCCGCGGGACAACGCGAGCAGGTCCGCTTCTTGTTCGAACCGGGGAGCGGCGCGGTTGAGCGCGAGCACCAGCACGCCTTCGCCCGGGATGTCGTCGGCGGCGGGCAGGTCGGTGGGGTGCGCGGCGCGGACCGTCACCGCGGGCAGCGCTGCGGCCAGCCGCGTGGCGACCTCGGTGCCGAACCCGTCGTCGTGCAGGACGAGCACGTCGCGTGTGCCGGGCATCTGGTCTCCTTCCGATGGGAACGGGCGGGTGCTCAGGCGAAGGGCTGCGGCCAGGGGTTGAGGTCGCCGGGCGCGTGGACGGGGTAGCCGCACGCGGCGGGGGCGTCGAAGAGGCGGGGAGTGCCGAGGAACTGCGCCCGGTGCGTGAAGGACAGCGGCTGGAGACCCGGCACCACCACCTTGACGGCGGTGAGCCCCACCTCCCGCGACTCGTCGCACCCGAGGTCGACCGCGAAGCTCTCCAGGCCGGCCCGGCGCATCCGGGACAGGAGCCGGACCAGGTACTGCTTCGGGGACCCCTGCCACGCGGCCGATCCCAGCCGCGACAGCGCGACCGTGCCGCCGGTGCGCTTGGGGCCCACGAGGAAGTCGAACGCGTGCGCGCGCTCGGCCTTGGCCATGTACAGCGCGCCATCCATGGTGCTGCGGATCAGCCCGGGGTCGGCGGGCGGATCACCGTGGTGCTCCAGTGCCAGCCGGCAGCTGAGGGCTTCCCTGACCGCGTTCATGGCGGCCTTCTCGGGCGAGGGACTGATCCCGCAGCCGAGCACCTGGTGGTAGCGCTCCGACCGGTGCTCCTGGTACACGGCGTACACCGTGGGGACACCGAGATCGAGGGTCGCGTCGAACAGTCGCATCGACAGCCCCGCGTCGTCCCGGAACCCGGCCAGCAGCTCGTGGAGCTCGGGAGGTCCGCTGTCGACCTCGATCTCGGGCAGCGGCAGCCGTTGCCGCCACACGATCGCGATCGCGTCGCGCTCGACGACCTCAAGGAGGCCGTTGAGCAGCGCCTGCCACGGATCGGAGTGGATGGCGCAACCGGTGGTGTTGGGCGCGGACAGCCGCTGGACGCCCGGCTCGCTGAAGCAGAGCCAGATCAGCTCGGCGGGGATCCAGGTGGGGCGCGCGTCGACCAGGCGGACACCGCGCACCCACGAGCGCGGCACGTCCTTGCGCGCCGGTGCGATCCCGTGGCTCTCGTCGGCCAGCTCCCGGTCCGAGAGCCGCGGCATGGTGCCGAGGTCGAGCGCCTCGGGGCCGAGCTCGTCGGCGGTGGCGGTGATCAGCTGGTCGCGGCTGTAGACGGTCGCGCAGTAGCGTTCCACGGCCTCGGCCACCGCGACCCATTCGGCGAGGTCGGGATCGAAGCCGCCGCCCGCGCCGTCGAGGCCGGTGGTCTGTGAGCCGGTCCGCTCCGCGAACCCGGCGACCTCGGGCAGCACCCAGCGCACGTCGCCCGTCGACGAGCTGGCGATCGGCAGTCCCGGAATGCCCTCGGGGAGGGGCAGTCGCCTCGGCGGCGTGACGGGACCGAGCCTGCCCACGATGGGGGACAGCCGCTCTCGCAGGGCGGTGGCCGGGCTCGACTGCGTCGAGGTGCCGACCGGCGCGAGGTTTGCCATGTCTACCCACTCTCAGTTCTGCCGCGTTCGCGTGGTCGTGGAGAAGGGAAGTTCCGGAGAACCGGACATTGATGTCAACTGATCGATTGACATTCGTGTTCGGAGTTCTCGTTGCGATGCGCGTTTCGGTTCGGCGAGGGCGGCGGCCTTCGGCGAATGGTGCGACCTGGCCAATCGGGGTGAATTCGGACGAAATCGCCGCGATGTCAGGTAAGCGCTTGCTGGAAAGACGTGAAACCCGTTCGCTTTTTGGGTGTGGCGACCCCTTTTCGCTGTCGCCGACTCCGATTGAACCTTCCCCGACCCCGCGTGGTCATGAAGAAGTACCGGCAGAACTGGTGAGGGGTGAGTTCTTCCGGTTCTTCTTCCTGTTGGCGCGAAGTCTCAGTGGGTGAACTTGTCGCCAAGAAATGTCGATGCAGGGAGCTCAGCGTGGCCCGCACCCTCATCGTCGACTGGGCCCGCCGTGACAGCGCCCGTCCGGTGGTGCTCGGCGACGCGGTTGGCACGGAGGGAGCGTCACGCTCCAGAACAGGTGCACCGGATTGACCGCACCAGCCAACGCTCGGCGGCGGTCATCGGTGTGCGGGTGGCACGGCGTGACGGCGGTGGGCTGGAGGCTAGCTCGGGTCCGGGACGGGCTGGCTCGGGCACGTGATGCCCAGCTCGGCGGCGAGCTTGCCCGCGGTGATCCGGACGCCGGGCGTGTTATAGCGGGAGCATTCGGCCAGGGCCCGCACCCGGTGCATGCGGGCGCGCGCGGGTTCGCCGCACTCGTCGGACAGCTCCGCCAGCCGCACCAGGATCTCGATCCTGGTCTCCGCCCAGCGCGCTTCGTCCAACGCGGACAGCAGCTGCTCCGCGGCCTCGGCCGGGCGGCCCGCGCCGATCAGCGCCACGCCGCGCAAGTACCGCACCCGCGCCACACCGGTGGTCACCTCGTGCTTGCGGAACAGCGACTCGGCCTCGTCCAGGAACTCCAGAGCGGAGGGCACGTCACCGGAGGCCGCCAGGCTCTCGGCGAGCCGGGTCAGCACCATCGACAGCAGTTCGTCGTTGCCCGGTGCGGTGGCCGCGCTCCGGTAGTGCGCCACGCTCCGCCGGTGCACCGCAACGGCCTCGGTGAACTCGCCGGCCATGTGCAGCTGCCTGCCCAGCAAGGACAGCGCCAAGTGGTAGCCGTTCGAATAGCGCGCCCGTTCGAACAGGTCCACGGCGCGTCGGCTGTACCGGATGGCTTCGCGCGGCGAGCTCAGCCGCAGTTCGATGGCCGAACGGTAGGACCAAGCCCACGCTTCCGCCACGAGGTCGCCCGCTTCGACCGCCGCCTCCACCGCGAGGTGGTGCGCCGCCAGTGCCTCGTCCGGCTGCCCGCACAACGCGTAGAGCGCCCAGCACACGTAGTTCGACTGCTCCGCCGTTGCGCGGACGTCACCCAGCGCTCGCGCCGCCGTGGCGCCCGCGTCGAACACCTCGCGCCACAGGTCGCCGGTGCCGCGCAGATCCGAGTACCAGTGCATGGCCGCGGCCAGGTCGAGGACCTTCCGGTGCTCTCCCCGCGCCGCGGCGGACCGCAGCGCCCCCAGCCAGTGCGCCTGTTCCTGTGCCAGCCACCGGGCCGCGGCCTCCCTGCAGTGCACCGGATCCGGCCCGTCGACCGCGCCCGGCGCCTCCGTCCGGTCGTGGTCGAAGAACAGCGCGGCCTTCGTGGCGACCGCGAGCAGCCAGTCCTGCATCCGCTCGGTGGCCGTCGCCACGTCCTCGGGGCTCTCGCAGAGCTCCAGGCGTTCCCTCGCGAACACGCGCAGCAGCTCGTGGCTGGTGTACCGGCCGCAGGTCCCGCTGAACCCGAGCAGGCTGGCGTCGGCCAGCCTCTCCAGGGTCATCTCAGCGACGTCCACCGGCAGCCCCGAGACCACGGCGGCCAGTTCGACGGAGGTGTCCGGACCGGGCACCAACGCCAGCCTTCGGAACATCGTCGCGGCGGCGGGATCCAGATGGTGGTAGGAGATCTCGAAGGCCGTTCGCACCTGGAGATCGCCCGCGGTGAGCACCGACAGCCGGCGCCGCTCGTCCTCCAGCTGGTCGGCGAGGTGCGCGATCGTCCACTGGGGCCTGCTGGCCAGCCGGTTGCCCGCGATGAGCAGCGCCAGCGGCACGCCGCCGCACAGCGTCGCCACCCGCTGCGCCGCGTCCGGTTCGGCCGCCACCCGGTCCCTGCCCGCGACCAGGCCCAGCAGCTCGATCGCGCGGTCGTCGTCGAACACGCCCAAGGCGAGCCGGTGCCGCGCGTCCAGCCCCGCCAACGTGTTCTGGCTCGTCACCAGCACCATCGAGCCAGGACTGGTGGCCAGCAGCGGCCGCACCTGAGCCTCGCAGGCGGCGTTGTCGAGCACGAGCAGCACGGTGCGCTCGCGCAGCAGGGAGCGGTAGAGGGCGAGCCGGTCCTCGTAGTCGGTGGGGATCTTGCGTTCGCCCACCCCGAACCCGCGCAGCAGCCGGTGCACGACCCGGTCCGGCGACAGCGGCTCGCGGCCCATGCCGTGCAGGTCGAGGAACAGGCAACCGTTGCCGAACTGGCCTTCGAGCCGGTGCCCGGCGTCCAAGGCGAGCGCGGTCTTGCCCGCGCCCGGCAGGCCGTGGATGACCGCCACCTGCAGGCGGGAGGACGACGTGGCGTCCCGCGCGAACTCGTCCAGCGCCCGTAGCTCGGCGTCCCGCCCGGTGAGTTCGATGAGCACGGGAGGCAACGCGCATGCGGCGCCCACCTGCGGCACGTCGGGAGGCCCCGGTTTGTCCGCCGCGACGGCCATCCGCCGTCCGGCGCGGGCCACCTCGGCGAACTCGCTTGCTTCCTCCTCAACCAGTTCGAGCCCGTTGACCAACAGTTCCACGGTGCGTCGCTGCGGGTTGCGCACCCGTCCACGCTCCATATCGCTGATGGTGCGCACACTGATGCCGGTTCGCTCGGACAACTCCTCCTGGGTCATCGAGGAGCGCAGCCGGTAGAAGCGCAGAAAGTCACCGAATGTGGTCGTGTCCACGCGGCCGAACTCCTCTCCGTGACAGGTGATGATGCCCCGGACGCCAGGTCACCGATGCTGCGGCCATCCTTACCACGGCCGTGCGTTAACGCCTTCCGGCGAACGTTTCGGCGCAGCCACCAATACCCGATTGGGTGAGGGGGGTCGCCACAGGTGAGAACGGTAAAGAAGGCCATGGCCGACGCCCGGCAAATGGGACTCGTAGCGACTTTCGGTGTTCGACTTCGCAGGCCATCTCCAGCCGTGCGTTGTACGCCGCCTTCACCCTTAAGTTGTAGACCATCTTCAGCTTCTTTGGGGCGAACAGCTCCTCCAGCTTTGCTGGACGGGGCCAGTTCAGGGGCGCGCCGACGCCGCCGAGGAAATCGACCAACACTGGGGCCCACTCCTGCCTCGATCGCGGAGCGGAACCCCCTCGACCGCGTCTCGGCTGAGTCCAGTCGTTCCTGCGCGGCCCCGCGCGGCCTCCACCGCCGGTCCGGGCGACGGCTCCCGTGTCACCGGGCGGTGCGAAACCCTGGCGCGACACAAGTCTCCCTGCTGCACAAGCGAAAACGCGGTGCCTCCACCTTGCGAACCACCTGACGGGTCCAAAGTGGACGAAAGACCGCAGTCGCTGCCTCGCCGCATCAAGCTGACAAGGCGCCATCCTGCACGTGGTAACACCACCCCACCCCCCACCCCCCACCCCCCACCCCCTAGCCCCTCACCCCACCTCTCCACCGCCCCACCTCCCCCCACCTCCCCGCCTCCCCCCTCACCCCTCACCCCACCTCCCCACCACTCCGCCTCCCCCTCCCCCCTCACCCCCCGTGCCCTCGTTTCGCGTTTTGTAGGCTTAATGCGAAATGAGAGCGCTCTTTTGCGCATTAAGGTGACAAAACGCGAAGAACCCACAGCGCCAGCCAGTCCACGCGCGCACGGGGCACGGGGGTGGCGCGCCAGCTCGGGGCTTCGGGGCGACTTGCGGGCCAGGCGCTAGGTGCGGTGATCCCGCCGGAGGTCGCCGAGGGTTCCATCGAGATCGATCACGTGCGCGTGCACCGCGAGTAGGCCGGGTTCCGCCGCGCCTGTTCGACCGGTTCCCGGCTGGTGGAACGGGCGTGGCCAGGCCACATCGCGAACTTTGGCCTTCTTCGCCCGTGGGGCGGACGCGACGGGACCCTGGTCATCACGCGAGCGAAAGGCGCTGGTCCGCCCCTTGCGACAGCGGCGGAGGTTCCGCGCTCGCCGGCCCGGACCGCGGTGACCCGTGATCCGGGCCACTGCTTTCCCCTGTGCCCCAACGGCAACCCGCTTGACACGGCATCCGGGGGTCAAGTTGGTTGTGCACCGCTATGAGCACAGGACGAACGCGCGGCGAACTGGACGAGCCGGCTGACCGAGAGGATCGGGCGGTCATGACCTCGGCGGTCCAGCAGGCCCCGCAACGCTTCTTCAAGGACGTCTCGCTGTCGTCCTTCGTCGCCGCGTTGATCGCGGTCGTGGTGTCCTACTCCGGTCCCATGGTGATCGTGCTGACCGCGGCCCAGGCCGGGCACCTCACGTCGGGGCAGACCACGTCCTGGCTGTGGGCGATCTCCGTGGGCAGCGGCCTGACCTGTCTCGTGCTCAGCCTGTGGACCAAAATGCCGGTGATCACCGCGTGGTCAACGCCCGGGGCGGCACTGCTGGTCACCAGCATCGGCGACTACTCCTACCCGGCCGCGGTCGGTGCCTTCGTCGTCTCCGCGCTGGCGATCGCGCTGATCGGCTTCTCCGGGGTCTTCGGCAGGCTGATGGCGCTGGTGCCCGGTCCGCTGGTCTCGGCGATGCTGGCCGGGATCCTGTTCTCCTTCGGCGTCGACGCCTTCCGCGCGCTCGGCCAGGGGCCGCTGGTGGCGGCGGCCGTGCTGCTGGGCTACGTCGTGGCGAAGCGGTTCAGCGCCAGGTACGCGGTGCTGGCGGCCCTGGTGCTCGGCGTGCTCACCGCCGCCGTCAGCGGCGGTCTGCGCTTCTCCGGGGTCGGCCTGGAGCTGGCGAGTCCACAGTGGACCACCCCGGTGCTCGACCCGGCGGCGATCATCGGCATCGGTGTCCCGCTGTTCGTGGTCACCATGGCCTCGCAGAACGCGCCCGGCCTCGCGGTGCTGCACGCCAGCGGCTACCGGCCCGGCGACCGCCTGCTGGTCGGCGGCACCGGGCTCACCTCGCTCGCTCTGGCGCCCTTCGGTTGCCACGGCGTCAACCTCGCCGCGATCACGGCGGCGATCTGCACCGGCCAGGAAGCCCATCCCGACTCGCGAAGGCGCTACCCGGCCGGTGTCTTCTGCGGCCTGCTCTACCTGCTCGTCGGCACCTTCGGCGCGGCGCTGCTCGGCGTGTTCACCGGCCTGCCCAAGGAGCTGGTCGCGGCGATCGCGGGCGTGGCCCTGCTCGGCGCGCTGATGTCCGGCCTCAGCGGCGCGATGGCCGAGCCGGAACACCGCGAGCCCGCGCTGGTCACCTTTCTGGTCACCGCGTCGGGCCTGTCGCTCCTCGGCATCGGTTCCGCGTTCTGGGGCCTTGTTCTCGGCTTGATCGCCCACGTCGTGCTGACGGTGCGCCGGAGAATTCCCTAATACCGGGGGATTTCCGTTTCTCGCACTCGCCCATATGGCCTCGGGTGAATGCCTTGCCCCGGGTATACAGCCCTGTTTGCTTTCGTTATGGTTTTCGTCGACTGGTTTTCCTCGGGGTGGGAGGCTGGAATGAGCGGATACGACCAGGCATTGCAGAGCCTTTCCGCCGCCCGTGAGGCCTTGCCCGGTCCGTTCATCCAAGCGGTTCTCGACGCGGTGCGCCGGGTCGCCGACCACCTCGCCGAGGCCGGTGTCGAGCGCTACGGCGGCCTGCTGGAGCAGGTCAGCGACGAGGCGAACGCGGCGATGAACGCCTGCGCGGAGATCGGCAACGGGCTGGACGAGGACATCGCGCGGACCCAGCAGCTCATGAGCGGCGGGTAGGTTCTCGCCGGATTTCGCCCGCTCGGCTGACGAATTGCCAATGCGGCAAATGCTTTTCCCTGTGATTGTTCTGGAGTGAACTCAGGGGGCTGCGTGACGGGGTACCAACAGGCGCTCGACGGGCTTTCGGCCGCTCGGGAAGCGCTTCCCGACACCGAGGCCGGTCAGGCGCGCGCGGCGGTGGACTCGGTGTCCCGCCTGCTCGCCGAGGCCGGGACCGGGAAGTACGGCACGCCCATCGACCGCGCGGGCGCCGGGATGCTCGCGGTGCTGGAGATCTGCGCGCACCTGCGCCGCTGCTTCGACGACGACATCGCCGGTACCCGTGAGCTGAGCGGCCCGGCGTGGCGAGCGGAGGCGCGGGAGCGGAAGTGGCTCTCCGCCGGTCGCGACCCCGATCCCGGGCTGGTGTTCGGCAGGCTCATGGGACCCCAGGTCAAGGGGGAGTTCGCCCGCCGTCCCCTGTGGCGCAACAAGCACGGGGTCCTGACCGACGGCCATTACACGGTGAACACCGCAGGGCAGAAGGTGCACCGCGATGACAGCGAGGCGGCGGACAAGAGCCGCTTCCACGCGACCGTCGACGTGGACCGGCTGACCCTGGACGCCGCGCAGCGCGCCGACGCCGCCGGGCTGTGGACGGGCGCGGACGACGAGCGGGCGAAGGTCGAGTTCACCGAGGTCGTCGGCGTGCACTCGCGCACAGGCAGACCCACCACGGTCGTCAACCTCTACCGCAGGAAGAACAAGAAGACCATCCACGCGTGCCCAGGGAGCCCGACATGATCGACCTCGACGAGTCGCTGTCCCCGTGGCGGGAGGCCCGGCCCTGGGTCAGCCCGTTCCCTGAGTGGGGTGAGGCGGCCGCCTACGGTGCGGCAACGGCCGTCGCCCGCCGCGGTGGGCTCACCCTGAAGTGGGAACCCGGGGACGAGGAGTGGATCCTCCTCGCCGGGGAGAAGGCGTACGAGGGCATGTGCTCGCTCTTCTTCCCGCTGTTCCTCGCGGTGCCCGACCTGGTGCCGGTGATCGCCACCGCGGCGCCGCTGACCGCCGTCGTGCCGATCACCGACTTCGGCACCGAGGACCTGCGCTGCTCCCCGGACCTCCTGCGCGCCACCCTCCTGCGCTACGGCTGGAACGACGACTTCGACCCGGAGGCGTTCTGCGCGCACGACCTCTTCGTCGAGAGCATTTAGGACCCGCACTCAACGGCACCACCGCCCCAACCACGCCAGCACCGCGTGGCACCGGACAAGCCGGGCACGAGGCCGTGCTCCGCGCATCCTCCAGTGCGGCCTCACACTCGGGCGCACACCGACGCGCTTATTCCACCCGTCGACCCGAACCCCACCTTGCGTGCCCGTTCGCGTTTTGTAGCCTTGTTGCGAGCACAGGGCGTTCTTTCGCGCATCAAGGTGACAAAACGCGAAAACCCCAACCACGCCAGCACCGCGCGGGCGAGGTGCTACACCAGCGACCGCAACCGCGTC
The DNA here is from genome assembly GCF_042429765.1 of Allokutzneria oryzae. Lineage (NCBI taxonomy): Bacteria > Bacillati > Actinomycetota > Actinomycetes > Pseudonocardiales > Pseudonocardiaceae > Allokutzneria > Allokutzneria oryzae. The sequence continues at coordinate 18,081 of NZ_JBHLZU010000006.1, read as the reverse complement.
ACCACGGAGGCCCGGCGCGGATCGGAGCGTGGCAGGTCCCGCGCCAGCCGCTCGTGCACCTCGATGTCGTCGGCCCCGTGCGGCTGCCGCGCGAACTCCCACAGCACTTCGGGTCGCCCGCAGTGCAGCGCGGCCGACCGCACCGCCGCGTGCAGCTCCTCGCGCTCCGCCCGCACCACCGGTGCCTCGGAGCGGGGCAGCAGCCGCCCGCGGTACAGCCGCACCGCCCGTTCGGCGTCCCCGGCGTCGACCGCCTCCCGCACCCGCAGGAAGTCCGCCGACACCTCCGCGACGAGCCGATAAGGCTTGCGCCCCACCACCATTCCGCCGAGCTGCGCCCGCAGCCGGTGCATCTCCGCGCGCACCGTCACCGCGTTGCCGTCCTCGCCGTGGGTGGCCAGTGCCAGGGCCTCACCGGTCATCCCGGTGGGCCGAAGGGCCAGTGCCGCAAGGATTTCCGCGTGCCGCGGGCTCAACGGGTGCTCACGGCCGTCGAGCACCGCGACCGGTTCCTCCAACAGCGACAAGGACAACCGCGGTGTGCGGGACGCCACCGGACGCGGCAGCCGCAGCAGGTAGCCCTCGCCGAGCGGCTCCAGCAGCCCGGTGCGGCCGTCGGCGAGCAGGATCTCCGGCCCCGACACGTCCACCCGCCGGGGCAGGCCGCCCGCGGCCGAGGCGATCACGCGGCCGGTCGGCGTCAGCAGCGCGCCCGGCTCGCCGCGCAGCCCCATCAGGTGCGGCATGTTCCGCTCGCGCAGCCGCTCGTCCCGCGCGGTCAGCTCGGCGCGCAGCTGCGCCTCCGCCAGCCGCGCGGCGGCCTCCACGAGCGCGGCGATCGCCGGGTGACCGGTGTGCAGCGGGCCGCTGACGTCGACAACGCCCAGCAGCTCGCCGCTGTCCGGGTCGCGCACCGGACTCGCCGCGCAGGTCCACGAGTGGTAGCTGCGCACCAGGTGCTCGGCGGAGTGGATCTGCACCGGGCGGCCCAGCGCCAGCGCCGTGCCCATCGCGTTGGTGCCGATCGTGTCCTCCGACCACCGGGTGCCCTCCGCGAGCGCGGCCCGGTCGGCGGCGCGCTTGACGGCGGAGTCCCCTTCGCACCACAGGATGTGGCCCACCGCGTCGGTGACGATCATGATCTGGCTGGCCTCGTCGGCGAGGCCGCGCAGGGTGCCCCGCAGCGCGGGCAGCGTGGTGGCCAGCGGGTGCGCCGCGCGCAGCTCGCTCACCTCGCGCTGGGCGTAGACCATCGGCGCCTCGGTGCGGTCGGGGTCCACGCGCGCGTCGAGGGACCGCCGCCAGGACTCCGCGATCACGGTGCGCGGAGCCAGTGGCGCGCGGCCACCCCCGAGCACCGCCTCGTGCACCCGGACCAGCAGCCGGGCTCGTTCGACGGGGTCAACAGCCGGTGACCGGCCATCTGTGGTGGCCATCACCTCCGATGATTGACCGGCGCACCGCCGCCACGCAAGCCGGTGGCCGAGTGCAACGTGACTGCAACCTTGGACTTCCTAGCCTCGCCGCCACTCACCCCGAAGACGTGGGAGGCAGCAGATGGCGACCTACGCCGCTCCAGGCTCCGAAGGCAGCATCGTGTCCTACCGCTCGCGGTACGACCACTTCATCGGCGGCGAGTACGTGCCGCCCGCCAAGGGCCAGTACTTCGAGAACCCCACCCCGGTCACCGGCGAGGTCTTCACCGAGGTCGCCAGGGGCACCTCGGAGGACGTCGAGCGCGCGCTGGACGCCGCGCACGGGGCGGCCGCGGCCTGGGGCCGGGCGTCGCTGGCCGAGCGCTCCGGGGTGCTGCTGAAGATCGCCGACCGGATCGAGCAGAACCTCGAACAGCTGGCCGTCGCGGAGAGCTGGGAGAACGGCAAGCCGGTCCGCGAGACCCTGGCCGCCGACCTGCCGCTCGCGGTGGACCACTGGCGCTACTTCGCCGGGGTGCTGCGCGCGCAGGAGGGCGGGATCTCCCAGATCGACGCCGACACCGTGGCCTACCACTTCCAGGAGCCGCTCGGCGTGGTCGGCCAGATCATCCCGTGGAACTTCCCGCTGCTGATGGCCACCTGGAAGCTCGCGCCCGCGCTGGCGGCGGGCAACGCCGTCGTGCTCAAGCCCGCCGAGCAGACCCCGGCCTCGATCCACGTGCTGCTGGAGCTGATCGCGGACCTGCTGCCGGCGGGCGTGCTCAACGTGGTCAACGGCTTCGGCGTGGAGGCGGGCAAACCGCTGGCCTCCAGCAGCCGCATCGCCAAGATCGCCTTCACCGGCGAGACCACCACCGGGCGACTGATCATGCAGTACGCCAGCGAGAACATCATCCCGGTGACCCTGGAGCTCGGCGGCAAGAGCCCGAACCTGTTCTTCGCCGACGTCGCATCGGCCAAGGACGCCTTCTACGACAAGGCGCTCGAAGGCTTCGCGATGTTCGCGCTGAACCAGGGCGAGGTCTGCACCTGCCCGTCCCGCGCGCTGATCCAGAGCTCGATCTACGAGGAGTTCCTCGGCGACGCCGTCGAGCGGACGAAGAAGATCAAGCAGGGCAACCCGCTGGACACCGACACGATGGTGGGCGCGCAGGCCAGCAACGACCAGCTGGAGAAGATCCTGTCCTACGTCGACATCGGCAGGCAGGAGGGCGCGAAGGTCGCCACCGGCGGTGAGCGGGCCGACCTCGGCGGAGCGCTCTCCGGCGGCTACTACGTGCAGCCCACGATCTTCGAGGGCGACAACAAGATGCGGATCTTCCAGGAGGAGATCTTCGGCCCGGTGGTCTCGGTGACCCGCTTCGACGACTTCGACGACGCGATCAAGACCGCCAACGACACGCTGTACGGACTCGGCGCCGGTGTCTGGTCCCGGGACACCACCACCGCGTACAAGGCCGGTCGCGCCATCCAGGCGGGGCGGGTGTGGACCAACTGCTACCACGCCTACCCGGCGCACGCGGCCTTCGGCGGTTACAAGCAGTCCGGGATCGGCAGGGAGAACCACCGCGCGATGCTCGACCACTACCAGCAGACGAAGAATCTGCTGGTGAGCTACTCCGAGAACGCGCAGGGCTTCTTCTGATGACCGTCGCACGAGTCGAGGTGACCCCGGAGGCGGCTGCCCTGCTCCGCCGCCTCCGGGCCGCCTACGGGGCGCTGATGTTCCACCAGTCCGGCGGGTGCTGCGACGGCAGCGCGCCCATGTGCTACCTCGCGGGGGAGTTCCGCACCGGCGGCTCCGACGTGCACCTGGCCGACCTCGACATCAGGGGAGTGCCAGAACCGGTGCCGTTCTGGATGTCGGCCGCGCAGTTCGAGTACTGGCGGCACACCCACCTCACCGTGGACGTGGTCCCGGGCCGGGGCAGCGGGTTCTCCCTGGAAGCGCCGGAGGGCGTGCGCTTCCTGATCCGCTCGCGGCTGCTGACCGACGCCGAGCTCGCCGAGCTCGACGGCGGGTGAACCCTTCCCCAGGGCGTTACGGTCGGAGATCCACATGCATCCAGCCGAACAGGAGGCCCGCGTGGCACAGGAGGTCAAAGGCGTCGTCGCCAGGGGACGCGGGGAACCGGTCGCCGTCGAGACGATCATCGTGCCCGACCCGGGGCCCGGCGAGGCCGTGGTGCGGGTCCAGGCGTGCGGGGTCTGCCACACCGACCTGCACTACCGGGAGGGCGGGATCAACGACGAGTTCCCGTTCCTGCTGGGGCACGAGGCCGCGGGCGTCGTCGAAGAGGTCGGCGAGGGCGTCACCGACCTCGCGCCGGGCGACTTCGTCGTGCTCAACTGGCGCGCGGTGTGCGGCGACTGCCGCGCCTGCCGCCGCGGACGGCCGTGGTACTGCTTCAACACGCACAACGCCGCGCAGCCGATGACGCTGTCCGACGGCACCGAGCTCAGCCCCGCGCTGGGCATCGGCGCGTTCGCCGAGAAGACACTGGTCCACAGTGGACAGTGCACGAAGGTCGCTCCCGATGCGCGGGCGGCGGCGGTCGGCCTGCTGGGCTGCGGGGTGATGGCGGGCATCGGCGCGGCGATCAACACCGGCGGCGTCGGCAGGGGCGACTCGGTCGCGGTGATCGGCTGCGGCGGCGTCGGCGACGGCGCGGTGGCGGGCGCCCGGCTCGCGGGCGCCGCGAAGATCATCGCGGTGGACACCGACCCCAGGAAGCTGGAGTGGGCGCGCGGCTTCGGCGCGACGCACACGGTCGACGCCAGCGAGGTCGAGGACGTGGTCACCGCGATCCAGGCGCTCACCGACGGCAACGGCGCGGACGTGGTGATCGACGCGGTCGGCCGCCCGGAGACCTGGAAGCAGGCGTTCTACGCCCGCGACCTCGCCGGGACGGTGGTGCTGGTCGGGGTGCCGACGCCGGACATGCGGATCGAGATGCCGCTGGTCGACTTCTTCAGCCGGGGCGGCGCGCTGAAGTCCAGCTGGTACGGCGACTGCCTGCCCAGCAGGGACTTCCCACTGCTGGTGGACCTCTACCAGCAGGGCAGGCTCGACCTGGACGCCTTCGTCACCGAGGAGATCCCCCTGGACGGCGTCGAGGCGGCGTTCGCCAGGATGCACCACGGCGATGTGCTGCGCTCGGTGGTGGTCTTCTGATGGCCGACGTACGTTTCTCAGCGGAGGGCGCGTTCTGATGGCGGCGCGGATCGACCACGCCGTCACCTCCGGCACGTTCTCGCTGGACGGTCAGACCTTCGACGTGGACAACAACGTGTGGGTGCTGGGCGACGACTCGGAGTGCGTGGTCTTCGACGCCCCGCACGACGTGGCGGCGATCCTGGCGGTGGTCGGCGGCCGGAAGGTCAAGGCGATCATCGCGACGCACGCGCACGACGACCACGTGCGGTACGCCCCCGAGCTGGCCGAGGCGACCGGGGCGCCGATCCTGCTGCACCCGGAGGACCTGGTGCTGTGGGACCTGACGCACCCGGACGTCCGGCCCTCGGGTGAGCTCGCCGACGGCCAGGTGATCGAGGTCGCCGGGACGCGGGTGCACGTGCTGCACACCCCTGGCCACGCGCCGGGGGCCTGCTGCTTCCACGTGCCGGAGCTGGGCGTGGTCTTCACCGGCGACACCCTGTTCCAGGGCGGTCCCGGTGCGACGGGGCGCTCGTACTCCGACCACGACACCATCGTGGAGTCGATCACCAAGCGGTTGCTGGAGCTGCCGCCGGAGACGGTCGTGCACACCGGCCACGGTGCCAGCACGACGATCGCCGCGGAGGCCCCAGGCATCCGCGGCTAGGTCGCGGGGCGGGCGAGGGTTCCCCCGATACCCTCGCCCGCCCCGTAAGTCCACAGAGGCTCCGCCAACGACCGGGTGGGTGACAAGCACTCTGCCGTCGCCCACAACCGGCCCTGTGCTGCCGAGGTCTTCACGATGACGTCGCGACCGGCGGAGCAGCGGCCGCCATGTCGTCGAGTCCTAGGCCAGCTCGTAGTCGAACCAGATCCGGTGCGTGCCGTCGGCGTCGACCGCGATGCCGCCGGTGCCGGAGATCCCGGCCAGCCCCGCCGTTCCGCTGGTCGGCACGATGACGAAGTACTCGCCCTCACGGCCTTCACCCAGTGTCGTCGCCGAATGGGCGAAGTTGAAGGTGCCGGACCGGTCGTGCAGCGAGCCCTCGAAGGACTCCATCGCGACGTACGTGCCCGCGCCGGTGGTGTGGTCGAACGCGGCGGTGAACAGCGTCGTCGACCGGCCGGTCACCTCACCGTCGTAGTGCTTGTCCATAGTGGACACGCCAACGGGAAGTGCCGTGGTCACCGGCGGGGCGTCGACCTGCGTCGGGGCGAAGGTGGAGACCTTGAACGTTGAGGATGCTCTCATGGCCGGAGCGTAGTTCGGCGCACCGACAACGACGGCCGCTCACCGTCCGGGAACGTGGTCGGTGGTGCTGGTCGTCGGCACGTGCACCACCGCGTCGAAGCCGCTGAGCACGTCCGTCTCCGGCTGCATCGTGGCCCACCGGATGCTCGTCGGGCCCTCGACCTTCCCCCGCGCGGGACGCAGGTCCAGCAGCTCCAGACCGCTCATCGCGGCCTCGACGCCTCCGGGCTCCGGCGGGGCGAGGGGAGCGGCGTAGGTCCGGTAGCCGGTGGGCTGCTCGGGGTCCAGCGCCAGCGCGACCGTGTGCCCCTCGCCGCCGGTGACCGCGATCGCCACGTAGTCATCGCCGTAGGTGTGCGCGAGCTGGCACCCCGCCGGCAGCAGCGCGACGTGCGGCCCGCCGAAGGACACCGGCGTGCGCTGAAGGTGTCCATTGTGGACGGCCATGACCACGCGGCGGCCCTCGTCGACGAGGCGCTTCGCGCTCGCCGCCATGTAGCTGTCCCGTGAGGAGTTCAGCCCGAACAACGCGGGAGAGTCGCCCATCGCGCTGAGCTCCTGCAGGTACTGGTCGAGCCGCCACGCGCCCAGCACGTGGTGCGCGGCGACGGCGAAGTCCGAAGTGGACGATCGATCGACGTAGGCTGGGCGCAGCGACTCCATGTGCGCGAGCAGGCGGCTCAGCGCGGCCGTCGCGGCGTGCCGCAGCGCGGGGTCGAGCTCCTTGTGCAGCTTGGACGACACCGCGCTGTTCGGGCCGCTGTACAGCTCCGTCGCGGTGATCGCCGCGGTCACCAGCGTCACCGCGTCCGGGTCGACCGTGCCGAGGTAGCCGGCGACCGCGTCCAGCGCGGGCCTCGGCGACCCGGCCGAGGCGGGAACGTCCAGGCCGGAGAAGCCGACCTCGTGCTCCGTCTCGCGCATCCAGGTCAGCAGCGCCCGCATCTCCTCGGCCTCGCCGAGGGTGAAGGTGATGTTGCGCTTGGCCAGCCGGGTGAGCTCGCCCTCGCCGCCGCGCACCCAGTCGTCGATCGCCGAGCCCTCGGCGAAGCCGGACTCGAACCCGAGGGTGTCGAATCCGCAGCGCTCGACCAAGAACCGCAGAATCCGGTGCCTGACCAAGTAGAACTCGCGCACGTGGTGGTTGTTCTCGCCGATCGCGACGATCTTGGCGTCACCGACGAGCGCGCGCAGCGGTTCGAGGTCCTCCAACGGCGCGGCCGGGTCGATGGTGTCCAGGCGGATGGCGTTGGCTCGCGCGTACTCGGTGAAACCGTCCGAAGGCATGATGTGCAGCCTAGCCAGGCGTTTCGCGGGCGCTCAACGGGGAAAGCGAGTCCCATGCGAATCCGGCGGATCGCTGTGACGGGCGCGAGCGGAAACCTGGGCACCGCGCTGCTGCGAGAAGTGACGCCGCGCTGGGACGTCGTCGGCGTGACCCGAAGGCCGCCCGAGCGGGTCGCGCCCTACACGAACGCCGACTGGCTGGCGTGCGACATCGGCGCGCCGGAAGCGCCTTCGCTGCTGCACGAGGCGTTCACCGGAGTGGACGCGGTCGTGCACCTGGCTTGGGCGATCCACCCCCGCACCGAGGACCCGGACATGTACCGCACCAACTTCGTGGGGGTGCGGAACGTTCTCGCCGCCGCGCGGCTGGCCCAGGTCCCGCATGTGGTGTTCGGTTCCTCGGTCGCCGCGTACCGGCAGGCGCGGCGGTGGGAGCTGGTCGACGAGGACTGGCCGCTCGGCGGTGTCAGCGGTAGCGCGTACAGCTGCCACAAAGCCCAGGCCGAGGCGCTGGTCGACCGGTTCGCCGCCACCAACCCGGACGTCAGGGTGACGCGGGTCCGCCCGGCAGCGGTGGTGCAGAGCGGATCGGGCGCGGAGATGCGGCGCTGGCTGTTCAGCCCGCTGATGCCGACGTCGCTGCTGACCACCCGGAGGCCGCCGCTGCCGTTGTGGCCGGGACTGCGGCTCCAGCTCGTGCACGCGCGGGACGTGGCGTCGGCGTTGCGGCTGGTCCTGGAGCGCGGGGCGACCGGAGCGTTCAACCTCGCGGCCGACCCGGTGCTCACCGCGAGCGACATCAGCCGCGTGCTCGGCGGGATCCGGGTTCCCGTGCCGTTCCTGCCGCTGGCGGGACTCGCGTGGTCCGCGTGGCGCCTCGGGCTGCACCCGCTGCACCCCGGCTGGCTCGTGCTCGCCGACAAGGCGCCCCTGGTCTTCTCGGCCCGCGCGCGCGTGGAGCTCGGCTGGACCCCGGAGCACGACAGCGCCTCCGCGCTTGCCGAGGTGGTCGCCGCGATGGCCAGCGGCACGGGGGAGGGCAGTCCGCCACTCGAACCGATCGCCGATCACGGACTCCTGCGGCGGCTGCGCGATCTACCGTGGGGGAGGCCGACGCACCAGTCCCAGGGTTGGCCGGCCCGGACGTAGTGAGGACGTGACGTGACACAACCAGGGGACACCGCCGACGCGGTGGTGATCGGCTCCGGTCCCAACGGTCTGGTCGCGGCGAACCTGCTCGCGGACGCGGGGTGGAGCGTCGTGGTGCTCGAAGCCGCCGACGAGCCGGGCGGTTCGGTGCGCAGCGGCGAGGTCACCGCCCCGGGCTTCCGCACCGACTTCTGCAGCGCGTTCTACCCGCTCAGCGCGGTGTCGCCGTTCATGACCGGGCTGGGGCTGGAACAGAACGGCCTGTCCTGGCGGCACGCGCCGGACGTCCTCGCGCACGTCCTGCCCGACGACCGGACCGCCGTGCTCTCGCGGGACGTCGACCGCACCGCGGAGTCCGTCGCCCGGTTCGCGCCTGAGGACGGCGACGCGTGGCGCTCGGAGTTCCGGATGTGGCGGCACATCCGTGACGACCTGGTGGAGGCGCTGTTCCAACCCTTTCCGCCGATCCGCGCGGCCGGGCGGCTGTTCCGCCGGATGGGCACGCCCGACGCGCTCCGCCTCGCCCGGCGGCTGGTGATGCCGGTTCGCGCGCTCGGCGGCGAGCTCTTCGCGGGGGAGGGAGCGCGGTTGCTCTACGCGGGTAACGCGCTGCACTCCGACCTCGGCCCGGACACGGCGGGCAGCGCGATCTTCGGGTGGCTGCTGGCGATGCTCGGCCAGGACGTGGGGTTCCCCGCCCCGGTCGGCGGGGCCGGTGAGATCACCGCGGCCCTGGTGCGCAGGCTCCGGGAGCGCGGCGGGCGGATCGACTGCGGTCGCCGCGTTGACCGGGTCCTCATCGCCAGGGGCACGGCGGTCGGCGTGCGCGACACGACCGGCGAGCACGTCCGCGCCCGCAAGGCGGTGCTGGCCGACGTGCCCGCGCCGAGCCTGTACCTGGAGCTGGTCGGCGCGCAGCACCTGCCGTCCCGGATGGTCGACGACCTCACCCGGTTCCACTGGGACGACTCCACGGTCAAGGTGGACTGGGCGCTGTCCGGCCCGGTGCCGTGGACGGCCGCGGACGTGGCCGGCGCGGGCACCGTGCATCTGGGCGGCGACCTCAACGGACTGGCCCGGTTCAGCTCACAGCTCAGCTGCGGGCAGACCCCGGAAGACCCGTTCCTGCTGCTGGGCCAGATGACCACGACCGACCCGAGCCGGTCTCCGCGCGGAACCGAGTCGGTCTGGGCCTACACCCACGTGCCCCGCGGCCGGAAGTGGGACGCGAGCCGGGTGCAGCGAGCCGCCGACCGCATCGAGCAGACGATCGAGAAGCACGCGCCCGGCTTCGCCTCGAAGGTGATCGCCCGCCACGTCGCGGGCCCGGAGGAGTTGCAGCGCCACAACATCAGCCTCGTCGAGGGCGCGATCAACGGTGGCACCGCGGCCATCCACCAGCAGCTGGTCTTCCGTCCCACGCCGGGCCTGTCCCGCCCGGACACCCCCGTCGACCGGCTCTACCTCGCCAGCGCCTCGGCCCACCCCGGCGGGGCGGTGCACGGCGGCCCCGGCGGCACGGCCGCCCACGTCGCCCTGCTGCGCAACGGCGTCGCGGGCGGCACCTACGCCACCCTGATCAGGTCGGTGCTCAACGCGATCAACCACGACTAGACGCCGTCCTACAACCAGCATCACCACCCCACCACCCCCTGGCGCCCTCACCCCTTTCGCGCCCCCACCTCCTTCGCGCCCTCACCTCCTTCGCGCCCCCACCCCTTGGCGTCTCACCCCCCCTAGCGCCTCGCCCCTTGGCGCCCTCACCCGCACACCCCCCGTGCCCTCATTTCGCGTTTTGTCACCTTGATGCGAAATGAGAGCGCTCTTTTGCGCATCAAGGTGACAAAACGCGAATCCTCGACCACGCCAGCCAGCCCATGCGCGCACGCGGGCGGTGCCACCTCAGGAGATCGACCACGCCAGCCAGGACGGGCGCTGGGCGCCAGCCCCCACCGACCGCCCACCCCTCGCGAGAGGCCCAGACCAGCCCAGCTCACGTGGTCGGGGCTAACGCCGACCGCGCGCGATGTCGGCGAGGCGCTTCAGGGCCTCGACGTTGCGTGGCCGCAACAGGGCTCCCTGCACGACGGTGGGGATCAGCCGCCCTGGGCCCGCGGTGATCTCCTCCTCCATGAGCACGTCGGTCTCGGCCGGTCCGGCGGGCGTGAGGCTGATCCGCACCCGCGCGGTCCCGACCGGCCACGCACGGGCCTCAAGGTCGAGCAGTCGTCCGTGCACCACGTCCAGCACCCGCGTGACGTCCTGGACCTGCAACGGCCACGGCCCGATGCTGTGGTGGACCCTGGCCCCCTCAGCGGGCCAGCCGCTGTCCACCTGGCGAATGTGCGCCGCCCCCACCACCCAGCTCGCATAGGACCATCCGTCGGCGAGGACGTCGAAGACGTCCTCCGCGCTCGCCCCGATCCGCATCTCGGTCCTGATCATCCCTCCGGAATACCCCGCGCCGTCCGGGTTACCCGCCGATGCGCTCCACCAGGCGCAGCACGGCGGCCGCCCCGTCCTCGTCACGCACCTTCGCGGCGAGCGACTGCGCGCGTTCCCGGTAGGCGGGGTCGGACACCGCCTTGGTGACCAGCTCCGCCAGCGGTTCGGCCGCCAGCTCGGCGAACGGCACCGAACCCGGGCTCACCCCGATCTTCGCCAGCCGGTTCGCCCAGAACGGCTGGTCCGCCAGCACCGGCGTCGGCACGACCGGGACCCCGGCCCGCACACCCGCGCCCGTCGTTCCGGCGCCGCAGTGGTGCACCACCGCGGCCATCCTCGGGAACAGCCAGTCGTGCGGGACGCTCTCCACGCACATCACGTCGTCCCCGGTCGCGGTCAGCCCGGACCAGCCCGCCTGGACGACCGCCCGCACCCCGGTCCTGCGCACGGTCTCCGTCACCACCTCGGACAGCCGCTCGCCCTCACCGGGCGCCATGCTGCCGAAGCCGAGGAACACCGGCGGCGGTCCGGCCTGGATGAAGTCGACGAGCTCGGCGGGCGCGGTCCAGCCGGGCGGGCGCTCCGGCCACCAGTAGCCGACGACGTCGGTGCCGCGCGGCCAGTCCGCCGGGCGCGGCACCACGTGCCTGCTGAAGCCGTGCAGGACCGGGTAGTCCTGGTCGGCGAACATCATCCGGCGAGTCCGGCCGATGCCCATCGGCGGCAAGCCGATCCGCGCGCAGAACGCCTTGAGCGCGCCGTCGATCGGCGTCGGCACGCGCAGCGCCAGGCGCGGCAGCAACCAGTTCCCCCACCGGCCCAGGTCCTTGCCGCCCAGCCCGGTGAGGCCGAACTCGGCGGTGGGCACGCCGGGGAACAGTTCGAGCGCGGCGGTGGGAATGCCCAGTGCCTTGCCGGCCAGGTAGCCGTTGATCAGCGCGCCGCGTTGCAGCAGCAGCACGTCGGCCCCCTCGGCGGCGGCGAGCACGCCGTCGGCGACCGAGTCCATCAGCTTCTTGCTGATGTCCAGCTGCGCCTTCAGCGAGCTGAGCTTGGTGCCGTTCCTCGACCACTCGCGTCCCTCCGCGGACTCCAGCAGCGCCCGCGTGTCGCCGGGCATGGTGCGGTAGCCCAGCCCGAGCTCACCGATCATGTCGGCGAAGTCGGCCTGCGCGGAGACGACGACCTCGTGGCCCGCCTCCTTCAGGCGCAGGGCCGGACCGGTGTACGGCGCGACGTCGCCGCGCGAGCCCACGGTCACGATCACGATCCTCATGACACTGCAAGCTACACATGTTTCACAAACTCGTGAAGTTGGTGAAGCGATAAGGATCGCTCCTGGGAGTGTGACGGTCGTCGCGGTCCGTCGGACGCCCGCGCCATGGCCGCGTCGGCTTCTCCTGCACCGGGTGAGAGCCGTGCCCGGAGCGGGCGGTCGCGGGGGTTGTCCCGGGTGGCGACGATTGCGGTGTCGGCAACTCCCGCCAGTCCGCGAAGGCGGTGCGATCTCCTTGCGCCGCACCGAGATCGGCTCGGCCGCCGCGGTGACCTTCGCCCGTCCGGCCGATGGCGCCGGACGCGCGCGCTCGCGTCCGCGCATTCCGGCCCCAACCACGGCTAGCCTGATCACAGTGCCTTCCCGGCGCGACAGTTGGGTACTTGTGCCTTGAGAGGGCATGAGTCGGACGAAGGAGTCTTCCGGTGAACGGAGCGGGTCGGCTTGGCGGTGACGCCACGGCCCTCCGGCGGCTGAACACCGCCAGGGTGCTGCGGGTCCTGCACCGCGCGGAGGCCGTCACCCTGACCGACCTCACCAAGACGGCGCGGCTGTCCCGCTCCGCCGTCGAGGGCGCGGTGGAGGAGCTGATCTCCTCGGGCCTGGTCGGTGAGGTCGAGCCCGTCAGCGGCGACGCCCGTCCCCTCGGCAGACCCGCCCGCCGCTTCCGCTTCCGCACCGACGCCGGTCACGTGCTCGGCGTGCACATCAGTCCGCACAAGGTCTTCGCGACGCTCGGCGACCTGCACGGCGAGATCGTCGCCAGCAAACGCGTGGAGCTCACCCCCGCGCTGCCCGCCAACGAGCGGCTCGTGATGATCCGCAGGGCCACGCAGCAGTGCCTCCAGGCCGCGGGGGTCACCAAGGACGACCTCTGGGCCGTCGCCGTCGGCACCCCCGGCCTCGTCGACCGCACCGGCCGGGTCTCGCTGTGCTCGGTGATCGAGGGCTGGACCGGACTCGACCTCGCCGCCGAGCTCGCGACGCACTTCCCGTGCCCGGTCCGCGTGGAGAACGACGCCAACACGGCCGCGATGGGGGAGCGCTGGCGCGGGGTCGCCAAGGACGTGGACGACGTCGTCTACGTGCTCGCCGACCACAAGCTGGGCGTGGGCGTGGTCGTCGGCGGTCGCGTGCACCGCGGCAGCCACGGCGCCGCCGGCGAGCTCGGCGCGATGCCGCGCTCCCCGTGGGCCGCGGCCAACGACTTCCTGGTCTCCTCCGACCACAGCCCGGAGCGGCTCCTCGCGGACCCGGCCGCCGCCGACACGGTGGCCGAGTTCATCGAGGACCTCGCCACCGGCATCGCCACGATGGCGCTCGCGGTGGACCCGGAACTGGTGGTGCTGGGCGGTTTCCTCGCCAACTGCGGCCAGGCGCTGATCGAGCCGCTGAACCGGCGGCTGCCCGAGCTGTGCCTGCTACCGCCGCGCTTGCTGCTGTCCGAGCTCGCCGACGACGCGGTCGCGCTCGGGGCGCTCCGCGTCGCACTCGACGAGGCCGAGAGCCGCCTGTTCGCGATCTCAGCGGGGTAGCGCGCCCGCGACCTTCTCCGCCAGCTTCGTCACATCACCGCACAGGTCGGCGGTGTCGTCGTTGCGCACTCGCAGCGTCACCACGTCCGACCCGTCCACCATGGCCGCGCGGCACTCGACCGCCCGCCGCTCCTCCGACGACAGGTCGAAGCCCGACTTGTGCACGAACACCTCACGCCCACCGAGGGACTTCGCGGGCTCCTTCAGGTTCCACGACGTGCGCAGCGCCTCCATGGACATGCCGCTCAGCCGCTTGAGGTCGACGCTGTACCCCTTCGCGGACCAAGCGCAGGACAACCCCAGCGAGTCCTCCTCCCGCGTGGCCTTCGGCTCTCCGGGCCACGGGAAGTCCGCCTTCCCCACGAGCTCGCACAGGTCCTTCGCCGCGGGGGCGGGCTGACCGCCGCACGCCGTTCCCGCGAGCACGACGAACACGGTGATCCACACGAGGCGCCTCATCACCGCACCCTCTCAAACGAGGAACCGGACCACCGCTCGATGGTCCGGTTCCCGTTGCCTTTCGGATCAGGCCGGATTCTCCTCGCGCTCGCCGGACCAGTCCACGTGGAAGCTGCCCTCGCGGTCCACGCGCCGGTAGGTGTGCGCGCCGAAGAAGTCCCGCTGCCCCTGGATCAGCGCCGCGGGCAGCCGCTCCCGCCGCAACCCGTCGTAGTACGCCAGCGCCGACGCGAAACCGGGAGTGGGCACACCCAGCTCCACCGCCGTGGTCACCACGCGACGCCAGGACTCCTGCGCCTGCTCCAGCGCCTTGGCGAAGAACGGCGCGACCAACAGCGATGCCAGGTCGCCCGAGGTCTCGTACGCCTCGCGGATCCGGTCGAGGAAGCGCGCCCGGATGATGCAGCCGCCTCGCCAGATCGTCGCGGTCGCGCCCAGGTCCACGTTCCAGCCGAACTCCTTGCTGGCCGCGATGATCTGGTCGAAGCCCTGGGCGTAGGCGACCATCTTCGAGGCGTACAGCGCCAGCCGCACGTCCTCGACCAGCGTCTCCGCGACGGCTCCGGACACCCGGCCGCCCCTCGGGCCCGGCAGGTCCGCCGCGGCCGCGCGCTGCTCGGCGTGCCCGGACAGCGACCGCGCGAACACCGCCTCGGCGATGCCGCTGATCGGCACGCCGAGCTCCAGCGCGGTCTGCACCGTCCAGCGGCCGGTGCCCTTCTGCTCCGCCTGGTCCAGCACGATGTCCACGAACGCCTTGCCGGTGGCCGCGTCGACCTGGTCCAGCACCTCGGCGGTGATCTCGATCAGGTACGAGTCCAGCTCACCGCTGTTCCAGCCGCGGAAGATCCCGGCCAGCTCCTTCGGACTGATGTCCAGGCCCTGCCGCAACAGGTCGTAGGACTCCGCGATCAGCTGCATGTCGGCGTACTCGATGCCGTTGTGCACCATCTTCACGAAGTGCCCCGCGCCGTCCGGCCCCACGTGCACGCAGCACGGCGTGCCGTCGACCTTCGCGGAGATCTTCTCCAGCAGCGGCCCGAGCGCGGCGTAGGACTCCTCGGAGCCACCGGGCATGATGCTCGGCCCGAGCAGCGCGCCCTCCTCGCCACCGGAGATGCCGACCCCGGCGAAGTGGATTCCCTTCTCCTTCAACGCGGCCTCGCGGCGCCGGGTGTCGGCGAAGTGCGCGTTGCCACCGTCGACCAGGATGTCGCCCGGCTCCAGCAGCGGGGTCAGCTCGTCGATCACCGCGTCGGTCGGGGCACCGGCCTTCACCATGATCACGATCTTGCGTGGGGTGGACAGCGACGCCACGAACTCCTCGGCCGTCACGCTGCCCACGAAGGTGCCCTCATGAGCGAACTCGGACACCAGCGCGTCGGTCTTCGCCCGCGAGCGGTTGTGCACCGCCACCGAGAAACCGTTGCGGGCGAAGTTGCGCGCCAGGTTGCGGCCCATCACCGCGAGCCCGGTCACGCCGATATCGGCAGCCATGCACTCTCCCCATCGTCAGGTGTTGCTCCTGGTGCACCTGCAACGCACGGGCCGGGCGATCCATTTCTCAGGACCGCGCGGCCGCGGTGGTCACCAGCACTGGGGTAATGCGTCGGCCACCGCGCCGCAAGTCGGCCGATCAGCCGGACTCGGCCAACCGGGTGCACCTCGCCATGGCCTCCACCGCCTGAGCTGGGCTTCGCCTGCCGAGACCGCACGCGCACGCCACGTCCACCGAGCCGCCAACGAGTCGTTCGACCAGTGCGAGCAGCCGCCGCTGCACGT
The DNA here is from genome assembly GCF_042429765.1 of Allokutzneria oryzae. Classification (NCBI taxonomy): domain Bacteria; kingdom Bacillati; phylum Actinomycetota; class Actinomycetes; order Pseudonocardiales; family Pseudonocardiaceae; genus Allokutzneria; species Allokutzneria oryzae. The sequence continues at coordinate 2,303 of NZ_JBHLZU010000006.1, read as the reverse complement.
CGAGGTCCTGGCTCTCGTGGGCGAGCCCGGCGACGAACCGCGTCCCCTGGGGCAGCGCGATCCGGTTCAACGGCCGGTAGAACGCCTCGTCCACCACTGGTGGGAGGTCGCCCGCGGCCAACGGCGCGTGCACGTACTCCAGCGTCCGCCCGGCAGGCCAGGCCGCCGCGATCGCGTTCGACAACGTGACCAGCGCCCCGGCGTCCTTCAGCCGGCCGAGCGCCTTGTTGTTCAGGTCACCGACGCACAGGTGCACCCCGAACCGCGTCCCCTCGGGCGCGGCGGCCACCAGCCCGACGGTCTTCTTCGCCAGCCAGCGCGCCAGCACCGCGTGCAGCGGCTTCGGCGCCTTGGTCATGAACACCAGCTCGACCGGGACCTCGATCTGGAACAGCACGTCCTCGCCCGCCTCGGCGTGGATCTCCCGGATCTCCCGCACCGTCGCCTCCTCGAACGGCGCGGTGTGGCGGAACGGCCCGACCGGCCCGAAGACGAACATCGCCAGGTCCAGAGGTCCGGGAACCCCCACCTGGTAGCGCAGCCCCGTGGCGCCGTGCTCCTCGCGCAGGCGGGTGAAGACCGGGAAGCTGCGCCGGAACTCGTCGAGGTAGCCGAGGTTCAGCGAGGCCCCGGTCAGCCGGTGCCCCTTCCGGACCCGGTACTTCGGCACGTCCTGGTAGCTCGACCAGGAGCCGGTCGCCACGGTCTCCAGGTCCGGGTGCCCGTCCAGCCCGTCGACGAAGTCGACGATCCAGCGGTTGCGCTCGCCGGTCTCGCCGTCGGAGAGGGTTCGCAGCTTGGAGCCGGCGGAGCGCAACGCGCCGGACATCGCCGACTCGGCGTCGGCGCCCGGCAGGCTCCCCACGAAGTGAACACGACGATCAGCCATCACGGCCTCCTAGAGGAAAGAAGTCCGAAGATCCTCGTTGGGCTGAATGGCCGTATCAACAACCACGTCCAGTTCACCCCGATCGGAGCACTCTCCTGTCCCTAGTTCACGTGACGGGCGGCGTTCGCCCGCACCGCGTCCCTGATGAACTCGCCGATGCCGGGGCGCTGCTTGCCCGGCGGCACCACGAAGGCCAGCTGCTCCGCGTCGGTCACGTACAGCTCGGCGATCTGCTGGTGGCGCTCGTAGGAGCAGTCGTAGAGCGCGCCGATCAGCCGCCGGTGCGCCTCGGCGAGGTCCATCGCCCGCTCACTGTCCGCGGCGACCCCCTCGTCCAGCGCGACCAGCAGCCGCTCGACCCACTCCGCCTGTTCGGCCTGCATGCGGACGAAGTCCTCCTTGGAGAACTGGCTCATCGTCTTCTGCGCCTGCTGCCACTCCTCGGTGTGCCCCCACCTCTGCTCCGCCCGCTCGCCGTAGCCGTCGGCGGGCTGCCACTCCCCGAAGATCTCGAAGCGCTCTTCGGGCGTCAGCGGGATTCCCATGCGTTGTGCCTCCATCTCACGGTTGACCGCCGTGACCATGTCCTGGAGCCGGTCGATCCGTGCGAGCAGCAAGGCGCGTTGCCTGCGCAGGTGCCCCATGGTGTCGGTGTCCGGGTCGGTCACGATGGTCGCGATCTCGTCGAGGGGGAACCCGAGCTCGCGGTAGGACAGGATCCGGTGCAGCCGCTCCAGGTCCGCGTCGTCGTACCTGCGGTACCCGGCTGCGGTGCGCCCACCGGGGGAGAGCAGGCCGATCTCGTCGTAGTGGTGCAGCGTGCGCACCGTGACCCTCGCGAAAGCGGCGACCTGCCCGACCGTGTAGCTCATCGTCTCCCTCTCTGCTTCCGCGGCCAACCGTGCGGCCTCACGCGACGTGAGGGTCAAGCCCTGAACCTCGCAACGCACGCCGACATGCCGTTGACCAGCGAGATCACGTTTGGAGGGGGGTGGTGAAAACGGCCCCTGAACACCCTGGTAACTTTCTCTCCACACCGAGCGGGACACCGCGAAGTGGTGCTTCTGGGACGTGGCCAGACAGTGGGACCCCCGCTGACAGAGCCCTCAACGGACCAGGTAGAGTACGAAACACCTGAGAACAACAAACTCCTGGCAAAACCCGACTGGGTGCGGTGCGCCTGTGGAGTTTGCTCTCACCAGATGTGAAGTGAATATGTTCCGATAGGCGTGTGTGTGGAACGGTTTTCTGTGGAAATGGTGGGTTCGGCCCCGATTTGACACTGGAAATGCGGTTCGGATAACGTCTGCGGCGCCGACCTGAAAGGGTCTGTGACCTCGGCGAACTCCAAATCTGCGGTTACCGCGGATTTGACACCGAGAATGCGGACCGGATACGGTTGGCGGGAAGCGAG
>NZ_JBHLZU010000026.1:0-447564 GCF_042429765.1 Allokutzneria oryzae | reverse complement strand
AGAAGCTCAACCTCGACGACGCCATGTGCGCGCTGCGGTTCCAGTTCACCGCCCTCCAGGGGGCTCTGGTGTGGGATCGGATCGACCGCATCGCCCGTGGTCTAGACGATGAGCGCACCATGGACCAGCGCCGGGCGGATGTCGCCTTCGACCTGCTCATGGGCAAGGAGACCGGCGCACCCCAGGGCGAGGTCAAGGTCCTGGTCACCCTCCCCGCGACCACGCTGATGGGCATGGACCAGGAACCCGGGATGCTCGCCGGGTACGGGCCGATCCCCGCAGACGTGGCCCGCGACATCGCGGCCGGGGGCACGTGGAAGCGGATCCTCACCGACCCGGTGACCGGGGTAGCGGTGGACATGGGGCGCACCAACTACCGTCCCTCAGCCGCCCTCGCCGACCTCGTCCGCGCTCGGGATGTCACGTGCGTGGCGATCGGCTGCCGCCAACCGGCGCACCGCTGCGACCTGGACCATTGCGAACCCTTCGACGGCACCAACACCATCGCGGACGACCTCGGCGCGAAATGCCGACGACATCACGTGATGAAACACCACACCCGCTGGAAACGAACCCAGCTCCCCGGCGGTATCCATATCTGAACCACGCCGATGGGAAGAACGTATCTCCGTGAACCCGAACCGATAGCGGATCCCGCTCCACCGTTTTAAACCTGACCCCGGCCAGCCCGCCACCACATTAGGTGAGCGGGCTAGCGGTAGTGGATGCCCAAGGAAATCCGCGCCCGAGTCCGAAAGAATTCCCGAGGACAACCCCACGAAGCCGGAGCGGCAGCACAACCCCCAACGCCACCACCACACCACCCGACGACGGCCATTCGCGGGCTTATGGACGCTGACGCGCCCCCACGAGCGTCCATAAGCCCGCGAATGGCCCTCACCTGGCTCCTGGACCCTGCGTCACGTGGACTGGCCCTCAGCAGACCGGTTCGGGCAAAGACCGGACGGTGTAGGCGAGGTCGAGGGTGTCGGCCGTCGCCGGGTCGGTCAGCTCGACGCGCCAGGAGCCCGCGAACTGGTCGACGTCCGGCCGCATCGGGATCGTGCCCGAGAGCAGCACCGTGCCCGGCACCGCGAGCTCGCGCGCCCGTAGCTGGTCCAGCCAGTAGGACGGCGGCAGCAGCTCCGCCAGCGTGCCGCTCTGGATCACCTCGCCGTCCGCCCACGCCGTCAGCGTCAGCGTGTCGATGCGGTCGGCCACCTCCGACAGCCGCCACGCCCGCCTGCCCAGCACATCCGGTCCCGCCTGCTTGCTCCAGGCGACGCCGTGCACCTCCAGGTCCCGGTCGGTGTGGTCGCAGGCCACCGTCAGCAGCACGTCGTCGTCGGTCACGACCAGCGCCCATTCCGCTTCACCCGAGGTCTTCCCGTGCTGCGCCGGGACCGATGCGGTCTGCTGCGCGAGGTAGGGCGCGACGGGGTACAGGCACGGGGTCACCGTGGGCGCGGGCACGCCGAGCTCAGCCAACTCGGCGACGTGGGCCGCGACATCGTCCTGGCTCCGACCGGCATAACCGCCGTTGAGCAGGCATTTCACCGTCACCGGAACCCGGGAACCGTCGGGGAGTTCGAACACCAGCTCGGTCACGACCGACCTCCGCTCTTGCGCATACGAGTTGTATACAGGAAGTATCACAGGCATGGCCCAGCAACCAAGCCGCTCCGCGTTGGCCCGCGCCTTCGCCGCCAGCCTCTCGGGCACCGCACTGGAGTGGTACGACTTCGCGATCTACTCCTCGGCCGCCGCACTGGTCTTCGGCCACCTCTTCTTCCCGAGCGGCGACTCGCTGACGGAGACGCTGACCGCCTTCTCCACCTATGCGGTCGGCTACGTCTCCCGGCCACTGGGCGGGATGGTGTTCGGGCGGCTCGGCGACGTGATCGGCCGCAAACGGGTGCTGGTGATCACGTTGCTGATCACCGGAGTCGCCACGTTCCTGATCGGCGTGCTGCCGACGCACGACCACATCGGCGTGACCGCCGGGATCCTGCTCGTCCTGCTGCGCTTCGCCCAGGGCGTCGGGCTCGGCGGCGAGTGGGGCGGCGCGGTCCTGCTCTCCAGCGAGTTCGGCGACCCCAAGCGGCGCGGCTTCTGGGCCTCGGCCGCACAGGTCGGCCCTCCGGCGGGAACCCTGCTGGCCAACGGGGTTCTGGCGATCCTCACCGGTCTGCTGAGCACAGAGCAGTTCCTGTCATGGGGCTGGCGGGTGGCCTTCCTGCTCTCCGCCGTCCTCGTCCTCTTCGGACTGTGGATCCGGGTCAAGCTGGAGGAGACCCCGGTCTTCAAAGCGATCGAGGAGCAGGGGGACCGGCCGGAGGCCCCGATCCGCGAGGTGTTCAGCACCCAGACCCGCCCACTGGTCGCCGCGATCCTGTGCCGGGTCTGCCCCGACGTGCTCTACGCGCTGTTCGCGGTGTTCACCCTGACCTACACCACCAAGGTCCTGATGCTGCCGCAGAGCTGGGCCCTGACGTCGATCATGATCGGCTCCGCCGTGCAGCTGTTCCTGATCCCGCTCGCCGGGGCGCTCTCCGACACCTGGGGCCGCCGCAGGACCTATGCCGTCGCGACGGTGTGCGCGGTCGCGTGGCCGTTCGCGTTCTTCCCGCTCGCCGAGCAGCGCTCGCTGTTCCTGCTGGTCCTGGGCGTGGTCGGCGGCCTGGTGATCCACTCGTTCCTCTACGGGCCGCAGGCCGCGTTCATCTCCGAGCAGTTCGCGCCGCGCCTGCGCTACACCGGCAGCTCGCTGGCCTACACGATCGCCGGGGTCATCGGCGGCGCGGTGGCGCCGCTGCTGTTCACCTGGCTCTTCGCGAAGTTCGGCAGCTGGCTGGCGATCGCCGCCTACCTCGCCGTCACCGGTGTTGTCACCCTCGCCGGGGTCCGGCTCGGCCGCGATCCCGAGGACGCCGAGGCCGAGGACCGTGAGCTGGCTACGCGCTGAGCAGGACCCGGCGGGTGGCTTCGAGGTGCTCGGAGATCGCGGCGGCCGCGGCGGCCACGTCGGAGTCGGCGAGCGCGCGCACGATCGCCTCGTGCTCGGCGAGCACCGCGTCCCGCCTGCCCGCCGACCGGAACAGGGCGGCGACGCCGCACCGGACCTGGCGGGCGCGCAGGCCCTCGTACATCTTGATCATCAGCTCGTTGCCGGTCGCGGCGACCAGGGCGGCGTGGAACCGGCGGTCCCAGTCGATGAACTCGCGGGCGTCCCCGCCGCGGCTGAGCAGCCGTTGCCGCTCAAGGGCCTCACGCATCCCCTCGACCGGGACGGCACCGGAGTTGATCACGTGCTCCGCCGCGTGGCGCTCGACCATGCCGCGCAGCTCCATCAGCTCGGAGATCTCCCTGCCGGAGACCGGGGCGATGTAGGCGCCCTTCTTCGGCACCAGCCGGACCAGGTCCTCGGCGGCCAGCAGCAGCAACGCCTCGCGGATCGGGGTGCGGGAGACGCCGATGCGGTCGGCGACGTCCTGCTCGCTGATGAAGGTGCCCTGCTGCTCCGGGTCGCTGAGCACGGTGTCCTTGAGGAACTCGTAGGCCCGCTCGCGCCCAGACTTCATCACGCACCCCCTTGCATACAGTAAGCATACAAACAGCGTCAGGAGGAACCCGTGCGCGTCGCCCTCTGCCAGATCGTCTCCGGACCGGATCCGTCGGCCAACCTCGACCTGGTGCGCGACCACGTGCGCAAGGCCGCCGCCGAGGGCGCGGAGCTGGTCGTCTTCCCCGAGGCGACGATGGCCTGCTTCGGCGGTCCCAAGCTGGCCGAGCTCGCTGAGCCGCTGGACGGCCCCTGGGCGAGCGCCGTCCGCGAGGTCGCCGCAGAGGCCGGGGTGACCGTCCTCGCGGGCATGTTCACCCCGGAGCCGGACGGCCGCGTGCGCAACACGCTGCTGATCACCGGGCCGGACGGGCACCGCGGCTACGACAAGATCCATCTCTTCGACGCCTTCGGCTTCAAGGAGTCCGCGACCGTCGCGCCCGGCTCCGAGCAGGTCACCTTCGACGTCGGCGGCACCACCGTCGGCGCGGCGGTCTGCTACGACGTGCGCTTCCCCGAACTCTTCCGCGGCCTCGCCGACCGGGGCGCGCGGGTGATCGTGGTGACCGCGTCGTGGGGCTCCGGACCGGGCAAGCGCGAGCAGTGGGAGCTGCTGGTCCGGGCGCGGGCGCTGGACACAACGTCGTGGGTGGTCGCGGTCGGCCAGGCCGATCCGGCCACCGTCGGCGTCACCACGGAGGGCACCGCCCCGACCGGAATCGGGTTCAGCGCGATCGCCGACCCGTTCGGCCGACTGCACACGACGTTTGACGCTCAGCCCGAAACCCGGGTGATCGACATCGACCCGGACGCGGTGGAGCCCGCCCGCGCCGCGATCCCCGTGCTGGTCAACCGCAGGCTGTAGGCACGGGCGAAAATCCACCGAAAGCGACAACATCGCGGAAACAGCCTTCTCGATACTTTCGGTGGATGCGGCTGCTTATCGTCGAGGACGAGCCGGATCTCGCCACGGGTCTCAAAGCCGGGCTGGCGCACGCCGGGTACGCGGTGGACACGGCGTTGACCGGACGCGCGGGACTGGAGAAGGCCCGCACGCACTCCTACGACCTGGTCGTGCTCGACCTGAACCTGCCGGACATCGACGGGTTGGAGCTGTGCCGGCTGCTGCTGGCCGAGGCCGGTGAGCCGCCACCGCGCATCCTGATGCTCACCGCGCGCGGCAGCCTCGCGGACCGGGTGCGCGGCCTGGACCGGGGCGCGGACGACTACCTGGTGAAGCCGTTCGCGTTGGCCGAGCTCCTTGCCAGGACCAGGGTTCTGCTGCGCCGCGACCTTTACAGCGGAGGCTGCGTGCGGCGGCTGGGCGAGCTGGAAATGGACACGGCCAAGGGAACGGTGTCCCACGCCGGGCGACCGTTGTCGTTGACCCGCAAGGAGTTCGCGGTGCTGCGCTACCTGATGACGCGGCCGGGGCACATCGTGTCGGCGGAGGACCTGCTTGAGCACGTGTGGGACGAGCACGCCAACCCCTTCACCGAGACGGTCCGCGTCACCGTGGGCACGTTGCGGCGCAAGGTGACCGTGCCCGACCGGCCACCGCTGATCGAGACGGTGATCGGCCGCGGCTACCGGCTGCGGGAGGACCGGTGAGCCCTTTCCGGTGGGCGTCGACCATCCGGTTCCGGCTGACCGTCACGTACTCGGCCTGGGTGTTCGTGCTCGGGGCCGTTGTGCTCGGCGCGCTCTACCTGAGCGTGCTCGCCTCGGTGGAGAGCGCGACGAAACCGGTGACGTCCATCGAGGTGTTCAAGACGGCAGGCGGCGGGATCACCACCAGGTCCAGGGAGTTCGAGACCGCGCTGAGCGACTGGGAGCGCGAGACCACCTACGGCGCGGTCACCCTGCTCGGGAAGTACTCACTGCTGGCGCTGGGCCTGCTGTTCCTGCTCAGCCTCGTCGTCGGCTGGTGGCAGTCCGGCCGAGCGCTGCGCCCCATCCGCCAGATCACCAGCACCACCAGGGACATCACCGCCACCGACCTGACCCGCAGGATCGCGCTGGAGGGTCCCAGGGACGAGCTGCGCGTGCTCGCCGAGACCATCGACGGCATGCTGTCCCGGCTCGACGCGGCCTTCGACGACCAGCGGCGGCTGCTCGGGGACGCCTCGCACGAGCTGCGCAACCCGCTGGCCATCATCCAGACCACGCTCGACGCGGTGCTCTCCCGCGACGACGTCTCCGCCGCGCAGCGCGGCGAGGCCAGCGCGATCGTCGGCAGGGCCCTGACCAGGATGGCCGGGCTGGTCGAGGACCTGCTCGCGACGGGGCGGCGGGACGCGCTCGCCTTCGCCGAGGCCGACATCGAGCTGGCCGGGATCGCCGCCGACGCGGGGGCGGAGTACCGGATGCTCGCGGCGGACTCCGGCGTCGAGGTGGCCGAGGAGCACGCGGCGGGCCCCACCGTGATCGGCGACCGGGACGCGCTGCGGCGGGCCGTTGCCAACGTGCTGAGCAACGCCGTCCGGGTCGCGCCGAGCGGCAGCTCGGTCCTGCTCAGCTCCGGTGGCCGGGACGGCTGGTGCTGGATCGCGGTGCGCGACAGCGGGCCGGGCATCCGGCAGGAGGACCAGAGCCGGGTCTTCGACCGGTTCTGGCAGGCGCGCGAGCGGTCGGCGGCGACCACCGGGCACAGCGGGCTGGGGCTGGCGATCGTGCGGCAGATCGTCGAAGGACACGGCGGCCGGGTCAGCCTGCACAGCGTTCCAGGAGAGGGAAGCACATTCGTGCTCTGGTTTCCCGACAGCCGTTCCGCACCGACGAGCCGAGAAATCCGACCCGATGTCAATCCGCTGCACGCGGCCTCCATGTGGAAGTGAGAGCGGGGCGGCGAAAACCGCCCCGCTCTCCTCATTCATCAGCGCTTCACGCAGGTGGCTTCGAGCACAGCGGTGCCGATGAACCTGTCGTGCTCCTTCTGCACGCTGAGGGCAAGAGAGCGCTCGGTGCACTTCTCGCCGGTCCGGCGCTCGTGCTCGGCCAGCCCCTTGCGGGCGCCCGCCTGCGCGGCGACGACCGCCTTCGACGCGGTGTCGGCGATCGCCTTGCTCGCGAACACGGCGTGCCCGCCGACCGGCTTCTGGGTGACGACCTGGCTCTCCGCCGGGGCGGCGGCCAGCGCGGCAGGGGCGCCCGCCAGTGGGATCGCGACCATCAGGGCTCCGACGGCCAGGAACGACTTGAGCGAGGGCAGTGCCATGAGAACTCTCCATCTTTCGCTGCCGGAGCGAATGTCCGGCGTCGACGAAAACCAACGAGGAGAGTGAATCAGCCACACCAGAAAAGGGACCGAAAGAAAATCAGCCCCAATCCGCCATTAGCGAGAACAATGTCAAGCGGCGGTGAGGCGAAAGGCACGACGCACTAACTTCACCTCGGCCACCAGGGTCTGCCGCACGCGCTGCGGCGCACGGGCGGCGACACAGGTCTTCGCGCGGGAGCGGCTCTCCGGCGCCTCGGCGGGCGTCCGGGCCACCGCACGGGGAACGACGACGTCCAGCAGCATCGGGTTGGTCGGCAGGTCGAACAGCTCGATGTGGAAGGCGCCGTCCGGCAGGTCGAGCCCGGCGACGACGTCCGAGGCGGCCGCGGTCAGCCGGGCGAGCGCCCTCTCACCGGTGACAGCGACCCGGCCGGAGCCGACGTAGTAGAACAGTTGCGCCGCGACGATTCTGCCGTCGACCGCGATGCCGTCGACGTGGCAGACGGGGGCGGTGACCCACTCCTCGAACAGCATGTCGGCCGCCGGGTCGAGGTCGGCGAGGTCGTAGGAGGAGGTGAGCCTGCGGGTCCCCGGCGCGTCGTGCGCGACCGGCTTGGCGATCACCGGCGTGCGGAAGTCCCAGTCCTCCAGCGCGCCCCGCTCCAGCAGCTGCACGGTCGGCAGCCCGGCGGCGACGGCCCGGCGGTGCATCTCCCGCCGGTCCCGCAGCGCGGGCGCGCTTTCGGTTGCCGGCGCGGGAAGCCCGAGCGCCGCGCGCACGTGGCCGGCCAGCTCGATGCAGCGACCGTCGAGCGGGACGACGCGGTCGGGGCGCCCCCAGCGCAGCTCCATGTCCTCGATCGCGGCGCCCAGGAGCGTCTCCTCGCCGGAGCAGGTGAGCAGCCAGGCGTCGTCCCCGAGCTGGGCGCACGCCCAGTCGTGGTCCCGCACACCACTGGAGAGCAGCAGGAGGCGGGGCTGGGCGACGGAGTCAGAGGAGGAGGTGGTGGCCATGAGATACCCCCCAAAATCCGAAGAACTCTCATAAAAAAGGCTGCTTGCCCGGCAGATACTAACGGAACGAAGCGCCCATGTGGACTATCTGGGTGATCTAGTCAGCCCAATAATCCTTTAAGGTTCATCTACATCACGAGATGTAACGAAAGAAGGGGCAATTTCATCACCCCTTCCTCCGAACGGCCTACTCCAGATCCATCCCCAGGTCCAGGGCAGGAGCGGAGTGCGTCAGCCCGCCGACGGCCAGGAAGTCCACCCCGGTCTCGGCGTAGGCCCGCGCCACCGCCAGCGTCAGGCCGCCGGAGGCCTCCAGCAGGGCGGGAGCGGCCGCGGCGCGGTTGCGGCGAACCGCCTCCGCGCACTCCGCCACGGTGAAGTTGTCCAGCAGCACCAGCTCGGCGCCCTCGGCGAGGACCTCGTCGAGCTCGGCCAGCGAACCGACCTCGACCTCGCACACGAGCTCCGGCGCGTACGCCCGCGCGGACTTCAGCGCCGCCCCGACCGATCCGGCGGCGACGACGTGGTTGTCCTTGATCAGGATCGCGTCGCCGAGCCCGAGGCGGTGGTTCTGCCCGCCGCCGCACCGCACCGCGTACTTCTGCGACAACCGCATGCCGGGCAGGGTCTTCCTGCTGTCCCGCACCGCACAGCCGGTCCCCTCGACCGCGTCGACCCACGCGGCGGTCGCGGTCGCGACGCCGGAGAGGTGGCACAGCAGGTTCAGCGCCGTCCGCTCCGCGGTCAGCAGGCCGCGAACCGGCCCGCGCAGCCGCAGGGCGGACTCGCCCGCCTGGAGCCGTGAACCGTCCGGCCGCACGCCCAGGACCTGGTAGCCGCCGACGCCGAGCACCGCGTCGAACACGGCGAGCGCCAGCGGCCCGCCTGCGAGCACCCCCGGCACGCGCGGGTTGATGTCGGCGACCGCGATGGCGGTGGCGGACACCGTGGACAGCGTGGTGACGTCCGCGCCGTAGCGCAGGTCCTCGTTCAGCGCGGTGTCAACGACCCGGCGCACGTCCTCCACGTCGAGCCCCGCCGCGACGAGGTTGATCTGGGTCTCCGGCGAGAGAGCCCTCATGCCGCACCTCCCAGTGCCATCGCGCCCAGCAGCACCGGCTGACCGGACACGTCCAAGCGCAGCGGCAGGCTGCGCGACCACCGCGCGTCGTCGCGGTCGGGGTGGTCGAGCCGCACGTGACAACCACGGGACTCGGTCCGCGCCGCCGCCGCGGTCAGCAGCGCCCTCGCCGCCAGGGCCAACGCGGCGTCCTCGACCGCCCTGTGCGTCTTCAGTGGACGGTGAACGGCGGACTCCAGCACGCAGAGCGCCTTCGCGATCCCAGCCTCGTCCCTGCCGATACCCGCGTAGCGGCTCATCGCGTCCTGCAACGGCATCCGGTCCGCGACCCGCGCCGCGGGCAGGTCGCCGACCTCCACCAGCCGTGGATCACCGAGCAGCCCGGCGCCGAGGTCGAACGCGACCGCACGCGCCGCCCGCGCCCCGACCACGAGTCCTTCGAGCAGGCTGTTGGAGGCCAGGCGGTTCGCGCCGTGCAGTCCCGTGCGCGCCACCTCACCCGCGGCGTACAAGCCCGTCAACGACGTCCGACCGTCTACAGTGGACATAACACCGCCGCACGCGAAATGTGCCGCTGGGGCAACGGGAATCCCGTCCCTTGCCGGGTCGATGCCCTCCGCGAGACAGGCCGCGTGCACCGTGGGGAACCGTCGCCGGAAGGCTTCGCCGCCCAGGTGCGTGGCGTCCAGGTACACGTGGTCTGTGCCGGTCTCGGCCATCCGCCTGGTGATCGCGGCCGCGACGACGTCACGCGGAGCGAGATCGCCGAGCGGGTGCACGCCGGTCATCACCCGCGCGCCGAACGCGTCGACCAGCACCGCGCCCTCACCTCGAACGGCCTCGGTGACCAGCGGGCAGCGGCCGCGCGCACCGGCTCCGGTGAACAGGACCGTGGGGTGGAACTGCACGAACTCCACGTCCGAGACGGCGGCTCCGGCCCGCAGCGCGAGCGCGAGCCCGTCGGCGGTGGCGACCTCCGGGTTGGAGGTCGCCTGGAACAGCTGGCCGAGCCCGCCGGTGGCGAGCAGGACCGCGGGCGCCCTGAGCACTCCGGGCACCCCGGCCCCGTCGAGCACGTGCAGCCCGGCGACCTGCCCGGCTGGCGTGTGCAGCGCCTCCACCGCGATGTGGTTGTGCAGCAGGGGAACCCGGCCGTCCCGAACCGAGGCGAGCAGCGCGCGCTCCACCTCGGCCCCGGTCGCGTCACCCCCGGCGTGCACGACGCGGAACGCACTGTGCCCGCCTTCGCGGGTGCGGGCGAGCTTGTCGCCGTCCCTGCCCAGGTCGAAGGTCGCGCCGAGCCGCATCAGCCGGTCGACCGCGGCCGGACCGTCCTTGATGATCGCGGCAGCGGCCACCTCGTCGCAGAGCCCGGCCCCGGCGGTCAGGGTGTCCGCGACATGGCTGTCGACCGAGTCGCCCGCGTCGTGTTGGCCCGGCAGCACGACCGCGACGCCGCCCTGCGCCCAGCGGGTGTTGCCGTCCTCCGCGGAGGCTTTGGTGATCACCAGGACGCGCAGGCCGAGCTCGTGCGCGGTGAGCGCGGCGGTCAGCCCCGCGACGCCGGTCCCGACCACGACCAGGTCGGCGCGCGCCTCCCAGCTCGCCGAGCGGACCTCGCGCAGCGGGGCGCTCACTCGCCACCGCCGGGTGTGCCGATCTCGATCATGCGCTGCACCGCGCCCCGCGCCCTGCGCGCGGTCTCGGCGTCCACGTGCACCTCGTCGGCGTTCTCCCGCAGGCTCCGCAGCAGCGCCGCCGGAGTGATCATCTTCATGTACGGGCAGGACGCGCGGTCGTTCACGGCCCGGAAGTCGATCTCCGGGGCGGCCTTGCGCAGCTGGTGCAGCATGCCCACCTCGGTCGCCACCAGGACGGAGGTCGCCGAGGTGCTGCGCGCGGCCTTCACCATGTCGCCGGTGGAGAGGATCTTGACCTGCTCGGCGGGCACGGTGCCCTCGCCCGCGAGGTAGAGGGCCGAGGTCGCGCAGCCGCACTCGGGGTGGATGAACAGGTCCGCGTCGGGGAACGCGGCGGCCCGGTCGGCGAGCTCGGGTCCGTTGATGCCCGCGTGCACGTGGCACTCCCCGGCCCAGACGTGGATGTTGTCCCGCCCGGTCTCGCGGCGGACGTGCGCGCCGAGGAACTGGTCGGGAAGGAACAGCACCTCGCGGTCGGCGGGGATCGAGCGGACGACGTCCACCGCGTTCGACGAGGTGCAGCAGATGTCGGTCTCCGCCTTCACGTCGGCGGTGGTGTTGACGTAGGAGACCACGACCGCGCCGGGGTGCTCGGCCTTCCACGCCCGCAGCTGGTCCGCGGTGATCGAGTCGGCCAGCGAGCAGCCCGCGCGGGCGTCCGGGATGAGCACCGTCTTGTCCGGGCTGAGGATCTTCGCGGTCTCGGCCATGAAGTGCACGCCGCAGAAGACGATCGTCGAGGCGGAGCTCTCCGCGGCGATCCGGCTCAGCGCGAGGGAGTCACCGGTGTGGTCGGCGATGTCCTGGATCTCCGGCAGCTGGTAGTTGTGCGCGAGCAGCACGGCGTCGCGCTGCCTGGCCAGCGCGCGGACCTCCTCCGCCCATGCGGCGTCCGGAACGACTCCGCCGTACGGGGTCGCCACCATCGGTGTAGCCATCGAGTCCTCCTCGCTGCCTGCCGGGCGCTTGCCCATCACCCGGGTTTTCGCCTAACAAGCGAAAACGGGTTTGATGGTATCAACTGGGGCGATGGCAGTACATGAGGTGCTCGCAGCGGTGCTGCAGGTGAGAGCCGGATCACTCCAGGTGTTGTTGTGGCAGCGGGCACTGGCCCCCGACGCGGGGCGCTGGTCGCTGCCCGGTGGGAAGCTGCGCCCCGACGAGGACGTGGAGACCTCGATCCGCCGCCAGCTCGCCGAGAAGGTCGACGTCCGCCAGCTCACCCACGTCGAGCAGCTCGCGGTCTTCAGCGCCCCGGACCGGGTGCCCGGCGCGCGCGTGGTGGCGACGGCCTTCCTCGGCCTCGTCCCCTGCGACGTCGACCCGGCGCTGCCGGAGGACACCGCCTGGCACCCCGTGGAAGCCTTGCCGGAGACGGCTTTCGACCACGACGTGATCGTGCCGAGAGCGCGGGACCGCCTCCGCGCCAAGCTTTCCTACACAAACCTCGGCTTCGCGCTCGCCGGCCCGGAGTTCACCGTCTCCACGCTGCGCGAGCTCTACTCGGCGGCGCTGGGCTACAAGGTCTCCGCGACCAACCTGCAACGCGTCCTCTCCCGCCGTGGCCTGCTCGAACCCACGGGCAGCACGGCCCCGCCCGGCCCGTCCGGCGGGCGCCCGGCGGCGCTGTTCCGCTTCACCGCCCGTGGTCTCCAGGTGACCGACCCGTTCGCGGTTTTCCGTCCACCGGCCCACAACCGCCCGGCGCGCTCCGCGCGATGGCCCTAATGTCAGCGGAGTGACCGACACGCTTCCGCTGTTCCCGTTGGGCGCGGTTCTGCTGCCGGGAGCGTCCATGCCCCTGCACATCTTCGAGCCGCGCTACCGCCAGCTCGTCATCGACCTGGTGAAGGGGATGCGGCCGGACCGCACCTTCGGCGTCGTCGCGGCGCGCCAGGGCTGGGACATGCGCACCGACGACATGGCAGCGGTCCACCACGTCGGCTGCTCGGCGCTGCTGCGCGAAGCCCGCCAGCTGCCGGAGGGGCGCTACGACATCGTGGTGAAGGGGACACGCCGCTTCCGCCTGCTCGGCGTGGAGCACGACGCCGCCCCCTACCTGATGGCGGAGGTGGAGTGGCTGCCGGACGAGCCGGTCACCGACGCCGACCTGGTCGCCGACCTCGCCGACCAGGCGCGGGCGGCGCACCGCGCCTACTGCGCGACGGCGTGGCGCGAGGAGGACTGGCGCGAGCCGTGCACGTCGGAGGACATCACCACCCTGGCGCACGTGCTGGCCGAGGACTGCCTGCTGGCACTGGACGACCGCCAACAGGTCCTTGAGGAGGGCGACCCGGTCCGCCGCCTGCGCATGGTGCGCGGCCTGCTCAAGCGCGAGGCGGAGATCCTGCGTTCCCTCCGGGCGGTCCCCGCCCCGCTCTCCGAGTTCGCCGCCGACTTCGCCA
The DNA here is from genome assembly GCF_042429765.1 of Allokutzneria oryzae. Taxonomy (NCBI): domain Bacteria; kingdom Bacillati; phylum Actinomycetota; class Actinomycetes; order Pseudonocardiales; family Pseudonocardiaceae; genus Allokutzneria; species Allokutzneria oryzae. The sequence goes on along the minus strand of NZ_JBHLZU010000026.1, from coordinate 434,582 downwards.
AGAACTAGGACCCGCTCCGCCGTCACCCCCGGGGGGCCCCGTCGGTCGAGTCGGCACCCCTCCGCTCGCGTTTTGTAGGCGTAATGCGAATTGGGAGCGCTCCATCCCGCAACAAGGTGGCAAAACGCGAAACCCCCGACCACGCCAACCCGCGGACGCGCCAGCTCCCCGACCACGCCAGCTCCCGGACGCGCCAGCCCACGGACGCGCCAGTGCAGCGACGGGTCGAGACGAGGACTAGTGGCGGCGGCCGAGGTCGTCGGTGCCGTTCCAGGCCGCTGAGATGCCGTAGGCGAGGAGTGCTGTGGTGGGTTGCGCCAGTACCGCCCACCACAGGGTCAGTGACGGCGCCTGGAGCAGGACGTCGCCCACCTTGAGCGCGTCCGGGGTCGGGTACCACCAGCCCGCGAACAGGCCGCTCAGCTGGATGGCAAGCGCCGCGGCCGCCGCCGAGCCAAGGCCGGTGGCGATCATCATCACCGGGCCGCGCCGCCGCCGCAGCAGCCACATGCCGAAGCCGGTGAGCAGCCCGACCCCCAGTCCGATCATCAGGAACACCGCGAGCGCGTCGTAGCGGTGGTAGCTCTCCCAGGGCAGGCCGACCAGCTTGCCCTCGGAGCTGACCACCTTGCGCTCGCCCGGCGCGAGCAGGGACCACACGAACGCGACCGGGACGCCGAGCAGCGAGATGAACGAGAACGCGCTGAGCGAGGGCAACAGGTCCGCCTTCACGACCACCCTGGGCCGGGGCGGCTCGTGGTGGTAGGGGAAAGGCGGGTCGTAGTCCCCGTCGAAGTGGAGGTCGGTGTCCACCGCCGCCGGGATCCGCACCGGCACCGCGCGTCCACCTTGCTGCTCGGTCAACCCGTTCCCCTCATCGCTGCCCGGCGACCGTCTCACGTCGTCGCCGGGCTCTGTCTCTCGCCGTGCACGCCGCACCGCGCTGCCCAACCGGTCGGCGTGATCTGGACGACCATCCGGCGCCGGCACCGGCCGCAGAACCTCGGCGGGTTGATCTCCTGCCGGGCCCTGCACACCGAGTGCTCATTCTCGGTCAGCGGTTTCCCACAAGTCTCGCAGTACACGCCGGGCGCCGTCACAGGGTCTCGCTCAAGGCCTTGACCGGCATGTTCAGCTCGGTGAGCATGTCGAGGTCCTTCTGCGCGGCACGGCCGAGGTTGGTCAGGTAGTTGCCGACGATGATCGCGTTGATCCCGCCGAGCATGCCCTGCTCGGTGCCCAGGTCGCCGAAGGTCAGCTCCCGCCCGCCGGAGAAGCGCAGCAGCGCCTTCGGCAGCGCCAGCCGGAACGCCGCGACCGTGCGCAGCGCATCCTTGCCCGGCACCACCTCGTAGTGCTCATAGGGCGTCCCAGGCTGCGGGATGAGGAAGTTCATCGTGCACTCGTCCGGCCCCAGCTCGGCCAGCTGCGCGGCGAACTCGGCGCGCTGCTCGACGGTCTCGCCCATGCCGATGATCCCGCCGCAGCAGACCTCCATGCCCGCGGCGCGGACCATGAGCAGCGTCTCCCAGCGCTCCTCCCAGGTGTGCGTGGTGACCACCTTGTCGAAGTGCGAGCGCGCCGTCTCCAGGTTGTGGTTGTAGCGGTGCACGCCCATCGCGACCAGCTCGTCCACCTGATCCTGGGTGAGCATGCCCAGCGAGCAGGCGATCTGGATGTCGTTGCCGGAGGCGCGGATCGCCTCGATGCCCGCCTTGACCTGGGACAGCAGCCGCTTGTCCGGACCGCGCACCGCCGCGACGATGCAGAACTCCGTCGCGCCGGTCGCCCTGGTCTGCTCGGCGGCCTTCACCAGGCCGGGGATGTCCAGCCAGGCCGAGCGCACCGGGGTGGGGAACCGGCCGGACTGCGAGCAGAAGTGGCAGTCCTCCGGGCAGCCGCCGGTCTTGAGGCTGACGATGCCCTCGACCTCGACCTCCGGGCCGCACCAGCGCATCCGGACCTGGTGGGCGAGCTCCAGCAGCTCGGACAGGCGCTCGTCCGGCAGTCGCAGCGCGCGCAGCACGTCCGCCTCGGGCAGGCCCTCGCCGCGCTCCAGGACCACCTCGCGCGCGAGGTCGAGCACGTCGTCGTCGGTGCGTTCGGCGGCTGAGGTCACCGTGACTCCCTCGTCTCGACGGCTGCGTCGGGCAGCAGTGTGCCGCACCCCGCGCCCTCGGCACTGAGGCCCAGATCACTCCCGACGGTCAACCACCCACTCGGCGGCAGCGGCTACGGAGCGTTCCGCTCGGCGAAGGCCACGGGGTCGAACTCGCCGCCGAGCTGCGGGGCGAGCCGGGCGCGCGCGGTCCGGACGAAGTCCTCGCGCTCGTACTTGCCGAGTCCGCTCGGCAGGACGCCGAGCAGCGGGGCGCGCGCGGCGACCGGCAGGTCGAGCAGGTTGCTGCGGGTGGCGAGATCGGGCTGCTCAGGCCACGAGCCGACGACCACGCCGAGGCACTCGATTCCCCTGTGGCGCAACGCTTCCGAGGTCAAGGCGGTGGTGTTGAGCGTGCCGAGGCCCGCCGCGGCGACCAGCAGCACCGGGGCGCCGAGCGCCCACGCGAGGTCGGCGAGCGTGCCGCCGGTGTGGTCGAAGCGGACGAGCAGGCCGCCCGCGCCCTCGACCAGGACGACGTCGTGGGAGCCCTCCAGCTCGGCCGCCGCGTCGGCGGCCTTGGCCGGCCGGATCGGAGACAGGCCGGAGCGGCGCGCCGCCGCCTCGGGGGACAACGCGTCGGTGTAGCGCGAGAGCTCCACCGCGGTCAGCTCACCCGCGAGCCGCACCACCTCGTCGACGTCGCCGGGCTCGCCCGGCCGGACACCGGTCTGCGCGGGCTTGACCACCGCGACCCGCTTGCCCGCGGCGAGCGCGAGCGAGGCGACCGCGGCAGTGGCGACGGTCTTGCCGACCTCGGTGCCGGTTCCGGTGATCACGAGCAGCGTCACGCCGCGCACGCTACCCAGACTCCATGTCCGTGCATCCACTGAGGGTGAGCTACCCCGCAGCGGCGGCGGCAACCACCGCGGAGGTGATGGCCGCGATGTCGGAGTCGGTGCTCACGTACGGCGGCATGACGTAGATGAGGTCGCGGAACGGGCGCACCCACACGCCCTGCTCGATCGCGGCCTTCGACGCGGTGGCCATGTCCACGGGGTGGTCGAGCTGCACGACGCCGATCGCGCCGAGTACCCGCACGTCCGCGACGCCGGGCAGCCGCAGGGCGGGCGCGAGCCCGGCCCGCAGTCCCGCCTCGACGCGCGCCACCTCGCCCGCCCAGTCCTGCCCGAGCAGCAGGTCGATCGAGGCGTTGGCGACGGCCGAGGCGAGCGGGTTGCCCATGAACGTCGGGCCGTGGGCCAGCACCGGCAGCTCTCCGCGCGAGATCCCCTCGGCCACCTCCGTGGTGCACACCGTCGCGGCCATCGACAGGTAGCCACCGGTCAGCGCCTTGCCGAGGCACATGACGTCCGGGCTGATCCCGGCGTGGTCGGCGGCGAAGAGCGCGCCGCTGCGGCCGAAGCCCGTCGCGATCTCGTCGAAGATCAGCAGCACGTCGTTGGCCAGCGTCAGCTCGCGCAGCACGTGCAGGTACCTCGGGTTGTGGAAGCGCATGCCGCCCGCGTTCTGCACCACCGGCTCGACGATCACGGCGGCGACCTGGTCGGCGTGCCGCTCGATCTCGTCGGCGAGCAGCTGCACGTACCCGGTGTCCATGTCCGCGTCGAAGCCCGTCGGCGGGGCGGGCACGAACACCTGCTCGGCGAGCACCCCGGTCCAGAGGCTGTGCATGCCGCCGTCCGGGTCGCACAGGCTCATCGGCAGGAACGTGTCGCCGTGGTAGCCGCCGCGCCAGGTGAGCACCCGGCGCTTGTCCACTCGGCCGCGGGAACGCCAGTACTGCAAGCACATCTTGACCGCGACCTCGACGGAGACCGAGCCCGAGTCGCTGAGGAACACGTGCCGCAGCGGCTCCGGGGTGATCTCCGCCAGCCGCGAGCACAGTCGCACGGCGGGCTCGTGGGTCAGCCCGCCGAACATCACGTGGCTCATCCGGCCGAGCTGGTCGCGGACCGCCTCGTCGAGCACCGGGTGCCGGTAGCCGTGCAACGCCGACCACCACGAGGACATGCCGTCGACCAGCTCGCGCCCGTCGGCGAGCCGCAGCCGCACGCCTCGGGCGGACTCGACCACCAACGGCTCGTGCGTCCCGGGCATCGGCGCGTACGGGTGCCAGACGTGCTCTCGGTCGGCGGCAAGCAGCTGCTCAGGGGTCACCCGGACAGGTTATCCAGCCGGTCGCCTCGTCAGGACCGGCTCACGTCGCGGGCGCCCCGGGCGCGACCGGCAGCGCGTGCAGGCCGTGCATGAGCGTGGAACGACGCCAGCGGATCTCCCCGTCCCTGGCGTCCAGCCGCAGCTCGGGGAAGCGCGCCAGCAGCCGCCCGATCGCCACCTCGCCCTCGATCCTGGCCAGCGGGGCGCCGAGGCAGCGGTGCATGCCGTGGCCGAAGGCGATGTGCTCGCTCACCGGCCGGGTGATGTCAAGGCGGTCGGGGTCGGTGAAGCGCGCCCCGTCCCGGTTGGCCGAGGTGAGCGCGATGAAGACGATCTCGCCCCGGGGGATGTCGACACCGCCGATGGTGACCGGCTTCGCGGTGTAGCGCAGCGTGGTCATCGCGACCGGGCCGTCGAAGCGCAGCAGCTCCTCGACCGCCCTCGGCAGCAGGGACGGGTCCGCGCGCAGCGCGGCGAGCTGGCCGGGTTCGCGCAGCAGCGCCAGCACGCCGTTGCCGATCAGGTTGCCCGCCGTCTCGTGCCCTGCGACCAGCAGCAGGAAGACCATGGAGATCAGCTCGATCTCGCTCAGCCGGTCCTGTTCCTCGCCCGCCGTCAGCAGCGCCGAGAGCAGGTCCTCGCCAGGCATCGCGGCCTTGCCCCTGATCAGCTGCACCAGGTACGCGGCGAGCGCGATGCTGGCGTCCCGGGTGGCGTCCGGGTCCGCGGCACCGAGGATGCTGTTGGACCAGCTCCGGAAGCGGTCCCGGTCCTGGCGGGGAACGCCGAGCAGCTCGCAGATCACCGCGACCGGCAGCAGCAGGGCGTACTCGTCGATCAGGTCGACGCGGCGCTTGCCCGCCATGGCGTCGAGCAGCTCGTCGGCGATCCGGATGATCCCCGGCCGCAGCCGCTCGATCCGCTCGGCGGTGAAGACCGCGCCCACCAGCCCGCGCAGCCGGGCGTGGTCGGCGCCGTCGCTGTTGAGCATGTGGTGGGCGATGTCGGCGGAGAAGGTCAGGCCCCGCTCGGGGTCGTCGAGGTTGGCCCGGATCGCGGCGGTGAGGCCCTCGGGGTTCTTCAGCAGGCCCACGTCGTCGGCCAGCGCGGCCCTGGCGTCGTCGTACCTGGTCACCACCCAGGCGTGCAGCCCGTTCGCGGTGCGCGCCCGGTGCACGGGCCCGTCGGCCCGCAGCAGCGCCAGGACCTCGTGGGAGTTCTGCAGGTACTCGTCGGTGAACAGCGTGGCACCGGACACCCTGGGAGTCGTGGCGTCGACCGGCATCTGGCGTCCCCCTCCAGCGCGCCAGTCGCCCGGCCACGGCCGAGCGGGCGTCTCTCGCGGTTTCGGCCAGCCTATGGCGAGTTCGACGGCAGCGGCGCGATTGCCGAAAACCCTGGTCACACGACCAGGTTCGACGGAAAGGACCCGGCTGGGCGCGAAAGGCCACGCCTCGCGGTCCACTTCCGACGATTCGGCACTGACAGCGCCGCCGGTCCGCGGTTACGGTGCCGGGCGTGACCGACGCCACTGTTTCTCGCCGCACGGTGCATGTTGTCCCGCACACCCACTGGGACCGCGAGTGGTACGAACCGTTCCAGCGGTTCCGGCTCCAGCTCGTGGACCTGCTCGACACCGTCCTCCCCCGGTTGGAGGCCGATCCGCGCTTCCGGTTCACCCTGGACGGGCAGACCGCGGCCGTCGACGACTACCTGGAGGTCCGTCCGGACGCGCTGCCCAGGGTGATCGCCCTGGTGCGCTCGGGCCAGCTGGCCGTGGGGCCGTGGCGGGTGCTCGCCGACTCCTTCCTGTGCTCCGGCGAGAACCTGGTGCGCAACCTGGAGATCGGCCTGGCGCGCTCGGCGGAGCTCGGCGGCGCCATGCGCGTCGGCTACATCCCCGACCAGTTCGGCCACACCGCCCAGCTGCCGCAGATCCTGCGCGGCTTCGGCTTCGACCAGGCGTGCCTGTGGCGCGGGGTCCCCGCCCATGTCGACCACCACTCGTTCCGCTGGGTCTCCCCGGACGGCTCCGCCGTGCGCACCGAGTACCTGCCCGGCGGCTACGGCAACGCGTCAGTGCTGTTCAGCGACCCTTCAGCGACAGTAGAGCGCTCTATTTCCTTCGCCGAGCAGATGCGCGCCTGGTTCGGTGACACCGAGCCGCTCGCCATGTACGGCACCGACCACAGCGCCCCGATCCCGACGTTGCTGGAGCAGGTCGGCGCGGTTCAGGGCTCCGCGGCGGAGGTGACGCTGCGCCTGGAGACGCTGGCGGAGGCGCTGTCCGGGCGCGACCCGGAGGAGACCGGGCTGCCCGAGGTGCTCGGCGAGCTCCGCAGCCACGCGAGGGCGAACCTGTTGCCGGGCATCCTGTCCGTGCGGGTCGCCGTGAAGCGGGCGATGGCCGAGGCGGAGCGGATGGTGGAGCGCTACGCGGAGCCGCTGTCGGCGCTGTGGTGCCCGTCGGCCGCCGAACCGTTCCTGGGCATGGCGTGGCTGCGCCTGGTCGACGCCTCCTGCCACGACTCGGTGACCGGCTGCGGCGCGGACACCACGGCCCAGCAGGTCGCGGCCCGCATCGCGGAGGCGGAGCAGCTGGGCAGCGCGGTCCGCGACCGCACGCTGAACGAGCTCGCCGCCACTGCCCCGTCGGACTCGGTGGTCGTGGTCAACCCGAGCGCGCACGAGCGCACGGACCTGGTGCGCTGCCAGGTGGTCGCGCCCGACGAGTGGTCCGAGGTCGCACTCGAACTCCCCGACGGCAGCCTCGCGCCGACCCAGGAGGTCGCCCGCGCGCAGCGAAACCTCATCGACGCGACCTTCCCGGCGCAGGACCTGGTGAACGCGGTGCGCAGGCGCACCTTCGGCCAGGTCATGTACAGCCGCGCCATCCAGCGCGCGGAGATCTCCGACCACACGGTCACGTTCACCGTCGGCCGCATGGGCGATCCGGCCTACGACGTGGAGCGTTTCGCGGACGAGCTGACCGCGGCGGTCGCGGCGGCGGGCCCCGGCGAGTGGCGGCTGCGCGTGGTCGACGAGCCGAGCCGCGAGCTGCTGGCGCTGACCACCGCGCCCGCGCTGGGCTGGGCGTCGGTCCGCCCGCGCCCCGGCATTGGCGTCCTCCCCGGCGAAGTGTCCTTTGTGGACGGATCGCTGCGCAACGGCCTGGTTTCCGTCGCGGTGAACGAGGACGGCACGCTGCGCGTCACGGGCGCGGACGGCACGGTCCTGGACGGGGTCGGCCGCATCGTGGACGGCGGAGACGCGGGCGACAGCTACAACTACGGCCCGCCGATGACCGACACCCTGGTGGACAAGCCGACCGCGGTTTCCGTCGTCGAGGCCGAGCGGGGTCCGCTGCTGGGCGCGGTCGTGGTGCGCAGGTCCTACGACTGGCCGAAGGGCCTGGTGGACTTCGACGGCACGGCCCGCACCCCGGAGACGGTCGCGGTCGAGGTGACGATGCGCGTGGAGCTCCGCGTCAACGAGCCCTTCGCCCGCATCGAGGTCTCCTTCGACAACCGCAGCGTCGACCACCGCGTCCGCTTCCACCTCCCCACGGCTCGCACCGCGACGAGCTCGCACGCGGAGGGCCAGTTCTCCGTGGTGGAGCGCGCACTCGTCAACGAGGGCGGCAACGGTGAGCACCCGCTTCCAACCTTCCCCGCATCGTCCTTTGTGGACGCAGGTGGCACAGGTGTGTTGCTGCACAACGTGACCGAGTACGAAGTAAGCGAAGACGGTTCCGAACTGGCTCTGACGCTGCTGCGCGCGGTGGGGGCGATCAGCCGCAACCTCCACCCGCTACGGGCGGAGCCCGCCGGTCCGACGACGCCGATCCCCGAGGCACAGGTCCCCGGCGTGACGACGAGCTGCTTCGCCGTCCTGCCGCACGCGGGCGACTGGGCGTCGGCGAACCTGATGGACGCGGCGGAGCGCTACCGCAACCCGTTGATCACTGTGGCGGGCACTGGCGACGCGTCCGAGCTGTCGGCGGGCGAAGGCATCGCGGTGACCGGTGCGACGGCCTGCGGCTTGCGCCAGCGCGACGGCCTGGAGCTGCGACTGGTCTCGTACTCCGCCTCCGCGAGCACCGCGAAGGTCAGCCTCCCCGGCCTCGTCACCGCGGCCCGCGTCGACCTCACCGGCGCGGTGGTCGATGAACTGTCCGTTGTGGACGGTGTGGTCGAGGTCCCCATGCGCCCCTGGGAGATCACGGGCGTGCGCCTCAACCGCTGACCCGATCGACGTCTACGAGCCGCCGGTGGCCTCCGCCGGCGGCTCGTAGTCGATGCCGAGCTTCGCGCAGACGCCCTGGCACATCTGCTCGTAGACCGAGGACAGATCCGGCACCGCCATGCTGAAGTGCCCGAACACGTCCAGACACGTCGCGCCGTAGATCCGGCTCCAGCACTCGAAGAACAGCAGCACGGCGCCTCTCGGGATGGTGAAGCCGATCAGCTCCCGGTAGCGGTCGAGCTGCGCGCACAGCTCCTCGCTCAGCTCGGAGTCGGCGGGGGCCGCGAACGGCCGCAGCTTCCAGAGTCGCTCATAGGGCTCGCCGAAGGCCCATGCCAGGTGCATCCAGTCGCGCGCGAGCTCGCTGGTCACCCGGCTGGCCTCGGGGATCGGGTTGCCCAGCAGCAGGGTGAACTCGGCGCGGTTGCGCAGCGACCACGCTCGGAAGTCCCGCATCATGGCGAGGATCTGCCGCCCGGGGTGCTTGTCGAGAACCGCGGCCGATGCGGCGTGCAGTCCGTCGACGAGCTCGGTGACCAGGTCGTGCGCCAGCGCCTGGATCAGCTCGTCCCGGTTGGCGTAGTAGCGGTAGATCGCGGGCGGGGTGATGCTCAGCTCCCGCGCGATCGCGGTGAAGGCGACCGCTTCCGGGCCGTCGTTGACGAGAAGCCGTCGCGCGGTTGTCCGCAGGTCTCGATCGAGCTCGGCCCGCAGCCGGTCTCGTCTGCTCACCGCCTCGCGCACACCGCCCCCATCGCCGTTTTCCCCAGCCTAGGCGACCGCGCGGCGGCCCGGACTGTTACGGTTCCTCGCTGCGTTATGAAGCATAACTAAGTATCCCCTAATAACAGTCGCCCTGGAGCCCGCCCATGCGAGTTCGCGCCGCCGCCGTCCTTGCCGCATCGTTGCTGGTCACCAGCTGTTCCAGCGAACAGGAACAGCCGAGCCCCCAGTCAACGGAACAGCCCCCGGTGACCACGAAGCCCGCGACCCAGCTGGTCAACCCGCCGCGCCAGTTCGAGCCGAAGGGTGAGCGGGTCGGCACCACCCCCTTCACGCTGACCGGCGACGCGGTCGCCTCGGTGGACACCGGCGAGCGCCCGAAGATCCGGGTCTTCGGGCTCGACGGTGAGCCCCGCAAGGAGTTCCCGATCGAGGTCCCGCAGAAGGCCAAGGTCTCGGCGCCCTACGGCCTGGAGGACGGGTCGCTGGTGCTGCTGGCCGTCGCGCACACGGTGAAGGGCACGGGAACCAGCCAGGACCACATGCGCTACACGGTCATCGCGTACAACCCGAAGACCGGCGCCAAGGCATGGGAGAGCCCGATCGACGCGTCGGACGCCCTGCTCCTGCCGGACAACACGCCGCGCATCGTCGGCGCCGACCGGAACACCGTGGTCGTGGAAGCCGACCTGCTGAAGGTGTCCGCGACGGTCGCACTGTCCACGGTGGACGGAACCCCCAAGTGGAACAAGCCCGGGTTCACCGCGATCGGACTGGCGGGCGACATCGTCGTCGGGCACCACGTGACGAAGGGCATCACGACCGAGGCGGTCGGGCTGGCGGCAGGGGACGGCGCACAGCGCTGGACGGGCCCGAAGTTCGACGGCGAGCCCAGACACCCCTTCAGCCGCACGCGGATGGTCGGCGACCGCCTCGCCAGCTTCGCGGGCACCCCGGCGGGCGAGCTGGCCAAAACGACCACCTACCTGCTCGACACCGCGACCGGGCAGCCCAGGCTGACCCTGGACGGCCCGTGGAGCTGCGACTCCGACGACGAGAATGCCGTGGTCTGCGGGCGCAGCTTCTACGGCCAGTACATGGCCGGGTTCGACGCGACGTCGATGTCGAAGCGGTGGGAGCTGCCGGACAAGGCGGCCAAGCGCGAGGCCCCGACGCTGAACACCGCGCACAAGGGCGTGGCCTACGTGACCTCCTCCCACGGGCTGATGACGCTGGACGCCCGCACCGGCAAGGACCTCGACCCGACGCTGGGCGAGCTCGACGACCTGGACTACGTCGTTCCCGGCTACGGCATCAGCGTGGTGCGCGACACCGTCTGGGCCCACCGCGCCGTTCGCTGACCGCTGCGAACAGAACGGCCGCGGCGTTCACTGGCTCACGGAGCAGCGCAGATGGACACCACGGCGCTGTCGTGACCGAAGAGCACCATCCCGCCTTCCGCTCCCGCCGGGAGCGTGCACGACGCGCCGCGGACCGGCCGACGCGACCCCTCGGCGTCGATCACGAGGGTTCCGTCGGCGTCCACCGCGACCAACTCCCCGTCCACCGGCAGCAACACCGGCGCGTCGAGCCCGGCCGAGACCGCCGTCCGCCCCGCGCGCAGGCCGTCGAGCACAGCGAGCGCCAGCTCCCCCGGCCCCGAGGCCGCTGCGTCCACCGCGACCCACGTCGTCGGGGTGCCCGGAATCGCGTCCGAGCCGGAACGGTGCCAGTCGCTGCCCCCGATCGGCGTGACCTCGCGGCCCCACGCCTGCCACCACGCCAGTGGTCCGCCCCACCGGGGATCGAGCCAGCTGGAGTGCCACACCTCGGCCAGCGGTGCGCGCCGGGGCAGCGGGTGCCGCCACGAACAGTCCGCGCCGAGGGGGTGGTTGACCGACAGCAGGCCGCCGCGCTCCTCCACAGTGGACAGCCACTCGACGGCGGGCCGCCGGAAGTCGATCCACCCGATGTCACCGAAGGCGTTGGCGTGCCCGGACTCTGTGGTCACCTCCTGGCCGGGGACGAGCGCGATGCCGTACCGCTGCCCCACCTCGGCGAGCTCCGCGTGGTGGCTGACGGTGTTGTGGTCGGTGACCGCCAACGCCGACAGCCCACGGGAGACGGCGAGCGCGGCCAGCTCCGGGACCGTCAACGCCCCGTCCGAGTGCAGCGTGTGCGAGTGGAAGTCGGCGGGCACCCACCGCAGCCCGGGCGCGGCGGGGAGGTCGCGGACCGGAGGCCGTTGCGGCACCTTCGGCGAGTCCATCGGCGACGGCCGGGCGACGGGGGCGAACGACACGGTGACCCGGTAGTCGACGCCGTCGACCGGAACCCGGTGCAGCCCGAGCACCACGTGCCACGGGCCGGGCTCCAGCTCTCCAGGCAGGTACCCCGGAGTCGCCCAGTCCCGCGTGATGGTGAACGAGCGCCGGGCGCCGCCAGACCAGCCACGCCAGCCCGCGGCACCCTCGCACCCCAGGTCGATGACCGCACCGGAGGAGTCGTCGAACTCCAGCTCCACGGTGACCGCGGGCGCCCCCACCGGCACCTCGAAGGCCAGCCCCGGCCACATCCGCGCGGCGCGGTCCTCGCGAACCCATCGACCACTGTGGACGGTCATGTCGCCGCGACCTCGGCCGACCCGAGCAGCAGGCCCTCCTCGTCGAAGACCAGCAGGCGGCCCGGTTCCGGCGCCGCGGTGACCGTCTCGCCGACCGAGGGCTCGTGCTGTTCCGGGACGGTCAGACCGACCAGGACCTCACCGGGGCACTCGATCGACACCAGCGACGAGACGCCGAGGTTCTCCACAGTGGACACCACACCGGTGATGCCCTCGCCAGCGCCGGGGTTGAGGTACTCCGGCCGGATCCCGGCGGTGACCGGCGTCCCGTCGGCCAGCAGCACGCCGGGCGGCAGCGTCACCCGCGCGCCCGCGACCTCCACGAACCCGTCGCGCACCACGGCGTCCAGGAGGTTCATCGGGGTCGAGCCGATGAAGTTGGCGACGAAGGTGTTGGCCGGGCGCTGGAAGACCTCGCGCGGACTGCCGAGCTGACGGATCCTCCCGGACTCCATCACCGCGATCCGGTCGGCCAGCGCGAGCGCCTCGGCCTGGTCGTGGGTGACGAAGACGGTCGTGAGCCCGAGCTCGCGCTGCAACCGCTTGAGGAACGTCCGCGCCTCCAGCCGCAGTCGTGCGTCCAAGTTGGACAGTGGCTCGTCCAGCAGGAGCACCCCGGCGTCCATGGCGATCGCCCTGGCGAGCGCGACCCGCTGCTGCTGGCCTCCGGAGAGCTGGCCGGGGCGCCGGTCGAGCAGCCCGGACAGGCTCAGCCCGCCGGAGGTCTCCTCGGCCACCTCGCGCTGCCGCGCCTTGGACTCACCGCGCACCCGCAGCGGGTAACCGATGTTCTCCGCGACGGTCATGTGCGGGAACAGCGCGTAGTCCTGGAAGACCATCGCGACCTTGCGCTTGCCGGGATCGACCCCGGTGACGTCCTCTCCGCCGATCACCACCTCACCGGAGCTGGCCTGCTCCAGCCCGGCGATGGTGCGCAGCAACGTGGTCTTGCCGCAACCGGACGGACCCAGCAACGCGAAGAACTCCCCGTCGACGATCTCCAGGTCGAGCCCGTCCACCGCGCGCACCCCGTTGGGGTACACAGTGGACAGACCACGGATGTCGATTCCGGCCATCAGCTCTTGATCCCTCCGTGGAAGCGGAACCCGTAGCGCTTGCTCACCAGCACGTACAACACGACCACCGGGATCGAGTACAGCAGCGAGAACACCGGGATGACGGTGAGGTTGACGCTGCCGCCCTCGTCCTGGAGCGTGCGCAGCAGCACCGCGCCCGGCTGCTTGCCGACCTCGCGGATCAGCAGGAACGGCAACAGGAAGTTGCCCCAGGCGTTGACGAAGGCCCACACCAGGATCGTGGCGATGCCGGGGCGGGCGACGGGCAGCACGACGTGGGTGAGCACCTGGAACGGCGACGCCCCGAAGACCCGCGCGGACTCCTCGTAGGAGCGCGGGACCGAGTCCACGAAGTCCTTCAGGATGAAGATCGCAGCGGGCAACATGCCGCCCGCGATCACCAGCGCGGTGCCGAACTGCGAGTTGATCAGCCCGAGCTGGAACATCATCACGAAGATCGGCACCATCGCCGCGGTGCCGGTGACCACGCTGGACAACAGCAGCAGCACGTAGAGCATCAGGTCGCGGCCGGGAATGCGGACGCGGGAGAGCGCGTAGGCCGCGAGCGCGGCGAACGTCGCGGTGATCACCGTTGCCACCACGCAGATGACCAAGGAGTTCCACAGCGAGGTCAACGCGTACGGGTGCTCCAACGTCGTCTTGACGTTGTCCAGCGTCCAGTCCGGCCAGCGGAGCCCGAGCCCCGGTTTGCTGTCGAACGGCGCGCTGGCCAACCACAGCATCGGGATCGCGAAGAACGCCATCAGCACGGCGATCACCACGTAGAAACCGATGCGCCGCACCATCATCAGCGGACTCATGACTTCCTCCGCAGCAACCACAGGTAGACCGCGGCGACCACGAGGTTCGCCAGCAGCAGCAACAACGAGATCGCCGACGCGTAACCGAGCTGACCGCCTTCGAGCGCCTGCCGGTAGATGAACACCGGCAGCGTCTCCGAGGCGTGGTTGGGACCACCTGCGGTGAGCAGGAACGGCGAGAAGTCGTTGGCCGTCCACAAGCTGATCAGCAGCGTGTTGGTCAGCACGTGACCGCGGATGTGCGGGAAGACGATGTCGCGCACGGTCTGCCAGCCGCTCGCACCGACCACCCGCGCCGTCTCCAGCTGCGACGGCGGCACCGCGGCCAGCGCCGAGCTGTAGAGCAGCATCGAGAAGGCCGTGCCGCGCCAGGTGTTGAACACGACCAGCGACAGCATCGGGTACTCGACGAGCCACGCGGTGCCCTCCGAGCCCAGCAGCGCGTTGAGCGTGCCGCCATCGCGGTCGAGCACCGCGAACCAGAGGTAGGCCACCACCGTGCTCGGCAGGATCCACGCCAGCAGCACCAGGGACTCCACGACGCGCCGCAGGCCGGGCTTGGCCTTGCGCAGCGTCCACGCGAGCGTGAACCCCAGGATGTTCTGACCGATCACCGCCGAGCCGAGCACGAACAACGCCGTGAGCCACAACGAGTTCTGGAACAGCGCGTCGTTGAGCGCGGTGACGAAGTTGTCGATCCCGACCAGCTGCGGCGCGACCGAGTTCGGCCCGGTGAGCTGGTAGTTGGTCAGTCCGATGTAGATGGTCCAGAGCGCCGGGAAGATCAGGAACACCGCGATCAGCAGCAACGCGGGCGCGACGAACCCCACGGCGCGGGCAAGACCGAGACCGGCGACGTCGGTGGCGAACCGCTTGGCGCGGCGCGCCACCGACGGGCGTTCGGTCACGGTCGTGGTGCCCGGGTCAGCCGGAGACAACCTTGGCCTCTCCCACGACCTTGGTCAGCGCCGCCTGGTAGGCCGTCAGCGCCTCCTGGGCGGTCTTGCCGCTCACCACGTCCGCCGTCGCCTGCTGCAACGCGGCGGAGACCCTGGTGTAGTCGGCGACGCCGGGCCGGTACTCGGTGATCGGCAGCACCTTCTGCGCGACGAACGACAGCATCGGGTCCCCGGCGAGCACCTCGTTGTTGACGTCGGTGCGCTGGGTGACCTGTGCGGCACCGCCGAGCCGCGCCTTGACCGCCTCGGCGGAGTTCATCAGCTGCAACAGCTCCCACGCCTGCGCCGGGTACTTGCTGTTGGCGTTGATCAGGTTGATCGAGCCGCCGGACATGCTCACGAAGTCCTGGCCGCGCACGCCGGAGCCGGGCCGCTGCGCCGGGACCAGCGCCCAGCCCACCGAGCTGTTCCGGTCGGCCATCTTCGCCGCGCCCTTGGTCGGCTCCAGCACCGAGCGCCACAGGTAGTCGCTCTCCAGCAGGATGCCGATCTTGTTGTCGGCGAACTGGGCGAAGGACTTGTCCCGCCCCTTGGCCTCCTGCTGCAGCAACGGATCGCCCAGCCCGGAGCCGTAGATCCGTTGGTACAGGCCGAGAACGTCCTTGACGTTGCTGGTCGCGCCCTGCCACTTGCCGTCGGTCAGCAGGGGCTTGCCCGTGCCGACCAGCATCGGCAGCACGCCTTGCATGGTCGCCGCCTCGCCCATCGCGGTGCCCGCGTTGAGCTGGATCGGCGTCACGCCCGGCAGCCGCTTGAGCGCCTCACCGGCGGAGAGCAGCTCGTCCCAGCTGCGCGGCTGCCAGTCGGCGGGCAGACCGGCCCGCGCGAAGAGCTTCTTGTTGTAGAACAGCACCCGGCCGTCGGTGCCGTCCGGAACGCCGTAGCGCTTGCCCTCGAAGGAGCCGACGCTCTGCACCGCCTGCGGGATCTGCTTCCAGCCCTCCCACGCCTCGACCTTGTCCTTGCCGACGATCTCCTCAAGCGGCTTGATCTGGCTGCCGCCTGCGAACTCGCCGACCCAGATGCCGTCGATGCCCATGATGTCGGCGCCGCCACCGGTCTTCAGGTCCAGCGCGATCTTGGTCTTGTAGTCCTCGTCGCCGGCGCCGTTGCCGTCGAACCGGACGGTGGCGGTGACGCCCTTCTGTTTCTGCTGCTCCACGAACCGGGGGATCACCCAGTCGGTCACCCAGGCCGCCTTCGCGGCGTTCTTGCCACCGGCGACGGCGTTGCCGGTGATCGTCAGCGAGATCTCTGTGGCGTCGGCGTTACGGGCGGTGTCGGCGTTCTGTGGCTGTCCGAGGCACCCGCTCAGGACCATGGTCGTGGCCACGAGCGCACCGAGGGCGGCTCTCCGTCGCATTCTCAGACCTTCCTCGTCACTGAGTGGTCATCTGCAGTTGGCATCCCCTGAGGTCGGCAATCCTGGGCCAGTCCGACAACGATGACAAGAGCTGTTCCCAGACCGTTTCCTTCGCCGATGTGGGCGCGGACACGCCTCCCCCACCACTGCCACTTGATTGCTCAAGTGGCCCTGAGCAGCGGATATGTCGGGCATTGGACCGCCACTTCGGTCCAAGCGGCAGACCGAAAGCGTTAGCGCGCTCTACCAACTGCCGAGATCTCGATCTTCGGCCTGGGCCGGGAGATGCCCCTGCCCTCGGCGCGATGATCTCGGCGACGGGGTAGCGTGCCGTGCGTGGCTGTGCCCGATCCCGTCGATGCCCGTCTGCTCGCTCTGGTCGCGGAGGCGGGCCGTGCGGCAGTGCACGAAATCGCCGCGAGAGCCGGAATGGACGCCCGCGAGGTGGCCTCCCGGCTGATCGCCCTCTCCGCGACCGGCCTCCCGCTGCTCGTGGGCGTCGAGTGCGACCCGAACGGACTCAGAGCGGCGCTCGCTCCGCCCCCGCCGCCGCAGTGGGGCTACCCGCCCCCGCCCCAGCAGCCGGTGCACGGCACACCGAGCGGTGCCTACCCGGTGCACGGAACGCCCAGCGGCCCCTACCCGCCCGGGCACAGCGGCCCGTACCCGGTCCACGGTGGCCACACCGGGGCTCACCCGCCGCAGGCGTTCATGCCCGGCCCGCCGAGCACCCCGTTCCCCGCGCAGCAGCACCCGCAGAGCACGCCGTTCCCAGCGCAGCCCGTCCCGCAGCAGCCCCTGCCCCCGTCGGATCCGGTGCTGAGCACCTGGGGTCCGCCGCAGAGCTCGTCCTGGGCTCGCGGCGACCAGCAGCCCGCCACCCCGACCGGCCCCCGCACCGGCAAGATCGGCACCACCCTGGAGACCATCGGCCTCGAAGGCGAGCAGCTGGCGATCCAGCTGGTCGAGGTGGTCGACCCGGCGGACTTCCTGTTCACGGCGGCGGGCTACCGCCTCCAGGAGGGCGAACGAGCGGTCGTCGTGCACACGGAGCTGACCAACCGCGGCCAGATCCCCTTCGCCTCCCTGCCCGACCTGTACCTGATGCTGGTCGCCAAGGACGGCAGGCAGATCGCCAAGGCGCCGGTCTCGCTGTCCTCCCGCCCGCCGCACCGCATCGGTGTGCAGCCGGGAGAGACCGCGGGCGGCCACACGGTCTACGTGCTCCCCGAGTCCACCGACGTCGTCGCGGTCAGGTGGAGCGCCCGCTCCGACGACGACAAGCGCAGCCTCTCCTGGACCACCCTCGACTGACCCACCCGCTACCCGGCCATTCGCGGGCTTATGGACCGTTTCGCACGTGCTGAGACGTCCATAAGCCCGCGAATGGCGGGTATGGGTCAGGACTCGGCGCGGAGGGTTTCGAGGGCGTCGGCGAGGTCGGCGGGGTACTCGGAGACGAACTGGACCCACTGGCCGTCCGCCGGGTGGTGGAAGCCGAGGGTGCGGGCGTGCAGCCACTGGCGGGTGAGCTTGAGCCGCTTGGCCAGCACCGGGTCCGCGCCGTAGGTCAGGTCGCCGACGCACGGGTGCTTCAGCGCCGAGAAGTGGACGCGGATCTGGTGCGTGCGACCGGTCTCCAGCTTCACGTCGACCAGGGACGCCGCGCGGAACGCCTCCATCACCTCGTAGTGGGTGATCGAGTCCTTGCCGCCGTTCATCACCGCGAACTTGTAGTCGTGCTTGGGGTGGCGGTCGATCGGCGCGTCGATGGTGCCGCGGGACGGGTCGGGGTGGCCCTGGACCAAGGCGTGGTAGCCCTTGTCCACGGTGCGCTCCTTGAACGCCCGCTTCAGCACCGAGTAGGCGTGCTCGCTCTTCGCGACGACCATCACGCCCGTGGTCCCGGCGTCCAGGCGGTGCACGACCCCCTGGCGCTCCGCCGCGCCGGAGGTCGCGATGCGCACGCCCGCCGCCGCGAGGCCGCCGACCACCGTGGGGCCGGTCCAGCCGGGGCTCGGGTGGACCGCGACGCCGACCGGCTTGTCGACCACCACGATGTCGTCGTCCTCGTGCAGCACCTCAAGGCCCTCGACCGCGATGGCCTGGACCTCCACCGGGCGCTCCGGCTCCGGCAGGGTGATCTCCAGCCAGGAGCCCGCGGTGAGCCGGTCGGACTTGCCGACGGGACGGCCGTCCACCAGGACGTCGCCGTTCTCGGTGAGCCCGGCGACGACCGTGCGGGACAGGCCGAGCAGCTTCGACAGGCCCGCGTCGACGCGCATGCCCTCCAGGCCGTCCGGCACCGGCAGGGTGCGTGCGCTCACGAGCCCACCTCGCAAGCTCGGTGGATCGTGAGCGAAGCCGCTGTGGTGAATGGTTCGCTCGCAAGCTCGCTCACGACGAGGTTCCCTTCTTCGAGGACTTCTTCTCGATCAGCGTGCCGTCGTACTCCCGGCCGAGCAGCGCCATCAGCACGATCAGCGCGCCGCCGACGCAGATCGCGGAGTCGGCGACGTTGAACACCGGCCAGACCGAGCCGTCCGGGGCGAACAGCGACAGGAAGTCCACGACGTGGCCGTGCAGGAAGCCCGGCGGGCGGAACAGCCGGTCGCCGAGGTTGCCAAGCGCCCCGGCCAGCACGAGGCCGAGCCCGGCCGCCCAGCCGCCCGAGCGCAGGCGGGGCGCGAAGAACAGGATGGCAGCCGCGACCGCGGCCATGATCAGCGACAGCAGCCAGGTGTAGTCGGCGCCGATGGACCACGCCGCGCCCGGGTTGCGGACGAGCACCAGGTAGAGCGCGCCTCCGAAGAGCCGGATCGGCTCCTGGCCCTCCAGGGTGGCGACCGCCCAGAGCTTGGTGACGATGTCCAGCCCGAGCACGACCACGGCCAACCCGGCGAACAGTCCGAGTCTGCGTGGCGGCGGCTCGGGGGTCGGTGTGGTGCCCTCGGTGCTCACCGGGTCATTGTCGCTCACCCGGCCATTGTCCCTGACCAGCGTCGCGGATCAGACGTCGGCCAGGAACGGCGGCAGCGGGCGCGGGTCGTTCCGCGGAGTCCAGCGGCCGTCGACGAGCTCGTAGTTCCACTTCGGGCCGTCCGTGACGATCCGCCGCAGCGCGCCGACCACCCGCGAGACGTGCTCGGCGTTGTTGCCGAGGCCGAGGCTGATGCGCAGCGCGCGTCCGCCATCGGCGCCGCTGTCGGAGATCAGCCGCTTGGTGGCGATGTGCGCGCAGAACGCGCCGTCCCGCACGCCGATGCCGTACTCGGCGGACAGGATCGCCGCCAGCAGCCCGGCATCGTGCCCGTCGACGGTGAAGCTGACGACGCCGACCCGGTCGGGGGCCTCGTCGCCGAACAGCGTCAGCTCACGGAACCCCGGCACCGTGGCCAGACCGGCCTTGAGCTGGGTGAACAGCTTGTCCTCGTGCGCTTTGACGTCCTCCCAGCGCTGCCGCGCCAGCACTCCGCAGGCCACGGCGAGCGCGTGCACGCCGACCACGTTCGGCGAGCCCGCCTCGTGCCGCTCGGGCACCTTCGACCAGCTCACGCCCAGGTGGTCGCCCCAGTCGACGACGTTGCGGGTGGCACCGCCGCCGAGCAGGTACGGCTCTGCCTGCTGCAACCAGTCCGAGCGACCGACCAGCGCACCCGCGCCGAACGGCGCGTAGAGCTTGTGCCCGGACAGCACGACGTAGTCCACCTCGCTCGCGCTGGCGTCGACCGGTCGGTGCGGGGCGAGCTGCGCGGCGTCGAGCACCGTCCGTGCGCCGTGCGAGTGCGCGCACCGGACGAGGTCGTTGACCGGCCACACCTCGCCGGTGACGTTGGAGGCGCCGGTGATCACCACGAGGCGGGGACCGACCGGGGCTGCCTTGAGGGCTTCGTCGAGCACGCGCACGGCCTCGGCGGGCGTCGCGGGGGTGCGCAGCCGGTTGACCCGCGGACCGCGCCACGGCAGCAGCGCGGCGTGGTGGTCGGTGTCGAAGACGAAGACGCTGGTGCCCTTGGGAACGCTGCGCGCCAACAGGTTCAGCGAGTCCGTGGTGTTGCGGGTGAACACGACCGCGTCGGTCTGGCGGGCCCCGACGAAGCGGCGCACCGCGTGCCGGGCCTGCTCGTAGATGCGGGTGCAGACCTGGGAGGCGAAGCCGGCGCCCCGGTGCACGCTGGCGTACCAGGGCAGCAGCTCGTCGACGGCGTCGCGGACCTGCTCCAGGCACGGGGCGCTGGCGGCGTGGTCGAGGTTGGCGTAGGGCACCAGCTCACCGGTGACCAGCGGAACCGTCAGCCGCGAGCCCACGACGGCGGGAACCGAGGAGCGGATGGGGGCGAACGCGAGCGACACTGCGACCTCCGTGAGTCCGTCGGGACTCACCGGGGAGTCCGCGCTTGTCCGCCGTACCTCACGGCGAACCAGGTCCTCACCTAGGGCACCCCACCGCGGTTGGAGGGTTGCCGACCAGCAAGCTAGGGCTTGACGCTGGCACTCATGACCTTGCACCCGAAGCTAGCCGACGCCGGGCGAACGCGCCAGCCCCCGTCCAGATCCTGGAATGCGATCCACGGCACAACCTCCAGAAGGCGTTGCGCGCCAAGGGAAGCAGCGCGCAATGCCGAGTTGTACACCTAGCCCTGGAACCAACTGGGCAGCCGCCGAAGACCTCGCCGTGGGACAGCCCGCAGCACATGCGCCCCGGAACTGCTCCCACAAGGCAAAGCGTTCCCGGCCAGAACTCGCACAGTCTTGGCACACAAGGTAACGGGCAGGGTTGCGCTCGACCCGAGCTCCCGAACGGCGGAGGTCAGTCCCCCAGCTCGCCCTTCCACCGCGCATAGCGGCCGGCCCGGTCGACCGCTCGGATCCTGCGCTCCGCGACCTCGCGCACGTCCTCGGTGGTCACGATCAAAAGCTGGTCGCCCACCTGCACGCGCGTGGTCATCTGCGGGGTGAAGCCGGATCTCCCGCGCACCACGAGGCTCACCGTGGCACCCACCGGCAGGCGCAGCTCGCTGATGTAGACGCCGTGCAGCTTCGAGCCGTCCGGGACGCGCACCTGCAACAGCTCCGCGCCGAGCTCGTCGAGCGGGGCCGCGTCGACCTGGATCTCCTGCGGCTCGCCGCGACGCACCAACCCGAGCACGCGGGCCACCAGCGGCAGTGTCGTGCCCTGGATCAGCGTCAGCACCACCACGAGCACGAACACCACGTCGATCAGCTGCTGCGCGCCGGGAACCTCCTCGGTGACCGGGATCAGCGCGAGCACGATCGGCACCGCACCGCGAAGCCCGGACCAGGAGAGGAACACCTGTTCCCGCCACGGCACCCGGAAGGGCAGCGCCGAGGCGAACACCGACAGCGGCCGGGCGAGGAGCACCAGCACCGCACCGGTGATCAACGCCGGGACGATGACGCTGGGCAGCCGCCCCGGCGAGGCGTAGAGGCCCAGCAACACGAACAGGCCGATCTGCGAGAGCCAGCCCAGTCCTTCCACGAACGAGAGCGTGTCGGCGCGGTGCGGCAGCCTCGCGTTGCCCAGCACCAGCCCGGCGACGTAGGTGGCGAGCAGGCCTGAGGCGTGCAGCTCCTGTCCCGCCGAGTAGGCGAGCACGCAGACCGCGACTGTCGCAAGTGGATAGAGACCGGTCGCGGGGAGCGCCGCGCGACGCAGGGCCTGGCTGCCGAACCAGCCGAGCGCGATGCCGACGACCGCGCCGACCGCGAGCTCGTAGACCACCAGCCCCGGTGTCCACCAGCTGACCGGGTCGCTTCCGGCGAGGAGGACGACGGCGATGTAGACCGGCGCGTCGTTGAGCCCCGACTCCAGCTCAAGAGTCCCGGAGATCCTGCGGTGCACCCCCAAGCCGCGCAGGACGCTGAACACCGCGGCGGCGTCGGTGGAGGAGACCACCGCGCCCCACAGCAACGCGGTCCGCCAGTCGAGGCCGAGCAGCAGGTGCAGCCCAGCCCCGGTGACGCCGATGCTGACCGCGACGGCCACAGTGGACATCGCGATGCCGAGCCCGAGCGCGGGGCGGACGTTGGTCCACCGCGTCGTGAGCCCGCCTTCCGCGAGGATCACCACCAGCGCGGCGAGACCGAGGTACTGGGTCAGCCGGGCATCGCTGAAGAGGATGCCGAAGCCCGCCTCGCCGAGTAACAGCCCGATCCCGAGGTAGAGCAACAGTGACGGTAGTCCCAGCCGCACCGAGGCCCGCACCGCGAGCACCGCGATCAGCACCACCAACGAGCCGATCCCGAGTCCCAGCGACAGCTCCGTCACTCCGCCTCCAGCGCTCGCGCCGTGTTACCTGGGGTCCATTGTCGCCGCTGTGCGCAAGAACTCGGATATGACGAGTCGTTGATCTCGTGTTTCGAAAGCGGTGTAACCCTCAACCGAGCAGCTCGGCGAGCCGCCGCGCGGCGTCCTCCGGGCACGGGTCGAGCTCGATCACCTTGTCACGACCGCGATCCCCGCTCACCACGGCGACATCCTGGCGCCGCACGCCGAACGCCCTCGCCAGCGCCCGGCGCACGGCCTCATTGGCCTTCCCCTCAACAGCGGGAGCGGCAACGGCGACCACGAGCGCGGGCCGGTCCCCCGCGTCCCACCTGCCGCCGACGGAGTCCTTGCGGGCACCGGGTTTGACGCGCACCGCGAACCTGAACCCGCTCACTCACCGAGTCCCTCGCTCAGCAACGCGACCATCTCGTCGAGATAGACCCGTTGCGCCGCACGGGATCCCGGCAGCATGTCGCCCGCCATCCGCCGAAGCTGCGCGTGCCCGAGGTAGGCGGAGTACGCCATCAGCGCCCGCCGTCGCGCTTTCGGCCGCGCGAAGCCAAGTTCTCCGACCACCGCGGCGATGTAGTCGACCCGCCGCTCGGTGACGCGGTGCAGAACCGGTGCCACGAGCGGATCATCGGCCGCGGCGAGCAGCGCGAGCTCCACGGACGCGTCGGCGCCGTCCTCGGAGATCACCGTGGCGATCAGCAACCGCAGCCGCCGCAGCGGGTCCGGCTCGTCCTGCACCGCGGTGATCACCGCCTCGGTGTGCTCGGTCTCCCAGCGTTCCAGCATCGCCACCACGAGCGCGTCCCGGTTCGGGAAGTGGTGGTAGGCGCTGCCCTTGGTGGCGCCCAGCCGTGCGGCGAGCGGCTCGATCGCCACCGCCTTGAGCCCGCCATCAGCGAGGGCCAGCAGCGCCTCGGCCGTCCAGTCCCGCCGGGTCAGGCGCTTGCGCACCCCGTGCCCCGCATCACGCTTGACCGTCACGTTCCATACGCTACCGTACGGTCAGCTTCCATACGGTCCCGTATGGAAGGGCGTGGAGGTGGGGAACCATGATTCACAACGTGCACGAGCGCGAGCTCCCGGTCGACGCCGCGACCCCGGGCGCGCTGCTGGACGAGCTGCTCGACCCCGACCGCACGATCTGGCCGGTCAACCGATGGCCCATGATCGCCATGGACCGGCCGCTCGGCGTCGGTGCCCGAGGCGGCCACGGGCCGATCAGGTACGACTGCACCGCCTACGAGCCGGGCAGGCTGGTGGAGTTCACGTTCTCGCCGAAGATGGCGTTGAAGGGCACGCACACCCTGGAGGTGCTGCCCGGGCCTCGACCGGGCACGGCGATCGTCCGGCACACCGTGGCCGGAAGGACGGTGGGCACGATGCGGCTGCTGTGGCCGCTGGTGATCCGCTGGATGCACGACGCGCTGCTGGAGGACCTGCTCGACCGCGTGGCGGTCGCCGTCGGCCACCCACCGGCCCGCCCGGCGCGGTGGTCGCCGTGGGTCCGGCTGTGCCATCGGCTCTTCGAGCGCAAGTACGGCGCGAGGGTCTGACAGGCCCCGGAAACGAGTCAGTGGGGTGGGTCGCCTCTCCTGGGCGACCCACCCCACCGCGCGTCTTTCTTCGTCCTACCTGGCCCGCGAGGTCCGGTGCACGGTGGCCAGCACCGCGTCCGGGGTGCACAGCGCGCACGGGGTGAACCCCAGCTCGCGTGCCTCACGCACCGGCAGCGGCATGGTCGCGTGTCCTCGGGCCCACTCGCAGCTGGGCAAGTGGTACCTGGGCCGCTCGTCGACCACCACGACCTCGTCGGTCAGGCCCGCCACGACCAGCAGGTCGGCCGCGTCGGTGTCCTCCTCGGCGGGCTCGGGATCGTCCGATGCCAACCGAGGTCGTCCGCTGTCGCTCTCCGGCGCCGCCTCGGCAACGGCGTCATCGGGGCCGGAGTTCGCCCCTGCGCTCGCTGCCGTCGTGTCGACGGCCTTCGCCTCCCTGGCCCGTTCGTCCGCCTCAGCGGGCACGTCACGGCGCCTACGGCGTGCGGCCCAGTCCAGGACCAGCACCACCGCGGCGGCCACGCTCAGCGCCACCGAGCCCCACGCCCATCCGATCGCACCGGAGGCGAGAGCGAGGACCAACAGGCCGAAAGCGGCCAGAACCAACAGCAGGACTACGTACAGCACTTCTCAAGCACGCCCCATCACGCAGGCGCACCACGTCGGAGACCGGATCAGCCGGCCTCTGCGGCGCGCGCACCGAAGGTGTAGCCACCGCTCTGGGTGCCCCTGCCCTCGGACGGAGCGGCGGACGCACGGCCCTCCAGCTCGCCAAGCTGGGACTTCAGGAAGGTCGTCAGCCGCGTGCGGTACTCCCGCTCGAACGTGCGCAGCTTGTCGATCTCCTTCTCCAGGCTGTTCTTCTCCTGGGTGATGCTGCCCATGACCTCG
The DNA here is from genome assembly GCF_042429765.1 of Allokutzneria oryzae. NCBI lineage: Bacteria > Bacillati > Actinomycetota > Actinomycetes > Pseudonocardiales > Pseudonocardiaceae > Allokutzneria > Allokutzneria oryzae. The sequence goes on along the minus strand of NZ_JBHLZU010000026.1, from coordinate 409,745 downwards.
GCGTGCTTGCGCTGCGCGTCGCGCTCCAGCGCGGTCGACTTCTCCAGCGCCTTGCGCTCCAGCGTCTCCGAGCGGGTGCGCGCGTCGTTGAGCATCGTCTCGGCGCGGGTGCGCGCCTCGTTGACCATGCTGTCCGCCTTGGCACGGGCCTCGGAGAGCAGCTGCTCGGACTTGGTGCGGGCCTCCGACAGCATGCCGTCGGACTCGGCCTTGGCCTCGGCGGTGAGCCGGTCGGCCATCTCCTGCGCCAGGCCGAGGACCTTGGCGGCCTGGACGTGGTGGTCGCCGCTGCCGGGCGAGGTCTGCTCCATCACGCTGGGCGGCGGGACCGGCGCCAGGCGGCGGGGCTCGTCCATCGAGCGGGCGGCGGGGACCGAACCGGCCGAACGCGAACGCGCGTCGTCCAGCTCGGAACGGGTCGAGCCGAGCTGGGCGTCCAGCTCCTCGACCTGGGCACGCAGGTCGTTGTTCTCCTCGATCAGCCGGGCGAGCTCGCTCTCGACCATGTCGAGGAACGCATCGACCTCGTCCTCGTTGTAGCCGCGTTTGCCGATGGGCGGCTTGCTGAACGCGACGTTATGAACGTCGGCGGGGGTCAACGGCATCCTCAGATCACCTCACGCACTCCTGGCTGCTGGTCAGCCTCGGGTTCCCCGTTACCCGGGGCTTACCAGTCGCATCAGTATGAACACGACCAGCAGCAGCACCATAATCGACAAGTCCAGACCGACGCCCCCGATTCGGACCATCGGAATCACTCGACGGGCCAGCTGCACGGGTGGGTCGGTCACTGTGTAGATGGTCTCCAGCGTCACCGCAACCCCGCCGGCCGGACGCCACTCACGCGCGAACGCGCGAACGAGCTCGACCACGACCCGCGCCGTGAGCAACAGCCAGAAGAAGAACAGCAGGTAGTACAGGACGACAAAGACCGGATTCACGCTTCTACTCTGCCACTTCTCAGCCCCGGTTGAGGAAGCCGCCTTCGGCGATCCGACGGCGGTCCTCCGCGGTGACGTCGACGTTCGGCGGTGAGAGCAAGAACACCTTGTTGGTGACCTTGTCGAACGCGCCGCGCAAGGCAAACGCCAGCCCTGCCGAGAAGTCCACCAGCCGACGCGCGTCGGCGTTGTCCATCTCGGTCAGGTTCAGGATCACCGGGATCCCGTCCCGGTAGTGCTCGCCGATGGTTCTGGCCTCGCTGTAGCTGCGCGGATGCAGCGTGGTGATCCGGCTCAGCGGGTGCGCGGGGTGCTCGATCGGCGGGCGGACCCTGCTGACCGGCTCGTGCTCGGGCTCCACCGCGAGCGCGCCGCGGGTCGGCGGGGTGCCGGCCCACCGGTTACTCCGCGTGCGGTCGGGCTCGACCTCGTAGTCGTCCACGTCCTCGACCAGTTCCGGCTGGTAGCGGCCGAACCTGCGACGCCGGGGAGACCGCTCGGGGTACGGCTCGTAGTCGTCGGCCTCGGCGGCGTAGTCGTCGGAGTAGTCGCGTCGGTAGTCCCGGTCGTAGGCGTCCACCTCGTCGGCGGGGACCATCCCGAAGTAGGCCTTCAGCTTCTGCAGCCCGCTCATCGCCAGCCCTTCCCCGTCGTCAGACGCGACTCCCTCACCGCCGAGAGCAGCGGTGCCGCCCCGTCGACTTGCTAGAGCGAGGCTAACCGCCGACCTCCGAGCAGGGAGGTTCCGACACGCACCAAGGTCGAGCCGTGAGCTATCGCCGCCTCAAGATCTTGACTCATGCCGGCGGAGATCTCCACGGCATTCGGGTGATCAAGGAGCAGTTTTCCGGCAGTTTCGGCAAGCGCGGCGAAGGCCCGGGCGGGCTCCCAATCCCGTGGTGCGACAGTCATCACACCCCGCAAACTGAGTTGCTCCGAACGGGCTACCCGATCGGCCAAGTCGGCCAGTTCCGGTAACGGAGAGCCACCACGCGCCGGGTCGCCGTCGATGCTCGCCTGCAGCAGCACCTCCAGCGGCCCGTCGCGCTCCCCGGCGTCCCTGGCGGCCGCGACGGCCTTCGCGAGCGCGTCGGCGAGCCTGGGGCTGTCCACGGTCTGCACCACCGACGCCCACCGCAGCACCGACCGCGCCTTGTTCCGCTGGACGTTGCCGATCATGTGCAGCCGCGGCGGTGGCCCCTGGACCAGTCCGCGCAGCTCCTCGGACTTGGCGCGGGCCTCCTGGTCCCGGTTCTCGCCGAACTCGGTCATGCCGAGCTCGGCGAGCAGGGCCACGTCGGTGGCGGGGAAGGTCTTGGTGATCGGCAGCAGCCGGACCTCGTCGGGACGGCGCCCCGCCGCGGCACAGGCGGCGGCGATCCGTTCCTGGAGCTCGGCGAGGGCCGCTGCGAGCTCCGCCCGGCGTTCGTCGGTCATGCCCGGGTCACCTCCGTGGCTCTTGTCACAAGATCGGTCGCGGCCGTCGGCGAGCCGTTGGGCCGAACAGAGCACATTCCGCCTACTCCATCCAGACCACGGCGGCCAAGCGGCCCGTCGGCGCCTGCCTGCGGTGGCTGAACAACGTCTCGTCCTCGACGGTGCACCGGGGGTCGAGCCCGATGCGGCCGACCCCGGCGTCGGCGAGCTGCTGCCAGAGCCCGGCGCGCAGGTCCAGTCCCGGGGTGCCCGAGCGGGTGCGGCACGCGCTGCCCGGCAGGTGCTTCTCGACGTCGGCCTGCATCGCGGCGGGCACCTCGTAGCACTGGCCGCACACCGAGGGTCCGAGCAGCGCCTCGATCCGGCCGGGCTCCGCTCCCTGCTCGCGCATGGCCTCGACGGTCGCGGGGACGACGCCGACCCGCGCGCCCACCCGCCCGGCGTGCACGGCGGCGACGACCCCGGCCTCGGCATCGCCGAGCAGCACCGGAACGCAGTCGGCGACCAGCGCGACCAGCGCCAGCCCCGGCTCGGTTGTGACGAGCGCGTCGGTGGCCTCGACCGGCTCGGCGGTGGGTCCCTTGACCACGCCGACCGTCCGGCCGTGCACCTGCTCCATCCACACCAGCCGGTCGGGGGTGAGCCCGATCCCCTCGGCCAGCCGCACGCGGTTGGCGCGCACGGCCGCGGGGTCGTCCCCCACGTGATCACCGAGGTTGAACGAGTCGTACGGGGCGACCGATCCGCCGCCCTGCCTAGTGGTGATCACCCGACGAACGCGCACCCTGCCCCCTCCACTCTCGCTGCCCACTTTCTACCCCCTCGCCCCATCCCGGCCATTCGCGGGCTTATGGACGCCTGAGCGCGCTCGAAAAGGTCCATAAGCCCGCGAATGGCGAAAACGGCCGGGCGGGCAGCCGGTTCCGCCGTGAGGCGGAGGAGGCTGCCGAGCCCGGCCGTTTCGGGGGTGCGGGGGTCAGCGGCGCATGAAGGGGGGGACGTCGACCTCGTCGTCCTCGGGGTCGTCGCTGACCGGGACCGAGCGCGGGGGCAGTCCGTGACCGCCGAGGCCGTGGCCGGGCAGGCCGACCGGCGGGGTCGGGTTGCTGCGCGGCGGCATCGGCTGCTGCTCGACCTGCGGCGTGGCCGGGACAGCGGGCTGCGGGGTGTAGGCGCTGGTCAGCGGCTGGGGCTGCGGCTCGGGCTGCGGGACCTGGACCTGCGGCTGCGGAGCTGGCTGGACCACGGCCTGCTGGACCGCGGGCTGCGGTTCTGGCTGCTGCTGCACCGGCTCCGGCTGGTGCTGGCCGACCTGGCCCGCCTGGGCCGAGGCCACCGCGGTGCGGCTGGTGACCGGAGCCGGCTCCAGCTTCTTGTGCGTGGGGGTGCCGCCGTCGAAGCCCGCCGCGATCACCGTGACCCGCACCTCGTCACCGAGGGAGTCGTCGATGACCGTACCGAAGATGATGTTGGCCTCGGGGTGCGCGGCCTCCTGGACCAGCGAGGCGGCCTCGTTGATCTCGAACAGGCCGAGGTCGGAGCCACCGGAGATGGACAGCAGCACGCCGTGCGCGCCCTCCATCGAGGCCTCCAGCAGCGGCGAGTTGATCGCCTTCTCCGCCGCCTGCACCGCGCGGCCCTCGCCACGGGAGGAGCCGATGCCCATCAGCGCGCTGCCCGCTCCGGACATGACGCTCTTGACGTCGGCGAAGTCCAGGTTGATCAGACCGGGGGTGGTGATCAGGTTCGTGATGCCCTGGACACCGGAGAGCAGCACCTCGTCGGCCGAGCGGAAGGCGTCCATCAGGCTCACGCCGACGTCGCCGAGCTGCAGCAGCCGGTCGTTGGGGATCACGATCAGCGTGTCGCACTCGTTGCGCAGCTGCTGGATGCCCTCTTCGGCCTGCTTGGCGCGGCGCTTGCCCTCGAAGGAGAACGGACGGGTGACCACACCGATGGTCAGCGCGCCGAGCTTGCGGGCGATCGAGGCGACGACGGGCGCGCCACCGGTGCCGGTGCCACCGCCCTCGCCCGCGGTCACGAAGACCATGTCGGCCCCCTTGAGGACCTCCTCGATCTCCTCCTTGTGGTCGTGCGCGGCCTTGCCGCCGACCTCGGGGTTGGCGCCCGCGCCGAGCCCTCTGGTCAGCTCTCTGCCGATGTCGAGCTTGACGTCGGCGTCGGACATCAGCAGGGCCTGGGCGTCGGTGTTCACCGCGATGAACTCGACGCCCTTCAGGCCAACCTCGATCATGCGGTTGACGGCGTTGACCCCACCGCCGCCGATGCCGACGACCTTGATCACCGCGAGGTAGTTGTGCGGGGGCGTCATCGGATCCGCCTTCCTGATCGTGGCTTGTGTGCATGGGAGTACTTCGGTGGTTGCGGGCTGGACCGTCGCCACCCGGCGCCAGGCCCGGATCGAACCCTCGACCTCGACAAGAGGCTTGGATCCACTGCCAACCAGAACCCCTCACCTGGCGACGTTAAGCACGCCCTGACGCGAGGTCCAGTAGCCACGCCGCGCGAGTCCGCACCCGTGACCAGGCTGACGAAAATCCCTGGCCCAGGCCACAGAGGGTCACCCAACGGTCACTCCGTCGAGCAAATCTCTGCCCAATTCGAGAATTCCGGCGTGACGGCCGGCCCCCTCGATCCCGCGAACCAGATCCCAACCGCCCCATACGTTACCGAGCGACGGGGGGCGGTGTTCGCGGTCGGTCCGGATTTTCGTCACCCGTCGCACACCAGCCGACCGGTACCGAAAGTTCGCGCAGCTCATGCCGTCACCGCCCGTAGTCCACAGTGGACACACAGGTCAGGACACCGTGGGCAGGTCCGGGGCGGAGACGTTGTAGGTCGACCCCTGCCGGGTCAGCAGCGCCAGCAGCACCTCGGCCTTGCGCGGTGACTCCGCGGTGCCACCCCACCGGACCTCGCGGTCGCCGGAGAGCGCGAGGCGGATGTCGCCGGGGCTCTCCGCGCTGATCACCTGCACCTCGGCCCGCAGCTTCTCCGGCAGCGCGGTGAGCACGCCGACCGCGGCCAGCGTCGTCGGGTCGTCCGGGGCGATGCGGGCGAGCTTGAGCAGCGGCAGGCCCGGCGGCGCGGAGGGCACCGTGCTGTACGGCGAGCCGGTGCGGTCGACCAGCTTCGTGCCGTCCTCCGCGGGGAAGACCGCGACCGGGGTGCGCTCGGTGATCGCGATCGTCACGGTGGACGGCAACGACCAGTCGACCTCGGCGGAGGCGACCACCGGCAGGGCTTTCACCCGCTCGGCCACCTCGCCGGTGCCCAGGCGCAGGATCGGGTGCCCGTCCGGGATCGCCGCCGCGGTGCGGACCTCGTCCGCGGTGATCGTCTTCGTCCCGCTGACCTCGACCGAGCGCACGCCCAGCACCGAGGTGAACAGGCCGACGTAGCCGAGGGCGAGCAGGACGAGCACGGCCAGCAGCACCATCCACGGCCGCACCCGCGAGCGGACCCGCCGGACCGGCCTGCGACCGCCCCGGCCGCGCGATGAGGGCCTGCGGCCACCGCGCGCGGAAGAACCGCCCCGCCGCCGGTCGGCGGAACGGTCCCGTGCCGAGGGCTCGCCTGTCCGGTCCGCCCTGGCCCCGCGCGTCGGTGAGGTCACGCCCCGGGCTCCCGGTCGAGCTCGGCGAGCACCTCGGGGCCGAGCATGGTCACGTCGCCCGCGCCCATCGTGATCACCAGGTCACCGGGCCTCGCCACCCGCGCCAGGTACTTCGGCGCGTCGGTGATCGACGGCTCGTAGCGCACCTCGCCCTCCGGCAGCGCGATCCGCTCGGCCACCGTCGCCCCGCTCACGCCGGGCTCCGGCTCCTCGCGGGCGCCGAAGACGTCCAGCACCACGACGTGGTCGGCCAGGGCGAGCGCCTCGGCGAACTCCTGGGCGAACAACCTGGTCCGGGAGTACAGGTGCGGCTGGAAGGCCACGATCAGCCTGCCATCGCCCGCGACCGGCCGCGCCGCGGTGAGCTGCGCCGCGACCTCGGTCGGGTGGTGGGCGTAGTCGTCGTAGACGCGCACGCCGCGGGTCTGGCCCTTGAACTCGAAGCGCCGCCGGACACCGCCGAACGCGGCGAGCCCGGAGCACAGCCCGTCCAGCGGGGCGCCGAGCTCCAGCCCGGCCAGCAGCGCGGCGACCGCGTTGGCCGCCATGTGCTCACCGGCGACCGCGACGTCGACGGTGATCGGCTCGGCAGACCCGTTCTCCGCCAGCTGCTTCGGCAGCCGCAGCGTGACCTTGCCGCCGGAGTCCGCGGGCTCGTAGCCCACGATCACCGCGTCGTTCTCGCCGGTGGCCTTGCGGCCGTAGCGGCGCACCCGCACCCCGGCGGCCTCGGCACGGTCGGCCAGCGCGGCCGAACCCTCGTCGTCGGCGCAGGCGATCAGCACACCGCCGGGCGTGATCCGCTCGACGAAGGAGTCGAACACCGCGACGTAGGCGTCGACGGTGCCGTGGTGGTCGAGGTGGTCGGCCTCCACGTTGGTCACCACCGCCACCGACGGCGAGAACACCAGGAACGAGCCGTCGCTCTCGTCGGCCTCCGCGACGAAGATCCCGCCGGAGCCGTGGTGGGCGTTGGCCCCGGACTCGTTCAGGTCGCCGCCGATGGCGAAGGACGGGTCGAGCCTGCAGTGCTGCAGCGCCACGGTCAGCATCGACGTGGTCGAGGTCTTGCCGTGCGTGCCCGCCATGCAGGCCACCCGGTGCCCGGCCATCAGCGCGGCCAGCGCCTCGGCCCTGCGCAGCACGGTGATCCCGCGCTTCTGCGCCGCGACCAGCTCCGGGTTGTCCTTGCGGATCGCGGTGGAGACCACGACCGCGGTCGGCCCGCCGGGCACCTGGTCGAGGTGCCAGGCCTCGTGGCCGAGCCCGATGTGCGCGCCCTGGGCCTTCAGCGCCAGCACGGTCCGCGAGTCCTTGGCGTCGGAGCCGGAGACCTCCGCGCCCCTGGCGAGCAGGATGCGGGCGATCCCGCTCATCCCCGCACCGCCGATGCCGACCAGGTGTGTTCTGGCCAGCCGCAGGTCAAGATCGGTCATTGCGCTCCCCCGTCGGTCAACGGCCGGTCAACGGCTCTCATCGCATAACGCCAAGCACCATGCGGGCGAGCGCCTCGTCGGCCTCCCGGTGACCGCTGCCCTGCGCCGCGGCGCCCATCTTCGCCACGCGCTCGGCGTCCCGGAGCAGCGGGATCACGGTGTCGATCACCGACTGCGGGGTCAGGTTGGCGTCGTCGATCATCAGCGCGCCACCGGCGTCCACGATCGGCTGGCCGTTGAGGGCCTGCTCACCGTTGCCGTGCGGCAGCGGCACGAACACCGCGGGCAGCCCGACGGCGGAGACCTCGGCGACGGTCATCGCGCCGGAGCGGCACAGCACCACGTCGGCCGCGGCGTAGGCGAGGTCCATCCGCTCCAGGTACGGCACCGGCTGGTAGATCGGAGCGCCCGGAACGCCCTGCACCGCGAGGGTGTTCTTCGGGCCGTGCGCGTGCAGCACGCCGATCCCGGCCTGGCCGAGCGCGACCGCCGCGCCGGAGACCGCGTTGTTCAGCGACTGCGCGCCCTGCGAGCCGCCGACCACCAGCAGCGTCGGGGCGTGCGGGTGCAGCCCGAAGTGGCGGCGGGCCTCGGCGCGCAGCGCCATCCGGTCCAGCGAGGTGATGGAGCGGCGCAGCGGGATGCCGAGCACCCGCGCGTCCGGCAGGCCGCTGCCGGGGACCGCGGCGGCGACGGCGGCGGCGAAGCGCGCGCCGACCTTGTTCGCCAGGCCCGCGCGGGCGTTGGCCTCGTGCACCACGATGGGCACCCGGCCGCGGGCCGCGAGGTAGGCGGGGAGGGCGACGTAGCCGCCGAAGCCGACCACAACGCTCGCGCCGTGCCGGTCGAAGACCTCCCTGGTCTGCTTGACCGCGCCGCGCACCTTCAGCGGCAGCTTCAGCAGGTCCGGGCTGGGCTTGCGCGGCAGCGGCACCGGCGGGATCAGCTCCAGCTGGTAGCCGCGCGCCGGAACGATCTTGGTCTCCAGGCCGCGCGCGGTGCCCAGTGCGACCACCCGCGCGTCCGGGCGGAGTCGGCGCACGGCGTCGGCCAGCGCGAGCGCGGGCTCGATGTGTCCGGCGGTACCGCCGCCCGCCACGACCACGCACGGGCCCGTGGTGCTGATGGTGCCGTCCTGCCCGTTCACTACTGAGGTACCTCCGTGTTCGCCGCCGACCCCTGGCGGGTCAACGGTTGTCCTGTGTCTGGCGCCAGTTCCCGCGCCGTCTGGTGTCCGTGGCCGCCGGGTTGCGGCGGGTTCTGCGCCGGTCGTCGAGCTGGTGCACGGCGCTGCCGCGGTGCACCGTCGGCCTGCCCGCGGGCTTCGGCGGGGTGGACGGCCGCGCGGACCTGCGGCGTGCCGGTGGCCGGTACGGCTCCGGCGCGGGCAGCCGCAGGAGGCGGCCCACTCTGCCAGGTCCCAGTGAACGCAGTGCGGCCACCGCCTCGGGCTCGTGCCGCGCGAAGTTCGCCAGCAGGCCGAACACCACCATGGTCATCACCTGTGAGGTGCCGCCGGAGGAGATCAGCGGCAGCTGGAGACCGGTGACGGGCAGCAGGCCGACCACGTAGCCCATGTTGATCGCGGCCTGGGCGACCAGCCAGACGGTGAAGGTGGCCGACACCAACCGGATCCACGGGTCGGTGTTGCGCATGGCGATCCGCAGGCCGGAGTAGGCAAGCAGACCGAACAGGGTCAGCACCAGCAGGCAGCCGACCAGGCCGAGCTCCTCGCCGATCACCGCGAAGATGAAGTCGTTGTGCACGTTGGGCAGGTACCGCCACTTGGCGCTGCCCTGGCCGAGCCCGACCCCGAGGAACCCGCCGTCGGCGAGCGCGTAGAGCGCCTGCGAGGCCTGGTAGACGGAGTCACCCGAGGCGTTCTCCGGGTCGAAGAAGGAGGTCAGCCGGTCGAGCCGGTAGCCGGCGGTCACCGCGAGCACGCCGAAGCCGGTCGCGGCCCCGAGCGCGAGCACGCCGAACAACCGCATCGGAGCCCCGGCGAACCACAGCAGCGACAGCACGATGATGATCAGCGTGACCGTGCTGCCGAGGTCCGGCTGGAGCATCAGCAGCGCGAACATCACCAGTGCCGCCGGCATCACCGGCACCAGGATGTGCCGCCACTGGTGCAGCAGCGCGCGCTTGGTCGCCAGCACGTGCCCGCCCCACAGCGCGAGCGCGATCTTGGCCGGTTCCACCGGCTGGAAGGAGACCGGGCCGATCTTGAACCAGCTGCGCGCGCCGTTGAGCGTGGCGCTGATCGGCGTCGGGATCAGCACGAAGATCAGCAGCAGCACGCTGATCACCATGAACACCAGCGTCAGCCGCCGGATCGCCCGCAGCGGCATGCGCAGGATCAGCCAGAACAGCACGAGCCCGACGACGGTGTAGGCCAGCTGCTTGACGAACACCGAGTAGGACGAGCCCTCCTTGCTGTAGGACTCGACGCTGGACGCCGACAGCACCATGATCAGGCCGAGCACGGTCAGCAGCCCGAACACGGCCAGGATCAGGTGGAACGACGCCAGCGGGCGGCTCAGCCACGCGGTCAGCGCGCTGCGCATCGACGCGGCCCTGCCCTGACGCCGCGGCCGGGCCGACCGGCGTGCCTTCTTCGGTGCCGTGGTCGTCGTCCCGTCGGTGCTTCGCGGCATCGCGCTGCTCACCCCGCCCGGTTGGTCAGGTCCCTGACAGCCTCGGCGAACGCCCGTCCCCGGTGCGCGTAGTCACCGAACATGTCCATCGACGCGGCCGCCGGGGCGAGCAGGACGACATCACCCGGTCGAGCCATTGCGCCCGCGGCGCGCACCACCTCGTTCATCGCCCCATCGTCCCCCGTCGCGACCTCGCGGACGGGAACCTCGGGTGCGTGTCGCGCCAGCGCCGCCGCGATGACCGCCCGGTCGGCGCCCAGCAGCACCACCCCGGTCAGTCGGCCGGCGGCACCCGCGACGAGCTCGTCGACGGCGGCGCCCTTGAGCAGCCCGCCCGCCACCCAGACCACCCGTTCGTGGGCGGCCAGCGAGGCGGCGGCGGCGTGCGGGTTGGTGGCCTTGGAGTCGTCGATCCAGCGCACGCCCTCGTGCTCGGTCACCAGAACCGAGCGGTGCGCGCCGGGGGTGAACTCGCGCAGCCCCTTGCGGACGGCCTCGGCGGAGACCCCGCGCGCCCTGGCGAGTGCGGCCGCGGCGAGGGCGTTGGCGACGTTGTGCGGTCCGGCCGGGTGCACGTCGGCGATGTCGGCGAGCACCGTCTCGCCGTCGCCGAACGCGCGGTCGACCAGGGCGTCGCCGCGGATGCCGAGCTGGCCGTTCTCCGGCTCGCCGAGGGTGAAGCCCACCCGGCGCCGCTTGCCATCGGAGAGCCGTGTGGACAGCTCGTCGTCGGCGTTGTAGATCGCGACCACGTCGTCGCCCGCGTAGATCCGGCCCTTCGCCCCGGCGTACTCGTCCAGGGAACCGTGCCAGTCCAGGTGGTCCTCGGAGACGTTGACGACAGCGGCGGCGTCCATCCGCAGCGAGGACGACCAGTGCAGCTGGAAGCTGGAGAGCTCGACGGCGAGCACGTCGTAGCCGGAGCGGACCGCGGCGACGACCGGCAGGCCCACGTTCCCGCACGCGACCGAGTGCACCCCGGCCGCGCGCAGGATCGAGGCCAGCATCGTGACCGTGGTCGTCTTGCCGTTGGTGCCGGTGACGGCGAGCCACGCGGGGGGGTCGGGCCGGTTCGCCGCCAGCCGCCACGCGAACTCGACCTCACCGATCACCTCGACGCCCTGCTCCGCCGCGGCGACCAGCAGCGGCGAGGTCGGACGCCAGCCGGGGCTGGTCACCACGAGGTCCGTGCCCTCAGGCGGCGCGGTCAGCCCGACAGCGGTGCGGATGCCCGCGTCGAGCCCGGCGAAGCGCTCCTGCGCGGAGTCGGTGACGGTGACCAGCGCGCCCTCGGCGAGCAGCGCCGCGGCCGCGGAGCGGCCGGAGACCCCGGCGCCCGCGACCAGGACCGACTTCCCGGCGTACAAACCATCCACTTCGGTACTCAGCCTCCGGTGAACAAGAGCCAGTCGTTGTAGAACAGGCCGAGCCCGAGCAGGCAGCAGATCCCGGCCATCAGCCAGAACCTGATGATCACCGTCGTCTCCGCCCAGCCAGCGAGCTCGAAGTGGTGGTGGAACGGGGCCATCCGGAACAACCGCCGCCGGGTGGTGCGGAAGATCGCGATCTGCAGCACGACCGACATGGCCTCGATGACGAACAGGCCACCGATGACGATCATCAGCAGCTCGGTGCGGGTGGTGATGGCCAGGCCTGCGACCAGGCCGCCGAGCGCGAGCGACCCGGTGTCACCCATGAAGATCTTGGCTGGCGCGGCGTTCCACCAGAGAAAGCCGACGCAGCCCGCCATGGCGGCGGCGGCGATCACCGCGAGGTCCAGCGGGTCGCGCACCCAGTAGCAGCCCGGGTCCAGTTTCACCGAGCAGTCGGAGCGGAACTGCCAGAAGGAGATGACGACGTAGGTGCCGAGCACCATCGCCGAGGTCCCCGCGGCGAGGCCGTCGAGGCCGTCGGTGAAGTTCACCGCGTTGGACCAGGCGCTGACCAGCAGGTAGCAGAAGACGATGAACCCGACCGTGCCGAAGGAGACCACGGCCATGTCGCGGGTGAAGGACAGGTGCACCGACGCGGGCGTGAGCCCGGTCTTGGTCTCCTTGAACTGCAACGCCAGCAGGGCGAAGGCGATGGTGACGATGAACTGGCCGACCAGCTTCGCCGTCTTGTTCAGGCCCAGGTTGCGCTGCTTGCGGATCTTGATGAAGTCGTCGAGGAAGCCGACCAGCGCCAGCCCCGTGGTCAGCAGCATCACCACCAGACCGGAGGCGGTTGGCCCGGACTCCGGTTTGGGGTTGGTGAGCTGGACGAACAGGTGGCTTCCGCCGTACCCGGCCCAGATGGCGACGATGATCGCCACACCACCCATGGTGGGCGTGCCGCGCTTGGTCTTGTGGTGCTGCGGCCCTTCCTCGCGGATCTCCTGGCCGAAGCCCTGCCGCGAGAAGACCTTGATCAGGTACGGGGTGAGCAGGATCGAGACGACGAGCGCGATGCCCGCCGCGATGAGGATGTTCCTCACTGACCGGCCTCCTGCCCGAGCAGCGCGTCGGCCACCCGCCACAGTCCGGCGACCTTGGAGGCCTTCACCAGCACCACGTCCCCTGGTCGAACCTGATCACGCAGCAACTCGATGGCCGCGTCGACGTCCGGCACGAGAACGGACTCCTCTCCCCACGAGCCTTCCAGGTAGGCGCCCTGATGCATCGGGGCCGCCTGCTCTCCGACGACGACGAGACGGCTGACGTCCAGCCGGACGGCGTAGCGGCCGATCCCGTCATGGGCAGCGATGTGATCATCGCCGAGCTCGCCCATCACTCCGAGGACGGCCCAGCCGCGCCGGGGTTGCGTCGCATCGGCGACTCCACCCGGTGGTTGGGCGCCGTGCCCGCGGGTCATGGCCGCGAGGGTCTTCAGCGCGGCGCGCATCGACTCCGGGTTGGCGTTGTAGGAGTCGTTGACCACCGTGACGCCGTCGGCGCGGGTGGTGACCTCCATGCGGCGCTGGGAAACCCGTTGCGCGTCGGACAACCGCTTGGCGACGTCCTCGACGGTCGCGCCCAGTTCGAGCGCGACGGCGGCGGCGCTGAGCGCGTTGCCGACGTGGTGCTCCCCGTGCAGGCCGAGCGCGACCTCGGCGCTGCCGTGCGGGGTCACCAGCAGGAAGCGCGCCCGCGCCTGCTCGTCCAGCTCGACGTTCTCGGCCCGCACGTCGGCCTCGCGCGACTGTCCGACCAGGACGACCTTCGCCTTGGTGCGCGCGGCCATCGCCGCGACCAGCGGGTCGTCGGCGTTGAGCACCGCGACGCCCTCGGCGGGCAGCTCCTCGACCAGCTCGCCCTTGGTGCGCGCGATCTCCTCCCGCGAGCCGAACTCGCCGAGGTGCGCGCTGCCGACGTTGAGCACCACGCCGATCCGGGGCGGGGCCACGTGGCAGAGCTGGGCGATGTGCCCGACCCCGCGCGCGGAGAGCTCCAGCACCAGGAAGCGGGTGTCGGCGTCGGAGCGCAGCGCCGTCCACGGGTGGCCCAGCTCGTTGTTGAAGGACCCGGGCGGCGCGACGGTCGGTCCCATCGGGCCGAGCACCTGCGCGATGAGGTCCTTCGTGGAGGTCTTGCCGGAGGAGCCGGTCACGCCGACCACGGCCAGCTCGGCCTCGGCGGCGAGCCGGTCGACGACGTGCCGGGCGAGCGCTGCGAGCGCGGCCAGCACGGCGGCGCCGGAACCGTCGGTGTCGCCGGTGAGCGCGACGGAGCCGTGGTGCGCCTCGCTGACCGGCGGCACGATCACGGCGGGCGCGTCGACCTCACGAGCGGCGAGCACCCCGGCGGCGCCGGAGGTGACGGCCTTCGCGGCGAAGTCGTGCCCGTCGACCTTCTCCCCCGGCAGCGCGACGAACAGGCCGCCCGCGGTGAGCTGGCGGGAGTCGAACTCGACGGAGCCGGTCACCACCGGGCTGCCGTCGGTGTTGTGCAGTCGGCCGCCGACCGCCTTGGCGATCTCGGCCAAACTGAGCGGGATCACGCGTCGTCCTTCCCGAAGATGCCGAAGCGCTCGTCGATGGCGTCGGCGAGGACGTGGCGGTCGTCGAAGGGATGCACGACCCCGGCGATCTCCTGCCCGGTCTCGTGCCCCTTGCCCGCCACCACGACGATGTCGCCTGGCCGCGCGCGACGAACGGCCTCGTGGATGGCGGCGCGGCGGTCACCGATCTCGACCACCTCGCCGCGTTCGTCTTGTGGCACGTCCAGCGCGCCCTGGTACATCGCCGCGCGAATGGCGGCGGGGTCCTCACTACGAGGGTTGTCGTCGGTGACCACGGTCAGCTCGGCGCGGCGCGCGGCGGCCTCACCCATGATCGGCCGCTTGGCCTTGTCCCGGTCACCGCCGCACCCGAGCACGACGATCACCTTGCCACCGGTGCCCGCGCGGTCGAGCTGGTCCCGCACGGTGTCCAGCACCGCCGACACCGCCGCGGGCTTGTGCGAGTAGTCCACCAGCGCGACGAAGTCCTGCCCGCGGTTGACCCGTTCCATCCGCCCGGGCACGTCGAGCCCGGCGATCCCGCGCACGGTGTCCTCCGGCGCGATCCCGGCGGCGTGCCCGCACGCGATGGCCAGCACCGCGTTGCTGACGTTGAAGATCCCCGGCAGCCGCACGACGGCGTCCAGGCGAACCCCGTCCGGCCCGACGACGCCGAAGGTCTGCGAGCCGCTGGCGGCCACGGTGATGTCCACGGCGCGCCAGGTCGCCTCACCGGTGATCGACACGCTGACGGTGCCGTCCTTGACCAGGCGCCGCCCCCACTCGCTGTCGACGCAGACGACCTCCCTGGCGGCCCGCCCGTCGAAGAGGGCGGCCTTGGCCTGGAAGTAGTCCTCCATGTCGGTGTGGAAGTCGAGGTGGTCCTGCGAGAGGTTGGTGAACGCGCCGACGGCGAACCCGGTCCCCGCGGCCCGCCCGAGCGCGAGCGCGTGGCTGGAGACCTCCATGGCGACGTGGGTGACCCCGCGCTCGACCATCACCGCGAACAGCGCCTGAAGGTCGGGCGCCTCGGGCGTGGTGAACGCGCTGTCGAGCCGCTGACCGGCGATCACGGTCTGCACGGTGCCGATGAGCCCCGTGGTGTGCCCGGCGGCCCGCATCCCGGACTCGATCATCGTGGTGACGGTGGTCTTGCCGGAGGTCCCGGTGACCCCCACGATCGCGAGCTTGCCGGAGGGGTCGCCGTAGATCCGCGCGGCCAGCGCCCCGAGCACACCGCGCGGGTCGTCGTGCACCAGCAGCGGCACCCCGGACCCGCGCAGCGCGGGACGGGCGGCCCCGGCCTCGTCGGTCAGCACCGCAACGGCCCCGGCGGCGAGCGCCTGGGCCGCGAAGTCGGCGCCGTGCGCGTTCGCGCCGGGCAGCGCGGCGAAGAGGTCGCCGGGCCGCACGTGCTGCGCGCGCAGCGTGGCCCCGGTGATCATGGGATGGGCGGCGCCGAGCTCCAACCGGGCATCGGCCAGCGCGGCGAGGTCGGACAGGCCGACGGGCTCGACGTGGCTGGGACGCGGCGGGGCTGTCGCCGTCTTGGGCGAGACGACCGGAGACACGTCGCGAAAGGCTACCGGCGCGCAGAACGTGCTCCGTCACCCCCGTGCGTTTGCCCCACGGCTCTGTCAATCCCCCGGTCCGTGGACGTCGCCGCCGCTGCCAGCGACCACCGCCGCCTCTTGCCGTCAAGGAAAGTCATCGGACCGCCGCGTCGGGCTTTCGGTTCGCCCCGGAGCCGGTTGTCACAATTCGCCGCCCCAATTGCCACCCGAGCACCTTCTAGGCATTTGCCCAGGGGATCCCAACCGACCTCGTGTCGACCGATCCGGTGAGCCAGTGCACAGGTACCGGGAACCGGCCCACTCTCTCCCCACCTTCGTTACCCTCCTCTCGGGAGCAGAGCGCAGGGGAGGCGTTTTCACCATGTCAAAGGGGTATGTCCGCGTCGGGGGCTGGCGCATCGACCTCGACAAGATCCCGGCAGCGATCAAGATCTTCACCGAGGCTCGGAACGATGTCCAGAACCTGGCCTCACGGGGAGTTGCAGCCGGCGAGATCCGCCCGATGGGCCTGGACGACGTCAGCCTGGAACTGGTCAAAGAGCTCAACCAGAGGTACTTCGCGGGCACGGGCACCACAAGCTGGGCCATTGGGAGATTCCGTGACGAGATGAACAGTGTTGTGGCCCAGCTTGAAGCAGTCAGGCGCCACTACCGACGCGTTGAAGACTCGAACCACCGAAACCTCCGCGGAGCCTGACTGTGCCCGATCACCCTGTACGCCGACTCGGCCTCATCGCCGTCGTCCTCGCCGTCGCGATCACCGGCTGCACGACCAGTCAAGCGGGAACGGCCATACCCCAAGACACGATCACAGAGGTTGCTCGGCCAGCAGCCACCACAACACGCCGTGCCGACAGGCCGCGCGAACTCAAGCTCGACAACATCAGGC
This sequence comes from Allokutzneria oryzae, assembly GCF_042429765.1. Classification (NCBI taxonomy): domain Bacteria; kingdom Bacillati; phylum Actinomycetota; class Actinomycetes; order Pseudonocardiales; family Pseudonocardiaceae; genus Allokutzneria; species Allokutzneria oryzae. Next base: position 393,196 of record NZ_JBHLZU010000026.1, on the reverse strand, counting down.
CGTGTGAGCTTCTCACTCCGGCGCAGCGCCAGGAACTCAAGATCGATCAACCTTTCAAGGAATTGACAGAGTACAATTTCAATGCGCCGGTGTGCGACTTCCACAGTAATCCCGAGACGGCGAGCATCGTCTTCGTCGTGCTCTTGGACCGGGATGCTGACTTCTTCGCCCCCGGCAAACTCGCCGCGGAGACCCGCGCCATTCGAGTCCTGGGCTTTCCGGCGTTCGAGGCACACGTGAAGCAAGGCAAGCCCGGCAACGAGGGCTGTTCGGTCAACGTAGGCGTCGCCGACGGGCAGGTACTTCGCACGCAGTACGTCGAACAGGGACGTTACAAGGATCCACTGAGTCACGAGGAACTCTGCCGCCGAGCGACGCGCAACGCGGAAATCGCGGTCGGAAACCTGCTGGCTCGCGGCTGAGCCCGAACGACACTACGACACGGGGGGACGACGTGGACGTTAACCGGGACTGGATGTCCATCCCGCACAAGCAGCTGTACGAGAAGCTCCACGGGGGCAACGGCCCGAGCGGCCACGAGCCGGTGATGCTGTTCAGCAACGAGTTCGCGTGGGTGCTCGCCCGTGCCTACCAGGACCTGGGCGACGCGCTGGAGAAGATGGGCGCTGTCTGGGAGGGAGACGCCTCCGACAGGGCGAGCGGAAAGATCGGCAGTCTCAAGACTTGGGCCGGTTACGCGGGGCACGGCACGAACCGCCGGACCGAGAGCATCGCGAACCAGATGACCGCCTTCGTCAACGCTCGCAACTCGATGCCGGAACCGAAGGAGGTTCCGTCGCTGGAAGAGCTGGGCAACAGCAACATGTTCGCCGACCTCTTCATGCTCAAAGAGGACCAGGAAAAGGCCGAGGCCGCGGCGGATGAGGCCCACCGGGAAGCCGCGCGGGTCATGCAGGCGTACGCGGACGCGGTGAACCACTCGGTCCCCGACTACGAGGATCCGCCGAGGATCTCCGTCGAAGAACCCGGCGGGCCAAGGCCTGGGCCCTCTCCGATCGGCCCCAGTGACCCCGGGATCAGCCGCCCCCGCGGTGGCGACATCGGCGCGGGCAACGAGCAGATCGGTCAGCGCACCGACGGGGAGGGCGTGCACGTCGCGCCGATCCCGGATCAGCGCGGGCAGCACGACCTGGACGTGCCGGACAACCGGCTCGGCGTTGCGGAGCAGACGAGCTACACACCGCCCAGCCTCGGCGAGGCCGGTCAGCTCGGCACGATGGCGGGTCCTGGTGCGGCGGCGGTGGGTGGCTCCGGCACGGTTGTCGGCGGCGGCGCTCTCGTGCCTCGCGCGGGTGCGGGGCTCGGTGGGACGGGCCAGCCGGTCACGCCCAAACCGGTCACCGCGCCGGTCACGCGCGGGGTCACGGGACGGCCCGGCGCCGGTCAGTCGTTCATGCAGCCCGCGCTGGGGAGCGGTCAGCGCGAGGAGGACCAGGAGCACGAGCGCAAGTACGACATCACCGACGACATCGTCGGGGAGCTGCCCATGGTCGCGCCGCCCGTGATCGGCGAATGACCTCGATGACGACGATCTCCGTCACCGACACGGCCTACCAGGTCGCGTGGGAGCACCTGGGTCTCGATCGGATGCCGCTGGCGCTGCTGGTCAACCCCCGTGGAGCCCGGCGCGAAGAACGCGATGTCGTCGTTGCCGAAGCCTGGCAGGAGTTGCGCGCGGCAGGGCTCGTGGTCGGCGCGAACCTCGATGAGCGGCTGGCGCACTGGCTTCGCATGCTGGCGGCACCGACGAGGTTCGTGGACGCGCGGCTCTGGCTGGGCGAGGAGGTCCGAGCTGTCGCGGCCACGCAGGGCGACGACGATGCCGTTCTCGCGGTTCTCCGCGGCGGGAAGCTGACGCTGCGGCCGATCTTCACCACGGGCCTGGCACGGGCGGTGACCGAGCTGCTTCCCGTGCTGAAGCCCGGTCCGGGACATTCGGTCTCGGTGCCGAGCGCCGCCCTGGCGAACGCGGCCAGGGAGGCGGGCAGTGACCCGCGGGCCCTGGTCACCGCGCTCGGGACCGAGATCGCCACCGAGGACGCCGAACAGCTGGTGCAGATGATCAAGGACGTCGGGCATCGTGGCCAGTTCGGGGCGACCGTCGGACGCGACCGGGCCGACCGGGCTGTCGCGTACTACGACACCCCCCTCGGCCGGTACCTCATGGAGGACCTGCGCGACTGGACCACCGTCAGTCCCGCCGACTCCCGGCTGCTCGCGCGGCAGATCGACCGGCTGACAACTACCGCCAACTAAGCGAGAAGTATTCACATTTGCCGGTGATCTCGCTACCGTCGGCCGCGGTGGGTTGTGACGGCGATCACCGGGAGGTCGTTGTGCGCTGGTTGTCCGGACAGCGGATCAGGGGGGTGCTCGGCGCGACGCTGGCGGCGGTCGTCGGCGCCGCCACCCTCGTCCACCTCGGCGAACCCGCCGCCGCGGGTACCTCCGCCGCGGAGCCCTACCTCGTGGGCCGGGGCATCGCCGACATTACCGGCGAGGCGGCGGAACGCGGGATGATGGGCTACGCCAAGCTCGACCAGCGCACCTCCGGCGTCCACCAGCGGCAGCGGTCGCGGGCGTTCATCGTCGCCGACCCGGGCAGCGGCAAGCGGGTCGCGCTCGTGACCGCCGACCTCGGCATGGTCTTCGGCAGCGTGCGGCAGGCGGTGCTGCGCAAGCTCGCCGCCAAGCACGGATCGCTCTACTCGCCGGACAACGTGCTGCTGACCGCCACGCACACCCACGCGGGACCCGGTGGGCAGTCGCACTACTCGCTCTACAACATCACCACGTTCGGCTACCACGGCAAGACCTTCGACGCCGCCGTCGACGGCATCGTGGAGTCGATCAACCGGGCGCACGACGACCTCGCCCCCGGATCGCTGTCCCTGGCCAACGGGGAGCTGAAGAACGCCAGCGCGAACCGGTCGCGGCGGGCCTTCGACAAGAACCCCGCGCAGGACCGGGCGGCCTTCCCCGACGGCATCGACCCGATGACCACGCTGCTGCGGATGGACCGGGGCGGAAAGACGGTCGGCGCGGTCAACTGGTTCGCCACCCACAACACGAGCATGACCGGCAACAACACGCTGATCAGCGGCGACAACAAGGGCTATGCCGCGTACCACTGGGAGCGCGAGGTCGCGGGCGCCGACTACCTCGCCGGTCAGCCGGGCCTGGTGACCGCCTTCGCGCAGACCAACGCCGGGGACATGTCGCCCAACCTCAACCTCAAGCCGGGCAGCGGTCCCACCGAGGACGAGTTCGCCAACACCCAGATCCTCGGCAAGCGGCAGGCCGACGCCGCGCGGGCGCTCGCCGCCGCACCGGGCCGGGCGCTCACCGGCGGCGTGGACTCCCGGCTGTCCTATGTGGACATGAGCAGCACCGCGGTGCGCCCGGAGTTCACCGGGGACAACGCGACGCACAACACCTGTCAGGCCGCACTGGGCGCGAGCTTCGCCGCAGGGTCCACTGAGGACGGTCCGGGACCGGACATCTTCAAGGAGGGCGTCGGCAACAACCCGCTCATCGAGCTGGTCACCAAGGCCCGCTATGTGGCCTCGCCGGAGCTGCGCGCGTGCCAGGCCCCCAAGGACATCCTGCTCGACACCGGCGCGCTGAACCTGACGCCGAAGATCCTGCCGATCCAGCTCGTCCGCGTCGGCCAGCTGTACCTGGTCGGTCTGCCGCAGGAGGCCACGATCGTCACCGGTCTGCGGCTGCGCCGCACGGTCGCCGAGCAGGTCGGCGCGCCGTTGCAGAACGTCCTGGTCGCGGGCTACGCCAACGACTACGCGGGCTACCTGACCACGCCGGAGGAGTACGACCAGCAGGACTACGAGGCGGGCCACACCATGTTCGGCCGCTGGAGCCTGCCCGCCTACCAGCAGGAGTTCGCGCGACTGGCCGCCGACATGAAGGCCGGGCGCCCGAGCGCCGCCGGTCCCACTCCGCCGGACATGTCCGGCTCGGTGTGGACGTTGCAGCCCGGCGTCGTGCTGGACGCGCCGCCGATCGGCGGCACCTTCGGCGACGTGGTCACCGCCCCGAAGGCGAGCTACAACCGGGGGCAGCAGGTGGTCGTGGAGTTCGCGGGCGCGCACCCCAACAACGACCTGCACCGCAACGGCACGTTCATCGAGGTGCAGCGCCAGGAGGGCTCGACGTGGAAGCGGATCGCCGACGACGGTGACTGGTCCACGAAGTTCCGCTGGGCGCGATGGGGCGTCGCGGCGTCGCGGATCACCGTCTCGTGGGACGTGCCGAACACCGCCCAGCCCGGCAGCTACCGCATCGTCTACCGCGGCGACGCCAAGAACCTGGCCGGAGCTGTGAACCCGATCAGCGGGACCTCGCCGGCATTCACCGTCTCCTAGTGACCGGAGCCCCCGATCCACCCCCACGCACTGGGCCGAACGCAGTACGGTAACGGCCGGGGGTGGATCATGGGTTTCTCGGTTGTCAGTGACGCGCTTCGTGCGGCCGCTCGAACAGCTCGGACGGCGGGAGAAGGCGCGGGAGCGGTGAACGTCGCGGCGGAGGCCGACCAGATCGCGGCGGGGATGCCAGGGAGTGCGTCATCCGCCGCAGCAACCAAGTTGGCCGCTCACTGGAAGGCAAGCGTCACATCGTGGGCTACCGACGTTCAGGCCCACGCCAAGCGGCTTGAGGACAGCGCCGTGATCTATGAGTCCCGGGACGCCAACTCCCGCGAGGGAATCGCGGGCGCGGGCGGACCGCGCTGATGATCTCGGTCAGCGACGTCCGACGGTGGCGCCAGCCCGCGCTCGACAGCGTCTTCCAAGCGCTCGGCAGCCGCCGCGACACGCTTGTCGGCTTCGATGACGAGTTGAACGCGGCGAAGTCACCCGCTGGATGGACCGGCGAGGCGGCCCAGGCAGCGGCACGGCACCACGGCGAGCTCACCGAGCGGATGCGTCGGATCGTCGCTGGGATCTCGGCCGTGCGCAGAGCGGTCGGTGAGGCGGCCGATGCCATCAAGGCGATCCAACGAACCCTGGGAGACGCCGAGTACCTCGCAGGCAGACACGGGTTCGGCATCGCCGACGACGGGAAGATCATCGACGTGCTCTGCACCCCGGTCGCCCCCGGCCCGGCGGGTGAGGCCCAGATGCGGGAGCGCGCGACGATGCGGGTGGAGCTCGCCGACCGCGTGGAACAGGTGCTGCGCCGCGCTCGCGATGTCGACACCGACCTCGCCGCCGTACTGGAGCGAGCGGCACTCGACCGAATCGACGACGGCTGCGGTTCCTCGCTCAACGACGCCTCGATCGCGGGACAGGCCGCCGGTGGGCTCTCCACGATCGAGCCACCGGCCGGTGGCTCTCCCGCCGACAACGCCGGATGGTGGTCGTCGCTGTCGGAGAGCGAGCAGGCGGCAATGCTCAAGGCGCACCCGGACTGGCTCGGCAATCTCGACGGACTTCCCGCCGTGGTCAGGGACCAGGCCAACCGGGCCCGGCTCGGCACCGAACGGACCCGGCTGAACGCGGAGGCGGCCCGTCTCGAAGCGGAGATCTCGGCGCTGGGAGACCGGCTCACGAGGTCGAGCAACGAGCGGACGGACCTGTCGATCGCCAACGCCCTGAGCGCGGCCAAGGCCGAGCTGAACACCATCAGGGCAGAACTGATTCCTTCGCTGGACGCGATCGACGCCACCCTCGCCAAAGGGGACCGGCAGCTCCTGCTGCTGGACACCTCGGGCGACAAGCCCAAGGCGGCCATCGCCGCGGGGAACGTCGACACGGCTGAGCACGTCACGGTTTTCACCCCTGGACTCGGCACGACCGTTCGGGGAGATATCCAGGACTACGACCGCCACATGGCCCAGCTCCGCTGGCAGGCTGAGCAAGAGGCGGATGCAAGCGGCCGATCGACCTCAGTAGCCGCCGTAACCTGGATCGGGTACGAAGCCCCCCAGGTCTCCGAAATCACGAACCCGAACCGATCAGTCGCCTCCGATGCGTTGGCGCAGCGCGGTGCCGAGAAGTTGGCCGGATTTCTCAACGGCATTGATGCCTCCCGACCGACGGATCCGCACATGACCGCGCTCGGCCACTCCTACGGCTCACTGACGACAGGACTGGCGCTGCAAAAGGGAACCGGCGTTGACGACGCGGTGTTCTTCGGTTCTCCCGGCCTCGGCACGTCGCATGTCGAAGCGCTGAAGGTGCCGACAGGGCATTCCTGGGTGATCGAGGCACGCATGGATCCCGTCGCGGACTTCGCGGCCTTCGGTATCGACCCGAACCAGATGAAGGGGATCGGCGGCCTGTCGGCGAAGGAGGTCGTGTTGCCGGACGGCAGGCACCTGAACGAGTCGGTCGGCCACGGCTCCGTTGCGGAGAAGGTCGGCTACCTCGCTCCGGGAAGCACCAGTCAGTACAACATGAGTCTCATCGTCGCCGGGCTTCACGATCGCAGCGTGCGCGACAGAGCCATCGGCGCGGGCGATCTCCTGCAGACACCGATCCCTGGGTTGTACTGATGAAGCGCGGAATAGTAGCGACCCTCGTTGCTCCCCTGCTTCTCCTTACCGGTTGCGGAGGCGGTCGCAGCGTGGAAGACATGTTCAACACTCTCGCCCAGCGGCCCGACATCGAGACAGCCACCGCACGCTACGAGAAGATGCTCGGGGAACTCCGCGACCGACTCTCCGAACAACTGGGCCCGATGATCTGGGAACCTTCCTCCCCCATGAGTCGTGCCGGATGCTCGGGCTTCTCCGCTGTCAAGGGAACTGAGAGCCGCCTCCTGACCACGTGGGTCTTCCGAGGGGCGATTCCCGACGACAAGTGGGACAAAGCCGTGAGCATCGCCGTCGAGGTCACCAAGCCCTACGGGTTCGCACAACCCGGCGCGATGGTGAACCGTCCACATGATCACAAGATCATCGCCTTCGATGAGTACGGAGCGTCGTACCAGCTGACCACGCGGGTCCACACGGTGCTGGGACTCGGAACCGGGTGTCACCTGGAGGCGCACGCGCACCCGAAGAAGTCCACTTAGGACAGTCAGCTGTTCTTCGGCAGCAGTTCCAGTGCGGGTGCGGGCGGCGACAGCGGGACGCGGTAGCGCTGGGCGACGTAGTCGGCCATGTCGTGGAACAGCGGGGCGGCCGAGGTGGCCTCCGAGGTTCCCGCCTTCGGCGCGTCGAGCATGATGCCGATGACGTAGCGCGGCTTGTCCGCGGGCAGGATGCCGGCGAAGGTGATCCAGTACGAGGAGTTGCTGTAGCAGCCGCAGTTCGGATCGACCTGCTGGGCCGTGCCCGTCTTGCCGGTGATCTGGTAGCCGGGCAGCGCCGCGGCCGGGCCGGTGCCGCGCTGGCCGGGCAGGTCCTGGACCACCGCGCGCATCATGTCCCGCACCGTGCGGGCCGTCTCCGGGCTGACCACGCGCACGCCTTCCGGGCGCGGCTCCTCCTTGCGGACCTTGTCCGGGCCGATCTCCGCCTTGATGACGCGCGGCGGGATGCGCAGGCCGTCGTTGGCGATCGCCTGGTACATGCCCGCCATCTGCACCACGGTCATGGACAGGCCCTGGCCGATCGGCAGGTTGCCGAAGGTGGAGCCGGACCACTGCGACCGCGGCGGCACGCGGCCGGAGGTCTCACCGGCGAGGCCGAGCCTGGTGCGCTCGCCGAGGCCGAACTTGCTCAGCATCTCGGCGAAGCGGTCCTGGCCGATCTGCTGCGCCATCATCAGGGTTCCGACGTTGGAGGACTTGCCGAGCACGCCGGTGAAGGTCATCGGGATGGTGCCGTGGTTCCACGCGTCGCTGATCTCGCGGTCGGCGACCTTGATGCTGCCGGGCACGCTGAGCACGGTCTGCGGGGTGGCGAGGCCGAGCTCGATCGCGGTCGCGGCGGTGACGATCTTGTTGACCGAGCCCGGTTCGAACGGGGAGGTCACCGCGCGGTTGTTGCGCTGCTCCGGCTTGGAGTCGGCGAAGTTGTTGGGGTCGAACGGTTTGTCGTCGGCCAGCGCCATGACCTCGCCGGTCCTGGCGTCCAGCACCACCGCGCTGCCGCCCTTGGCCTCCACCCGCTGCACGTAGTCGGTCAGCATGTTCTGGACGGTGAACTGCAGGTCGGTGTCGATGGTCAGCTGGAGGTCCGAGCCCGGCGTCGCGGGTTCGACCTCGCGCTCGGAGCCGGGGATCGTCACGTCCGCGCTGCCGGCGGCGGTGTCCACGACGCGCCTGCCGTCCTTGCCGGAGAGCAGGCTGTTCTTGTAGGTCTCCAGCCCTTCGAGCCCGGCGGCCTTGCGCTCCTCCATCCGCCAGTTCGCGTAGCCGACGATGTCCGCGCCGACCTTGCCGGAGGGGTACTGGCGGATCTGCCGGTACTCGGCGCCGATCTCGCGGAACTTCTCCCGGATCATCCGCGCCTTGGCGGGCTCGACCCGGTCGACCAGGTAGAGCCACTTGCTGTCGGAGAACAGCTTGCGCAGCAACTCCTGCTCGTCGACCTGGTCGCCGAGGACCTGCTTCATGTAGGCGGCGATGTTGCGCTTGCGCTCGTCGGGGTCCTTGCCCGCCTTGCGCTGCTCCTCGATGATCAGCTGCGGCAGCGCGTACAGCGCCTTCGCCTCCACGCTGAACGCCAGCAGGTTGCCGTCCCTGTCCATGATGGAGCCGCGCTGGCCGGGGATGTTCTGCACGGTCACCCGCTGCTTGAGCGACTTCTGCGACAGCGCCTCGGCCTCGAAGCCCTGCACCTGCACCAGGCGCAGCCCCGCCGCGACGAGCGCGACGACCAGGAACGCCCTGCCGAGCACCACCCGCACGCGGTGGTCGCCCATGCCGTTCGGGTTGCGCTTGGGGGCCGCCGCCCGCGCGGGCCGCGAGGCCGGGCGTGGCCGGCTGGTCCGCCGGGTCGGGCCCTGCATCAGCCGCCCCCGCCCGCCGGAGGCTGCTGCTGGCCCGCCGGAGGCTGGTCGCCGCCAGCGGGGGGCTGCTGCTGTTGCTGACCGGCGGGCGGCTGGGCCTGGGTGGAGGGCGTCGGCTGGGTGGCCGGCTGCTGGCGCCCGCCGGAGCGCGACTTCTCCGCCGCCTTCGGGTCGCCGACGACGTCGACGGAGCCGTCCGGCTTGACCTGCAGGCGCGCCGGGTCACCGGCCGGGACCATGCCGCGCTCGCGGGCGCGGCGGTCCAGCTCGATCGGCGACTCCAAAGTGGACACTTCGCGGCGCAGCCGCTCCACGTCCTCTGCGCCCTTGCGGACCTCGCGCCGGATCTCCTCCAGCTTGTAGGAGTCGGCCGCGGCCGCCGTGGACAGCCACAGCGACGCCACGATGCCCGTGCCGAGCAGGCCCATCACCAGCAGCACGAAGGGCGCCCTCGGCGCCGGTGCGGTGCGGCGCTCCGGCGTGGCGCCCGCGCGGTGGGCCCTGCGGGCGTAGGCGCGCTCGGCCGCGGCGGAGCGGCGGTGCGCGGCGGCCCGCTCGGCGGAGCGGTCGCGGAGCTGCTCGGCGCCTTGGCCGCGCGGTGTCGGCGGTTCGGAACGTGCCGGTGCTGTCATGGTGCCGCCTCCGCTGAGAGTCGTACCTCGGCGGTCATGTCGCCGTACCAATTCGCTCTGCGGCGCGCAGCCGGACGGAGGCGGCACGCGGGTTCTGCGCGATCTCCTCCTCGGTCGCAGGCTCGGAGCCGCGGGTGATCAGCCGGAACTCGGGCCCGTGGCCGGGCAGCTCGACCGGGAGGCCGGGCGGAGTGCGCGAGGCGGCCCTGGCGACCAGCTCGCGCTTGGTGATCTTGTCCTCCAGCGAGTGGTAGGACAGCACGACGATGCGGCCGTTCGGGGCCAGCGCGTCCAGCGCGTTGGGCAGCGCGGCGCGCCACACCTCCAGCTCGCCGTTGACCTCGATGCGCAACGCCTGGAAGGTGCGCTTGGCCGGGTGACCGCCGGTGCGGCGGGTCGCGGCCGGCACCGAGTCGTAGAGCAGCTGGACCAGCCGCGCGCTGGTGCGGAACGGCTCCTTGGCGCGCTCGCGAACGATTGCGGAGGTGATCCGCTTGGCGAAGCGCTCCTCGCCGTAGTCGCGCAGGATCCGGACCAGCTCGCCCGGCGCGTACTCGTTGAGCACGTCGGCCGCGGTGGGCCCGTCTGTCGGGTCCATCCGCATGTCCAGCGGGGCGTCCTTGGCGTAGGCGAAGCCGCGGTCGGCCTCGTCGAGCTGCATGGAGGACACGCCGAGGTCGAAGAGCACCCCGTCGACCTGCTTGATGCCCAGGCCCGCGATGGCCTGGGGCAGCTCGTCGTAGACGGCGTGCACCAGCTTGGCGCGCTCACCGAACGGGGCGAGGCGGGCTCCTGCCAGTTCCAGGGCGCGCGGGTCGCGGTCGAGTCCGACGAGGGTGAGCTCGGGGAAGGCGGTCAGCATCGCCTCGGAGTGGCCGCCGAGGCCGAGGGTGCCGTCGACGACGACGGCGGGCCTGCCCTCGAGCGCCGGGCGCAGCAGGTCCAGCGTGCGGTCGAGCAGGACCGGGATGTGCGCGGGCCGCGCGGCCTCCGCCATGGCGGTCCCTCCCTTGCCCAGCTGTTCGTCCACGATCGCCTCGACCGACGTGGTGCCCCCGATTCCCGTCCGCGGGTGACCACATGTCCGTCCAGTATGGACGTCCACTATGGACGATGTAGAAACCATCGGATGTCGCCAGGTCCCCGCCCGCCCGTCGGGCCTGGTACCGGGGAAGGTGCACCAGGACCGAGAGACCGAGCGGACCGAGGCCTCACGGCACCCGAACCACCGTCGCGCTCACCGGGTTCGTCAGAACATCCCCGGCAGGACTTCCTCCCTCGCCATCGCGTAGTTCTCCTCGTTGTCCTCGAGGTAGGTCTGCCACGCCCTGGAGTCCCAGATCTCCAGCCGGGTGATCGCGCCGATGACGACGCACTCCTTGCGCAGCCCGGCGTAACGGCGCAGCTCGGGCACGATCGAGATGCGCCCCTGCGAGTCCGGGCGCTGCTCGTCGGTGCCCGCGAACAGGTAGCGCTGGTAGGCGCGGACCGCCTCGTTGGTGAACGGAGCCTCGGCGACCTTGCGCGCCATCTGCTCGAACTCCGCGCGCGGGAACACGTAGAGGCAGTGGTCCTGTCCCTTGGTGACCATCAGCCCCCCCGCCAACGCGTCGCGAAACTTGGCCGGCAGCGTGAGCCGGCCCTTGTCATCCAGCTTTGGGTTGTGGGTACCGAGAAACACCGGCTTCACCTCCCCACCGACCCAGCAGGACCGGCGATGGGGGCCCCGTTCTCCCCACCGGCCGCCACAGTACCCCACTTTCCACCACAGTCAACGCGATCCGCCCCCGCTTTTCGACCGGCCGAGTGACGTTTCCGCAGCTAGGGGCGGGTGGGTCGGAGTGGGGGCCGCACGGGCGCCCACCGCCCGCACGGGTCCCACTACCGGGGGATGGGAGTAGGCGAAATTAACCCTTTCGGGTGAGCATCGGGCAGGGCCATCCGGGCGCTGACGAGCAGGTGGGGAGCGGTGGGGGAGCGCGGTGGGCCGGACGGGGTGGGGACCTTCGCCAGGTTTTGACACACTGCGTGTCACGCTGCTCGTCGAACGGGAGACGACCACGGCCGGTGTCGTCGGCCGGTGACGCGGGCACCGCGAGTAGCACCGCAAGCGCCATGGAGGTCTGTCGAGTGACGCCGAGTACCCAGCCCACCGCACTGTCCGGCCAGCAGCCGCTGCCCGAGCCGGACGGCGGTGCGGCTCCGCGTCCCGCCGAGGTGCTCGCGGAGCTGCACGAGACCGCGCGCCGGATCGCGGGCAACGTGGAGCGGGTGCTCGTCGGCAAGCCCGACGTGGTGCGGATCGCGCTGGTCACCCTGCTCGCCGAGGGGCACCTGCTGGTCGAGGACGTGCCGGGTGTCGGCAAGACCTCGCTGGCCAAGGCGCTGGCGCGGTCGATCGACTGCACGGTCAGCCGCATCCAGTTCACCCCGGACCTGCTGCCGAGCGACATCACCGGCGTGTCCATCTACAACCGGCAGACATCCGACTTCGAGTTCCGCCCCGGCCCGGTGTTCGCCAACATCGTGGTGGGCGACGAGATCAACCGCGCCTCCCCCAAGACCCAGTCGGCGCTGCTGGAGTGCATGGAGGAGCACCAGGTCACGGTGGACGGGCGCAGCTTCACGCTGGACTCGCCGTTCATGGTGATCGCGACGCAGAACCCGATCGAGATGGAGGGCACCTACGCCCTTCCCGAGGCGCAGCGCGACCGGTTCACCGCGCGCGTGTCCATCGGCTACCCCGATCCGCAGGCCGAGCTGGCCATGGTCGACGAACACGCCGGGCACGACCCGCTCGCGGACCTGCGGCCGGTCTCCGACGCCGCCCAGGTGCGCACCCTGGTGCACGCGGTGCGCCAGGTGCACCTGGCGCCGGAGGTGCGCAGATACTGCGTCGAGCTGGTGTCGGCCACCCGCCGCCTGCCCGAGCTGCGCCTCGGCGCGTCGCCGCGCTCCACGCTCCAGCTCGTGCGCGCCGCACGGGCGCAGGCCGCGCTCGTCGGCCGTGACTTCGTCGTGCCGGACGACGTCCACGCCGTCGCGGTGCCGGTGCTGGCACACCGCCTGGTGCTCACCGCGGAGGCGCAGGCGGCTCGCCGCTCCCCCGCCGACCTCGTTCGCGGCCTGGTGCAACGGGTCCCGGTGCCGCAGGGCGGTCCCAGCGGGTCGGGCCAGCCGAACCAGCAGGGGCCTTACCAGCGCAACGGGCTGCGGGGAAACAGGTAGATGCGGGGCGCGCTGTCCGGCCTGACCACCCGCGGCCGCTGCCTGCTCGCCGCGGGAATCGCCGCCGCGCTGTGCGCGCTGGTGCTCAACGAACGCGACCTGTTGCGGGTGGCCTTCTTCGCCGTCGCGCTTCCCGTTCTCGCCGCCGCGATGGCCGCGGGCGCGCGGGTCGGTCTCGTCGCGCTGCGCCACGTGACGCCGGAGCGCGTGCACGTGGGCAACTCCGCCGAGGTCCGCGTGGAGCTGCGCAGCTCCGGTCGCATACCGGCCGGTGGGCTGCTCCTGGAGGACGGCGTTCCCTACGCGCTCGGAAGCAGGCCGCGGTTCGTCGTCGAACGCATGCCGCGCAAGACCAGCGTGGGTCTGCGGTACCCGCTGCAACCCGTGCTGCGCGGAGTGCACCAGCTCGGGCCGCTGCGGGCGCGGATCACCGACCCCTTCGGGCTTGCCGAGTTCGAGCGGGAGCTCGGCGGCACCAGCAGGCTGATCGTCGCGCCGAAGATCGTCGGGCTGTCCGGGCTCCCGGTCGGCGCGGGCCTGGGCACCGGCGACGACGGCGCGATCCGGCTGCGCACCGGGCAGGGCGAGGACGACGCGATCGTGCGGCAGTACCGGCACGGTGACGACATGCGCAAGGTGCACTGGCGCTCGACCGCCAGGCGCGACGAGCTGATGGTGCGGGTGGAGGAACGCCCGTGGCGCGGCGGGATCGCGGTGCTGCTCGACGCGCGGGAGTCCGCGCACCGGGGCAGCGGTCCCGGCTCCAGCCTGGAGTGGGCCGTGTCGCTGACCGCGAGCATCTGCCTGCACCTGCACCGGTACGGGCAGCACGTGCGACTGACCACAGAGGACGGAAACGCGCTCGCGGGCGGTCTGAGCGACGGCGGGCACAGCGACACCGAGGTGCTCGACGCGCTCGCGGCGCTGCGGCCCTCGCACCGCAGGGACCTCGCGTGCAGCGGTGACCCGGCGTCGGGCCGTGAGCTGATCGCGGTGCTCGGCGCGACAACACCGTCCGCGGTGCAGGAGCTGATCAAGTACCGGCAGCGGTCGGTGCGCAGCCTCGCGGTGCTGATGGACGTCAAGAGCTGGGCCAGCTCCTCGGAGGAGGGTGCGGCCGACCCCGCTGAGGTCGCTCGGCTGCTCACCTCGGCGGGCTGGGGCGTGATGGTCGCCGACGCGCGCACCCCGATGACCACCGTCTGGACCCAGCTGTGCCACAGCGTCGTGGACCGGATGGTCACAGGACAGGGTGGAGCTGCCTGGTGAGTTCACGACACGCGGTGCTCGCGCCGACCACCGAGCACGGGGCAGCGACCTCGATCGCCGCCGCCGTCTCAGTGCTGGGCGCGGCGACGGCGCTGTCCGCGGTGATCGACGGCGCCAGGTGGCTCGGGTTCGTCGCCGTCACGATCGCGGTCGTGGTCGCGGTCGGCACCGGGCTGCGCGCGATCCGCACTCCCATCGTGCTCGTGGCGATCGGCCAGGTCTCCGCACTGACCTTCTTCCTGACCGCAGTCTTCACCCGCACCGGGGTGTTCCTGGTCCTGCCGGGCCCCAGCGCGTTGCGGGAGCTCGGCACGGTGCTCGCCGAGTCCGTCCAGCAGGTCCGCACCGGGGTGCCCCCGGTCGGCGGCACCACGGCGATCCTGTGCCTGTCCGCGCTCGCGGTCGGCATCGTGATGATCGCGGTGGACACCCTGGCGACCTCGGCCCAGGCGCCCGCCGCATCCGGGCTGGTGCTGCTGTGCGTGTTCGCGGTCCCGGCTTCGCTGGCCGACGAGATGCTGCCGTGGTGGTCGTTCGCGTTGGGCGCGGGCGGATTCGCGTTGCTGCTCGTGGTGGACGAGGCGCAGCGGCACCGGATGTGGCGCGGGCGCCTCGGGCTCGGTTCACGCAACGGCAACGGGGACAACGGCCGCCGCCGCTTCGGCTCCGGGTTCAGCGCGGCGAGCGTCACCATCCTCGGCCTCGCCGTCGCAATCGTCGGTGGTTCCACCATGACGCTGGTCGGGACGGCGGGACGGCTGCCGGGCGGGGGAAGCGCCACGGGCACCGCGGGCATGGGCATCAAGCCGTTCGCCTCCCTGCGCGGACAGCTGGAGCGCAACGGGACGGTCGAGCTGTTCCGCGTGCGAGGCCTCGAAGAGCCGTCGTACCTGCGGTCGCTGACGTTGCGCAGGTACGACCGCAGGGAGGGCTGGACCGTCAACGGCCCGCTGCAGGGGATCCCGGTCCAGGACAAGCTCTACACCGCGGGCACCGTGCCCGAACGGCTCGGCAGGCCGAAGAAGGTGGACATCGAGACGGTCGGGTACACCGACAACTGGCTTCCGGTCTACGGCGTGCCGACGGCGCTGGAGGGCATCCCGGAGGGATGGCTCTACGACCCCAAGGTCGGCGCGGTGTTCAACAGCGACAAGGAACGCGTCGAGCGCTACTCCCAGCAGACCGTGCTGCCCACTCCGAACCCCGACACACTGCGCGCGGCGGGCACCAGGGTCACCACCGAGGAGATCGGCCAGGAGTACCTGGAGCTCGACGTCGACCCCAGGGTCACCGCGCTGGCCAACACCATCGTCGCGGGCGCACGGACGAACTACGACAAGGTCATCGCGCTGCGCAAGCACTTCACCGATCCCGGCAACGGCTTCACCTACAGCCTGCAGACCGCGGCGGGCGGCAGCTCCGACGGCCTGGTGGACTTCCTGTTCAACGGCAAGACGGGGTTCTGCGAGCAGTTCGCGTCGGCGATGGCCGTCCTGGTGCGCGCGGTCGGCATCCCGGCACGGGTGGCCATCGGCTTCACCCAGGGCTACGACGCGGGCGGCTACCGGGTGATCACCACCAACGACGCGCACGCGTGGGTCGAGGTGTACTTCCCCGGCACCGGCTGGATCACCTTCGACCCGACCCCGTTGTCCAACGGCCGCGGCCTGATCGCCCCGTACGAGGGCGGCGCGAACACCGGTGGCGGGGACCAGGGTGGCTCGGAGCCCACGGTGGGCCGCACCACCACCGCCGCCCCCAACCCGTCCACCGCGCCCACCACGACGCCCCCGCCCGTCGCTCCCGGCAACCGGGACGACCACGTGCTGCTGTTCGGCGCGATGCGGGTGCCGGGATCGGTGGTGTGGTGGGAGATCCTGCTGCTGCTCGCGGGTGCCGCCGCGGCGGGGACCGCGGTGGCGATGCGCACACGGCGGAAGCGACGACGGGAGGCCGCGCTGTGAGCACTCCCCTGGCGACTCCCGCGCCGTGGCGCGCGCGACTGACGAAAACCGTGGTGCTGCCGGAGTTCTGGGCTGTGGTGGCGACCGCGCTCGGCGTCACGGCCGTCCTGCTGCCGCTGTGGTGGGCGCTGCCGGGCCTGGTGTGGGCGCTGCTGTTCATCGTGCTGGTCGGCGGGTTCCTCGCACTGCTGCCGTCCTGGGTCCGCGGCGCCGTGCGTCAGCAGCGGTTGGACGCGGTCGCGGCGGGCGGTCCGGACGCGGCTGACGCGGCGTGGCAGGAGCTGGTCGCCTCCAGCGTGGACCGGGGTACGGGCGTCTCCGACACCGACACCGTGCGGGTCGCCGCGACGAAGCTGGCGCGCGAACACGGCTTGGACGAGTCCGGCCGCGCCGCGCTGCGCGTGCTCGTCGGCGCGGTCGAGCGGTCCTGGTACGGTTCGGCCCCCGAGGCGGGCGCCGAACTGGCAGGCGCGCTCGACCAAGTGCTGGCCAGCCTGCGCGAGAACGCGCCGATGTCGTTGCGGGCCCGGCTGTTCCCCCGCTCGGCGCTGCCCTCGCGGCCCTGACACCCGAACGAACCACCCCGACAAACCACCAAGGGCCGCCGCACCGTCCCGGGAGAGGGAGGCGGTGTGGCGGCCCTTGGTAGGTGCGGTCGTGTCAGTGCTTAGCCGTTGTCGTCGAACCGGCGGCGGAAGCGCTCTTCCATCCGCTGGGCGAAGGAACTCCGGCGTGGTGTCGTCTGCTGTGGTTTCTCGCCGCTCTCCTCGGCGGCCTGGTCACGCTGACCGACCGCGGAGAGGGCCCACATGGCCCCGCCGAACATCAGCAGGAACCCGATGACGCTGAGCACCGGGATCTCCGCGACCCGTGCCACGGGTAGCGCGACCCCGACAACGAGCAGTAGTAGACCGATGATCAGAATGGCGACGCCCTGGAGGCGGCGCCGCCTGGAGGGCCGCCGTAGCCGGGAACCGCGCACCGTCGATGCGAACTTCGGATCCTCGGCGTAGAGGGCGCGCTCAATCTGGTCGAGCAGTCGCTGCTCGTGCTCGGAGAGTGGCATGGATCCTCCTCCGGCACATCTTCTCGCAAGCGCCGGGCGTCACGGTTGCCGCCGGACCCGGCGGGCGCCCCCGTTGGGAGCGTCACCCTTGAGGATACGATCCGTGGGACGCTGCGACTACCCGGTCCACGCTGCCGAAGCCAGCCTGTTGCCAGCGTCATCCGCTCGGGGGAGCGGCCCGCCACGGGCAGGAGCGCGGCGAATGCCCTCGGAGAACCTCGCTGAGCTGGCGTTTTCCCCGGTTTTCGCGATCAGGTCAAGGTCACGAACGCGCGTCCGGGCGGTCCTCCGTACGGCGGTGTGCCGACCCGATGGGTCGCAGAACTCACCCCGGTGGAGGTACACGGTGTGATGCCTTTGTGAGGACAGGGCGATCATGCGGTGACCCGGCGGGCAGGACCTAGGATCCGCTGGGCGGTTCACGGACGACTTGGAGTGTGCAGACGGTGACGGCGACAGGGCCAACGCTCGACCCCGCGAGCGGGTCTTCGGCAGGCGAAGCGACGACCACGGGCGGCTCAGGTGCCACCGCGGTGCCGCGCGAGGCCGGCCGCCGCCGGACCTTCGGGGTGATCAGCCATCCGGACGCGGGCAAGTCGACGCTGACCGAGGCGCTCGCGCTGCACGCGCGGGTGATCTCCGAGGCGGGCGCCGTGCACGGCAAGGCGGGCCGCAAGGGCGTGGTGTCGGACTGGCTGGCCATGGAGCAGTCCCGCGGCATCTCGATCACCTCGGCCGCGCTGCAGTTCGGCTACGGCGACACCGTGATCAACCTGCTGGACACCCCGGGCCACGCGGACTTCTCCGAGGACACCTACCGGGTGCTCTCCGCGGTGGACTCGGCGGTGATGCTGCTCGACGCGGCCAAGGGCCTGGAGCCGCAGACGCTGAAGCTCTTCGACGTCTGCCGCCACCGGGGCATCCCGGTGATCACGTTCGTGAACAAGTGGGACCGGCCCGGCCGCGAGGCGCTGGAGCTCTGCGACGAGATCAGCACCCGGATCGACCTGACCCCGATGCCGCTGAACTGGCCGGTCGGCGAGGCCGGGCACTTCCGCGGCGTGCTCGACCGCGGCACCGGTGAGTTCACCCGCTTCACCCGCACCGCGGGCGGGGCGACGCTGGCCACCGAGGAGACGATGAGCGCGGAGCGGGCGGCCGAGGAGGAGGGCGCGGAGTGGGAGCGCGCCGTCGAGGAGTCGGAGCTGCTCTCGCTCAGCGGTTCGGACTTCGACCTGGACGCGTTCCTGTCCGGCAAGGCCACCCCGGTGCTCTTCGGTGCCGGTGTGCTCAACATGGGCGTTCGCCAGCTGCTGGACACCATCGTCGAGCTGGCCCCGCGCCCGACGCCGCGCGTCGACGTCGCGGAGAAGCCGCGCGAGCTGGAGACCCCGTTCTCCGGCTTCGTCTTCAAGGTGCAGACGGGAATGGACCCGGCGCACCGGGACCGGGTCGCGTTCGTGCGCGTGTGCTCCGGCCGGTTCGAGCGCGGCATGGTCGTCACGCACGCGCAGACCGGCCGCCCGTTCAGCACCAAGTACGCGCAGCAGATGTTCGGCCGCGAGCGCAACACGGTGGAGGAGGCCTTCCCCGGCGACGTGGTCGGCCTGGTCAACGCCAACGCGCTCCAGGTCGGTGACACGCTGCACGTCGGCAAGCCCGTGGTGCGCTTCCCGAAGCTGCCCAGCTTCGCCCCCGAGCACTTCTCGGTGGCCCGCCCCTCCGACCTCGGCCGCGCCAAGCAGTTCCGCAAGGGCATCCAGCAGCTGGAGGAAGAGGGTGTGGTCCAGGTGCTGCGCTCGGACCGCCGAGGCGACGCCGCACCGGTGCTGGCCGCGGTCGGCCCGATGCAGTTCGAGGTCGCCGCGCACCGCATCGAGGCGGAGTTCGGGGTGAAGCTGCTGCTGGACCGGCTGCCCTACCGCATCGCCCGCATCCTGGTGGACTCCGGCCAGCGCTCGATCGTGGACCGCAGCGGCCGCGCGGAGGTCCTGCGCCGCGACCGCGACGGGGTCGACCTGGCGCTGTTCCCCGACCCGGTCGCGGTCGGCTCCCTCCAGCGACTGCACCCCGAGCTGAAGCTCGAAGCCCTCGTCGCGGGCGCCGACGACTGACCCGACCGGCGCCATGACCACCGCTTCGCACTCGTAGCGGGGTTGGGGAACGCTCCTTTCCCCGCTATGAGTACGGAACTGGCCTGCCGAGGTCGCGGCGGGCGATGAGCAGGCGGGGGCGGCGCCACGCCAGGTAGGCGCCCGAGGCGAGCAGGGCGAAGCCGACGATCACGTAGGAGTTGCCAAGCAGGTGCTCGCCGGGCGTCCAGAGCAGCTCCTGGTTGCCCGCCGTCGGCAGCTTGAAGTGCCAGCCGACGTAGAAGACCACCGTGGTCACCGCCGCGACCGCCAGCCACGCGTAGCCGTTCACCCGCAGCGCGTAGGCGATCATGATCACCAGGGCCGGGACGATCCACACCCAGTGGTGCGACCACGAGGTCGGGGAGATCAGCAGCGCCACGATGCCGTTGGCCACCATGGCGAGCGGGGCCTCGGCCCGGCGGACGACCAGCGCGCCCATGCCGATCGCCAGCAGGGACAGCAGCACGATCAGCACGCCGACGAGCTCGACCGGCGGCTGGAGCCGGACCAGCATCGCGGTGATGGTCTGGTTGGCGGAGAACGGCGTGCCGCTCATCGAGGACGCACCGCCGTCGAGCCAGTAGTGCAGCGAGGAGTTCGGCGCGATGACGAAGCCGATCAGGGTCGCCGCCGCACCGCTGACCACGGTGACCAGCGCGGCGCGGTAGTCCTTGCGCAGCAGGAAGTAGAGCAGGAACGCCGCCGGGGTCAGCTTGATCGCCGCGGCGATGCCGACCAGCATGCCGCGCGGCCACTTCGGCGAGATGGCCAGGCAGTCCACCGCGACCAGGGCCATCAGCCACAGGTTGACCTGGCCGTAGTCCAGGGTCTCGGTGACCGGCTCCATCAGCAGCGCGAAGGGCAGCAGCACGGCGGTCAGCACGAACGCGCCCTTGGGGCCGCCCGCCCGCCACAGCCGCCGCACGACCACGTAGAGGGTGGCGCCGAGCGCGGCGACGGACACCGCGAAGTTCAGCGCGACCGCCGGGTCACGGGGCAGCAGGGCGAACGGTGCCAGCACGAGCACCGCGAACGGCGGGTAGATGAAGGGCAGGTGGTTGCCCGCCGCCGTCGTCGGCAGCAGGCCGTACATGTCGCCGCCGTTCCACCAGGCGTGCACCGCGAGGCGGTAGACGTCGAGGTCCTCGTAGACGTGCCTGGCGTCGGCCAGCCGCCACAGCACCACCGCCACGAGCGCGACCACCGCCGCGACGACCAGCAGCGCCCCGTTCCGGAGCACCAGGGTCCGGCAGCGGTCCCAGATGGTGGTGAGCAACGTGATGCCTCCCGATAGCCGAAGTCCGTGCAGCCTAGCCGCGCGGCGCCGGAGCGCCTCGCCCCTCTCTGTTGAGACTCCTGGGCACGGGCTGGGGTTGAGTCGCGTTCGATGTTCTTCCCCACCCCGTCCCTACACTTCTGCGAATACCCTGACTGGGGGAAGGGTGAGGAGGCATCAGTGACCACCGAGACGACCGACGCGCTCGCCGAGGGCCACGAGGAGGCGTTCCTGCGCTTCGTGGAGCGCTTCGCGGCCGTACTGGCCGAGGGCGGCTGGCCGAGGATGCCTGCGCGGGTGTTCGTCTGTCTGCTCGCGGTGGACTCCGGCAGGCTGACCGCGGCCGAGCTCGCGGAGACGCTGCGGGTGAGCCCGGCGGCGATCTCGGGGGCCGTGCGGTACCTGGTGCAGGTCAACCTGGCCAGCAGGGAGCGCGATCCGGGGTCCCGGCGCGATGTCTACCGGATCCACGACGACGTCTGGTACGAGGCCGCGGTGAGCAAGGACAAGGCGCTCACCCGCTGGGAGGCCAGCCTGCGCGAGGGCATCGGGGTGCTCGGCGAGGACTCCCCCGCTGGCAGGCGGATGACCGAGACGCTGGAGTTCTTCGAGTTCGTCCAGCAGGAGCTGCCGAACCTGCTCGACCGCTGGCGCGAGCTGCGCGACGAGCTGCGCGCCAAGCGGTCGGGGTGATCACCTGTCCCAGGTGACGGGGAGCTCGTGCACGCCGTAGATGCCCATGTCCGAGCGCATCGGCACCTCGTCGGCGGGTACGGCCAGCCGCAGCGACGGGAACCGGCGGAACAGCGTGGTGAAGGCGATCCGCAGCTCGGAGCGGGCGAGCTGCTGGCCGAGGCACTGGTGCACGCCGTGCCCGAAGGCGAGGTGGCCGGTGGCCGACCTGGTCAGGTCCATCCGCTCCGCGTCACCGAAGCGCTGGGGGTCGCGGTTGGCGACCGGCACCGAGACCGTCACCGACTGCCCCTTCCTGATCAGCTGCCCCGCGAGCTCCACGTCCTCGGTCGCGGTCCTGGTCGGTCCGATGTGGATGATCGACAGGTAGCGCAGCATCTCCTCGACGGCCTGGGCCGCGATGGACTCGTCCGCCTTGAGCCGCGCGAGCTGCTCCGGGTTCTGCAACAGCGCGTAGACGCCGAGCCCGATCTGGTTCGCGGTGGTCTCGTGCCCGGCGACCAGCAGCACGGTGCCGATCGTGACCAGCTCCTCGTCGGTCAGGTCGCCCTCCGCGATCAGGCCGCTGAGCAGGTCGTCCCTCGGCGTCTCCCGCTTGTCCCGCACCAGCCGCGCGAGCAGCCCGCTCAGCGACCCCCACGCCTGCATGCGCCGTTCGGACGGCGTGTTCAGCGCGAGGAGCAGCTTGCTGTCGTCGTTGAAACCCGCGCGGTCGGCGTCGGCGACGCCGAGCAGCTCGCAGATCACCAGTGACGGCAGCGGCAGCGCGAAGTCGGCGACGAGGTCGGCGAAGTTGCGGTCCAGGGTGTCGCGCTCCATCGCGTCGAGCAGGTCGTCGGCGATGCGCTCGATCATCGGCTCCATCGCCTTGATCCGCCGCACGGTGAACTGGCCGGTCAGCTGCCTGCGGTAGCGGGCGTGCTCGGGGTCGTCCATGCGGGTGAACAGGCCGGGGGGCACGGAGCGCTCGCGCATGGAGGCGGGCACCTCGATCGGGATCGGCGCGTGCTGGAGCTCGGCCCGCACGCTGAAGCGCTGGTCCGCGAGCAGCGCGCGGGCGGCGGCGTTACCGGTCACCAGCCAGCCCTGGTGGCCGTCGGGATAGGTCATCGGGCTGATCGGGCGCCGCTCGCGCTCGCGGGTCAGCTCCTCCGGCGGGTCCAGCGGGCAGCGCCGGGCGAGGGGGAGTCCGTCGAGGGTGGTGGGTGCGTTCGGTTCCATGCTTCGGAAGCTACACCCGCTTCACAACTTCGTGAAGCTTGTAAAGGTCGAGGTCACCCCGCCGGACGCCGCGCGACGGCGACACTCCCCCGCCAAGGACCTTACGAGAATTCCCCCAAGGGTCGCCTACGGTCGAGTAAAGGCGCAGGTCGACGCCTCAATTCGAATTCTCCGCTTGCATTCCGACAAAACTCGGAACACATTAGTAAAGAACTCTTCCCTGCCGAGAACGGGACAGCCATGCAGAGGACGCTCACGAAGATAGCGGTGACCGCGCTCGCGCTCACCGCCTCGTTCACGCTCACGACGACCCAGGCCTCCGCCGACCAGGCGGACGTCGCCGCCGGGCCGACCGCCGCGCAGCTCAAGGCCGCGGTTTCCAAGTGCACCAAACAGATCTCCAAGGGCAAGTACGCCCACGACGCGGGCGGCTCGCGCACCGCGTCGGTGTGCAAGACCAAGGGCGCGGTGCACTGGCAGGCCGACTTCGACGTGGACTGCGACGGCCAGAAGACGGCCAAGTGCAACAAGAGCACCGACCCTTCTTGGCAAAACGCGACCGCGTGGCCGCAGTCCAACGGAAAGCCGCTCAACGCCGAGAAGCTTCCCTTTGTCGTCGTACCGGGAATCAGCTCGACGTGGAACTACAAGAATGCGGGAATCGGCGGCGGAACGGTGGCCGCCGTGGTCTACAAGGGCAAGGTCGCCTACGCCGTCGTGGGTGACGTCGGCCCGGCGGGGATCATCGGCGAGGGCTCCTACGCGCTGGCGAAGGCGCTGGGCATCAACCCGAACCCGAAGACCGGTGGCGTCGGCGGCGCGGTCGTCGACTACATCCTGTTCCCCGGCGTGAAGGCCAGCAAGATCGAGGACCAGGCTTCCGCCAAGTCCCTCGGCGCCAAGTCCGCGACCAAGCTCGTGGGCTGAACCGTGCGGGTGGGGCCGCGCGCGACGGTCCCACCCGCGCTCCCCGACCAGCGGGACCATCGACGGACAAGCGACCGGCCGTATTGGTAAACGATCCTTACCAGGAGCCGGGGACCACCACCTCGCCCTGGACGTTCTCCCTGCCAAGAACGAGGTCGCCATGAACAAGACCCTCACGAAGCTCGTCGTGGCCGTCGTCGCGCTCACCGCCTCATGCGCGTTCGCCGGCGCCCAGGCGTCCGCGAACCCGACCGAGCTCGCCGCCGGGCCGACCGCGGCACAGCTCAAGGCCGCGGTCGCCAACTGCACCAGCCAGGTCTCCAACGGCAAGTACGCCCACGACGCGGGCGGCTCCAGCACGGTCCCGGTCTGCAAGACCAAGGGCGCCGTGCACTGGCGCGCCGACATGGACATCGACTGCGACGGCCAGCAGTCGACCAAGTGCAACAAGCAGACCGACCCGTACTTCCAGCCGGAGACCGCGTGGCAGCAGTCCAACGGCAAGCACCTCAACGCCGCGACGCTGCCTTTCGTCGTGGTGCCCGGCATCAGCTCGAAGTGGAGCTGGAAGGCCGCGGGTATCACCGGCGGCACCGTCGCCGCCGTGGTCTACAAGGACAAGGTCGCCTACGCCGTCGTGGGTGACATCGGCCCGACGGCGATCATCGGCGAGGGTTCCTACCGGCTCGCCGAGGTCCTCGGCATCAACCCGAACCCGAAGACCGGCGGCGTCGGCGGCGCGGTCGTCGACTACATCCTGTTCCCCGGCGTGAAGGCCAGCAAGATCGAGGACCAGGCCTCGGCCCAGTCCCTCGGCGCGACCGCGGCGACCAAGCTCGTCGGCTGATCCCCGGGTGGGCGGGGCGGCACTCGACACCGCCCCGCCCACTCGTTGTCAAGCAGGAGAACTGTCAAGCAGGAGAAGCGAAACCGCGCCGGAAAGGTCGATCGAACTCTCTTCGTTGCCCGCCGAAGCCACGCCTTCCTAGCTTCGTGGTCCCACCCCCCGGCACGAAGAGGTCGTAATGAGAAGAACCTTCGCCAAGATCGCGGCGGCCGCGCTCGCGCTCACCGTTTCCTGCACCGTCGCCACCCCGGCGTCGGCGGACCAGGCGGGTGCCGCGGCCGCTCCGACCGCCGCGCAGCTCAAGGCCGCGGTGGCGAAGTGCACCTCGCAGCTCTCCAGTGGCAAGTACGCCCACGACGCGGGCGGCCCGGCCAAGGTCCCGGTCTGCAAGACCAAGGGCGCCGTGCACTGGCGCGCCGACTTGGACATCGACTGCGACGGCAAGTACCGCAAAGAGTGCAAGGACGACCCGTACCGCCAGGGCGAGACCGCGTTCGGCGGAGCGCTGGACCCCGTGGCGCTGCCCTTCGTCGTCGTGCCCGGCATCAGCTCCAGGTGGAGCTACGCCAAGTCCGGCATCGGCGGTGGCACCGTCGCCGCCGTGATCTACAAGGACAAGGTCGCCTACGCCGTCGTCGGTGACGTCGGCCCGACGGCGATCATCGGCGAGGGCTCGTACGCGCTCGCGAAGGCGCTGGGCATCAACCCGCACCCCAACAAGGGCGGGACCGACGGCCCCGTCGACTACGTCCTCTTCCCCGGAGTGACGGCCAAGAAGATCAACGACCAGGCATCCGCGAGGTCGCTCGGAGCGGCCGCCGCGGCGAAGCTCGTCGGCTGAGCGCGAGGCCGCTGGGTGCGGAGGCAGGGAATCTCCGCACCCAGCACCCACCGCCGCTTGCCCACCTACACCGCCTTCCAGGTGCTGGTGCCCACCAGGAGTGCGGTAACGACGGCCCACTTCCTCGTTTACGAGAGAACGCTCGAAGCGACAACCGGACGACATGACACTCGAAAGCCAAAAGCAAGCAGAATGTAAGCACGAAATGCTAAGAAGCGCCTAAAGTTCGGCAAAAGTGCAGCTCAGGGCACCTGCAAGCAGAATGCAAGCATTTCGCTGACTACTCTGTTCGGGCCAGTCAGTAAAAGAACTTCACGAGAGATCTAGTCAATCCGGAAAACTTGCGCCTACTCTCCGCCGGGAACGAATCACCCCTTAACCCCTGCACATTCAGGAGAGATCATCGTGCGACTCACGTTCGCGAAGCTCGCGACCGCGGCCCTGGTGCTCGCGGGGAGCGGCGCGCTGGCCACACCATCGGCGTCGGCCCAGCCGGACGCGCCGGACCGGGCCTCGACCTCGGCGGCCGCTGCCGCCGCCCCGACCGCGGCACAGCTCAAGGCCGCGGTGGCGAAGTGCACCAAGCAGATCTCCACGGGCAAGTTCGGCCACGACGCGGGCGGCTCGCGCACCGTCCCGGTGTGCGCCACCGGCAACTCCGTGCACTGGCGCGCGGACATGGACATCGTCTGTGACGGTCAGCCGACCACGAAGTGCAACAAGAACACCGACCCGTGGTTCCAGCCGCAGACGGCGTGGACCCAGTCCAACGGCAAGCCCCTGATCGCCGACAAGCTGCCGTTCATCGTGGTCCCCGGCATCAGCTCGACCTGGAGCTACAAGAGCGCGAACATCACCGGCGGCACCGTGGCCGCCGTGGTCCACCAGGACAAGGTCGCCTACGCCGTGGTCGGCGACGTCGGCCCGACCAGCGCCATCGGCGAGGGCTCCTACCGCCTGGCGGAGCAGCTGGGCATCAACCCCAACCCGAAGACCGGCGGCGTCAGCGGCGCGGTCGTCGACTACATCCTGTTCCCCGGCGTGAAGGCCCAGCCGATCGAGAGCAACAGCAGCGCCGTCTCGCGCGGCACCGTGGCCGCCGCCGACCTCGTCGCGGGCCGCAAGGGGTGCGGCACCACGAAGCTCGACTTCGCCACGTACCCCGCGCTGGCCGCCAACGCCACCGGCGACGAGGTGAAGGCCGCGCAGTGCGTGTTGCGCGCCAACGGTTACAGCACCGGTGACGGTGACCCGACCGGCAAGCTGGACGAGCCCACCTCGGCCGCGGTGAAGAAGTTCCAGGAGGCCAAGGGGCTGGCCGCGACCGGAACGGTCGACACCAAGACGTGGACGGCGCTGCTGTCGGCGGGCTCCACCCCGCAGGTGCAGGACGGCTCGACGGGTGACGCGGTGACCCGGGTGCAGCGCGCGCTGAACGCCGCTGTCGGCGCGAAGCTCGGCATCGACGGGATGTTCGGCCCGAACACCACGGCGGCGGTGAAGAAGTACCAGTCCGCCCGCGGACTGGCCTCCGACGGCGTGGTGGGCGCCAACACCTGGAAGGCTCTCCAGAGCGGTAAGTGATCTCCCCGTAATCCGTTTCGTACTCATATCGGGCTCTGAGAGCGCTCTTTTTCCCGCTATGAGTACGGAACGGCGGAGTATTTCTTGTTCGCGAGTTGGAGCGCTCCAATATTCATGAATAGTAGCGCGAGACGGACTTCGCGACATGACGAATGCGGCGTCGGCGCGGTCGCCGACCGGGTCAGCGGTCCGGCCGGGGCTCGGTCGCGCCCGCCCGCCCCGGACGCGCCGTGAGCAGCGAGGCGGGCCGGATGGCGGCGGTGCCGAACTTGGTCCGGGCCTGGTCGGCGGCCTCGTCGGCCTCTCGCCAGCCGCGCTCCGGGGCGTCCAGGGTCAGCTGCTCCCCCATCGAGTCGCCCTCGCCGAGCTGCTCGGCGCGCACACCGATCAGCCGCACCGCGCCCGGCGGGACCTGGTCGGCCAGCAGCGTGGCGGCGGTGCGGTAGACCTCCTGGGTGAGGTTGGTCGGCACCTGGAGGGTCCTGGACCTGGTGATCGTGGTGAAGTCGGCGAACCTGACCTTGATCGAGATCGTCCTGGCCCGCAGGTCCCTGGAGCGCAGCGCGGCCGCGGTGCGCTCGCTCAGCCGCAGCAGCTCGCGGCGCAGCACCTCGCGGTCGGTCTGGTCGACCTCGAAGGTCTCCTCGGCGCCGACCGACTTCTCCGCCGTCTCGGCGACGACGCGGCGGCCGTCGACGCCGTTGGCCAGCGCGTGCAGGTGCTCCGCCGTGGCGTTGCCGAGCAGCCTGCGCAACCGGGGCAGCGGGGTGCGCGCGACGTCGGCGACCTTGGTCAGGCCGAGCTGGGCCAGCTTCTCGCCGGTGCGGGCGCCAACGCCCCACAGCGCGGAGACCGGCAGCGGACTGAGGAAGCTCAGGATCTCGCCCGCCGGGACGACCATCATGCCGTCGGGCTTGCACATGCCCGAGGCGAGCTTGGCGACGAACTTGGTGGCCGCGACTCCCACCGAACAGGTGACGCCGTGCTCGGCGAGCACCGCGGCGCGGATCTCGGCGCCGAGCTGGGCCGGGGTGCGGCGCAGCCGCCGCAGGGCACCCCCGACATCAAGAAAGGCCTCGTCCAGGCTGAGCGGCTCCACGAGCGGGGTGAGCTCGCGGAAGATCCGCATCATGCCGGCCGAGACCTCTTGGTACGCGGTGAAGTTGGGCGGCAGGAACACCGCACGGGGACACAGCTTGCGCGCGTGCGCGGTGGGCATCGCGGAGCGGATGCCGTAACCGCGGGCGATGTAGTTGGCGGAGGACACCACGCCCCTGCCACCGGTCCCGCCGACCACGACGGGCAGTTCCCGCAGCTCCGGACGGCTGCGGATCTCCACGGAGGCGAAGAAGGCGTCCATGTCCACGTGCAGCACGGTGCACCCGGTGTCGTCCGGCCATCGGCCGTCCCGTGCCAGGAACCGCTCCAGCGACCGTCGGGGCAGGTCGCCGCTCCGTCCCATCCCTCGCACCCGCCATCGCTCGGCCCGTCAGGTCGAACGGGCGTTCGAGGGCGAGCCTACTGCGGGAGTCCGACAGCCGGGCCCCGGTCGTACTCGGGCTCGGCCTCGGTGAGCTGGGTGTACTCGGCGGGGGTGAGCGCGTGCTCCGGCCACTCGGTCAGCCGGACCTTGAACAGCCAGCCGCCCTGGTACGGGTCGCGGCCGACCAGCCACGGGTTGAGCAGCACGTCGGTGTTGACCTCGACGACCTCACCGCTGACCGGGGAGTACAGCGGGCGGGAGAGCTGGCGTGACTCGAACTCGCCGCAGGACAGGCCCGCGGTGACGTAGCTGCCGGGGCGCGGGAGCTGCACGCGCTCGACACAGCCCAGGAAGGCGGTGGCGACCGGGGTGATGCCGACCGTCACCGGCCAGCTCTCGTAGGCGATCCATCCGTGGTCGTAGGTGTAGTCCAGCTCCGGTGGAACATGATTCTGCATCGCGTTTTCTCCAAGGGACGCCGTGGTGTATGGCGACTAGGGAAAGTGCGAGCAGAATCTATGAGGAGCCCGGGATAACGGCAATATCTGAACAGGAAAGAAAGCGTCTTGCATAAAAAGTTCTGTAATTCCCCACTAAGTCGAGGTTAAGCGCCGCAGGCGAGCCCGGTTGCCCGGCGCAGTGTGCACGATCACACAATCCGGGTGCGAGCTGCGGCCGGTTCAGCCCGCGACGACGTCCTGGGGCTCCTCCCCGGAGCCGAAGCGGCGCACGTTGTCCAGCGCGGCCTTGGCGATCCGCAGCATGGACTCACGAGTAACCCCGCCCGCGTGCGGGGACAGGACCACGTTCGGCGCGCGCAGCAGCGGCAGGTCGGCGGGCGGCGGCTCCGGGTCGAACACGTCCAGCCCGGCCCCGCCGAGCCGCCCGTCGGTCAGCGCCTTCGCCAGCGCGTCCTGGTCGACCAGCGCGCCGCGCGCGGTGTTCACCAGGATCGCGGTCGGCCGCATCAGCCCGATCCGGCGCTCGTCGACCAGGCCGCGGGTGGCGTCGGTCAACGGCACGTGCAGCGACACGTAGTCCGACTCGGCGAGCAGGTCGTCCAGGGGCAGCTGGGCGGCGACGCCGTACTCGCGCACGACGTCCTCGGGCACCGGCGTCCTGGTGCTGACCACGATCCGCATGTCGAAGGCGCGCGCCCGCTTCGCCAGCTGACGGCCGATCGCGCCGAAGCCGACGACGCCGAGCGTCTTGCCGAACAGCTCGGTGATGCCGAACTGCAGGCGGGGCAACGCCCAGTCGCCCTCGCGCAGCGCCTCGTGCCCGGGGATGAGCTGCTTGGCCAGCGCGAGCATCAGGGCAAGCGTCTGCTCGGCAACGTCCTGGGCCTCCGCCGAGGTGGACCCGATGTTGCAGACCCGCACACCCCTGGCCGCGGCGGCCTCGGTGTCCACGTAGTCGAACCCGTGGCTGGAGCACTGGATCATCCGCAGGTTCGCGGCGACGGCGAGGTGCTCGGCGGTGACCGGGGCGAGCGCGGTCACGATCACCTCGGCGGAGCGCAGCGCGGCCGGGTCGGCCCCGGCGTCCTCGACCGGGGTGACGTCGAAGTCCGGGCCCAGCGCCCCGGCGAACAGTCCGCCGAGCTTGACGCCGCCCACGTGCGGGGGCAGCACGACCAGCACCTTGGTCACGAGTTCTCCATCAGGGTGTGCCGGCCGAGGTCGGCCAGTGAGCGGTTTCCGGTGAGCCCGAGGGTGAGGTCGAGGTCGGCGAGCAGGCCGCGCAGGACGTGCCGCACGCCCTCCTGTCCTCCGTGCGCGAGGCCGTAGACCCAGGGGCGACCGAGCAGAACGGCCTTGGCGCCCAACGCGATCGCCTTGATCACATCCGCTCCGGTGCGCACGCCGGAGTCGAAGAGCACGTCGACGCGGTCGCCGACGGCCTCGGCGATCCCGGGCAGCGCGTCCAGGGCGGCGACCGACCCGTCGACCTGGCGCCCACCGTGGTTGGACACGACGATCCCATCCATTCCCGCGTCCACGGCCCGCCGGGCGTCGTCGGGGTGCAGGACGCCCTTCACCGCGATCGGCCCGGACCAGTGCTCGCGCAGGAACGCCAGCCGCTCCCAGCTCTTGTCGACCCCGGTGAACATCTGCACCCAGCGCAGCACGGCGGAGTTGCGGTCCTCCTCCGGCGTCCGCTCCAGCGACGCTCGGAACGCGGGGTCGGAGAACGGGATCGCGGTGCCGATGCCCCGGATGAACGGCAGGTAGGACTGGTCGAGGTCGTGCGGCCGCCACGCCAGGGTCCAGGTGTCGAGGGTGACGACGAGCGCGGTGTACCCGGCGCGCTCGGCGCGTTCGAGGACGCTGACCGTGACGTCGTCGGAGTTCGGCCAGTAGAGCTGGTACCAGCGCTCGCCGTCGCCGCTGGCCTCGGCGACCTCCTCGATGGTGTGCGAGGACGCGGTTGACAGGATCATCGGGATGCCGAGCTCGGCGGCGGCGCGGGCGGTGGCGAGCTCGCCGTCCGGGTGCACGATCGACTGCACACCGATCGGCGCGAGCAGCACCGGCGCGGCCAGCTCGGTGCCGAGCACGGTCGTGCTCACGTCCCGCTCGGTGGCGTCGGTGAGCATGCGCGGCACGATCCGCCTGCGGTCGAACGCCTCCCGGTTGGCGCGCACGGTGGCGCCGGACCCGGCTCCCCCCGCGACGTACCAGTACGGACCGGGCTCCATCAGCTCGCGGGCGGAGGACTCCAGCGCGGTGGGGTCGTTGGTGAACGCGGGCACCACGCCGGACATGCCCTGGAGGTAGATCTCCGACTGGTAGCTCCCGAACTGCGCAGGCACCGCGGCCCTCCCATCACCGGCTGATGCGCACAGTCTTCGCTGGGGACCGATCGGTGTCCACGTTCCCGGGACTCATGTTCACGGCACGGCGGTTGTGCACGCGCACAATCAACACATCACCGCGCACAGGGCGTCGCAGATGCCGGGAACCTTGCAGACCTTGCCGCACACCTGGTCGCAGACCCCGGCGCGCGCGGCGGGCGACGCGCAGCCGGACTGGGCGGATGCCGGGCTCACTCCAACTGTCAACAGGGCGAGTGCGCACAGGAATGCCTTCAATGTCATCGCCTCCTCGGCGGCGAAGCTAAACCGGCGCGGTGCGGGACACTCCGGTTTTCCTCCGGATGAGGGAAGGACGTCACCGGGCCGAGGCGTTGTGTGTCCGCACAACTAGCGTGACGGCATGAGCGAGTCCCACCAGCGGCTGATGGCGGAGATCAGCACGGCGCTGCTGCCCAGGGTCCCCGAACTCTCCGAGGAGCTGTGCGACCGGGTCTGGGCGGCGGAGTCGGAGATCTCCGACGCGAACACGCTCTCCCGCGCCGACCTGTTGCGGACCTGCGTTGTGCACCTGACCCAGATCCTCGGGCAGCTCGGTTCGGACGAGCCGCTGGACATGCGGGTGCCGACGGACAACGGCCGGGAACGCGCGCTCCAGGGCATCCCGCTGCCCGCGGTGCTGCACGGCTACCGCATCGGCACCCAGTACATCTGGTCGAAGCTGCGCGCGGAGGCCGACCGGCTCGGCGAAGCCGCGCGCTGGGCATTGCTGGAGCGCGCCGACGAGCTGTGGCTCGGCCTCGACCGGTACTCCGAGGCGCTCCAGGAGTCCTACCGCAGCACGGTCGCGGAGCGGGCGCGGCGCTCCGACCAGGAACGGGCCGCGTTGCTGCACGTGGTGCTGACGGGGGCGACAGACCCGGAGCGGCTGGCCGAGGCGGCGGAGGGCCTGGCGCTGCCCCGCTTCGGCCGCTTCCGCGTCGTGGTGGCCGACCCCGAGGGCGAGCTCGACCGCTCCGAGCGCAGGCTCCGAGCGCTCGGCGTGCACTCCGTGTGGCGGCGGACCGACGACGACCGCGTGGGCGTGCTGTCCCTGCCGTCGCGGGACCCCGCGAGCCTGGACCAGGCGCTCAGCGGCGGACGCGTCGGCGTGAGCCCCGCCTATGAACGAATCGGCGAAACGGTCGCAGCGGTGCGTCTGGCCCGGCTGACCGCGGCGAGCATCGAGCCGGGCACGGAGGAGGTCCGCCACCACGGCGCCCAGCCCGTGGCGACGCTGGTCGCCTGCGCCACGGACATCGCCGCTGACCTGGCCGAACGCGTCCTCGGGCCGGTACTGGAGCTTCCGGAGCAGGACCGTGGGCCGCTGCTCGACACGGCCTGGCGGTGGTACGAGCACGGCGGCTCGACAACGGAGACCGCGAAGGCGCTGTACTGCCACCGCAACACCGTCCGCTACCGGATGCAGCGCGTCGAGCAGCTCACCGGCCGCTCCTTCGCGAACCCGAAGAACGCCGCGGAGCTCTTCGTCGCCCTGCAGACCCTCCGGCTGCGTTAGGCGGGGCGGCGGGCCATCGCGTGCAGGCGGGTGGCGAGGTCGCGCAGCGGGGACCGTGCGGCGGCTGCGAGCTCAAGCTCGGCCATGGCCTCAGCCGCCCCTGGAGTGGCCTCCAGGACCGCGCCGGGCACCAGGTCGCTCAGCACGCCGTGCCCCTGCAACACCTCGACGTCCAGGCCCGCGCCCTTCAGCAGCTCGGCGATCCCGTCGAGGTCGAAGCGCCGCAGCAACGGGTCGGCGGGACCCACGCGGCCCTCCGGGTCGTCCAGCAGGCGACGGGCATCGGCCAGGCGGCCCGCGAGCGCACGCCCCAGCACCGCCGCGTAGCGGTTGGCGACGAGCACCGAGACCACCCCACCGGGGCGCAGCGCCTCGGTCATCGCGGCGACGGCGAGGCGGGCGTCGTCGACGACCTCCAGCACGCCGTGGGCGAGCACCACGTCCGCGCCACCGGACGGGGCCAGCTCACCGAGCGCGGTCGAGGACGTGCTCGCGGGGTCGAGCATCGTCTCGGTGTCGCCCTGCACGCCGATCACCAGGTCGGCGACGCCGGCCTCCTTGGCACGGCGGTGCAGCGTGGCCAGCGCGTTCGGACTCGGCTCGATCACGGTCACCCGGCAGCCCTGCTCGGCGAGCGGGACCGCCCAGACGCCGCTGCCGCCGCCGACGTCGAGGACTTCCGGAGCCGAGCCCCTGCGCTGCCGCGCGGCCCGGAGCTCGGCGTCCAGCACGCGGTGAACTGCGTCAGGTCGCATGGTCGGAAAGCCTAGATGCCGTCCCTGGGAGCCGTGTGCGGGGTGGCCGAGGGGGTGGCCGGGGTTCCAGGTGCTGGATTCGGTCACGACCAGTGGTTGTGCGAGGCCGTAGGCTCTCTCGCGTGCATACGGTGGCAGTGCTGAGCCTCAAGGGTGGTGTTGGCAAGACGACCGTGGTGCTGGGCCTGGCTTCGGCGGCCCTGCGACGCGGTGTCCGCACCCTGGTGGTCGACCTCGACCCCCAGTGCAACGCCACATCGGCGCTTGAGCCGGAGGAGACCGAGGCCAGCCTCTACGACGTCCTGGAGAACCCGACCCGGTCGACGTTGCGCGCCGCCATCGCGCCGAGCGCGTGGGGCGAGGAGATCGACGTCCTCGTCGGCACCGAGGACGGGGAGGCCCACAACAACCACGACCCCGGCGTGAAGCAGCTGCACCGGCTCTCCGACGCGCTGGCCAAGGTCAACGGCCTGCTCGCCGAGGACGAGCTGCCGTACCAGGTGGTGCTGCTGGACTGCCCGCCGTCGCTGGGCAGGCTGACCCGCTCCGCGCTGGTCGCCGCCGACCGGGCGCTGCTGGTCACCGAGCCGACGATCTTCGCGGTCTCCGGCGTGCAGCGGGCGTTCGAGGCGGTGCAGAACGAGCGCGAGACCAGCAACCCGGAGCTCCAGCCGCTGGGCGTGGTGGTCAACCGGGTGCGCCCGCGCTCGCACGAGCACCAGTTCCGGATCAGCGAGCTGCGCGACATCTTCGGCCCGCTGGTGATGCCGGTCTCGCTGCCGGACCGGCTCGCGGTGCAGCAGGCGCAGGGCGCGTGCACACCGATCCACCAGTGGGGCACACCGGGCGCCCGTGAGGTCGCGCTGGCGTTCAACCTGCTGCTGGCGCGGGTGCTGCGCTCCGCCCGTGGCCGCCGCCGGGACCAGGACGCCGACCTCGACCCGGAACTGGAGCAGGAGGCCGACGCGTGACCGCGCGTGACGGCCACTAGGTTCGGTTGGCACCAGTGCCGGAAGGGGACACGGTCTTCCTCGCGGGCAAGCGACTCGACGAAGCGCTTGCCGGACAACGGTTGTCACGCGGCGAGCTCCGACACCCCCGGCTGTCCACAGTGGACCTGAAGGACCGCGTGGTGCTCGGCGTCCACTCGGTCGGCAAGCACCTGTTCCTCCGCTTCGACGACTCCAGGAGCCTGCACACGCACTTCCGCATGGACGGCGCGTGGCACCTCTACGCCCCGGGTGAGCGGTGGCGCGGCCCCGGCCACCAGGTGCGCGCGGTCCTGGCGACGCCGACCCGCGTCGCGGTGGGGTTCCGCCTGCACGACATGGAACTCCTTGCCACCGCGGACGAACAGCGGCTGGTCGGACACCTCGGGCCCGACCTGCTCGACCCGTCGTGGACCGAGGAGCACGAGGCGGAGGCGATCCGCAGGCTCACCGCCGACCCGAACCGCGAGCTCGGCCTGGCGCTGCTGGACCAGCGGGTGATGGCGGGTGTCGGCAACCTCTACAAGTCCGAAGTCTGCTTCATCCTCGGCGTGTCCCCCTGGGCACCGGTATCGTCGGCCGACGCGGGCCGAGTAGTGAACCTGGCCCGGAAACTGTTGCTGCGCAACGCTTTTCGTCCCGAACAGTCCACGACGGGCGAACTCGCCAGGGGCCGCCAACACTGGGTCTACGAGCGCGGTGGCCGGGCCTGCCGCCGCTGCGGCACCCCGATCCGCCGAGCCCCGCAGGGAACGGGCGTGGAACAACGCGGCACCTACCACTGCCCCACCTGCCAGGTCGCACCCGAGCGAGGGTGAAGGTCAGGTGGAGGGCGTGGTCGGTGGGCTCGCCGGGTCCTTGCGCAGGGTGTTGAGCGCCCGCATCAGCGGGTGCAGCACGATGATCAGCAGCGAGCCCCATGCGATCCCGCCGATGGTGGCGCCGAAGACCGTCAGTGTCAGGTTGCCGATGCCCGCGACCAGGGCCGCGCCGGCAACCATCAGGTTCACCGGGTCGTTCAGGTCGATCTTGTTCTCCACCCAGATGCGCACGCCGACCAGGCCGATCAGCCCGTAGAGCACCATCGAAGCCCCGCCGAGCACCCCGGAGGGGATCGTGTTCACCAGCGCGCCGAACTTCGGGGAGAACGACAGCAGCAGCGCCGTCACCGCCGCGATCACGTAGGCGGCGGTGGAGAAGACCCGGGTCGCCGCCATCACGCCGATGTTCTCGGCGTAGGTGGTGGTTCCCGAGCCGCCGCCCGCTCCGGCCAGCGCCGTCGCCAGGCCGTTGCCGATCAGCGCGTCACCCGCGCTGCCGTCGAGGTTTCGGCCCGTCATCGCCGCGATCGCCTTGACGTGGCCCAGGTTCTCCGCGACCAGCACGATCACCGCGGGCAGCATGCTCAGCACGATCTCCGGCCGGAACTCCGGCGCGACGAACGGCGGCAGGCCGACCCAGTCCGCCGCGTGCACCGCCGCCAGCCTGCCGGCGTCGAGGTTGTCGGAGACCGCCGCCAGCACCCAGCCGGTGACCACGCCGATCAGCACCGCGATCCGGGACAGGAAACCGCGCAGCAGCGCCGAGGCCAGCAGCACCGCGAACAGGGTGAGCGAGGCCAGGCCCGGCTCGTTGTTGAAGGACTGCACCGCGATCGGCGCCAGGTTGAAGCCGATCAGGATCACCACCGCGCCGGTCACCACCGGGGGCATGATCGACTCGACCAGGCGGGCGCCGAGCGCCTTCACCGCGACACCGACCATGGTGATCAGCACCCCGGAGACCAGCAGGCCGCCGGTGCGCCCGCCGGCCGAGGCTGCCTGGTTCGCCATCAGCGGGGCGACGTAGGTCTGGGAGGAGCCGAGGTAGCACGGCACCCGGTTGCGGGTGATCACCAGGAACAGCAGGGTGCCCAGGCCCGAGAACAACAGGGTCGTGGTCGGCGGGAGGCCGGTGAGCAACGGGACCAGCAGCGTGGCGCCGAACATCGTCACCGCGTGCTGCAGGCCGAAGCTGATGGTGCGGGGCCAGCTCAGTCGCTCGCCCGGGGCGACGACGTCTCCCTCCGCGAGGTGGCGGCCGTCGCCGTGCACCGTCCACAACGCCACAAGGACCCCTCCAAGGCTTCCCGTCCACACGGGGAGGGATATCCCCACGGGATGTAGCAGGAGCGACATAAGGCGCTTCGGTAGTTCACGCCGAAGAACGACGAGTAATACCGACGCGCCGCCGATCTGCGCAACGGTATCACCGTATGTAATCAAATCGAGATAGGGGCGGGATTCCCAGGAAACACGTGCTCAGCGGATGCCTGAGCGCACCCGTGCGACTAGTACTTGCCGTTGCCCGACGCGAGTTCGCGCAACGCGGCGGCCAGTCCGGCCAACCGGTCGGTGGCGTCCTCCAGCGCGTCCATCGGCCGCATCGTGGTGCTCGCGGCGACCGCCTTGCCCGCGGCGGCGACCAGGCCGCGGTAGCCCTCGACGCCCTCGACGAGCTCGTGCAGCAACCGGGCGACCGCGGCTTCGAGCTCACCGCGCTCGGCGGCGGGGGCGGCGTCTCGGGCCTGCTCGACCACCTGCAGCTGGACGGCGACCTCGCGGATCGCGGCGGACGCCTCTGCTGCGGTCGCCCTGGACTCGGCCACCGACTCCAGCGGCACCGGCGGCACCCCGTTGCGGGGCGTTGCGAGCTGGCGCAGCAGATCGGACAGCAGCGCCTCGGCCTCGGCGAGCTCGCGCATCGGTCCGCGGGCCGCCGAGGAGGACGGGGGCAACGGAGGCGGCGCGGTCGCGGCCTCCGGGAGCGGGGTCTTGTGCAACTTCCAGGAGCGCACCCCGGCGGAGGCGACCGAGGCGGCGCCGAGCACGGAAACCGTGCCCAGCGCCGCCTCGGACAGCTCGATCGCGTTCGGGTCGCCCCCGACGAAGAACGCCGCGACGGCCGTCATCGCGGTGAAGGTGGTGCGGAACCAGATCTTGCGCACCGACCGCCTGCGCTGACGGATCATCTTGGCGCGGGGATCACGCCAGGCCGAGATCTTGCGCTGCACGCCGTCGACGACCTCGTTGGCGCCGCGTAACTGCCGTGCCAGCTCGCCGCCGCTGCCGCGCAGCTGCTTCGCCACGAGCTCGCCCAGCCGGTTGAGCTCGTCCCGCCCCGGCGTCATCGCCATCTCAGCTCTGCTGCGGGTTCTGCGGCAGCTGGGTGGTGGCCTGGTTCGGCGCCGGGGCCGGGACCGCGGTTCCACCGGTGACCTGCGGGGTCGCCGCGCCGCCGCGCATGGACGCGCGGATCTGCTCCAGCCGCGAGGCCCCCGCGAAGTCGGCGGTCGACTGCTGGACCTCCAGCATCCGGCCCTGCACCGAGTTCTTGGCGAGCTCGGTCTGGCCGAGCGCGGTGGAGTAGCGGCGCTCGATCTTCTCCCGCACCTCCTCCAGGGAGGGGGTGTTGCCGGGAGCGGCGAGCTCGCTCATCTGCCGCAGCGAGCTGGAGACCTGCTCCTGCATCTTGGCCTGCTCCAGCTGGCTGAGCAGCTTGGTGCGCTCGGCGAGCTTCTGCTGCAGCACCATGGCGTTGCGCTCAACGGCCTGCTTGGCCTGCGCGGCGGCCTGGATCGCCTGGTCGTGCAGGCTCTTGAGGTCCTCGACCGACTGCTCGGCGGTGACCAGCTGGGTGGCGAACGCGGTGGCGGTGTCCTCGTACTGCCGCGCCTTCTCCTCGTCGCCCGCGGCGCGCGCCTGGTCGGCGAGCACCAGCGACTGGCGCGCGGAGGCCTGCAGCTTCTCCACCTCGCCGAGCTGGCGGTTGAGCTTCATCTCCAGCTGGCGCTGGTTGCCGATGACGGCAGCGGCCTGCTGGGAAAGGGCCTGGTGCTGGCGCTGAGCCTCCTCGATGGCCTGCTGAATCTGCACCTTCGGGTCGGCGTGCTCGTCGATCTTCGACGAGAACGCCGCCATCAGGTACTTCCAGAACTTCACGAACGGATTGGCCATCTCCTCCGCCTGCCTTCTCGTGCAACCTGGCCGCGACTACGCCCCATGACCAGGCATTCACCTGGTGCTGACATCCATCGTGTCAGGTGCTCGTCCCGGCTTCCACCGGCCCCCGGCGATCTCAGGGTGGAGCCCGACGCGATTCAGGGAACACCCGGTCGATCTCAGGGTGTGCCTCGACCCCCGCCTGGTCCCATTCTCACCCTAGGGGTGAACGGCACGGGCCCATTCGGGGGTTTTCCCACCTGTGACCTGATCAGGCCGCGACGACGACGCCGCGGGGGGCGGAGATCACCGAAGGGCCGCTCGCGGCATCGAGCTTGAGGTCCTGGGTGATCTGGGTCCGGAGAACGGGCTGCAGACGCAGGTCCGCGAGGTCGTTGCCGATGACCGAGGGCACCAGCGTGCCCGCGTCGATCACGCCCCGGTCCGCCCTGGCCTCGGCCCCGACCGGGACCTTCGGCTCGGCCTTGGCCGGGATGGTGACCGGCTCACCGGCGCGGATGTCGGCCGCGACCTCGCCGAGCAGCTCGGACAGCGGCAGCTCCAGCGCACCGCAGATGGCGGCCAGCAGCTCGCTGCTGGCCTCCTTGCGGCCGCGTTCGACCTCGGAGAGGTATCCCAGGCTCACCCGGGCGGAGCGCGAAACCTCCCGGAGAGTACGGCGTTGGTCGGTGCGGGCGCGGCGAATCCGGTCCCCCAGCGCCTCCCTCAGCAGCACGGTCATCGCGTGCCCTCCCTACTCAACAGACCCGAGTCCGGCAAGCCCAGCGGTCGTGGCGACCACGTTACCCAGCGTCCCCGACAAGAGAACCGGGTTATTCGACTCGTCCGCCAAGGGCGAACGTTATCCAGTCCTCCGGTGTTCCGCGCGGTTGCCCCGTTCAGGTCACAAGCTCGGACGCGAGCATCGCCAGCGCGGCGTCACGGGACGCCGCACGCACCGCGTGCCGATCACCTTCACAACGCAGCGTGAGCACTCTGGGTTCCCGGCCGGGGCCCGCGATCGCGATGTGCACCGTTCCGGGGGCAACCCCGTCCTGCGGATCGGGCCCGGCGACCCCGGTCAGCCCGAGGCCCCACGTCGCGCCGCACCGGTCCCGCGCGCCCACCGCGAGCTGCGCGGCGACCTCCGGGTGCACCGCGCCGTGCTCGGCGAGCAGCGCCGCGTCGACCCCGGCGAGCGTGGCCTTGAGCTCGGTCGCGTAGACGATCAGCCCACCGCGCACCACGGCGCTGGAGCCCGGCACGTCGGTCAGCGCGACGCAGACCAGCCCCGCGGTCAGCGACTCCGCGGTGGCCACCGTCTCGCCCCGCGCGCGCAGGGCGGCGACGAGCTCAGTGGGACTCACGCTCGCGCGCCCCCGCCCGCAGCCGAAGTGCCTGGAGGACGTAGTCGAATCCGGTGACCACGGTGACCACGACCGCGGCGCCCATCATGACCCACAGCAGCGGGTCGAAGCCGCTCGGCAGCATCGGCAGGTAGAGCCCGATCGCCAGGATCTGCAGCAGTGTCTTGACCTTGCCGCCCCGGCTGGCCGGGATCACGCCGATCCGGATCACCCAGAACCGCAGCAGCGTGATGCCCAGCTCGCGGGCCAGGATCGCGACGGTCACCCACCACGGCAGGTCCCCGAGCAGGCTCAGCCCGACGAGGGCGGCGCCGGTCAGCGCCTTGTCCGCGATCGGGTCGGCGATCTTGCCGAAGTCGGTGACCAGGCCGTAGCGCCGCGCGAGGCTGCCGTCGATCCGGTCGGTGACCGAGGCGAGCGCGAACACGCCGAAGGTGACCCACCGCCAGTACTGGTCGTGCCCACCGCCGACGAACAGGGTCACCAGGAACACCGGGACCAGCGCCAGCCGCAGCATGGTCAGCAGGTTGGCGATGTTCAGCAGCGGCACCTGGTTGCCGGCGGAGGGCTCTCCCGCCGCGCTCACGTCGTCCCCGACGACGCAGGCAGCGCGCGGCTCACGCGGTAACCCTCGGCACGATCTCCAGCGGCTCGACGACCAGGTCGACGCCCTCGGCCGCGATGACCTTGGCGCGCACCAGCATCCCGACATCGAGGTCCTCGACGTCGAGGGCGTCCCCGTCGGCGAAGACGCACTCGCCGTCGACCTCGGGGGCCTGGTGGGCGGCGCGGCCGGTGCAGTCGGTCTCCTCGGAGGCCAGCTGCTCGACGAGCACCAGCACCTCCTCGCCGACCCGCTCCTCGGCGCGCTGCGTGGTCAGCTGCTCGGCCAGCGCGGAGATCCGGGCGACGCGTTCGGCGACGACCTCCTCGGAGAGCTTGCCGTCCAGCTCCAGCGCCTCGGTGCCGTCCTCGTCGGAGTAACCGAACACGCCGATCGCGTCGAGGCGGGCGTTGGTGAGGAAGCGCTCCAGCTCGGCGAGGTCCTCCTCGGTCTCACCGGGGAAGCCGACGATGACGTTGGTGCGCGCGCCCGCGGTCGGGGACTGCTCGCGGATCTGCTCCAGCAGCGCCAGGAACGAGTCGGTGGAGCCGAAGCGGCGCATCCTGCGCAGCACCCGCTCGCTGGAGTGCTGGAAGGACAGGTCGAAGTACTCCGCGACACCCGGGGTCGACGCGATGGCGGTGACCAGGCCGGGGCGCGTCTCGGCGGGCTGGAGGTAGGACACCCGCACCCGGTCGATGCCGGGCACGGCGGCCAGCCGCGGCAACAGCTTCTCCAGCGCGCGCAGGTCGCCGAGGTCCTTGCCGTAGGAGGTGGAGTTCTCGCTGACCAGGAACACCTCGCGGACGCCCTGCGATGCCAGCCACGCCGTCTCGGCGACCAGCTCGTCCGCGGTGCGCGAGACGAAGGAGCCCCGGAAGGACGGGATCGCGCAGAACGAGCAGCGGCGGTCGCAGCCGGAGGCGATCTTCAGCGGCGCCACCGGCGAGTCGTCGAGGCGCCTGCGGTTGGCGCTGACCACGCCGGGCACCCAGCCGTGGCCGGGGACGGATACGTCCGAGGTGGCCTTGGGGCGCTCCACCGGGGTGATCGGCAGCAGCGTGCGGCGGTCCACCGGGACGTGCGAGGTGATCTCGCGGCCCGCCACCACGTCGTCCAGCCGCTCGGCCAGGTTCGGGTAGTGGTCGAAGCCCAGCACCGCGTCGGCCTCGGTGAGGTTGTCGGCCAGCTCCTTGCCGTAGCGCTCGGCGAGGCAGCCGACGGCGACCACCTTGGCGCCGGTGTCGGAGGCGGCGAGCAGGGTGTCGACGGAGTCCTTCTTCGCCGACTCGACGAAGCCGCAGGTGTTGACGACGACGACGTCGGCGGTGGCGTCCGGGTCCACCAGTTCCCAGCCGCCCGCGCCGAGTCTGCCTGCCAGCTCCTCGGAGTCGACCTCGTTTCGGGCGCAGCCCAGCGTCAGCAGTGCGACACGGCGGGAGGAGGGGGATGAAGACACGCCGGTCAGGGTAACCGCCACGACTGACCCCCGTTGACCACACCACTCCTCCGCCCGCCCTGACCGCTCCCACCGCGCCGGGGGCTGGGCGTAGGCTTCACGCGTGTCGACCGATCCGGAGATCTCCGGGGTCATCGTCCGCCGTGCCAGGACGAGTGACGTTCCCGCGATCAAGGCACTTGCGGACAAGTACGCGGGCGTGCTGCTGGACAAGGACCTGGTCACCCTCTACGAGGACGTGCAGGAGTTCTGGGTCGCCACCTCCGAAGGCGGCACGGGCGGGCTGCTCGGCTGCGGCGCCCTGCACGTGCTGTGGGAGGACCTCGCGGAGATCCGCACCATCGCGGTGGACCCGGCCGCGCGCGGGCAGCGCATCGGCTACCGGATCGTCAGCCAGCTGCTCGACGTCGCCGAGGAGCTCGGGCTGAGCCGGATCTTCGTGCTGACCTTCGAGACCGGGTTCTTCGGCGCGCACGGCTTCGTGGAGATCGACGGCACCCCGGTCACCGCCGAGGTCTACGAGGAGATCCGCCGCTCGCCCGACGTCGGTGTCGCGGAGTTCCTCGACCTGCCCTACGTCAAGCCGAACACCCTCGGCAACTCGCGGATGCTGCTGATGCTGGACGACCGCGTGCGCGATCGTTAGCAAGCGTTCCCCATTCGGGGCTGTTCTCCCAGCTCACACCTGCCGTACCAACAGGTGTGCGCATGTGTGCGCAGCACGGAGGGAGACCGCGATGAGGGCTTCACGAGGCTTCCGGCACCTGACCCGGGGCGCCATGACGATCATCACCATGGCCTTGGCCGTCGTGCTCGGCGCGGGTTCCGCGCAGGCGATCGACGTCCGCGCGACCACCGACGACTACCTCTTCGCCAAGTCGCTGGCGGAGTTCGGCCAGCTCCGGCTGCAACGACCCTACGACGGCGACCTGGACTGGTCGACCGACGGCTGCTCCAGCGCCCCCGACAACCCCTTCGGGTTCGAGCTGCTGCCCGCGTGCCACCGCCACGACTTCGGCTACCGCAACTACAAGCGGCAGGGTCGCTTCGACTCGGCCAACCGGCTGCGCGTCGACGACAACTTCCGCGCGGACATGTACACCCGGTGCGACTCCAACTGGGCGTGCAGACGCATCGCCGACATCTACTACTACGCGGTGCGGACTTTCGGCGGGTCGTCGGCGAGCACCGCCAAGGCCGTGGACCGGGCCTCGGCGGTGCGGTGACCGGTCAGGCAAAGCAGGGCCCGAGGTTCTGCCACGGTGGACAGCATCGCGGGCGTGCGCGCCGGCAACACCAGCGGCCACCAGGACGTGCCGGTCGAGGATGTCGTCACCACCAAGGCCGAGGGCCCCATCCCCTGGCAGCGCCGCCAGGAGCTTGTCGCGCAAGTCGCCCCAGCGGTGGGTGACCGCATCGATGCGCGCCCGAGTTTTCGACGCCGCCCTGGCTAGCGCCTGTCCTGCACGCCGTCCCGACACCCCGCGCCCCCGCGCCACCCCCGCGCCCTCGTGGCCCGCGCCCCCGCGCCATCGCGACCCCGCGCCCTCGCGACCCCGTGCACGCGTGGGCCAGCTGGCGTGGCCGGGGTTCTCGCGTTTTGTCACCTTGATGCGCAAAAGAGCGCTCTCATTTCGCATTAAGGCTACAAAACGCGAAACGAGGGGCACGCGGGTGAGGACGCCAGGGGGTGGTGAGGTGGTGGTACCACGTGCAGGACACGTGGCTAGGCACGCCACAGCAGCCCGGCGGCGCGCAGTTCTGGCCTCAGCCGATCCGCCGGGTCGCCGCACCGACGGCCCCGCCGTCCTCGGCGAGGGCAACCGGCGCCTGCGCGAGTCGGCCCAGCGGGGTGTCACCGGAGCCGACCACGGCCTGGGAGACCCCGGCGCTGCTCCACGTCGCGGTGCACTGGCTCTGAACGCGGTGCGCAGCGGTCACCCCCACTGCGGCCTGATCAGCGAACCGCCGCAGAAATGTCCTCGACTGTTCCGCAAGGACGCCGTGAACGAATAGGTCTCACTGGCCGGACCACCGCCGACGATCACCGGCTGGCGGGCGGGAGTGGCGGGGCCCGCGAAGGGTTTCCGCGCATGTGCAGGGACTACGGGCCACTGGCGTGGTCCAGCGCTCATCCCAACGGGC
Source organism: Allokutzneria oryzae (assembly GCF_042429765.1). NCBI lineage: Bacteria > Bacillati > Actinomycetota > Actinomycetes > Pseudonocardiales > Pseudonocardiaceae > Allokutzneria > Allokutzneria oryzae. The sequence goes on along the minus strand of NZ_JBHLZU010000026.1, from coordinate 349,419 downwards.
CATAGCACGGGAGTTATGTCTCGGCCAAGGCCGAAATGGCGCATAGCGCCACGCATAAGGCCCAACGGCAAATGGGCCACTACTTTCGACTGGCGCAGAAAAAGATCAACAACGGTTTACCGAATCGTGTTCAGGATTTTTTGGAGCGCTCTACCGGAGGTTGGTCCGGCCAGGTAGGAATCTCGCTGTTATCTACCTCACCCTGCGAGGAGAGACCCTATGACCGGTTCCACCCGCATCCGCTCCGCCGCCAGAGGCACCCTCGTGGCCACCGCGCTGGCCATGGGCGTGACCATGGGCGCGGGCACCGCCCAGGCGGTCGACATCAGGGCTGTCACCGACCAGTACCTGTTCAGCTACTCGCTGAGCCAGTTCGAGAACACCCGGAACCAGAAGCCGTACGCCGACCAGCTCGACTGGTCCTCCGATGCCTGTTCCTGGTCGCCGGACAAGCCGGTCGGCTTCAACTTCAAGCCCGCCTGCCACCGGCACGACTTCGGCTACCGCAACTACAAGAAGCAGCAGCGGTGGAACGCCGACGCCAAGCTCCGGGTCGACAACAACTTCAAGAGCGACCTGTACGGCATCTGCGGCAGCAACTGGGCCTGCAAGCGCATCGCGGACCTCTACTACGCCGCCGTCCGCAAGTGGGGCACCTGATCCCCTCCCACCTCGACGGCCCACCCGCACCCTTCGCGGGTGGGCCTTCTCATGCGCCATTCGCGGGCTTATGGACGTGCTGGAGCGCTGGGAAGCGTCCATAAGCCCGCGAATGGCCGGAGGGTCAGTCGCCGCCGCGGATGGAGTAGAGGACGGAGTCCAGCTCGTCCGGCTTGACCAGGACCTCGCGGGCCTTCGAGCCCTCCGAGGGCCCGACCACGCCTCGGTTCTCCATCAGGTCCATCAGGCGGCCCGCCTTGGCGAAGCCGACGCGCAGCTTGCGCTGGAGCATCGAGGTCGAGCCGAACTGGCTGGTCACCACCAGCTCCACCGCCTGGACCAGCACGTCGAGGTCGTCGCCGATGTCCGGGTCGATCTCCTTCTTCTCGCCCGCCTTGGCCGAGGTGACGCCGTCGGTGTACTCCGGCTCCGCCTGCTCCTTGGTGAACGCGACGACCTTGTTGATCTCGTCGTCGCCGATGAAGGCGCCCTGCACGCGCACCGGCCGGGAGGCGCCCATCGGCAGGTAGAGGGCGTCGCCCATGCCGATCAGCTTCTCCGCGCCCGGCTGGTCGAGGATGACCCGCGAGTCCGTCAGCGACGAGGTCGCGAACGCCAGCCGGGACGGCACGTTGGTCTTGATCAGGCCGGTCACCACGTCCACCGACGGCCGCTGGGTGGCCAGCACCAGGTGGATGCCCGCCGCGCGGGCCTTCTGGGTGATCCGGACGATGGCGTCCTCGACGTCGCGCGGCGCGGTCATCATCAGGTCGGCCAGCTCGTCGACGATCGCCAGGATGTAGGGGTACGGGCGGTAGTCCCGCTCGCTGCCGGGCGGGGCGGTGATCTCCCCCGACTTCACCTTGCGGTTGTAGTCGTCGATGTGCCGGACCCGGTTGACCTGCATGTCCTGGTAGCGCTGCTCCATCTCCTCCACCAGCCAGGCCAGCGCGGCGGCCGCCTTCTTCGGCTGGGTGATGATGGGCGTGATCAGGTGCGGGATGCCCTCGTAGGGCGTCAGCTCGACCATCTTCGGGTCGATCAGGATCATCCGGACCTCGTCCGGGGTGGCCCTGGACAGCAGCGAGACCAGCATCGAGTTGACGAAGCTGGACTTGCCGGAGCCGGTGGAGCCCGCGACGAGCAGGTGCGGCATCTTCGCCAGGTTCGCGGTGACCATGTGGCCCTCGATGTCCTTGCCGAGGCCGATCACCAGCGGGTGGGTGTCCTTGAGCGCGGTGCCGGACTTGAGCACGTCGCCGAGCCGGACCATCTCGCGGTCGCTGTTGGGCACCTCGATGCCGACCGCGGACTTGCCGGGGATCGGCGCGAGCAGCCGGACGTTGTCGGTGGCCGCCGCGTAGGCGATGTTCTTGGTCAACGCGGTGATCTTCTCGACCTTCACGCCGGGGCCGAGCTCGACCTCGTAGCGGGTCACGGTCGGGCCCCTGGTGAAGCCAGTGACCTGGGCGTCGATCGAGAACTGGTCCAGCACGCCGGTGATCGCCTCGATCATGGCGTCGTTGGCGCGGCTGCGGGCCTTGGGCGCCTCGCCCTCGGTGAGCAGCGTCATCGGCGGCAGCTTGTAGTCGCCCTCGACCACCCTGGTCAGCGCGAGCTGCCCGGTCGCGGGCTTGTCCACGACCTGCGGGGTCTCCTTGACCTGCCTGGCCTTGACCGGCTTGGCGGGCGCGGGCTCCGCGCCGAGGTCGTCCAGGCTGAGCTGGTCGTCCGCATCGGTGACGTCGGCGGCCTGGCGCCGTCGCGAGGGCTTGCGCAGCCGCACCGAGGCGGGGTCGACGTCGTCGAAGAGGTCGTCGGCGCTGACCTCCTCGGAGTCGTCGTCGTAGGGCTCGTCCTGGGTGAGCGCGCGCAGCCGCGCGGGCAGCTCGCGCAGCGGCGTTCCGGAGATCATCAGGCCGCCCTGCACGATCACCAGCAACAGCAGCGGCACGGTGACCCAGGTGGTCAGGCCCTTGGACAGCGGGTCGGCCACGAGGTAGCCGATCGCGCCGCCGCCGGACATCCAGCCCTCGGCGTCCTGCGGGCGCGCGGTGAGGACGTGCAGCAGCCCGAGCACCGCGAGGGTGAGCAGCAGCGCCCCCGCGACCAGCCGGGGCCTGGCCTCCGGGTGGTTCTCGCGGGTCATGATCACGATGCCGATGGTGACCAGCAGCAGCGGCAGCACCACGGCGCCCGCGCCGATCACGCTGCGGACGGCCCAGTTGAAGCCCTCGCCGACCGGTCCGCCCGCCTGCCACCAGATGCCGGCGGCGGCGATGAACGCGATCGCCACCAGCAGCAGGCCGAGCCCGTCGCGGCGATGGCCCTCGTCGATCTCCTTGGTGCGCGCGACCGTGCGCGCCATGCCGCCGACGCCCCTGGCGAGCAGGCCCCAGCCCGCGCGCACGCCTCGGCCGATCGGGTTACCAGTCCTGCGGGGAGCGGGCCGCCGCGCCGGGGCCTTCGCGCCGCCACCCTTCGTGGAGGACCTCGCGGCGGGCTTCGCCGGGGCCTTGGCCCTCGGCTTCGCCGGTGACCTGCCCGAACCCGAGCGTGGTTTGGCGCCGCCCCGGGAGCTTGGGGTCCCTCGCTTCGCGGGAGATGCACGGTTCGCCATGGCCAACACGGTAGTAGTCCGCCGCTGAAGCTCGAAGGCGTCACGCCGTAACGCAGCCGACAAATTCGGCCTTGATGACACACCGGTGCCCGCGAGCATGCAATGCTGCATCGCCATGGTTTCTCTGCATTCCATCCCAGACGAGCCGTCCGACAGGCCAGGACCGCTGCGGCGGCCACCCCTGCTCTGGCGGATTCTTCTGCGCGCCAACAGGGTCTTCGTCGCCGTCACCGGCAAGCTCGTCGTCTCCGGCGAGGTGCCGGAGGAACTGCGTGGTCAACCGGTGCTCGTCGCCTCCAACCACATCGGGGTCTTCGACGGCTTCGTGCTGGTCGCGGCGTGCCACAAGATGGGCGTGATCCCGTACCTGATGTCCACCGGCGGGCTGTTCGACGCGCCCGTGGTCGGCTGGGCGTGGCGCACGTGCAGGCACGTCCGGGTGGACCGCGGCGAGAAGACGGTCACCCAGGCCATGGACAACGCGATCGACGCGCTCAACGGCGGCAAGACGCTGGTCATCTACCCCGAGGGCCGGATCTCGCTCGACGCCGGGATGTGGCCGGAGCGCGGCAAGAGCGGCGCGGCCCGGATCGCGCTCGGCGCGAAGACCCCGGTGCTGCCGGTCAGCCAGTGGGGCGCGCACGAGGCGGTCGTCTGGGGCTCGCTCAACGTCGAGGGCTGGAACGACTTCAAGCCGCTGATGCTCTCGTGGTTCAAGTCGGTCTTCAAGCGGCCGAGGTTCAAGGTCCACTTCGGCCCGCAGGTGCCGCTGGAGGACCTGTCGCCCACCACGCCGGGCGACGCCGTCCGGGCCCGCGACCGGATCATGCGCTCCATCGCCACCGGGCTGGTGCCGCTGCGCCAGGACGAGCTCGACGAGCCGAGGTTCAAGGACGCCACCCGGCCGATCAAGGCCAAGAGCCCCTGGACCCCGGACAAGCTGTGAGTGCCGCGCCGCACCGAGCACGACGCGGCACCGTCACCGCTAGTCGTACCGCGCGATAGCCGGGACCAAGTCACCCTGCCTGGCGATGCCGACCGCCCACAGCCCGCCGCTCTGTGGGACCGCGGCGAACCCGCGCACCGAGATGTCGGGCGAGGACTCGGTGTCCCACCGCCGCGCGGTGGCGTTCCACCGCAACGCGACCGTCACCGAGCCCTTGCCACCGACAGCCCACAGCTCGCCGCCACCGGTGCGGCCGACCGCACGAAGGCGCCCGTCGGCGACGTCGGGCGTCTGCGTCGCGGTCCAGGCCCTGCCGTCCCAGCGCATCACGAACGGGCGCTCCGCCGAGCCCTTGACGCTCCCGCCAACCGCCCACACCTCGCCGGGTCCGACCGCGGTCAGGCCGGAGATCCAGGTGTTGGCCCCGACGGCGCTCGGCGCGTCCACCTTGCGCCACGTCCTGCCGTCCCAGTGCACGACGAGCGTGGTCTGCGTGCCGCCCGTCGTGTAGCCCGCCGCCCACACGTCGTCGGGCGCGAGCGCGGCGATGCTGGTGAGCCCGCCCTTGCCGAGCTGCGGCAGAACCTGCCTGCGCCACCGGGTTCCGTCCCAGCTCTGCACGTCCGGCACGCCGTCCTTGATCGAGCCGGGCGTGTTCATGCCGACCGCCAGCACACCTCCGCCCGGCACCGCGGCGACGGCCTCGGGCACCATCCCCCGCTCCAGGGCGTGCTTGGTCCAGGTCCTGCCGTTCCAGTGGCTGCTGCCCGACCCGACCTCCCAGATGTCGGTGGCGGAGCGGACCGCGAGCGCCTGCGGGTAGGTCTCGGCGGGCAGCGCCGACTCCTGAGCCCACCCGGTCCCGTTCCACCGCAGCGCCACGGCCTGGAGGCTGGTTGTGCTCCTGAGCCGATAGCCGACCGCCCACGCGTCGCGGTCGGTGAGCGCGGCCACGGCGGCGATGTCGCCCTTGGAGATCGGGACCGGGGTACGGGTCCAGCTCCCGACCTTCGCGGCGGCCGGAACCGCCGAGACCAAGCTGATGGCGCAGACCAGCGCCGTCGCGAGCTTCGCCAGTCGCATCAGAGGTTCCCCCTCGTCTTGATGACGAAGTCGAACCGGCCCGTGTAGCGACCGCCCCGCGGCGGGTTGAGTGCGAGGGTGCAGGCGCGGTTGATCAGCGCGTCCCCGGCGTTGAGCTCGGCGAAGTTCCTGCCGTACGCCTGGGTGTTGTCGGGGAAGTACAGCTGTGTCACCAGGACCGGACCGCCGGGAGCCTGCACCTGTGTGTGGATGTGCGGGGCGCGGCGGCCCCACCTGCCGTAGTAGTCGCGCGGCACGATGGTGCTCAGCCGGTAGGAGCCGTCGGCACCGGAGTACTGGTGGCCGCGCAAGGAGAATCCAGCCGTGTCGTAGTCGCCGTTCTGGTCGCACTGCCAGAACTCCAGCAACGCGCCCGAGACCGGCTTGCAGTCAGTCGCGTAGACGACACCGGTGAAGTCCAGCAGCACACCGGCGCTGGTGCCGGGCGTGACGAACTGCGTGGTCTCCGGGGAGTTCGGCTTGAACAGCGGACCTTCCATGGCTGCCGGGGTCTCGTGGCCGGAGCAGGCGGGGGTGACCGGCCACGGCGCCGTGGCGTCCGCGACGGGGGCTGCGGCCGTTGCCGCTGCCGCGCCGATCGCGACCGAAGTCGCTCCGAGCGCGCTCGTGCGGATGAAACTTCGACGTGAGGGTGTGTGGTGGGCGTGCGACATCGCAGCTCCTTGCAGGGAAACCGTCAGATGACCGCAGTGTCACCGAGTGCGGTGCACGGTCACATCCACCGGACGATCACGCGTTACGAAACCCGCCGCGCTCGGCCACCCACAACGCGATCCGGGTCCGCGACCGCAGCCCGAGCTTGTCCCTGATGCGGTTGAGGTGTGCCGCGACCGTGCCACCGGACACACGAAGCCGTTGCGCTATCTGGGGATTGGTCAAGCCTTCCGCGACGAGTGCGGCCACTTCGGCCTCGCGCGGGGACAGCGGATGGTCATCGTCCTGGTCGCGATAGTGCTTGTCCCGCAACAAGAACGCGGACAGACGCTCACCACGCAGAACCTCACCAACCTCGATCGCGGAGCGCGCGGAGGCTGGAGCCAGCCGGTCCCGCGCCTGCGCAAGGGTCGCGTCGAGCCGGTCCTGCCACGGTCCACCGGCAGGGACATCGAGTCGGTCGCGGATCACAGTGGCGGCGGCATTGAGCGTCAGAGACCGTCGCGGGTCACCGCGCTCTGCTGCGACGAACGCCAGCCCTTCGATGTTCGGCGCCGCGTGTGCGCTGTCAACGGAGGCAACACCCAGCGCCTCCAGGAAGAACTGTTCAGCACCGTCCACATCGGACATAGCCAGGCGCAGCGCTCCCGCCGTGTGCAAGGTGGCGGACAGCTGCGCAGCGGAGCCGTGTTTCCTCAGCACCGGCAAGCACTTCGCCATCACCGCCTCCGCTCCGTCGAGGTCGCCGACGTGGAACAACGACCACGCGACGGTGTACTCGCAGAAGGCGGTCTCCACCGGCCGCCCGAGCGGGCGCACGAGCTCAAGGCACTCGCGGTACGCCGTGACCGCGGCCGGAAAGTCGTCGCACACGGTCAGCGCGAGCGCGAGAGTGTCCAGGGCGTCCGCGAGCCCGACCAGGTCGTCGCGCCCGCGCTGGACCTCAACCGCTTGTCGCGCAAGCGCGAGTCCGGCGGCGTGGTCGACCTGGAAGCACGCGAACCGCGCGGCCATCGCCAACGCCATGCCCCGGTAGCTCGACTCCGGGACTCGCTCCAGCGTCTCCGCGAGCAGCTCCCGCGCGGGCGCCGCCAGCTCGCGCTGCTGCCAGACGCTGGCCAACGCCATCGCGAGCAGCACGTGCCGGTCGTCACGGTCCCCTGAGGCGGTGCTCGACCCTGCAAGCAGGTCTTCGGCGGTGTGGTCCACAGCGGCGACCAGGTTCTCGTGCTCGTCGCGCACTCCATCCGCCAGGGAGTCCCCGAAGAACAGCGGTCCCACCGGTGGTCCGGCCAGCCGGGCGAGCCACGACGCGGCCCGGTCCCTCGTCGCCGCAAGCTCTCCCGACTCCGTGAGCCTTTCGGCCGCGTACGCCCGGATCGGGTTGAGCTGCCGGAACCGCGCGCCGACGCGGACGATGAGGGACTTCGCCTCCAGCGCGCAGACCAGCCGCAGCACGGAGCCTTCGTCGACCTCACCACCGGTGCACACCTCGGTCGCACCCTGGACGTCGAAACCGCCCAGCAGCACCGAAAGCCTGCGGAACACCGCCTGTTCGGCGGGGTCGAGCAGGCGGTGGCTCCACTCGATGGCGGCGGCCAGCTCCCGGTGCCTCGACGGCGCGGTCCGGCTGCCGTCGGTGAGCAGACCCAGCTGGTCATCAAGTCCCGCAAGGATGTCCGTCATCGACAGAGCACCGGCCCGCCGAGCCGCGAGCTCGATCGCCAGCGGTAGCCCGTCCAGCCTGCGGCACACCTCGGCCAGCACGTCGGCCGGTGCGGGCTCGAACGCCGGATCACCGCTGCGGGCGCGTTCGACGAACAACCGGGCCGCACCGGAGCGCAGCACCCGCGCCAGGTCCTGGTCGTCTCCGTGCTCCGGGACCGAAAGCGCGCCGACGCGGAACACCACCTCGCCGGGAACGCGCAGCGCCTCGCGGCTGGTCGCCAACACCCGCAGCCCAGGACACCGCCGCAGCAACCACTCGACCAGCTCCGCACACGCGTCGACCACGTGCTCGCAGTTGTCCAACAGCACCAACACTTCCCGCTCGCGCAGCTCGGCGAGCAGCGCCTCTCGCACGTGCTTCGTCGCGTGCTCGCCCATCCCGAGCGCGACAGCGAGCGCCTGCGGAACCAGCTCGCTCCTGCTCACCGAGTCCAGCTCAGCCAGCCGGACGCCGCGCACGCCACGCACGACCTCGGTCGCCAGCCTGGTTTTGCCGACCCCGCCGGGGCCGACGAGCGTGAGCAGGCGAGCGGAGCGCAGCAGCGACCGCACGCGCGGCAGCTCCAGCTCGCGGCCGACGAACCCGTCGAGCGCCTTCGGCAGGGACTCCCCGTCCCGCACGGGATCCGCCCCAGCGGAGCGCAGGCGGAACGCGCGCTGCCGGCATGCGCCGGAGCAGTACTTCGTCGGCCGTCCGACCGCGCCGCCGGTCAGCGCGCCCCCGCACATCGCACACATCCGCACCCGACCGACCCTGCCCACCGCCGCGTCAGTCCGGAGTGAAGACAGGGTGAAAAAGTGAAGGGCGCTTGGGTCTTGCTTGTGCCCGCAACGATGACGACAGTTGTCGCATCGCATTCGGGATTTCTGCCGAATGCGGCCAGGCCGGAGCGAGAAATCCGGCGGGACCCCTGCCGTCCCGCCGGTTCCCCCCTGCTTCGCTTCGGCCTGCCAGAAAAAGGAGCCTTACTTTGTCGCGCTCTCGTAACATCTTTCTGGTGTCCTTGACGGCCGGAATTGTCGCGCCCGTCATCGGTTTCTCCGGCACCGCCGTGGCGACCCCTGCCGCCCCGGCGCTGCCGACTCCCTCGGTGAGCTCGTACGACCCGCAGATGCTCAACGCCCTGGCCTCCAGCCTCGGCGTGAGCCCGGGGGCGGCGGCCGCGCGGCTGGACAGCGAGGGCGTCCAGCAGCAGCGCCTCACCGAGCTGCACGGCTCCGGTGCGGCGGTGGACGGCGCGTTCTTCGTGAACGGGCAGCTCACCGTGAACACCGCGGACAAGGCGACCTCGGCCAAGGCGAAGGCCAAGGGTCTGTCGGTGCGCACCGGAGCCCGTGGGGCGGCCGCGCTGGAGCGGGTCTCCGCCGACCTCGACAAGGCGGCGAGCCTGCACCGGCCGGACGGCGTCAACTCGTGGGCGGTCGACCTGGCCGCGGACGTGGTGACCGTGACCGTCCGCGAGGGCCAGCGCTCGGCGTCCACCCAGAAGTTCCTGGCCGAGGCGGCCAAGCACGGTTCGGCGGTGCGGGTGGAGACCACCACCGAGCGCCTCGCGCCGACGGCGGACGTCTACCCCGGCAGCAAGATGACCTTCAGCGCCGCCGGCGGCGGCTGGTGCTCAGTCGGTTTCGGAGCGCGCAACTCCGCCGGTCAGCGCTTCCTGGTCACCGCGGGGCACTGCGTCGAGGGCCTGCCCGACCTGTACCTGGGCAGCACGCACTTCGCCAAGGCCACCGGCACCCGCTTCGGCATCGGCCAGGACAGCGTCGACATGGGCGTTGCCCGCGTCGACACCGAGGACCGGATCATGACCTCGGTCGGCACCTGGGGTGCGGCCGGACTCGTGGCGGTGCGCGGAGCCAACCGCGCCGCGGTGGGCTCGACGATCTGCAAGTCCGGCGCCACCACCGGCTGGACCTGCGGAAACATCAAGTCCTACAACGTCACGGTCACCTACACCGACCCCAACGGCGGCCCGCAGACGGTCGTGCGCGGGCTCGGCAGCTCCTCGGTGTGCACCGCGGGCGGTGACAGCGGCGGCGCCTACATCTCCGGCAACCAGGCGCAGGGCATGACCTCGGGCGGGCCGATGAACCAGACCTGCACCTTCAACGGCGGGAACATCCCCGGCAAGTCCTCGTACTTCCAGCCGCTCAGTGACGCATTGAGCTACTACGGACTGTCTGTGGAGACGGCGAGCTAACAGCCCGTCTGCGCGGATGAAACGGCCGCGTGTCCTTTCCGGGACACGCGGCCGTTACCATTCCCAGCAAATTCCGTGCACCCCGGGAACACAATCGCTGTGCAACGAGTGCACCATTCCGGAGCGACCGATCAACAACTCGTTGCGAGTGTGGTCGGGGGTCTGCGCGTTGTGCCTGCTGAACTCGAAAACCCGGCGCGGAATGGCATCCGGGTCGAAGTGCACCTGGAGCAGGTACTCGCGGACGGGGTAGCGGGCCCGGCGGTCGGAGGACAGCGCGACGGCCCCGCCCTCCGGGAAGACGATCTCGTACTCGACCACCGTGGTCTCGCCCCGGTCCAGCATCCGGTCGAAGAGGATCTCGAAGACCAGGAAGCCGGAGTCGTCGTCGGACCACACCCGGCCCAGCTCGCCGTACTGGACGGTGATCACCGAGGGGATCTTCTGGCTCGGGTCGTCGCCGCGGAAGATCGCCACCACCCGGTCGACGCCGTCGCGCTCGGCGCGGATGACCTGGCTGGTGACGACGCGGCGCTCGGTGCGGTCGGCGCCGATCCAGTACTGGTCCCGGAAGGTCAGGCCGGTGACGTGCTCGTTGAGCCGGTCGCCCTCCGCTTCGAGGATCTGCTCCAGCGCCCAGTGGTCGGTCCACAGCCGGTCGAAGGTCAGCGGGCGCGGTGTCCCGGCCTGCCACCGACCGCGCGGCCGACGCGGGCCGAGCAGGTTGAGCAGCGAGTTCGGCGGCAGCCGCAGCACCTCTTCGAGCAGCTCGACGGCCTTGAGGGACTCGATGCGCTCGGGGCGGCTGCGGCCGCGCTGCCAGTAGCTGAGGGTGGCGAGGCTGACCCGGACACCGCGGGTGAGCAGGCGGGACTGCACGCGTTCCAGCGCGAGGCCGCTGCGCCGGATGGCCACGCGCAGCGCTTCCGAGAACGGTCCGGTGCGCAGCGCGGCGAGGAGCTCTGGGTCGTCGATCTCAGCGACGGACCGTGAGTCCGCACGTCCGACGAACGGGGTTGCCGAGTCGAGGGTCATGGCACCTCCCACCCCGGCCGCTGGCACGACCGTCCAGGTGGGGAACTAGTTAACCTTGCCCGTGAGACGGAAACCAGTCCCAGGACGCGGGGTCCGTTGCCTATTACACCCCGTGACCAGCGACGACGCCGTCGGCCACGCGCATTACTGTGAAAAACACTGAAAAATCTCTTCGCGCCCGGAGGTAGCGCTTCGGCCGTCCGCGTGGACACCGGGCACGGTGACCCGGTGTCCACCCGAGGAGCCGGCGGAGCGCTCAGACCGGGATGACCGTCGGAACGATCATGGGACGTCTGCGGTAGGTGTCGGCGACCCAGCGGCCGACCACGCGGCGCACCGCCTGGGCGATGCGGTGCGAGTCGGTGATGTTCTCCGCCTCGGTGCGCGCGAGCTCCATCTCCACCAGCGGAACGACCTGGTCCAGTGCCTTCGGGTCGTCGGAGAAGCCCCGGCCGGAGATCGTCGGCGGGGCGACGGCGCGCCCGGTGGCGGCCTCGACGGCGACGGTGATCGAGATGAACCCGCCCTCGCCGAGCACCAGCCGGTCCGACAGCGTGGACTCGCCGACGTCACCGACGGAGAGCCCGTCCACGTAGACGTGCCCGACCTCGACCCGGCCGGTGATGGTGGCCTGGCCGTCGACCAGGTCCACGACCACGCCGTCCTCGGCGATCACCACGCGCTCCGGGGCGACGCCGGTGAGCACCGCCAGCTCGGCGTTGGCCCGCAGGTGCCGCCACTCGCCGTGCACCGGCATCACGTTGCTCGGCCGGACCGCGTTGTAGAGGTAGAGCAGCTCACCCGCGGAGGCGTGCCCGGAGACGTGCACCTTCGCGTTGCCCTGGTGCACCACGTTCGCTCCGAGCCGCACCAGCCCGTTGACCACGCCGAACACCGCGTTCTCGTTGCCGGGGATCAGCGAGCTGGCCAGCACGACGGTGTCGCCCGCGCGGATGCTGATCTGCCGGTGCTCGCCGCGCGCCATCCGCGACAGCGCCGAGAGCGGTTCGCCCTGGGAGCCGGTGGAGACGAACATGACCTTGCTCTCGGGCATGGCCATGGCCTCGTTGAGGTCCACCAGCAACCCGTCGGGGACGTTGAGCAGGCCCAGCTCGGCGGCGATGCCCATGTTGCGGACCATCGAGCGGCCGACGAAGGCGACCTGCCGCCCGTGGTTCACCGCCACGTCGAGCACCTGCTGCACCCGGTGCACGTGGCTGGCGAAGCAGGCGACGATCACCCGCTGGGTGGCCTTGCGGATGACGTTGTCCAGCACCGGGCCGATCTCGCGCTCCGGCGTGACGAAGCCGGGCACCTCGGCGTTGGTGGAGTCCACCAGGAACAGGTCGACGCCCTCGTCGCCCAGCCGCGCGAAGCCCGCGAGGTCGGTGAGCCTGCCGTCCAGCGGCAGCTGGTCGAGCTTGATGTCCCCGGTGTGCAGCACCACCCCGGCCGAGGTCTTGATCGCGACCGCCACGGCGTCCGGGATCGAGTGGTTGACGGCGAAGAACTCGCAGTCGAACTGGCCGATCGCGTGGTGCTCGCCCTCCTTGACCTCGACCAGCCGCGGGGTCTGCCGGTGCTCCTTGCACTTGGCCGCCACCAGCGCCAGCGTCAGCCGCGAACCGTAGACCGGCAGGTCGGGGCGCAGCTTGAGCAGGAACGGCACCGCGCCGATGTGGTCCTCGTGGCCGTGGGTGAGCACCAGGCCGACGATGTCGTGCAGCCGGTTCTCCAGGGCGCGGAAGTCCGGGAGGATCAGGTCGACACCGGGTTGGAGGTCCTCGGGGAACAGCACGCCGCAGTCGACGATCATCAGCTCGCCCGCGTGCTCGAAGACGGTCATGTTCCGGCCGACCTCGCCGATGCCGCCGAGTGCGACGACCCGGAGTCCGCCATCGGGCAGCTTCGGGGGCGGGATGAGCGCGGTGGAGCGGTGGGTCTGCACCGAACTCACTGAGCGACCGCCTCCTCCGCGACGTCGAGACCGACGGCGCGCAGGTTGGCGGCGAGCGCGTCACGCTCGGCCACCGTGGCCGCTGGGATGGGCAGTCTGGGGTCCCCGACAGGAAGGCCGCGCAGGCGCAGCGCTGTCTTGCTGAAAATCACACCGCCAAGTGTGCCGAACGCAGCAAAAACCGGCAGCAGGTCCCTGTGGGTCGCGCGCGCCGCGACCACATCGCCGCGCTCGTGGGCGTCGAGCATCTCGCGCAGCCGCCCTGCGACCACGTGCCCCACGACGCTGACCACGCCGACCGCGCCGACGGAGAACCAGGGCAGGTTGAGCAGGTCGTCGCCGGAGTAGAAGGCCAGGTCGGTGCGGCTCATGACCTGCGAAGCCGCGTACAGGTCGGCCTTGGCGTCCTTCACCGCGACGATGTTCGGGTGCTCGGCGAGCCGGCACATCGTGTCGACCTCGATCGCCACGGCTGTTCGCCCGGGGATGTCGTAGAGCATCACCGGCAGTGCTGTCGCGTCCGCCACCGCGCTGAAGTGCGCGAACAGCCCGGTCTGCGCGGGCCGGGAGTAGTACGGCGAGACGACGAGCAGCCCGTGCGCGCCCGCCTTCTCCATGGCGATGGCCTGCTGCACGCTGTGCGCCGTGTCGTTGGTGCCGGCGCCGGAGACCACGGTCGCCTTGTGCCCGACCGCGGCGACGACGGCGCGCACCAGGTCCGCCTTCTCGGCGTCGGTGGTGGTGGGGCTCTCCCCCGTGGTGCCGTTGAGCACCAGCCCGTCGCAGCCCGAGTCCGTGAGGTGCGCGGCCAGCTTCTGCGCCGCGTCCAGGTCGAGTTTCCCGGTCTCGGTGAACGGGGTGACCATGGCGGTGAGTACCCGCCCGAACGGGCGGCCTGGGGTTGCGGTGGGGCATGCGGTCATGGCATGACGCTACCGCGCGAGCTCCCTGGTCCACGCGCTGCGACCCACCCGCGAACGCGCTCCTCCGAAGGGCCCGGAATGCCTACGCCAAACGCTGCCCGAGCCCACCGTTTCTCCGTCCCGCAGGCCCTCCCCGTGCGGTCTTTCCATCGACCGTGACGCACCCCTCCACCGGGGTCGCCGAACGCTCAGATGCCGCGGGTGAGTCCGTTGACGACGGCGATGGCGCGTTGCTCCCCCTCGGCGTGGACGCGGACCGCGTCGCGGCCGAAGGCGTGCAGCAGCAGCTCCGCCGGTTCGCCGGTCAGGGTGACCGTGTTCGGTCCGCGCTTGGCCGTGATCGACTCGCCGTCCGGGCGGCGCAGCTCGATGCCCACGGGGCTGCGGCGGTAGTTCAGCCGGGCGACCCGCGTCACGCCCTTCCACACGGCCGCGTCCCGCTTCGCGTCGGCGGGGCGCGGTTGCCAGCCGGGCTGTGCGCGGCGGACGTCCTCGTGGTGGACGAAGTACTCCACGCCGTTCGCGGCCTCGTCGACACCGGGCAGCGAGTAGGGCGAGAGCGTGGGCGGGCCGCTGCGGACCAGGTGCACGAGCTCGCGCCAAGGCTTCGCGGCGTAGCCGTTCTGGACGCGCTCGGTGTAGGCGGCCAGCGGGGCGACGAGGATGCCGAGCGCCGCGTCCGGCCTGCGCTCCCTGACCACCAGGTGAGCGGCGAGGTCCTTGGTCAGCCAGCCCTCGCACAACGTCGGCGCGTCAGGGCCGACCTCCTCGAACAGGTCGGACAGTGCCCGTCGCTCGTCCCGCGCGAATCCCATGCCACCAGACTATGCCGAGGAATTCTCGTGTACCCGGTGACCGGCGTCGCGCAGCGCCGCGACGGCCCTGGCGAGGTGCTCCGCCCGCACCATCAGGTGGTCGGTGTCGTAGGTCGAGAGCGCGAACAGCGGCACCCCGGCCTCGGCCAGCGGGGTGGACAGCGCCGCCATGATCCCGGTGAGGGCGAAGTCGAACGGGCCGCGGGCCGTCAGCAACCGCCAACCGCCCTCGGCCTGGTCGGCGAGCGGGGCGACTTCCGTCGGACACACCACGGAGAGCTCTTCCGGCGTCCGGCTGATCGACACGAACCCCTGCGCCGCAAGGACTTCCACCGGGGCCGGGGCATCGGGGGCGAGGCGGAGCACGCTGTAGATCTCCGGACGGAGGTCCAGCTCGACCACTGTCACGCCCCCTCTTTTGCCAGCAGCACCAACGGTTTTCCCGCTCCACCACTGGTAGGCCGGGCGACCTCGCACGACCGCGTCGAGCAGCCGCCGCGCCTTGGTGGCCGGAGTGCGGCTCGACCACCTCGGCGCGCCCGACGGGCAACTCCTCGGACACCGCGAACTCGTTGGCACAGCTCGTGGAACAGATGGTCCGAAGTGGACAGTCCGGACCGGGCGACCACCCCAGCCGGAAGCGTCGCGGAGCAGCACTCCGCGCGCTCCCGGCAGCGCCGCGACGGGGACGAGGCGGTCAGCTAGACCAGGCGCACCGGGCTCAGCCCTCGGCGACCAGCGGGCTGGAGGCGACCTCGGTGCCGTCCGGCAGCGCGGAGATCTGGAAGTCGCTGAAGACGTTCTCCGCGGCCTTCTGCAGCTGGCGCAGGCACTCCACGGCCAGGGCGCGGATCTCGACGTCGGCGTGCTCGGTGGCGCGCATCGCGATGAAGTGGCGCCACGCGCGGTAGTTGCCGGTCACCACGATGCGGGTCTCGGTGGCGTTGGGCAGGATCGCGCGGGCCGCCTGGCGGGCCTGCTTGCGGCGCAGGGTCGCGTTGGGCTCGTCGGCGAACTTCTTCTCCAGCCCGGCGAGCAGGTCGTTGTACGCCGCGACGCTGGCCTCGGCGGCCTTGGTGAACATCTCGTGCAGCTCGGGGTCGCCTGAGATGACGTCCGGCTCGACCATGGCCGCGTCGGACTCCGGCACGTAGCGCTGCGAGAGCTGCGAGTACGAGAAGTGCCGGTGCCGGATCAGCTCGTGGGTCAGCGAGCGGGACATGCCGGTCAGGTAGAAGCTCACCGAGCCGTGCTCCAGCACGGACAGGTGGCCGACCTCCAGGATGTGCCGCAGGTACCCGGCGTTGGTCGCGGTCTTCGGGTTGGGCTTGCGCCAGGACTGGTAGCACGCCCGGCCCGCGAACTCGGCCAGCGCCTGGCCGCCGTCGGCGTCGGTGGTCCAGGGCACCTCGGCCGGCGGGAAGAACTCCGTCTTGGCGATGAGCTGCACCTTCGGGGACACCGTCTGCGCCATGCCTTGCCTACCCCTTTTTCCCTGCGCTCGCGGACCGAACGCGACTCCATCAGTAACCCTAAATCGACGCCATTCGATCACTGCGGTGGCGTCACGGTTTCCTTGACTGACGTCACGAGTGACGCCATAGTGGCGTCATGGACCTCACGCCCTACATCGCCGCACTTCGCGAGGACCTCGCCACCGCGGCGTCGGCCGGGGACGAGCAGACGAGGCGGACGGCGGCCGTGCTCTCCGCCGCGCTGGAGCCCGCCGCCCGGATCGCGATCATGAACGCCCTCTCCGACCTCGCCGCGCAGGTCACCGCCTCCCAGGAGGACCACGTGGTGGAGGTCCGGCTGCGCGGCCGCGAGGTCGAGGTGGTGACCAGCCCGGTCCGCGCCCCGCGCCCGCGGCCCGAGCCCGCCCCGGAGCCGGAGGCCGCACCCACACCCGAGCCGGAACCGGAACCGGCCGCGGAGGAGGAGCAGCCGAAGGACGAGACGCCGCTGAAAACCGCCTTCGACGACGCCACCGGCAACATCAGCCGGGTCACGCTGCGGATGGTTGACGAGATCAAGTCCAAGGCCGAGAAGGCCGCCGCGTCCCAGGGCGTGTCGCTGAACAGCTGGATGGGCTACGCGGTGCGCAGCGCGCTGCAGAACCGGGTGAACCAGCAGAGCTCGGCCAAGCGCGCCCAGGAACAACCCGAGACCGGCACCCGCCTCCGCGGCTGGGTCCGCGGCTGAGGCACGGGGAGACGAGACGACGATGAGCACTCCCGAGAACACCGCGGAGACCACCACCACCGAGAACGGGGACGTGGTCCGCCAGTTCGAGTTCGTGACCACCCGCGCCGCCGAGGTCGAGGTGCACGTCAACGCGGGCCGGGTCGATGTGGAGCTGACCGGCGAGCACGGCGCCTCGGTGACCGTGCGGCGCCAGCTCGACGGTGGCGACACCCTGGTCAACGGCCTGTCCGGGCTGTTCAACTGGGTCAACTCGCAGTTCACCGGCGGTGAGCAGGACGCGCCGACCGATGAGGCGGTCAAGCAGACCCGCGTCGAGCAGACCGGCAACCGGCTGGTCGTGCGCGGACCGCAGGGCATGCCGCTGCGCGTGGTCCCGCTGTCGGTCGTCGTGCGCGTGCCGCGCGGCTCGCACATCAACGTCACCACGGGCGCGGCGGCGATCAACGTGACCGGGGTCGCGGGCGTGGCCGGGCGGGTCGATCTGGTCACCTCCAGCGGGGACGTGACCGTGGACCGCACCGACGGCAACATCAACGTGCAGACCGGGACCGGCGCGGTGCGCCTCGGCCCCGTGCACGGCAGCCTGCGCGCCAAGAGCGGCAACGGCGCCCTGGAGGTCTCCTCCGTGCAGGGCCCGAGCAAGCTCGTCACCACCGGCGGCGACGTGTGGCTCGGCGCGGTGCAGCACGACGTCGACGTCCGCACCGGCAGCGGCGACCTGACCGTGGCCGACGCCGTCTCCGGCCGCATCCACCTGGCCAGCGGCTCCGGCTCGCTGCGGGTGGGCGTGCGGCAGGGCACCGTCGCGGAGCTGGACCTGGTGTCGGTCTCCGGCGAGGCGCGCAGCGAGCTGCCCGTGTTCGAGGAGCGCCAGCCCGGCTGGGACAACCCGGCGCTGCGGGTCGAGGGCCGGACCGCGTCGGGCAACGTCCTGGTGACCACCTCCGTCAGCTAAAGGGCTTCCGTGGCGCGGGAAACCCCCGCGCCACGGCTCAGACCGCCTTGCGCAGCTCCTTGGCCAGATCGCCTCGGGCGCCGATCCACACGCCCGACAGCCCGAGCCACTCCGCCATCTCCCGCAGCTGCTCCGCGAGCTCCACCACCACGCGCGCGCGGTCCACCTCCGGCTCGGCGAACGCGCCCTGCACCCGGAGCACGCCGTCGGTCCGGTCGGCCTTCAGGTCGACCCGGGCCACCAGTCGTTCGTCGAGCAGGAACGGGAACACGTAGTAGCCGAACTTGCGCTGCTCGGCCGGAACGTAGATCTCGATGCGGTAGTGGAAGCCGAACAGCCGCTCGGTGCGCGCCCGCTCCCAGATCAACGGGTCGAACGGGCACAGCAGCGCGCGCCCGCTGACCCGCCTCGGCATCTTCGCGTTCACGTGCCGGTAGGCCGGGTTCCGCCAGCCCTGCACCTGGACCGGCTCCAGCACGCCGTCCTCGACCAGCTCCGCGATCGCCTGCCTGCACGGCTGCACGCCGAGCCGGTAGTAGTCGCGCAGGTCGGTCTCGGTCGCCACTCCGTGCGAGGCGGCCGCCCGCTCGACCAGCCGCCGCGCCGCCTCGGCGAGATCCGGCTCGGGCAGCGCGTGGATCTCTTGTGGCACAACGCGTTCGGTCAGGTCGTAGAGCCTCTCGAAGCCGCGCCGGGCACCGGTGGTGAGCTCGCCGACGGCGAACAGGTACTCACACGCGATCTTGGTGTTGGACCGGTTCCACCAACCGCCCCTGCCGAGCCTGCCCGGCCCGCCGAGCTCGCGCTCCAGCGCCCCCGCGCCCACCGGCCCCAGCTCCTTGATCGCCGCCAGCACGTCGGAGATCAGCTCGGGCTCGCTGTGCGCGGCCTTCCAGTGCTTGCCCTTCAGCGACTCGTAGCGCCGCATCCGCCACCGGAACAACGGCCAGTCGGCCACCGGCAGCAGGCTGGCCTCGTGCGCCCAGTACTCCACCATCAGCCGTGGTCGCCGCGCGGTGTGCGACCACGCCGCCTCGTCGAGCAGCTCCATCGCGTACGGCCCCAGGCGCGCGAAGACCGGCGCGTAGTGGGCACGCACCGCCACGTTGACCGAGTCCAGCTGGAGCAGGCCAGTGCGGTCGAGCACGCGCTGAAGGTGCCGTCGGGTGGGCGGTCCGGCGGGGCGGGCGTCGGCGAACCCCTGCGCGGCCAGAGCCGCTCTCCGGGTCGCCGCCAGCGTGAGAGTCTGCACGGTCCGGATAGTGGCATTACCCACCGACAGTCCCCTCCACAGGCGAGGACTCGGTGATCACCGCCCGCCGCGAACGACGCTCCGCCTGGACCACGAGCACCACCGCGACCAGCACCAACGCGCCGCCGAGCAGCTGAACGAGATCGAACCGCTCCCCGGCGAGCACCACACCGAGCAACACCGCGATCACCGGGTTGACGTACGCGTAGGTGGCAACCGTGGACACCGGCAGCTTGCCGAGCGAGAAGACGTACGCGCTGAACGCCAGCACCGAGCCGAACAGCACGAGGTAGCCCCACGCGACCCACGAGGACGTGGTGATCGACGCGAGGTCGACCCGCTCACCGGAGCCGAGACCCGCGAGGGTCAGCACGGCGCCCCCGACGACCATCTGCACGGCGGAGAGCGCGAAAGGGTTGGCGGGCACGGGAAGCTTGGTGGTGGCGAAGGACCCCGTCGCCCAGAACATCGCGGCCAGCAGCACCAGCCACGGCCCCCACCACGCCGAGCCGTGGGTGCCACCGGACTGCGAGCCGCCGAGCAGCAGCACCGCGAGCCCGGCCAGGCCGAGCGCGACCCCGGCGAAGGTGATCATCGGCGGCCGCTCACCGCTGATCCGCCGCAGCACCACCACGTAGAGCGGGACGCAGGCGACCAGCAGCGCGGCCAGGCCGGAGGCGACCTCCTGCTGGGCGACCACGACGACGCCGTTGCCGAGCGCGGGCAGCAGCAGGCCACCCAGCGCTGCCGTGCCGAGCTGCCGAGCCGTCATCCGCAGCGCGGACCGGCCGGAGACGAAGAAGACGATCACCGCGAGCAGCACGCCCGCGGCGAGGAACCGGGCCCCGGCCGACAGCAACGGCGGCATCGAGGTGATCGTGAAACGGATGCCGATGTAGGTGGAGCCCCACACGAGGTAGACCACGCCGAGCGCGGCCCACGGTAACCAGCCGAAGCTGCGGTGTGCGGTGTTCTCTGCCGAGGCGGCGGCGGTGGTCGTCACCGACCAACGCTCGCACGCACCCGTGCGGGAACTCTCGCGATTTTCCGCCCTTTAGGACGCGCCCAGCCCGTGCTCCGCGCGGCTCGGGTCAGGAGAGGTGAGTGGCGCCGCGAGGCATGGGGATCGCGGCGGTCGCCCTCGGGTCGGCGGCCATGGCCTCGGCGAGCCGCTTGGCCAGCCACTCCTGCGGGCTGTCCCGCATGCGCCGGATGAGCTCGTCCGCGGTCGGCCCGGATCCCGGTTCCACCTGTCGCATCGCTGTTTCCCCACTCCCACGCCTCCGGCGAGGCGAACAGCTCATTCTGGGTCCCGGCTCCTCGTGACCGGCATTCCCGGGACGAGTGAAGAGGACGTCACTTTCCGCAACAACGACGAACGACGCGGGACGAATGGCCGAGCACGCAGTGCGAATGCAGCACGGAGTCCCGGGAAAGTTGCGTCGAACGGGGCTGACTCGAAATGCGCGTTTTCCCCAGACTACAGATATCTCCCCTTTCGAAACCGGCCCCACCGCCGCAGCCGCCGCCGGCGTGACGGGTCGATTTCACTCCCTGCAAGGAGATCATCATGCGATTCACCCTCACGCGGCTGGCAACCATCGCGGTCGGGTTCGCCGCGGCCACCTCCACCGTGCTCGCCCCCTCGGCGGTCGCCGACCCCGGCGACGTGCAGACCCGGATCGTCGGCGGCGGGTTCGTCTCCTCCGCCAAGCCGTGGATCAGCGCGCTGCACAACAACGGCGGCTTCACCTGCACCTCGACGATCATCGCGCGGCGCTGGGTGCTGACCGCGGCGCACTGCGTCGCGGGCGCGGGCACCTACTCGGTGCGCGTGGGCTCGCTGACCCGCAGCAGCGGCGGCCAGACCGCCACCGTCTCCCGCAAGGTCATCCACCCCAGCTACAACTGGCCGAGTGCGGACATCGCCCTGCTCCAGCTGGACCGGGACGTCAACGTCTCGCAGTACGCCACGCTGGCCACCTCAGCCGACCTCGCCGACCGCAAGGCCGTGCAGGTCTTCGGCTGGGGCTCGGAGAAGTCGGACTGGAGCGGGCCGCTGCCCGAGCGGCTCAAGTACGCCGACGGGCAGATCAGCAGCGTCAACTGCGCGCAGAGCAACGCCAGCCCTCGCGCGATCTGCACCCAGACCAACGGCAGCATCGCCGGTGGTGACTCCGGCGGCCCGGTGATCGTGCGCGGGGCCTCCGGCAACAACGTGCAGGCGGGCGTCTGCGCCATCGGGCACCGCCCCGCCGGCAGCGGCTGGGCCGGCTACACCAATGTCGCGTCGTTCCGCGACTGGATCCGCGGTCACGCCGGGGTCTGACCCCGCGTGGGAACGCGGCACGGCAACGGCGCCGTGCCGCGTTTCGCGATCATCCCGCCGCGAGTGGATCTTCCATCGGGCGACGCCCTTTGCCCGGTGCTGTTTCTCCAATGCCCGATTGGGCATGGAAGAACCGTTTTCACCGGATGCGCCACGACCACGCAGAGGGAATGCATCCGTTTGCCGGACGGACGAGGCGAAGCAATTTACCTTTGACGCGATTCGGCCGTGGGCAATCCGCTTCACCCCACCACCGGAGGCGCGGGTAGGTTTCCGGGGGTACATCCCCGCACCCGACGGAGCTCACCAGATGGCCCTCGCCGCCGTTCGCCCCGCAACGCTCGACGACGTCGCCGAGATCGCCCGCATCCAGCTGGGCACCTGGCGGCTGGCCTACGCCGAGCTGCTGCCCGCCGAGCTGCTGTCCCAGATGGACACCCAGAGCGCGGAAGCCGTGTGGCGCCAAGCGCTCTCCGAGGGCCCGGGGCTGGTGTACGTGGCGACCGAGGGCCAGTGGACGGTCGGCTTCTGCGCGATCCTGCCGGCTCCGGAGGAGGAGGTGGCCGCCGCGGACGGCGCGCTGCCCGAGGATGCTCAGCACGTCGTCCAGGTCGGCACCCTGCTGGTCGAGCCGCGCTGGGGCCGCAGGGGTCACGGCGGACGCCTGCTGGGCACCGCCGCTGCCGCTTACCGCGAGAAGGGCGGCGTGCGCGGAATCGCCTGGGTGCCGCAGGAGGACAAGGCGTCGCTGAGCTTCTACCGCTCGGCGGGCTGGGACACCGACGGCACCGTGCGCACCCTCGACGCGGGCGGGCGACCGCTGCGCGAGTACCGGCTGACCGGCTCGTTGGAGCTCCAGCTGCGGGACTGAGTCATCCGTTGGGGTGCTAGCCTCGCCGGTCGGCTTGTTGTTATGGGGGTACCGCGGTGCTGGGTTGGTTGAGCGCGAGCCTCGGCATGGCGGTGCTGTCCTCGGTGATCCCGCCCGTGCTGATCGAGCCCTGGGTGCTGGGCGTCGCGGTGACCCAGCCGGAGGTGCCCTGGTGGGCGCTCGCCCTGGTCGTCGCGATCGGCTCGGTCGCGGGCAAGCTCATCTACTACTACGCGGGCAAGGGAATGCTGCGACTGCCCGCGTTCCTGCGCCGCAAGCAACAGGACGCCGAGCACGTCCGGGGCCGCTGGAGCGGCTACATGGAGCGCTTCGCCGCAGAGTGCGAGAAGCGGCCCGCGTGGACCTACGGCGTGCTGCTGCTGTCGTCCTCGACCAGCCTGCCGCCGTACTTCGCGGTCGCGGTCGTCGCGGGAGTGGCGAACGTGTCCCTGACGAACTTCGTCTCCGCGTGCCTCATCGGCCGCTTCGCGCGCTTCGCCGCACTCGCCGCGGCGCCATCGGCCTTCGGCGTCTGGCTGACCTAGCGGCTGGCCTGCTCCAGCTCGATCGCCTTGCGCATCGACTCCCTGCCCCGCTTGCGGTCACCGGCCAGGTCGTAGGCTTGCGCGACCTTGAACCACGCGCGCCAGTCCTCCGGGGCCGCGTCCAGCTCCTGCTTGCGCTCGGCGAAGTAGGCGTCGGCCGCGTCCCGCTCCACGCGCCCCGAGGGACGGCGCGGCAGCTGCGAGGTGTCCGGGAACTCGCCGTCGTCGTCGAGCAACCGCGCCAGTCGCTCGGTCTGCGCGCCGAAGCGCCACTCGAAGACGATCAGGATCACGCCGAGCACCGGCAGCAGCAGGATCGCCACGCCGAGCAGGGCCCCGACCACCTCACCGGAGGCGATGAGGTCGATGCCCCGCCCGGCGAGCAGCACGAAGTAGACCGCGAGCGCCGCGGTCAGCACGACGGCCATCCGCCGGGCGGTGATCACGTCGTCTCCGCTGGGAAGAGCACGTCGGCGGGGATCATCAGATGTCCAACATGGACTCAAGCCCGAGGGTGAGCCCCGGTCGCTTCAGCACCTCGCGCACCGCCAGCAGCACGCCCGGCATGAACGAGCTGCGGTCCAGCGAGTCGTGCCGGATGGTCAGCGTCTCGCCGGTGGTGCCGAACAGCACCTCCTGGTGCGCCACCAGACCCGCCAACCGCAACGAGTGCACCCGGACGCCGTCCACGTCCGCGCCACGCGAACCCTCCAGGGCGTCGGTGGTCGCGTCCGGCGCGTACTTCTCCAGCCCGGCGGCCGCCCGCGCCTCGGCGATCATCCGCGCGGTGCGGGCCGCCGTGCCCGACGGCGCGTCCACCTTGCGCTCGTGGTGCAGCTCGACGATCTCCACCGACTCGTAGAACCTCGCGGCCGCCTCGGCGAACTTCATCGACAGCACCGCGCCGATGGCGAAGTTCGGCGCGATCACCACGCCGCGGTCGGGCTTGTGCTCCAGCCAGCCCCGGATCATGTCCATGCGGTGGTCGGTGAAGCCGCTGGTGCCGACCACCACGTGGATGCCCTGCTCGACGCAGTAGCGGATGTTGTCCATCACCACGCCGGGGTGGGTGAAGTCGACGACGACCTCGGCGCCGGAGTCCGGCACGTTGAACAGCCAGTCACCCGCGTCGACCATGGCCACCAGGTCCATGTCCTCCGCTGCGTCGACCGCGCGGCACACCTCGGCGCCCATGCGCCCCCGCGCCCCGAGCACACCGACCCTGATCGGCTCGTCCGAGGACCGGGTGGTGGGCTGGCTGTCGGTCATGCGATCACCTCGTGGACTTCGCCGGGCAGTTCGTCGGTTGAAGCGTACGACCCGACAACCGCCGCACTCACCGGGCGGCTCAGCAAGTCCTTGGCGAGCGCACGAACCTCCTCCGGGGTGACCGCGTTGATCCTGGACAGCGTCTGTTCGACGGTGAGGTGGTCGGCGTAGTTCAGCTCACCCTTGCCGATCCGCGACATCCGCGAACCGGTGTCCTCCAAGCCGAGCACGAGGTTGCCGCGCAGCTGTCCCTTGCCGCGAGCCACCTCCGCGTCCTGCAGCCCGTTCTCGGACACCTCGGTCAGCACCTCGCGCACCACGCCCGCGACCTCGCCCAGGCGTTCCGGTTGGCAGCCGGCGTACACCGAGAGGCTCCCGGTGTCGGCGTAGGAGGAGATCGACGAGTACACCGAGTACGCCAGACCGCGCCGCTCCCGCACCTCCTGGAACAACCGCGAGCTCATCCCGCCGCCCAGTGCGGCGTTGAGCACACCCAGCGCGAACCGCCGCTCGTCGTGCCGGTCCAGCGCTGGCACCCCGAGCATCAGGTGCGCCTGCTCGGACTCGTCGTGCTGGAGCACCAGGCGCTTCTCCGCCTGGAGGCTGGCCGAACCGGTGCGCGGCGCGACCGGCGTGTGCCGCTCGTTCGCCCGCTCGCCCAGCGCGGCCTCCACCAGCGCCAGGACCTCGGCGTGGTCGACGTTGCCCGCCGCGGCCAGCACCATCCTGGGCAGGGTGTAGCGCTGCCGGTAGAAGCCGAAGAGCGAGTCCCGGCTCATCGCGGTGATCGACTCGTCGGTGCCGAGCACCGGCAGCCCCAACGGGTGCCCGCCGAGCAGCGCGGCGCAGAACGCCTCGTGCAGCAGGTCCTCGGGGTCGTCGTCGCGCATGGCGATCTCTTCGAGCACCACGCTGCGCTCGGTCTCCATGTCCGCGTCGGAGCAGACCGCGTCGAAGACCACGTCGGAGACCAGGTCCACCGCGAGCGGCAGGTCGGCGTCCAGCGTGTGCGCGTAGTAGCAGGTGTGCTCCTTCGCGGTGAAGGCGTTGAGCTCCCCGCCGACCGCGTCGATCTCCTCGGCGATCTGCGCGGCCGTGCGCCGCCGCGTTCCCTTGAACAGCAGGTGTTCCAGGTAGTGCGCGGCCCCGGCGACCTCCGGCTCCTCATCGCGCGAGCCGACGCCGACCCAGATGCCCACCGAGGCCGAGCGCACGCCCGGGAGCTGCTCGGTGACCACCCGCAGGCCGCACGGCAGCACGGTCCTGCGCACCGCGCAGTCCTCGGAGCTGCGTTCCAGAACCTCGGTCACACCAGTGTTCGCGTTCAGGGTTGCACTCCTCCCCTACGCCGCAGGGGGCGCTTTGTGGGCGCCCCCTGCGGTGTGGATTCCGTTGTGCGGCAACGGTATACCGTTACTTCGCGGCCGTCTCCGCCGGAGCATCGGCGTTCTCGGTGCTCTCGGTGTTCTCAGTGCTCTCTTCGGACACCAGCACCAGGCTGATCTTGCCGCGGTTGTCGATGTCGGCGATCTCCACGCGGAGCTTGTCACCGACCTTCACGACGTCCTCGACCTTGGCGATCCGCTTGCCGGAGCCCAGCTTCGAGATGTGCACCAGGCCGTCCTTGCCCGGCAGCAGCGAGACGAACGCGCCGAAGGCGGCCGTCTTGACGACGGTGCCCAGGAAGCGCTCGCCCACCTTGGGCAGCTGCGGGTTGGCGATCGCGTTGATCAGGTCGATCGCGGCGTCGGCCGAGGGGCCGTCCGCGGCGCCGACGTAGATCGTGCCGTCGTCCTCGATGGAGATGTCGGCACCGGTCTGCTCGGTGATCGAGTTGATCATCTTGCCCTTGGGCCCGATCACCTCGCCGATCTTGTCGACCGGGATCTTCACGGCGGTGACGCGCGGCGCGAACGGGCTCATCTCGTCCGGCGCGTCGATGGCCTCCTGCATGACCTCCAGGATGGTCAGCCGGGCGTCCTGCGCCTGGCCGAGCGCCTTGGCCAGCACGTCCGACGGGATGCCGTCGAGCTTGGTGTCGAGCTGGAGGGCGGTGATGAAGGACTTGGTGCCCGCGACCTTGAAGTCCATGTCGCCGAAGGCGTCCTCGGCACCGAGGATGTCGGTCAGCGCGACGTAGCGGGTCTCGCCGTCGACCTCGTCGGAGACCAGGCCCATGGCGATGCCCGCGACCGGCGCCTTCAGCGGCACACCGGCGTTGAGCAGCGACATGGTGGAGGCGCAGACGGAGCCCATCGAGGTGGAGCCGTTGGAGCCGAGCGCCTCGGAGACCTGGCGGATGGTGTAGGGGAACTCCTCGCGCGAGGGCAGCACCGGCACGAGCGCCCGCTCGGCGAGCGCGCCGTGGCCGATCTCGCGGCGCTTCGGCGAGCCCACCCGGCCGGTCTCACCGGTGGAGTAGGGCGGGAAGTTGTAGTGGTGCATGTAGCGCTTGCGCGTCTCGGGCGTCAGCGAGTCGATCTGCTGCTCCATGCGCAGCATGTTCAGCGTGGTGATGCCCAGGATCTGGGTCTCGCCGCGCTCGAACAGCGCCGAGCCGTGCGCCCGCGGGATCAGCGCGACCTCGGCGGAGAGGCTGCGGATGTCGGTGACGCTGCGGCCGTCGATGCGGATCTGGTCGCGCAGCACCCGCTGGCGGACCAGCTTCTTGTTCAGCGAGCGGAAGGCGGCGGCGACCTCCTTCTCGCGGCCCTCGAACGCCGAGCCCTCGGTGACGACGCGCTCCAGGCTCGCGGCCTTGACCTCGTCGATCCGCGCCTCGCGCTCCAGCTTGTCCGCGATGGTCAGCGCCTGGGCCAGCTCGTCGCTGACGGCGGCGGCGACGGCCTCGTAGGCGTCGTCCTGGTAGGCCGGGTACAGCGGGAACTCGCGGGTCTCCTTCGCGGCGACCTGGGCCAGCTGGGCCTGGGCCTCGCAGAGGACCCGGATGAAGGGCTTCGCGGCCTCGAGACCGGCGGCGACGACCTCCTCGGTCGGGGCCTTGGCGCCCTCGGCGACCAGGGTGGAGACCTGCTCGGTGGCCTCGGCCTCGACCATCATGATCGCGACGTCGTCACCGACGACACGGCCGGCGACGACCATGTCGAACACGGCGCCCTCCAGCTGCTCGTAGGTCGGGAAGGCGACCCACTGGCCGTCGATCAGCGCGACGCGGACGCCGCCGATCGGGCCGGAGAACGGCAGCCCGGCGAGCTGGGTGGAGGCGGACGCGGCGTTGATCGCGACCACGTCGTAGAGGTCCTGCGGCGCCAGGCTCATCACGGTGATGACGACCTGGATCTCGTTGCGCAGACCGTCCACGAAGGACGGGCGCAGCGGGCGGTCCACCAGGCGGCAGGTCAGGATCGCGTCGGTGGAGGGGCGGCCCTCACGGCGGAAGAAGGAGCCGGGGATGCGGCCCGCGGCGTACATCCGCTCCTCGACGTCGATCGTCAGCGGGAAGAAGTCGAAGTGCTCCTTCGGCTGCTTGGACGCGGTGGTCGCGGACAGCAGCATGGTCTCGTCGTCCAGGTAGGCGACGACGCTGCCAGCGGCCTGACGGGCCAGCCGGCCGGTCTCGAAACGCACCGTCCGGGTTCCGAAGCGGCCGTTGTCGATGACGGCACTCGCCTCGTGCACTGCAAGTTCGGTCACAAATACTCCTTGTTTGCGGGCCGCCGCCGCTCGACGTCGCGGGACATGCGGTCCGAACAAGGCCGGTCTTCGATCGAAGTTCCCGGGGCGGAGCCTGCCTGCTCCCGGAAACCACTACCGAGGACCGGCGAACGTGCGTCCCGCGAGGTGCGGTGGCATCGAGGCCCTGGTTTTGGTTGTACTGCGTCTTGGTTGTACTGCACACGGCGCGTGGTGCCGTGCGGTGTTGCTCTTGTGCGGAGGGGGAGCGGCCCGTGGCCACTCCCCCTCGTCAGTGCGTCAGCGGCGCAGGCCGAGGCGCTGGATCAGCGACCGGTAGCGCGCGATGTCCACCTTGGCCAGGTAGTTCAGCAGACGGCGGCGACGGCCGACCATCAGCAGCAGACCCCGGCGGGAGTGGTGGTCGTGCTTGTGCACCTTCAGGTGCTCGGTGAGACCGCTGATGCGCTTGCTCAGCAGGGCCACCTGAGCCTCGGGGGAGCCGGTGTCGCCCTCGCGGACGGCGTACTCGCCGAGAATGCTCTTCTTCTGTTCGGTGGACAGAGCCACGTGTAGATCTCCTTGGTGATGTTCCGTGCGGCCGCGTGAGCGAGGTCCGCGTCACGCGAAGACGGTCATGGCCGCCACGGAACGCAGCCAGACCCAACTACTGAGGTTAGCAGGCTCGTCTCAGCAGCTCGGCGGGGCAAGCGTCACACTGCGCTCGAAAGGGTGGCTGATGATCCACAAATGGTGCATACGGCCCCAGTGTGCCATCCGGACTTCTTGGGGCAAACGGAATTCAGTCGCCCTCGGCGGCGGCGCGGGCCAGCAGCTCCGCGAGTGCCGGGTACCGGTCGGACAGCAGGCGCGCGGCCCCGGCCAGCTCCTCCGCGACCGCCAGCTCACGCAGCCGGGTGACCGCGGCGTGGTCCGCCCCGCCCTCGTCCACCGGCAGTGTGTCCAGCCCCACCGTCGGCTGCGAGGCGCGGACCTCCTCCAGCGCGCGCTCCACCGCCTCCCGCTCACCGGCGGCCACCCCGGTGGTGAGCACCCTGCGCTCCAGCATCACCAGCCTGGCCAGCACGGCAGGGTTGCCGATCTTGGCACGGCGGCCGCTCATCACCTGGCTGAGCATGGGCGCGCTGATCCCGAGCACGTCGGCCAGCTGCGCCTGCGAGGTGGAGTACGCCACCACCAGCCGCCGCACCCGGTCACCGAGTGGTTCGCCGTACCACTCGCGCTGGAGCGCGAGGTTGCGCTGCACGATCTTCTGGTCGTCCACGGCGCTCACCCGTCGGCCAGCAGCTCGCGCGTCTTGGCCACGTCGAGGTGCATCTGCTCGATCAGCGCCTCGACGTCGTCGTAGCGCTCCTGGCCGCGCAGGCGGGCGACGAAGTCCAGAGCCACCCGCTGCCCGTACAGGTCCTCGTTGGTGTCGAGCACGAACGCCTCGACGCGGCGCTCCCGGCCGGAGAAGGTCGGGTTGGTGCCCACCGACACCGCGGCCATGCGCGGCTCGCGGATCGTCGGCGTCGAGCCGGGGCGGCCGTGCCCGATGTCGACGAAGCGGCACGCGTAGACCCCGTCGGCGGGAACCGCGGCCGTGCGCGCGGTCGACAGGTTCGCGGTGGGGAAACCGAGCTCGCGGCCGCGGCCGTCACCGCGGACGACGATGCCCTCCACGCGGTGCGGGCGTCCCAGCGCCCCGGCTGCCGCGACCACGTCGCCGGCGTCGATGCACGCGCGGATGTAGGTCGAGGAGAAGGTGACCTGCTCGTCGGAGAGCAGACGCGCGCCCTGTGCGACGAAGCCGAAGCGGCGGCCGAGCGTCTCCAGCAGCGCGACGTCGCCCTGCGCGCGGTGGCCGAAGTTGAAGTTCTCCCCCACCACCACGGCCGCGACGTGCAGCCGCTCGACGAGGATCTCGTGCACGAACTCGTCGGCGGGGATGCGCGCCACGTCGGGGGTGAAGGGCAGCACGCAGAACACGTCCACCCCGAGCTGCTCCACCAGCTCCGCGCGGCGGCGCAGAGTGGTGAGCTGGGCGGGATGACTGCCCGGCCGCACCACCTCGGAGGGATGCGGATCGAAGGTCATCAGCACGCAGGGCAGACCACGGGAGCGGGCGAGCTCGACCGCACTCGTGATCAACTGCTGGTGCCCCCGGTGCACGCCGTCGAACACTCCGACGGTCAGCACACAGCGACCCCAGCCACCGGGCAGGTGCTCAAGTCCACGCCAACGCTGCACGACAGGAAGCTTACGGCCGCCCTCAGTCGGTCAGGCTCAGCACCACGAGGGAACGGGTGCGGCCCTCGGTCTCCTCGGCGAGCGCGATCACCGTGCCGGTGGGGTCGAACACACCGTGGGTGCCCTCGATCCCCACTCCCCGCAGGCGCTTGCCGTTGAGCAGCGCGGCCGCGTCGGCGGCGGTGACGTCGCGACGGGGGAAGGCGGCGGCCACGGCGTCGCTGAGGCCCAGCCCGAGCTTGGGCTCGGCTTCGAGCTGCTCCAGGGTGCGCGCCAGCGCGATGCCGAACGGGCCGACCCGGGTGCGGCGCAGCGCCGCGAGGTGACCGCCGACGCCGAGCCCGGCGCCGAGGTCGCGGGCGAGCGCGCGCACGTAGGTGCCGGAGGAGCACTCGACGAGCACGTCCAGGTCCGTGAAGGTCTCCTCGCGCCGCAACGACAGGACGTCGAAGCGCTGCACGGTCACCGGACGCGGCTTGAGCTCCACCGTCTCGCCGTCGCGGACCCTGGCGTAGGCGCGCTTGCCGTCGACCTTGACCGCGCTGACCGCGCTGGGGACCTGCTCGATCGGCCCGGTGAGCGCGGCGATCCCCGACCTGATCGCCGCTTCGTCCACAGTGGACGCATCGGCGGTGGCGAGCACCTCGCCCTGCGCGTCGTCGGTGGTCGTCGACGCGCCGAGGCGGATGGTCGCGAGGTAGGCCTTGGTGTCCAGCGCCAGGTGCCCGAGCAGCTTGGTGGCGCGCTCGATGCCCAGCACCAGCACGCCGGTGGCCATGGGGTCGAGCGTGCCCGCGTGACCGACCTTGCGGGTGCCCATGATCCGCCGGACCCGGGCGACCACGTCGTGCGAGGTCATCCCGTCGGGCTTGTCCACGATCACCAACCCGGGCGGAACGTCGGACGTGGGGCGGTCGTTGCGGCGATCCCGTCGTGCTCTTGTCACGACGCGAAACCCTAAACGCCGCCCCCCGACCGGCCATTCGCGGGCTTATGGACCTCGCGCGACGCGCACAAGGGTCCATAAGCCCGCGAATGGCGGGATGTCACGCGGCGAGGGCCAGGTCCTCGTCCCAGCGGTGGTGGCGGAGTTGGACGGGAACCTGCTCGCCGCGGGCCTCGGCGGCGAAGACCGCGCCGCGGGCACGGCGCCACCAGACGGCCGTCCGCCAGGTGCCGAACACCAGCACCGCGACCACGGCGGTCAGCCCGACGCGGAACGAGGTGGCGGGGCCCAGCGAGTGGGTCAGCTCCAGCAGCACGCCGACCGAGAGCGCGGACACCGTCGTGGCCGTGAAGCCGCCGACGTTGACGACGCCGGTCGCGGTCCCGACCACCCGGAGCGGGTTGTAGTCCCTGGCCAGCGCGAACGCGACCGCGGACGCGGGCCCGCCGAGGGAGAGCAGGAAGAGCGCCACCCCGAGGACCGGCGTCGGCAGGTGCCCGCCGGGCCAGCACAGCAGCACCGCCCACACCACCAGCGCGACGACCAGGTAGCCGACCACGATCGGCATCCGGTGCTCGGGACGGCGGGCGATCAGCGCGCCGACCACCGGGCCGCCGACGATGCCGCCGAGCACCAGGACGCCCAGCAGCGCGCTGGCCGCGCGCGGGTCCATGCCCTGTGCCTCGACGAGGTAGGGAAAGCCCCAGAGAAGGCCGAGCACCGCGGGGCCGAACATGGTGGAGAAGTGCACCCAGAAACCGAGCCGGGTCCCGGGCACCCGCCAGGAGTCGGTGACCCGGACGAGCACCTGCCTCGGCGACACCGGCTCGGCGGCGCGCACCTCGTGCCCGGCGGGGTGGTCCCGCAGCCGGGTGGCGGCGAGCACGGCGTAGGCGGCGGTGAGGACGCCGACCCCGAGGAAGGTCCACGTCCAGCCCGCGTTGTCCAGGGCGAGGGTGAGCGGAACGGTCGAGGCGAGGTTGCCCGCCGCGCCGAGGGCGCTGGAGAAGGACACGACCACCGAGTACTGGCGACCGGGGAAGTGACCGGCGATCAGCCGCAGGAGGCTGACCCAGGTCATGGCGTCACCGCTGCCCAGCACGGCGCGGGCGACGAGCGCGAGCGCGTAGGAGTCGGCGACGGCGAACAGCAGCTGACCGGCGCCCATCAGCAGTGCGGCGACGGTGAGCACCCGGCGCGGGCCGAAGCGGTCCACGAGCACGCCGGTGGGGATCTGCATGAGGGCGTAGACACCGACCTGGAGGACGGTGAAGACGCCGAGGGCGGCGGGCCCGACCCCGAAGCGCTCCCCGGCCTGGAGGCCGGCGACGCCGAGCGAGGTGCGGTGGAAGACCGCCGCGACGTAGATGGCTACCGCAATGGTCCAGACCAGCCAGCCCTGACGGGTGGCGCGCTCGACCGAAGGCAAGACAAACCCTCCGAACTGAAAAGCGGGGAAGAAGACAGGAAAGCCAACGCTGGCACCCTGCTCATCGCGCCCCGCTCCCCAGCGTTAACACCGCCAAACGTGCACTCCCCCACACCTCCCAGTCCCTGGGACGGATCAGGGGCGGGTGGCGCCGATGACGGCCCAGGCTCCGGTGCGGGCGCGGAGGAGGACCGCCACCAAGCGGATCAGCATGAAGCAGGACAGCGCCGTCCACACTCCCGCGAGGCCCCACTCCAGCGCCAGGGAGAGCCACACCAGCGGGAGGAAACCCAGTGCCGCCGAGACCAGCGTGGCCGTGCGGAGGTACGCCGCGTCACCCGCCCCCAGCAGCACTCCGTCCAACGCGAAGACCACGCCCGCGATCGGTTGCAGCGCGACGAAGAACCACCACGCGTGCGGGATCTGCGCGAGCACCACGGCATCCGGGGTGAACACCGGGGGCAGCACGGTGGACAGGGCCGCGAACAGGACTCCGAGCAGCACGCCGAACCACAGGCCGTAGAAGGTGATCTGCCTGGACAAACCCTTGGCGCGGCGGGCGTCCGAGGAGCCGAGGGCCGCACCGACCAGGGACTGGGCCGCGATCGCCAGCGAGTCGAGCACCAGTGACAGGAACGTCCACAGCTGGAGGACGACCTGATGCGCCGCAGCGGCCTCCGCCGAGGTGCGGGCGGCCACCGCCGCCGCGGAGACGAAGCACGCCTGGAACGCCAGGCTGCGCAGGATGAGGTCGCGACCGAGACCGAGCTGCGCGCGCATCAGGTGCGGGACCGGCCGCAGCGGCACGCGCTCCACCGCCAGCGCGCGCAGGAACAGCGCCGCCGAGATCGCCTGCGCCGCCACGTTGGCCACCGCGGAGCCCGCGAGACCCCAGCCTTCGAACGGGCCGATGCCGTAGACCAGGACCGGGCACAGGACCGCCGAGAAACCGTTGCCCGCCAACACGTAGCGCAGCGGGCGGGCGGTGTCCTGGACGCCGCGCATCCAGCCGTTGCCCGCCATGGTGATCAACACCAGTGGCGCTCCGAGCAACGCGATCCGCAGCCAGCCCACCGCCGCGTCGGCGACCGCTCCCGGACCGGCGAGCGCGTGGGCGATGGGGCTCGCCAGGAGCTGGCCCGCGAGCACCAGCACCAGGCCGACCACCACGGCCAGCCAGGTCGCCTGCACGCCCTCCTCGACCGCGTCGGCCCGCCGCCCCGCCCCGTGCAGCCGGGCCGCGCGGGCGGTCGTGCCGTAGGACAGGAAGGTCAGCTGCGTGGAGACCTGGGCGAGGACGATCCCGCCGATCGCGAGCGCCGCCAGCGGGACCGCGCCGAGATGCCCCACGACGGCGGTGTCCACCAGCAGGTACAGCGGCTCCGCCGCGAGCACGCCGAGCGCGGGCACCGCGAGGCCCAGCACGCGCCGGGCGGGCACGCGCTCCCCCGGTCTGCCCGCGTCCGCGCCGACCTCGTCCGTTCTGCCCTCGTTCACCAGGCGAGAGTAGGTCAGCCCACCGACAGTCCGGTCAGAGGCGCGGGGCGGCCTCAAGAGCGGAACGCACCTGGTCAACGATCTCGTCGAGCTCGCCGTGCAGGGTCGCTCCGGAGGCGAGGCGGTGACCACCGCCACCCAGCGCCCCGGCGACGGCGCCCACGTCGAGCTTGCCGATCGCGCGCAGCGACAGCGTCCACGTTCGCGGGCCGGTCTCCTTGAACACCACGGAGACCTCGGCCTCCCGCGTGCTGCGCAGGATGTCGATCACACTGTCCACGTCCTCGCCGCGCAGCCCGGCGGCGTCGGCGGTGCGCACAGCGGCGTGCACCCAGCCCAGCCCCTGCGCGGCATCCGGCTCCAGCCGGGCCCCGCTGAGCACCGTGGCGAGCATGCCCATCCAGCCGAACGGGTGGGTGTCCAGCAACGGGCGCAGGGTGGCGTCCGGATCGACGCCCGCCGCGACGAGGCGAGCCGCCACCGTGTACGTCTCGGCGTCGGCGATGCGGAAGCAGCGGGTGTCGGTCGCCAGGCCCGCGTAGAGGCAGCGGGCGATCAGCGGGTCGATCTCGGCGCCGAGCGCGTCCAGCACCCGCAGCACGATCACCGCGGTTGCCTCGGCGCGGTCGTCGACGACGTTGTGGGTCCCGAAGCGGGTGTTGGAGACGTGGTGGTCCAGCACGATCACCTCGCCACCGGCCGCCGTGGTCGCGGCGACCCGGTCGGCGAGCCGCCCGAGGCGGCCGAGGCTGCCCGCGTCCAGCGCCACCAGCAGCGGCGGCACCTCCGGCACCTCGTCGGCGGGGACCACGATCCCGATCGGGTCCAGGCCGCGCAGCGACTCCGGGACCTCGGCGGGGTGGCCGAAGGAGACCCGGACGGCGGCGCCCCGCCTGCGCAGCGCGATGCCCAGCGCCACCGCGGAGCCGAGCGCGTCGGCATCCGGGTTGACATGGGCGAGGAGGGTGACGTCCCGCGCGTCGGCGAGCAGCGCCGCGGCGCGCTCCACCTCGGGTCGCACCGGCGTGCTCGGCTCGCTTCTCAGTACGCCCACCGCACCTCCCTGACCAGCGGACTAGCTCTCGTCCTCGTCCACTTCGCGTGGCTTGCGGTACGGGTCGGCGTCACCGGCGGGCTTGGCGCCCGAGGCGATCCGCGCGACGTCGGCGTCGGCCGCCTGGGCCTTGGCGAGCAGCTCCTCCACCTGCCGGGCGGTGTCCGGCACCGCGTCCAGCACGAAGGACAGCGTCGGGGTGAACCGCACGCCGGTGCGCTGTCCCACCAGGGAACGCAGCACCCCGGTGGAGCTGGCCAGCGCGGCGGCGGTGCCCGCGTGGTCGGCGTCGTCACCGAAGACGGTGTAGAACACGGTCGCCTCGCGCAGGTCCGCGGTGACCTTGGCGTCGGTCACCGTGACCATCGCCAGGCGCGGGTCCTTCACGTCGTGCTCCAGCGCGGACGCCACGATCTGCGCGATCCGCTTGGCAAGCCTGCGGGCGCGGGCCTGGTCGGCCACGGCGCTCCTCCTGTCATCTCTCACGGCGCCGCCGATGACCCGGTGGTGCCGCTGTTCACGGTAGAAAGGCGGTGCGAGCACCGCTAGTCGTCCTCCGGACCGAACATCCGGTGCCGGGCGGAGAGCAGCTCCAGCTCGGGGCGCCCCGCCACCAGCCGCTCGCAGGCCAGCAGCACCTCGCGAACGTGCTCGGCGTCCCCGGCGACCACGGACACCCCGATCAGGGTGCGGCGGTGCAGGTCCTGGTGACCGGCCTCGGCGGCGGCCACCTCGAAGCGCTTGCGCAGCTCGGCGATGACCGGCCGCACCACGGAGCGCTTCTCCTTGAGGGAGTGCACGTCCCCGAGCAGGACGTCCAGCCCCAACGATCCCACGTACACGGGCATCACCGTTGTGACTTGTTGTCGGTGAAAGCGATGGCCGGGCGCACGAGGCGCCCGGCCACCACGGAACATCAGCTGCGCGGCTTCTCGCGCATCTCGAAGGTCTCGATCGAGTCGCCGATCTTCAGATCGGAGTACGAACCGAGGGTGATACCGCACTCGTAGCCCTCGCGGACCTCGGTCGCGTCGTCCTTGAAGCGGCGCAGCGAGGTGATCGAGAGGTTGTCGGCCACCACGACGTTGTCGCGGAGCAGACGCGCCTTGGTGTTGCGGCGGATCTCACCGGACATGACCAGGCAACCGGCGATCGTGCCGAACTTGGAGGACTTGAAGACCTCGCGGACCTCGGCCTTGCCGAGCGCGACCTCTTCGTAGATCGGCTTGAGCATGCCCTTGAGGGCCGCCTCGATCTCGTCGATCGCCTGGTAGATGACCGTGTAGTACCGGACGTCCACGCCCTCGCGGTTGGCCAGCTCGGTGGCCTTGCCCTCCGCGCGGACGTTGAAGCCGAGCACGATCACGTTGTCGGCGATGGCGAGGTTGATGTCGCCCTCGGTGATGCCACCGACGCCGCGGTGGATGACCCGCAGCTCGACGTCCTCACCGACCTCCAGCTTCAGCAGGGCGCTCTCCAGGGCCTCGACGGTACCGGAGTTGTCACCCTTGATGATCAGGTTGAGCTGGCGCGTCTCCTTCAGCGCGGCGTCCAGGTCCTCCAGGCTCACGCGCTTGCGCTTGGCCGCCTGCTGGGCGTTGCGCTCGCGGGCGCGGCGCCGGTCGGCGATCTGGCGGGCGACGCGGTCCTCGTCGACCACGAGGAAGGTGTCACCGGCGCCTGGCACCGACGTGAACCCGATGACCTGGACCGGACGCGACGGGGTCGCCTCCAGCACGTCCTCGTTGTACTCGTCGACCATGCGGCGCACGCGGCCGTACGCGTCACCGGCGACGATCGAGTCACCGATGCGCAGGGTGCCGCGCTGGACCAGGACGGTCGCGACGGAGCCGCGGCCGCGGTCGAGGTGAGCCTCGATCGCGACGCCCTGGGCCTGCATGTCCGGGTTGGCGCGCAGGTCCAGCGTGGCGTCCGCGGTCAGCAGGATCGCCTCCAGCAGGCCCTGGATGTTGATGTTCTGCCGCGCGGAGATGTCGACGAACATCGTGTCGCCGCCGTACTCCTCGGCGACCAGGCCGTAGTCGGTGAGCTGCTGCCGGATCTTCTGCGGGTTCGCGTCCGGCTTGTCGATCTTGTTGACCGCGACCACGATCGGCACGTTCGCCGCCTGGGCGTGGTTGATCGCCTCCACCGTCTGCGGCATCACACCGTCGTCGGCGGCGACCACGATCACCGCGATGTCGGTGGAGTTCGCGCCACGGGCACGCATGGCGGTGAACGCCTCGTGACCCGGGGTGTCGATGAAGGTGATCAGCCGCTCGCGGCCGTCCAGCTCGGCGGCGACCTGGTAGGCGCCGATGTGCTGGGTGATGCCACCGGCCTCGCCCTCGTGCACGTTCGCCTTGCGGATCGTGTCGAGCAGGCGGGTCTTACCGTGGTCGACGTGACCCATGACGGTCACGACCGGCGGACGGAACTCGAGGTCGTCCTCGCCGCCCTCGTCCTCGCCGTAGCTGATGTCGAAGGACTCGAGGAGCTCGCGGTCCTCCTCCTCCGGGCTGACGACCTGGACGCGGTAGTTCATCTCCTGGCCGAGCAGCTCGAGGATCTCGTCGGTGACCGACTGCGTCGCCGTGACCATCTCGCCCAGGTGGAACATCGCCTGCACCAGCGCGGCCGGGTTGGCGTTGATCTTCTCGGCGAAGTCGGTCAGCGACGCGCCACGCGCCAGCCGGACGACCTCGCCGCTGCCCTTCGGCAACCGCACGCCACCGATGGACGGGGCCTGCATGTTGTCGAACTCCTGCCGCTTCTGCCGCTTCGACTTGCGGCCCTTGCGGCTCGGGCCGCCGGGACGGCCGAACGCGCCAGCGGTGCCACCGGCGCGGCCACGGCCGCCACCGCCACCACCGGGACGGAAACCACCACCGGGACGGAAGCCACCACCGGCACCGCCACCGGCACCGGGAGCACCGGCACCGCCGCCACCACCGGGACGGAAGCCGCCACCGCCGCCACCGCCACGGAAGCCACCGCCTCCGCCGCCGCCACCGGGACGGAAGCCGCCACCGGGACCACCACGACCGCCACCGGCACCGCCGGGGCCGCCACGGCCGCCGCCGGGACCACCGCGACCGCCACCGGCACCCGCCGGGCGCTGCGGCCGGGGCGGCATCATGCCGGGGTTCGGCCGCGGCGGCATGTTGCCGGGAGTGGGACGGGGACCACCAGGACGGGCGTCACCGCGCGGGGCGGGAGCCGGACGGCCCTCGCCACCGGGACCGGGACGGGCGTCACCGGGACGCGCGTCGCCGCCGGGGCGCGGGCCACCAGGACGCGGGCCGGGAGCGGCCGGGCGCTGGGCCGGAGCACCGCCGCCGACGCCGAAGGGGTTGTTGCCGACCCGGGGAGCGCGCGGACCCGGCTTCGGGGACTGCGGCTTCGGCGGGACGACCGAGGGGGCGGCCGGTCCGGGCTTGGGGCCGGGACGCGGTCCGGGCTTGGCGCCTGCCGCGGGCGCGGCGGGCTTGGTGGGGGCCTGCTCCGGCGCCTTGGGCGCGGGAGCGGGCTTGGTCTCGGCGACCGGGGCCGGGGTGGGCGCCGGGGCGGCGGGCTTGGGAGCCTGCTCGACCGGCTTCGGGGCCACCGGACGGGGGCCGGGCTTGGGCGCGGGGCCGGGGCGCGGCGCGGGCTTCGCCGCCGCGGACGGCGACGGGCTCGGCGCGGGCGCCGGGGCGGCCGGGGCGCTGGACTGCGGCGCGACCGGACCGGGCTTGGGAGCCGGAGGGCCGGGCTTGGGCGCGGCGGGACGCTTGTCCGCCTTGCCACCCGGGTAGGAGTCCCGCAGCTTGCGGGCGACCGGGGCCTCCACGGTGGAGGACGCCGACTTCACGAACTCACCAAGCTCCTTGAGCTTGTTCAGTACATCCTTGCTGGTGACACCGAGCTCCTTGGCGAGCTCGTGTACACGGGCCTTGCCTGCCACTTGTCTCCTCACTGGGAGGCCGAGCGGCAAGCCCGCACGACCTCGTCCTACCGTCGAAGCGCGTTCATGTCTTCAGCTTCACGGCTGATTCATGATCGGTCGACCTGCTTCCTTCGTATTGCGCGACGGGGAGGTTCCCTCGTCGGTCGAGAGCCGGGCAGCCGCGTCGAGGTGGTAACCGACCGGAGCGAGATCGAGCGGGCCTGCGACGCGCAATGCCCGCGGGAACGCCCTGCGCCGTTCGGCGAGGCGAAGACACTCGGGATCGGGGTGCAACCAGGCGCCCCGTCCCGGGAGCCGACGCCGGGGGTCGGGCATCGCGGAATCGCCCGAGACCACCACACGCAGAAGCTCAGCGGCGAGCGCCCGGGAGCGGCATCCGACACACGTTCTAACAACAGACGTGTGCATTGGATTCCGATCCCCGGCGCCCTGAACCGCTCATGAGTCTAACGCCTAGGGCGAACTGGTTGTTCGGCCGCCCCAGGAGACCTTGCCGACACCTACTCCGCGGTACCCGCCGGAGCCGCGCTGGGGGCGCTGGGCGTGTCGGGCGCGGCGTCGCTGCGGATGTCGATGCGCCAGCCGGTCAGCCGCGCTGCCAGGCGGGCGTTCTGGCCCTCCTTGCCGATGGCCAGCGAGAGCTGGAAGTCCGGCACCACCACGCGGGCGGTCTTGGCCCGCTCGTCGACCACCCGGACGGAGACGACCTTGGCGGGCGAGAGCGCGTTGCCGACGAAGGTGGCCGAGTCCTCGGCGTAGTCCACGATGTCGATCTTCTCGCCGGCCAGCTCGCTCATCACGTTGCGCACCCGCGCGCCCATCGGGCCGATGCACGCGCCCTTGGCGTTCACGCCGGGCACGGTGGAGCGGACCGCGATCTTGGTGCGGTGCCCGCCCTCGCGCGCGACCGCGGCGATCTCCACGGTGCCGTCGGCGATCTCCGGGACCTCCAGCGCGAAGAGCTTGCGCACCAGGCCGGGGTGGGTCCTGGACAGCGTGACCTGGGTGCCCCGCGCCGCCCTGGAGACGGTGACGACGTAGCACTTGAGCCGCATGCCGTGGGTGTAGGTCTCG
This sequence comes from Allokutzneria oryzae, assembly GCF_042429765.1. Lineage (NCBI taxonomy): Bacteria > Bacillati > Actinomycetota > Actinomycetes > Pseudonocardiales > Pseudonocardiaceae > Allokutzneria > Allokutzneria oryzae. The sequence goes on along the minus strand of NZ_JBHLZU010000026.1, from coordinate 309,512 downwards.
CCGGGCACCTGCTCGGCGGGCGGGATGACGCCCTCGATGTCGCCGACCTTGACGACCACCATGCCGCGCGAGTTGGCGCGGGCGTCGCGCTGCACGACCCCCGCGAGGATCTCGCCCTCCTTGGTGGAGAACTCACCGAAGGTGCGCTCGTGCTCGGCGTCGCGCAGCCGCTGCAGGATGACCTGGCGCGCGGTGGTCGCGGCGATGCGGCCGAAGCCCTCGGGGGTGTCGTCCCACTCCTCGGCGACGACGCCGTCGGCCTTCACGTCCTGGGCGAGCACCCGCACGATGCCGGTCTTGCGGTCGATCTCCACCCGCGCGTGCGGGAAGTGGCCCTCGGTGTGCTTGTACGCGGTGAGCAGGGCCGTCTCGATGGCGCCGAGAACGGTCTCGAAGGGGATCTCTTTTTCCCGCTCGATCGCCCGAAGCGCGGCGATGTCCACGTTCATTTCGACTCCTCCTTCGTTGTGTCGTCTGCGTTGGCCTTCGCGGTGGCGCCGAGGGCGGCGAGCTCGGCGGCCGGGGGCTCGCGGAACTCGACCTCGACCATCGCGCGGGCGATGTCGGAGTAGCCGATCCTGCGCAGCTCGCCGCCGACCAGCAGCTGGACGCCCTCGTCGTCGGCGTCGCCGACCCTGCCGACGAGCTCGGAGCCGTCGGCCAGCCGAACCTTAGCGAGGCGCAGCCGGGTGTGCCGCCAGTGCCGCGGCTTGGTGAGCGGGGCGTCGAGGCCGCGCGAGGAGACCTCCAGGGTGTAGGCGTCTGACAGGACGTCCTCACGCGCGTCCAGCGCCTCGGCGACCGAACGGGAGGCGTCGGCCACCTCGTCCAGGTTCACCCCGCGCTCGGAGTCGACGACGACGCGCAGTACCCGGCGACGGCCCGCCGACCGCACGTCGAGCTGCTCCAGCTCGAACCCGGCGGCCCGGACGGCCGCGTCCACGATGGGTTCGAGCTGCGCGGTGAGTTGGTCCCGCGCGCCGCGCGGACCAGGCTCCCCGTGCTGCCTGCTGGACACCTGACGGGCTCCCTGCTCTTGAAGTGGCGGTGCGGCCATGCGAGAAGAAAAACGGCCGGTGCGCACACCTCACCGGTCCGGTCGCACAGCGTATCTCCTCGTGGTCGACAACGGCCGCGCGTGGCTGGCGCTCGCTCCCCGCGGCCGGGTCTCCGGTCATGATCAACCCTCGTTCGGGCGAGCCTGGCAGGATGAGCGCTCGTGTTCTCCCCTCTCTCCCGACACTCCCGCCGCGGCGTGCTCGTCGCCGGGTTGGCAGGCGCGGTGACGCTGCCGCTGGCCGCCGCGTGCACCGGCGAGCCGACGCCGAGCAAGCCGGACCCGCTGGAGGAGCTCGCCGCGCAGGCGCGCTCCGACGCCGAGCTGGCGAAGGCGGTGGCCGCGGCGCACCCCGCGCTCGCGCCGAAGGCCGACGCGGTCGCGACCGACCGGCTGGCGCACCACGGGGCGATCGAGAAGGAGCTCAACCGGGCGCGCCCGGCGCGGGTGAGCGCGACGGCGACCCCGGCGCCGAGCCAGCAGCCGAGCGCGCCGCAGGTGCCTCAGCAGCAGAACGCGGCGTTGGGCGCGCTGAAGGAGGCCGTCGCGTCCGGGGAGAAACGAGCGGGTGAGCTGGTGCCGACGCTGCCGAGGCACCGGGCCGGCCTGGTCGGCTCGGTCGCGGCGAGCTGCGCGTGCCTGCGGGAGGTGCTGACGTGATCCGGGCCCAGCAGCCGCAGCCGTCGCAGGAGACGGTGAGCGCGGTGCAGCAGGCGCTGGCCGCCGAGCACGCCGTCGAGTGGGCCTACGGCCTTGCGTCGGCGTTCCTGCCGTCCTCGTCGGACAACGCGATCCGCGAGGGCGAGACCGCGCACCGCGCGAAGCGGGACGCCGTGGAGCGGCTGCTCCGCGATGCCGGGGCGACGCCGGTCCCCGCGGAGCCGTCGTACCAGCCGCCGCAGCCGGTGACCAACCAGGCCAGCGCGGCCGGCCTGCTGGCCTCGGCGGAGGCGGACGCGGCCGCCGCGTGGCACGGCGTGCTGGAGCGCTGCGACGAGGAGTCGTTGCGGCGCACGGCGTTGGACGGGCTGACCGCCGCCGCGGTGCGCACGACCCGCTGGCGCAAGGTGGCCGGGCTGACCCCGGCCACGACGCCGTTTCCCGGTCGCCAGTAAGGACTTCAGCTCGCGGCGCGGGCGAGGCGGAGCGCGTCCCTGCTGACCTCCTGGAGCACCGGGACGTCACGGCGCTCGTAGTCGTAGAACTCCGACTCGGCGATCAGGACGTTGGCGCCCTCCACCGCGGAGGCGTATCCGGCCTCCCTGAACTGCTTCGGCCCACCGGGCACATTGCGCCCTTCGAGGATGAGGTGGTTGACGTTGCCGGTGCCGTCGGTCTTGGTGAGCTTCTCCAGCGCCGCGGCGTCCTGGTGGCTGGGCATCGTGACGACCGCGAGCGCGACCACGACCGAGGAACCGTCCTTGGCCTTGGTGGCGTAGAGCCAGCGGACCATGCCCTGGCACGGCGTCTTGCGGAAGAACGGCTGGACCTCGCTGCCGTAGGAGTGCTTGGCGCAGTCGGAGTCGCGGATCTGCGCGTGCTCCTCGTAGACGAAGGTCGGCGCCTCCGGGGACACCATCGCGGTCCCGGTGACCGTGTCCCCGCCTCCAGCGCTCCACAGGACGCCGGAGAGCAGCGCGACCCCGGCCAACGCCAGGCCCTTGATCAGGTAGCCCTTGCGCGAACGGTCGGCGAGGAAGTCGACGAACCGGTCGGCCGGGCTCGGCCGCCCCTGGACGGGGATGGCGTCCACGGGCTGGGCAGCCTGCGACCGGGGGTGGGAAGCGGGCCTGGACACGGGCACGGTGTCGCCCAGTTCGAAGGGCTCCACGCGGGTCATCACGTGTCCGGCCGGCGAGCGCTGTTCCGACACGCTGGCCCACGTTAATGGGCGGCACCGGGAAACGCGACGCGTGCCAGCAACCGTTATGAGCGATATTGATCGCGCAGGCATTCACCTGTACGCATGAACAGCGGTAACGGAGCGTTTGCATCCGTCCGGCTGAATTTCACTCGTTAGAGATCAGCGGGGTGGCGCAGTCACAGTCCGTCCACCCAGTCCAGCACCAGGTCCAGCACCTCGGCCTGCCCGGAGTCGAGCATCATCGCGTGTCCGACGCCGTCCACCCAGCGTGGCGCCGTCCGGTAGTGCCCGGCGGTAGCGCGGACGCTGGAGACCGGGATGACCGCGTCCGACCGCGACCCGACGACGAGCACCGGGGCGCCGCCGAGCGGCGGGGCCGGGCGCGCGTGGAACAACAGCTGGACCTGGGCGAGCGCGCCGGTCGGCCCCTGCCTGCCGGAGTACGCGGCGGCGGGCAGGGGGCTGGAGTACTCCAGCCCCGGCGGGAAGGTCATGGACCGGCCGAGCAGCGCCTGCGCCAGGGTTCTCGGCGACCGGGTCGCGAGGGCGGCGAGCCCTGCGAGCTCCGGACCGGAACCCACCGAGCCGAGCAGCACCCCGGCTCGGGCCGGGTAACGGGAAAGGGCTTGCTGCACCACGAGCCCGCCCATGGAGTGTCCAATGAGGACAGGTTGACGGGGAAGCCGGACCGCGGTCTGCACCACGTCGTGCACGTAGTGCCGCAAGCCGGTGACGAAGCGCCTCCGCTCACCCCCGCTGCCACCCGCACAACGCAGGCTGACCGCGTAGGCCGGGAAACCACGCGCGGCCGCGGCCTTGAGCCAGTGCTCGGCGAACTGCCACGCGCCGCCGCCGACACCGTGCACGAACAACAGCGGTGGTTTGCCGGTGCCGTCGCCGTCCGGCAGCTCGGAGAGCACCTCGCGGCGCACCGGGGACACCGGGAACGCCCAGTCGAGAACGCGCATCGCCCTGGCCATCACGCGGCTCCAAGGGTGTCGACGGTCCGCTGCAAGCCACGTAAGTAGTCCTGGTGCGCGACCTCGAAGTGGTGCCGGGTGCTCTTCACGTAGTCCTGGCCGCCGGTCCACCGCCGATCCGCTCGCTCGGCGACGGTTCTGCGGAACGCCGCCGCGCGGGCCGGGGCACGGTCGCGCGCCCGCAGGTACGACGCGATCGCCTTCGTCTGCCAGTGCGTCAGGGTGAACTGGCCGGAGTCGGGTTGGATCAGCCCAGCGACGAACAGAGTCTCGTGCACCGGCGAGAAGACGTGTTGGTACAGCTTGGGTTTCGTGTTCGCGTCCCCGTCCCACGCGAGCAGCGCGGGATCCAGGAACGGGACGCGCAGCAGGTAGCCGGTCGCCAGGACGACCAGATCGACCTCGGCGCGCTGCCCGTCGGTGAGCACCACGGTGGAGCCCTCGAAGCGTTCGACGTCCGGTACCGGCTTGATGTCGCCGTGCCCCACGTAGTAGGTGAGCAGGCTGTTGACGATCGGGTGCGTCTCGAAGAGCGCGTGGTCCGGCCTGGGCAGTCCCGCGCGTTGCGGGAGCCCCACCGTGGTGAGCAGCGTCAGCTTGGTCAGCATGCGGCGCAACGGTTTCGGCATCCGCAGCCCGATGAGCGCGTCCGCGATCTGGTCCGAGGGCTTGCCGAGGATGTACTTCGGCACGTACCAGTAGCCCCGCCGCGTGGAGTGCCACACGGAGTCCGCGTGCTGCGCGGCCTCCACCGCGATGTCACAACCGGTGTTGCCCGCTCCCACAACCAGAACCCGTTGTCCGCGCAGGACGTCCGGCCCCTTGTACTCGGCGGAGTGCAGCACGCGGCCGGGGAACTCCGCGAGCCCCGGGTACTCCGGCATCTTGGGATGCCAGTTGTGCCCGTTCGCCACGACCAGGGCGTCGAAGTGCTTGGGCTGCTCTCCCCGCACCGTCACCGCCCAGCCGTCGCCCTCCGGCTCCGCACCCGCCACCTCGTGTCCGAAGTGGACGTGGTCGAGCAGGCGGAAGTGCTCGGCGTAGCGCTGGAAGTACTCGCGCAGCTGGCTGTGGTGCGGGTAGTCCGGCCATTCGTCTGGCATCGGGAAGTCCGGGTACTGCGTGAACGGCTTGGAGGAGATGGTGTGCGTGCTCGCGTAGACCCGGCTGCCCGGGCCACCGAAGCACCAGTTGCCGCCGACCTCGTCGTGCTGCTCGTAGACCACCGCGTCGAACCCGGCCTGCCGCAGGTTCTTCAGCGCGGCGAGACCGGAGGAGCCCGCGCCGATCACGCACACCGTCTTCGTCACGCCTTACCTCCCAGCAGCGGGGCGAGCAGCCTGCGGGCCGTGTCCCGGATCTCGTCCGGGGACGCGCCGTGCAGGCCGAGCACCGGGTCGAGCCCCGGCAGGAACGGCGCCAGCGCGAGATGTGGCAGGAGCATCAGCAGCCAGGCGAGCAGCACCTCGGGATCACCGTGGACCTCGCCCCGCTCGACCGCGGCGACCACCAAGGGCCGCAACACTTCCAGGTAGTGCCGGTGCGCGACGTCGCGGACCGCGGCGCGCACGTCGGGGTCCATCTCCAGGTTGGTCGCCGCGGTGACGCCCCGGTCGACCGGGTGCTCGGCGAACCACCGGACCCACAGGTCGAGCGCGGCGACGAGGAACTCGGCGAAGTCCGGTTGCCGCTGCGCCGCGCGGATCTCGTCGATACGGGGCTCGATCCCGGTCCGCACCCGCGCCGAGACCACCTCGGCGACGGTGGCGAACAGGTCGAGCTTGTCGGTGAAGTACTGGAACAGCGAGCCCTTGGCGACCCCGGCCTCGCGCGAGATCACGTTGAGCGAGCCCCGCGAGTAGCCGACCGCCGCGAACTCGTCGAGGGCCGCGGCCAGCACGCGATCGCGTTTGGCCGCGGGAAGATTGCGCCAGACGTCGGTGGGCAGCTCCGCCACCTCCCCGGAAAGTGACCACCCGGTCACATGACCAGGCGGCCACCATCGTGGGCGGACCGCGCCCCGCTGTCAATGCTTCAGCGCGCGCAACACCAGCTCGACGTCGTCATCGGTGTTGTAGAGGTGGAAGCCCAGCCGCGTCCGCCCGGCCCGCGAGGCCGACCGCACTCCGGCCCCTGCGAGCGCGCGCGAGTCGTCCTCGGACAACGCCAGCGACACGATCGCCGACCCCCGCGAGGGCAGGCCCAGCCCGCCCAGCAACGAGTCCGCCAACCGCACGGAGTGCGCGCGCACAGCCTCCATGTCCACAGTGGACAGCCACTCCAGCGAGGCGGCCGCGCCGACCTGCGACAGCCACACCGGGGAGAGGTCCAACCGCCGCGCGCTCGCGGCGAGCCGCAACGGCAGCCCGTAGATCGAGTCCCACGGGTCCTCACCGGCGTACCAGTTCGCCGCGTGTGGAACCAGCTCGTCCAGGGCGTCGGGCCGCACAGCCATCCAGGCGGCACCGCGAGGGCAGAGCAACCATTTGTAGGCCGCGGCGACCACCCAGTCCGCCCACGGCAGGTGCAGCGGCATCCACCCGGCGGCCTGGGTGACGTCCAGCAGCACCCGCGCCCCGGTCTTGGCGGCGGCCTCCCGCAGGGCCTCCAGATCGACGACCGCGCCGTCCGCCGACTGCACGACGCTGACCGCGACCAGGTCATGACCGTCCATAGAGGACGGAAGATCGACGAGACCGACCTCGGTCACCTTCACCCCTCGATGCGCCTGCGCGGCAAAGGGGAACGACAGACTGGTGAACTCGTTGCGCGCGATGAGCACCCGCGTTCCATCGGGCACGCTCGCCGCGACGATGCCGACGAGCTGCGAACCGCTCACCCCTGCGGCGACGTTCGCGGCGTCGACTCCGACCAGCGACGCGAAGGCATCCCGCGCCCGCCGCACGTGCACGTCGAACTCGGAAGGCGAGTTCGCCCCGACCGCCCACCGATGCACCGCGTCCCGCACCGCCACAACAGCGTCGGTGTTGGGGATACCGATGCTGGGACTGTTGAGATAACCGACACCGACGTCGAAGGTCGCTCCGAAAGCACTGCGCATACGCCTGAGAGTAAGTGCGGCACCGGCGGGTTTCGGACTAGTTTTCACCTCATGCGTTCCGAGGTGATCGAGATCAGAACCGGTTCGGTCGAGGTCGTGTACGACCTGACGGCGGAGTGCGAGCGTTTCCTGGGCAGCGTCGGCGGCGAAGACGGCCTGCTGCACGTGTGGGTACCGCACGCGACCGCTGGGCTCGCCGTCCTGGAGACGGGCGCGGGCAGCGACGACGACCTCCTGGCGGCGCTGCGCGACCTGCTCCCGGCGGACAACCGCTGGCGCCACAAGCACGGTTCGAAGGGACACGGCCGCGACCACGTCCTCCCGGCGCTGATCCCGCCCTACGCCTCGGTCCCGGTACTCAGCGGCCAGATGGCCCTGGGCACGTGGCAGTCGGTGTGCCTGGTCGACACCAACCGCGACAACCCGGTCCGCAAGGTCCGCTTCAGCTTCCTCCCCGGCTAACCCTGTCCTCCACCGCCGCGCCGGGCCATGTGCCCCACCCGTGGGCTGGCGCGGTCGAGCTTCTCGCGTTTTGTCACCTTTTTGCGCAAGAGAGCGCTCCCATTTCGCATCAAGGTGACAAAACGCGATTTGGACACGCGTGGGGGGCTCCGGGTCGAGGGGTGCGGGCGTGAGCGAGGTGGTGTCGCTACTCGCGGGACGCGGCCTAGTTGTCCCGCCCGCGATCCGGCCCCCCGCTGAAGTGTCCGTTCTTCGGGCGGATCTGTTCGATCTTCTTGACGGAGCGCGGGCGGCGGGTGAACCTGCCCGCATGGCGAAGCGCGGGTTGGCCCGGGTGGTTGGTGCCGGGGTGGTCGGCACGACGGTCGAGTTCTACGACTTCTTCCTGTACGGCGCCGCTGCCGCCACCGTGTTCGGGCCGGTGTTCTTCCCCGAGTCCTCCGGGCTGATCGGAACGCTTCAGGCGTTGCTCACCTATGCCGTGGGCTTTGTGGCCCGCCCGCTCGGCGGAGTGGTGTTCGGCCACTACGGCGACCGGGTCGGGCGGAAGCGGCTGCTCGCGATCAGCCTCGGCCTGATGGGTGTCTCGTCGATGCTCATCGGTGTCCTGCCGGGCTACGCCGAGATCGGGGTGCTCGCACCGATCCTGTTGACCGCGTTGCGGCTGGTGCAGGGTTTCGCGCTCGGTGGGGAGTTCGGCGGCGCGGTGCTGCTTGTCGCCGAGCACGGTCCCGCCGAGCGGCGCGGCTTCTGGACCGCATGGCCGCAGACTGGTGGTCCGCTGGGGAATCTCCTTGCGACGGGCGCACTCGCCGGGATGGCCGCGCTCACCTCGGTCGAGCAGTACGCGTCCTGGGGTTGGCGCCTGCCGTTCCTCGCGTCCGTCGCGCTCGTGGTGATCGGGTTGTGGGTCCGGCTCAGGGTCGCCGAGTCCCCGTTGTTCAACGCCGTGAAGGAGAAGCCGACCAGGAGCCCGGTCCGCGAGGCCGTTCGCAGGCACCCCAAGGAGCTGTTCTGCGTCTTCGCGGCGCGGGTCGGCGAGAACTCCGCGTTCTACGTGTTCACGATCTTCCTGCTCGTCTACGCCGACCACATCGGGTTGCCGAGGTCGGTCGCGGCCGCAGCGGTCATGGTGGGATCGCTGGCCCAGGTGCTGGCGATGGTGGCGGGCGGGGCGTTGTCCGATCGGTTCGGCAGGCGACCGGTGGCGATCGTGTCGGCCGTGGCCGCCGCAGGCTGGAGCGCCGCGTTCTTCCCGCTCGTCGCGACCAAGGAGCAGTCCTCCGTGCTGCTCGCTGTCGGAGTCGGCCTGCTGCTGCACGGGTTGCTCACCGGCTCGCAGTCCGCCTTCTACGCGGAACTGTTCGACACCACGGTCCGCTACTCCGGCGTTTCGCTGGGCTACCAGGCCGCCACGATGCTCGCGGGGGCGGCCGGACCGCTCGTGGGGACCGCGTTGCTCAGCAGCACGGGGTCGACGGTGCCGGTGGCCCTGCTGCTCGCGGCGAGCCTGGGGCTGACCGTCGTCGGCATGGCGCTCGCCCCTGAGACCAGCCGAAGCAGGCTCAGCGAGAGGTAACGTGCCCGTGTGACATGGTCAGGCGGACACCCTCCGCGTCCCGCGCGCCGCCCCGGCAAGGGGTCCGCCGTGCTGATCACCGTGCTGTTGCTGGTGATCGTCGCGGGTGGGGTCACGGCCGCCGTGTTGCTGCTCTCCCGCAAGGCTCCGCAGACCGCCCCGGAGACGACCACGGCAACGCCGGAGAAGCCGCCCTCGCCGCCGGTCACCACGAGACCGCTGCCCGCCGCGCGCAACACCGGCTGGCAGGTCATCGTCAACCAGGACTCCGGGCTGGTCTACGAGGTCCCGGGATCGTGGACGCTCGGCGGGACCACGATGAGCAGGCCCGGCGGGGTGCTCTCGCTGAGCGGGCTCGCCGCGGCGCGGCCGTTCCTGTGCGAAGGCAAGGAGCTCGTCAGGGGCGAGGTCGGCTCCGGCCGCATGACCAGGCAGGACGATCCCGCGCTCGTGGCGGGCGCCGTCGCCGAGGGGGCCGCGAAGACCGGGTACGGCTCGCCAACGGTCGCGCTGGGCCCCGCAGTCCCCACCACGGTGGGCGACCTCAAGGGATCGGTTGTCGTCGCGGATGTCACGGCCGCGACGCCGGGCTCGTGCGGCCCGGGCAAGGCACAGATCACGGTGCTCGCGCTCACCGCTCCCAACGGGGTCGTCGCCGTCAAGATCGAGGTGCCGGAACTGGGCGGGGACGCACACCTGTCCCCCACCGCGGAGGACGTCCGAAAGATCCTGGAGTCCGTCCGCCCCTTGAGCTGAGTTGCGTGCGCCGCTGCTCCTGGTAGTACCGTCCCTGCCGTGACGTGGCCAGGTGGTGGACAGGACCAGCAGGGACAGGGCGGCTGGGGCGGGTACCCCCAGCAGCATCAGCAGCCGGGCCAGCAGGGTCAGCCCGGCCAGACCGGACACAGTGGACAGACGCCGTACGGCGGTGTCCCGCAGCAGCAGCCCCAGTACGGCCAGCCCTACGGCTACCCCCAGCAGCAGCCGCAGCAGGGCGGGTTCGGCCAGGGCGGCTACGGCGGTCTCGGCGCCTACGGCCCGCAGCCACCGGACAACAGCAAGCGCAACAAGGCGATCCTGTTCAGCGCCATCGGCGTGGTCCTGGTCGCGGCCATCGTGGTCGCGGTGATCCTGCTGACCAACAACAAGCCCGAGCAGCAGGCGGGCCCGGCCGAGACCAGCGGCCCCGCCGGGCCGACGACCACGACGAAGGCCATCGCGACCGCGCCGCCGCCGCTCACCGTGGCGCCGAAGAACCCGGGCTGGCAGGTCGTGAGCGACTCCGCTTCCAGGTTGGTCTACGAGCTGCCGCCGTCGTGGAAGCCGAACCCGCCCGGTGACACGAAGTCGGGTACCGGCGCGATCCCGGTCGACCACACGGCCGCGCTCTCCTCCTACCAGTGCGGCGGGGCCAGCTACTCCCGAGGCGTCACCGGGATGCAGGCGATCAAGCCGAAGGAAGGCGGCGCCGACCTGGACGCGACGAAGGTCGCGACCGACTTCGCCAACGCCTTCGCGAACTCCTTCTACGAGATCGAGAAGGACGGCAAGGCGCAGAAGCCCCAGGTCAAGATCGGACAGTCCCGACAGGTCGAGAGCGAGGGGTACACCGGCGTCGTCCTGGAGGCCACCGCGACCACGGCGGCGGGCGAGCCGTGCATGTCCGCCACCGGCAAGGTGCTCATCGTCTCGCTGACCAAGGGCCCCAAGGACGGGATCGTGCTGGTCGTCAACGGTGACACCGCGGCCGTGCCCGGCCAGGAGTCGCTGCCGACCGCGTCCGACGAGGAGCTGAACAAGATCGCGGACAGCTTCCGGCGCGTGCCGAAGTAGTGGCCCCCAACCGCTTGGTGCTGTGGGACATCGACCTGACCCTGGTCGAGCTCCGCGGCCTCGGCATGCACTGGTACCGGCGGGCGCTGTCGACGGCGACCGGGACGAGCCTGGTGCACGAACCGCCGACGGCCGGGCGCACCGAACGCTGGATCAGCACCGAGATCCTGCGCTCCCACGGGTTGCCCACCGACGACGCCTCGGTGCGCGGGCTCTTCGCCGCGCTCACCGAGGCCGTCGAGGCGGACCTGGACGTGCTGCCCGTGCGCGGGCGCGCGCTGCCGGGGGCAGCCGAGGCGCTGGACGCGCTGGCGCTGCGCACGGACGTGGTGCAGGGCCTCGTCACCGGCAACCTCGTCGAGGTCGCCCGGCACAAGCTCGGCGCTTTCGGACTCGACCGAAGGCTGGACTTCGCGATCGGCGGCTACGGGGCGGAGTCCGAGGTGCGGGCCGACCTCGTCGCGACCGCCGTGGAAGCCGCGACCGCCAGGCACACCAACGGTTTCGCGGCCGACGCGGTGGTCGTCTTCGGCGACAGCCCGCACGACGTCACGGCCGCGCGGCACCACGGCGCGGTCGCGGTCGGCGTGGCGACCGGGCACAGCAGCGTCGCGGAGCTCGAAGCCGCGGGCGCGGACGTGGTCCTGACCGACCTCTCCGACACCGCGGCGGTGCTAGCCACCCTGTCCTGACGCGGCACAGTCCTCGCACAGCAACGAAAAGCGGGGCCGGGTCGCGACGACCCGGCCCCGCTTCGCCGTGCGGGGTCAGAACTTGATGGCGCGCACGCCTCCCACGACCGGGAGTTCGAGGTTGCTGGGAGCCAGCGAGATCTCCACCTTGTTGGCCTTGGCGTCGGCGCTGATGTAGCTCGGCAGGTTCTGCACCAGGACCACGCCGATGCGGTGACCGGCGGGGAAGATGTAGTCCTTGGGGTGCAGCTCCCACGCGACGCGGTAGGTCCGGCCCGGCACCAGGTCCTGGCCGTGCGTGATCGACTGGTTGTTCTTCATGTCGATCGCGCCCCTGGTGATCACCTTGTACGGGGTGGCCTCGGTGACCTGTGCCGGCGGGGCCGCGCAGCCGGTGCGGCGGTCGAGGTCGGCCTGCTCGCAGGAGTCGGTCATCAGCTCGATCGGCGTCTTGCCGAGCACCTCGGTGCGGGTCGCCTGGCCGTAGTCCACCAGCAGCGCGGTGAGCGGCGCGCTGGTGGTGTCGGCGGTGGCGTTCACGCTGACCCTGGCCGTTCCGGACAGCCGAACGGCCTCCTTCAGCGGCTCGGTCAGGAACGCGAGCCGGTTCGGGCCGGCCACCTCGGGGTTGCCTGCCGCTGCCGCCTCGGTCTGGGTCTTGAGGTCGGTGATCGACTGCTTCGCGGGGTCGGCGGTCGGCTGCGGCTTCAACGTGCCCGCCCCGCCCTGGCCACCGGCGCCGAGGAACAGCTTCGCCTTGGCGGCGGCGGCGTCCGGCCAGCTGGTGCGGGTCTCCCAGGTGCCGTCCGGGCGCTCGATGTCGGCGATCGGGTCGGACATCACGCCGTTCTGCAGGCCGAGCAGCCAGTGGTCCATCCACCGGTGCATGACCTTCTCCCACTCCGCCTTGCGGAAGCCGATCGGGTCGCTGTGCGCGCCGCGGTGCAGCCAGAGCTTGCGCGGCACGTTGAGCTTCTGCAGCTCGTTCCACCAGCGGGAGAAGTGCGCGGGCTTGACGTTCCAGTCCTCCTGGCCGTGCACCACGAACACCGACGCCTTCACCTTGGCCGCGTCCGGGCGGTAGTCCCGCTCGGCCCAGAACTTGGTGTAGTCGTAGGTGTCGTCGTTGGCCTGGTCGCCGAGCGCCTTGACCTGAGCGGCGCACTTCGCCTTGGCGGCCGGGCTGATCACGTAGTTGGCCAGCCACTCCGGGTACCGGTTGCCCCACGCGCCCTGGTAGCCGATGCCCTGGTCACGGGTGTAGTCGTACCAGCTGGAGATCGCCGCGATCGGCACGATGGTCTTGAGGCCGTCGACCCCGCGCGCGGCGAGCGCGTTGGGCAGCGTCCCGTTGTAGGAGACGCCGAGCATGCCGACGGCGCCGGTGCTCCAGGACGCCACCGCGGGCTTGCCGTCGGCGTAGAAGGCCTTGGCACGGCCGTTGAGCCAGTCGATGGAGGCTTCGATGGAGGAGGTGTCTTCGGAGTCACCGGTGGTCGGGCAGCCCTGGGACCGCGCGGTGCCCTGCATCTCGACCTCGACGACGGCGTAGCCGCGCGGCACGAAGAACTCGTCGTACCAGCGGCCGAAGCCGCGCGGCGCGGAGCCGCCGGGCAGGAACCGCTCGTCGCCGCCGCGGGCGCGTGCCGCCGCAGCCGCCGAGTAGTAGGGGCTGGCCTCCATGACGGTGGCGGACTTCAGCCCGGAGTCGGTCTCCTTGGGCCGCATCACGTCGGCGGCGATCCGGTCCGGCTTGCCGTCGGCGTCGCTGTCGATCTTCGACTCGATGTAGACGGTCTCCCGGATCGCGTCGGCGTGGGAGTAGATCGGCTTGGTCTCGTTGTCCACGACCGCCGACGGGGGGCTCTGCTGGGCGAGAGCGGGGACCCCGGCGAGCGTCGTCGCCGCCGCTGCCGCCAGCCCGGTCAAGAGCGCGGTGAAGCGCACGTGTCGCATGCTGTCCTCCTGGGCGCCCACCCAGCAGGGTTCGGGTGGGCCACGAGGTCCAGGGAACCCGTTCCGCACCCCGAAGAGGTACAGACCAAAGGAGGGTGTTGTTCACAGATTCCCCGCGGCGGGGCGGCACCGTCCTGGTCCACTGTGGACGGCACCGCCCGGCCGCGGGCCCTGGATCAGCTCCGGCAGAGCTCGACGAGGTGGTCCACGACCTTGTCAACGCCGATCTCGACCCGCTCGCCGCTGGCCCGGTCCTTGACCTCGACGACGCCGGTAGCCAGGCCCCGGCCCACCACCAGGATGGTCGGCACACCGACCAGCTCGGCGTCGGCGAACTTCACGCCGGGCGAGGCCTTGCGGTCGTCGAGCAGCACGCGCACCCCGGCGGCGTCGAGCTCGGCGGCGATCCGTTCGCCGCCCTCGCGCACGGTGTCGTCCTTGCCCGCGATGACCACGTGCACGTCGGCTGGCGCGACCTCGCGCGGCCACACCAGGCCCTTGTCGTCGGAGCGCTGCTCGGCGATGACCGCGAGCGCGCGCGAGACACCGATGCCGTAGGAGCCCATGGTGATGCGAACGGGCTTGCTGTCCGGGCCCAGCGCGTCGAGACCGAGCGCGTCGGCGTACTTGCGGCCGAGCTGGAAGATGTGGCCGATCTCGATGCCCCGCGCCATCACCAGCTTGCCGCCGCCGTCGGGGGACTCGTCGCCTTCACGGACCTCGGCGGCCTCGATCGTGCCGTCCGGGGTGAAGTCGCGGCCGGCGACCAGGTCCACCACGTGGTGGTCGGGCTTGTCCGCGCCGGTCACCCAGGCGGTCCCGGTGACAACGCGCGGGTCGACGAGGTAGCGCACCCCGTTGTCCTGCAGCGCCTTCGGCCCGATGTAGCCCTTGACCAGCCACGGGTTCGCCTTGAAGTCGGCGTCCTCGAGCAGCGCGATCTCGGCGGGCGCCAGCCCGGCCTCCAGGCGCTTGAGGTCCACCTCGCGGTCGCCTGGCAGGCCGACGGCCAGCAGCGTCCAGTCCGAGCTCCCGGGCATCCTGGTCTTGACCAGGACGTTCTTCAGCGTGTCCGCGCCGGTGAACTCGCGGCCGAGCCCGGCGTTGTTCAGGAACGCGACCAGCGTCTCGATGGTCGGCGTGTCCGGCGTGTGGTGCACCTGGGCGGCGGGCAGGCCCTCGATCGGCCGCGCGGGGGGCACGGGCGTGGTGACGGCCTCGACGTTGGCGGCGTAGCCGGTTTCCAGGCAGCGCACGTAGGTGTCCTCGCCGACCTCGGCGGGGGCGAGGAACTCCTCGCTCGCGGAGCCGCCCATCGCGCCGGAGACGGCCGAGACGATGTGGTACTCCATGCCGAGCCGGTCGAAGATCCGGATGTAGGCGTCGCGGTGCGCCTGGTAGGACCGGGAGAGGCCCTCGTCGTCGAGGTCGAAGGAGTAGGAGTCCTTCATGACGAACTCGCGGCCGCGCAGGATGCCGGCGCGGGGGCGCTCCTCGTCCCGGTACTTGTTCTGGATCTGGTACAGCACGACCGGGTAGTCCTTGTAGGAGCTGAACTCACCCTTGACCATCAGGGTGAACAGCTCCTCGTGCGTCGGCCCGAGGAGGTAGTCGGCGTTCTTGCGGTCCTTGAGCCGGAACAGCGTGGCGCCGTACTCGGTCCAGCGGCCGGTGCTCTCGTACGCCTCGCGCGGCAGCAGCGCGGGGAAGTGCACCTCCTGCGCGCCGATCGCGTCCATCTCCTCGCGGACGATCCGCTCGACGTTGCGCAGGACCCGCCAGCCCAGTGGCAGCCAGGAGTACACGCCCGGGGCGACGCGGCGTACGTACCCGGCGCGCACGAGGAGCTTGTGGCTGGGCACCTCTGCGTCGGCCGGGTCCTCACGCAGGGTTCGCAGGAACAGCGACGACATCCTGGTGATCACTGGCTGAACTCCTTAAGTTCTGTGGTTGGAGCAGCCTAACGATGGTCTCCCGGAAGTCGGCGGGCGCGTCTACCGTGCCGATCCATGGGACTCAACATCGCGTGCATCACGATCGACTGCGCCGACCCCGCGAAGCTGACGGGCTTCTGGAGCGAGGCGCTCGACCTGACGGTGGCGGCCGACCTCGGCGAGTTCGTCTTCCTGGCGCCCAAGGACGCCAGGGGCCCGACCGTCGGGCTGCAGAAGGTCGCTGAGGTCAAGGCGGAGAAGAACCGGGTGCACATGGACCTCAGCGCCGACGACCGCGCCGCCGAGGTGGAGCGCCTCGTCGGGCTCGGCGCGACGGTCAAGGGCGAGTTCACCGTTCCGGGGCTGACCTGGACGGTGCTGACCGACCCGGAGGGCAACGAGTTCTGCGTCTCCGAGCGGTCGGAGATGCCCACCTGACCCCTCCGGGGTCGTGCGCACACGGTCGGGCGGCGCCAGGGGACGCGGTGTGCCGGGGCGAGCGGGCGGGGCTCTAGGCTCCGCTCGTGCTTGTGCTGCTTCCACCGTCGGAGACCAAGGCCGTCGGCGGGTACGGACCGCCGCTGGACCTGGACGCGCTGTCCTTCCCCGAACTGACCCCGGTGCGCAGCAAGCTCCTCGACGCCCTGGTGGACCTCGCTGCCGACCCCGCGGCGAGCATGGCCGCGCTCGGGCTATCCGAACGCCAGCTCGACGAGGTCGGGCACAACGCCGAGCTGCGCGAAGCGCCGACCATGCTCGCGCTCACCCGCTACACCGGCGTGCTCTACGACTCGCTGGACATCGGCACCCTGACCAAGGCCGAGCGCGCCCGCGCCGACTCCAGGCTGGCCGTGGCCTCCGCGCTGTTCGGCCTCGCACGCGGCACCGACCAGATCCCGCACTACCGGCTCTCCGCGGGCAGCTCTCTGGCTTCGGTCGGCCCCCTGCGCGGCGTGTGGCGGCCGGTCCTGGAACCTGCTCTGTCCGAAGTGGACGGTCTCGTCGTCGACCTGCGGTCCGGCTCCTACGCCGGTCTGGCACGGGTTCCCGGCGCGGTCACCGTCCGGGTGGTGACCGACGACGGCTCCGGCCGCCGCAAGACGGTCAGCCACTTCAACAAGGCGCACAAGGGGCGGCTGGCCAGGGTCCTCGCCGCCGCGCGCAAGGAGGCGTCCACGCCGAAGGACGTCGTCAAGATCGCCGGTGCCGCCGGGCTCGCCCTTGAGGTCACCGGCGACACCGAGCTGGAGCTGCTCACCGAGTAATTCGGTTGCGCCCAGCCGCACGGCCGGGAATGCTTCGGCAACACCACGGCTCCATCAGAGGAATGGGAGGTGCGACATGCACATCACCGTCATGCCCCGCACCGCCCGCACCGGCAGCTGAGCTCACGCTCGCGCCGGTGGGGCGCACTTTCCTCACAGGAGATCCCACCGTGCGTTCGCACGTACTGCCTGAGTGGCTCATCACCGACGAGTCCGCCGTCGACACCGACCTCGGCGTGCTCAAGACCGGCAAGGAAGCCGACGTCCACCTGATCGAGCGCGGCGTCCCCGGCTCCGCGACGAGCTGCCTGCTGGCCGCGAAGCGCTACCGCGACCCCGACCACCGGATGTTCCACCGCGACTCCGGCTACCTCGAAGGCCGCAAGACCCACCGCTCCCGCGACACCCGCGCCATCGCCAACCGCACGCGCTACGGCCGCGACGTGATCTCGCAGCAGTGGGCGAAGGCGGAGTTCACCGCCCTGAACCGCCTGTGGGCGGCGGGCGCGCCCGTCCCCTACCCCGTCGAGTGCCTCGGCACGGAGCTGCTGCTGGAGTTCGTCGGCGACCCCGACGGCTCGGCGGCGCCCCGGCTCGCGCAGCTGCGCCCGACCCACGACACGCTGCGGGACCTGTGGTTCCAGCTGGTCGAGGCGATGCTGCGGATGGCGTCCGAGGGCCTCACCCACGGCGACCTGTCCCCGTTCAACCTGCTCGTCCACCACGACCGGCTCGTGGTGATCGACCTGCCCCAGGTCGTCGACCTCGTGGCCAACCCGCAGAGCGAGATGTTCCTCCGGCGCG
Organism: Allokutzneria oryzae; assembly: GCF_042429765.1. Lineage (NCBI taxonomy): Bacteria > Bacillati > Actinomycetota > Actinomycetes > Pseudonocardiales > Pseudonocardiaceae > Allokutzneria > Allokutzneria oryzae. The sequence goes on along the minus strand of NZ_JBHLZU010000026.1, from coordinate 292,025 downwards.
ACGTGCGCACCACGTGCGCGTGGTTCACCGCGCGCGGGCTGCCGGAGGACGTGGCCGACGCGGAGTGGCTGGAGGAGCTGCTCCGCCGGGAGGCGCGGCTGATGTAGGCAGGTGCTGAACTTCACGCCCATCTCGGCCGTGTCCGCGAAGGAAACCCAAGCTCAGGGCCGTGACCAGGGAGAACAGGTGATCATCTGGCCCGCCACCGGAAGCGGTTTCGGCGGTGGCGGGCCCACCCGCACCGCGCGGGGCCGATGCGGCAACGCCGACCGGCTACACTGGACCCCGCACCGGAACAGCCACGCGAAGATCGCGTCTGCCCGGCCCATCCAGCCGGTGGTGCTCCTTACCCATCAACGGCGCACAAGCGCCGGGCTCGTCCTTGTGACCATCTCGCGGTCGTGACCCACCGGCGGGAGTCCCCGAGACGTGCCACGTCTCGGAGGATCTGTGTCCATCGTTACACCCGCCCGGTCCGAGCACGCCCAGCGCAAGCCTCGACACCGGACGACCTCCCCTGCCGCCCCCGTGGAGCAGGAGGTCGCCGAGTCGGTGACCGCGTCTTCGGACAGCGCGTCTTCGGAGAACGAGACCCCGGAGACCAAGACCTTCAGCGAGCTCGGCCTGCCCCAGCCCCTGGTGGAGCGGCTGGCCAAGCGCGGCATCACCCAGGCCTTCCCGATCCAGGCCGCCACCCTGCCGGACTCCCTCGCCGGGCGCGACGTGCTCGGCCGCGGCCAGACCGGCTCCGGCAAGACCCTGGCCTTCGGCCTGCCCATGCTGGTCGCCCTGGCGGGCGGCCGCACCAAGCCGCTGCAGCCGCGCGGCCTGGTCCTGGTGCCCACCCGCGAGCTGGCCATGCAGGTCCGCGACTCGCTCGGCGAGCTCGCCGAGTCCCTCGGCCTGCGCTGCAGCACCGTGGTCGGCGGCACCTCGTTCCCGAAGCAGGTCGCGGCGCTGCGGCGCGGGGTCGACCTGCTGATCGCCACGCCGGGCCGGCTCAGCGACCACATCCGCCAGGGCACCTGCGCGCTGGGCGACGTCCAGATCACCGCGCTGGACGAGGCCGACCAGATGGCCGACATGGGCTTCCTGCCGCAGGTCCGCGAGCTGCTGGACCAGGTCGCGCCGGGTGGCCAGCGCCTGCTGTTCTCCGCGACGCTCGACGGCGACGTGGACCAGCTGGTGCGCCGCTACCTGACCGACCCGGTCACCCACTCCACCGCGCCGCCGTCGGCCAGCGTGTCCACGATGGACCACCACGTGCTCCTGATGAGCAACGACGACAAGCTCGACGTCGTCGCCGAGGTGGGCGCCCGTGAGGGCCGCACCATCATGTTCGTGCGCACCAAGCACGGCGTGGACCGGCTGACCAAGAAGCTGCGCTCGGTCGGTGTGAAGGCGGGCGGCCTGCACGGCGGCAAGACCCAGGGCGCGCGCACCCGCACCCTCGGCGAGTTCCGCGACGGCATCACCACCTGCCTGGTGGCGACCAACGTCGCGGCGCGCGGCATCCACGTCGACGACGTGAGCCTGGTCGTGCACGTGGACCCGCCGGTGGACCCCAAGGACTACCTGCACCGCGCGGGCCGCACCGCCCGCGCCGGCCAGGCGGGCGTCGTCGTCACGCTGGCGCTGCAGGCCCAGCGCCGCTCCGTGCAGGCGATGACCACCAAGGCCGGTGTGCGGCCGACCATCACCCGGGTCCGTCCGGGCTGGACCGAGCTCGCCGAGATCACCGGCGCGCAGAAGCCCACCGGCATCGAGCTGCCCGACGAGGCGGCCCGCCCGGAGCGCCGCCCGGCCCGTGCCGGCGGCGAGCGCGGTCGCGGCGGTGGCTTCGGCCGTCGCCCGGCCCGTGACGGCGACCGCCCGTCCCGCGGCTTCCGCGAGGACCGGGGCGAGCGCGGCGGCTTCCGCGAGGACCGCGGCTTCCGGGGCGACCGCAACGACCGTGGTGACCGGGGCTTCCGCAACGACGACCGCGGCGACCGCGGCTTCCGCGGCGGCGACGACCGGCCCGCCCGTGGCGGCGGCTTCCGCGGGGGCGACGACCGCCCGGCTCGCGGCGGCTTCCGCAACGACGACCGTCCCGCTCGCGGCGGCTTCCGGGGCGAGGACCGCCCGGGCGGCCGCACCCCGCGTGAGGAGTGGCGTCGTCCGGAGCGCGGCAACGGTGGCGGCTACCGCGAGGACCGCGGCCACCAGAAGTGGGAGGACCGCGGCGGCGACCGCGCCACCCGCCAGAACCGGGGCACGGGCGGCCGCAAGCGCTTCAACACGCCGTCCCACTAGCCCACCGGCATAACGCGACAACCCCTCGCCCATCCGGGTGGGGGGTTGTCGCGTTTTGTAGGCATCTTGCGCGAAAACGCCCCTGAAACTCGCGTTATGCCTACAAAACGCGAGTTCCCACCGCCGCGACGGCGGTGGCGCGGGGTCAGGGGGTCAGACCGGCGACCTCACCGATGACGATGATCGCCGGGGGGCGGATCGCTTCGGCCGTCACCGTCGCGCCGAGCTTGTCCAGCGTCGTGCGGACCACCCGCTGGGCACGGGTCGTGCCCTCCTGGACCACCGCGACCGGCGTCGACGGTTCGCGGCCGTGCTCGATCAGCGTCGTGGCGAAGGCGTCGGCGCGCTCCACCGCCATCATCAGCACCAGGGTTCCGCGCAGCTTCGCCAGCGCTGGCCAGTCCACAAGGGACCGTTCGTCCGACGGGCTGACGTGGCCGGAGACGACCACGACCTCGTGCGCGACCCCCCGGTGGGTCACCGGAACGCCGCCGACAGCGGGCACCGCGAAGGCGCTCGTCACGCCAGGCACCACCGTGACCGGGACCCCGGCCTCGGCGCAGGCCAGCAGCTCCTCGAAGCCCCTGCCGAAGACGTAGGAGTCGCCGCCCTTGAGGCGCACCACGAACTTCCCCGCCTTCGCGTGCTCGATCAGCGTCGAGTTGATCACGTCCTGGCTGGCGGCGCGGCCGTACGGGATCTTCGCCGCGTCGACGACGAGCACGTTCGGCGGCAGCTCCTCCAGCAGCTCGCGCGGGGCCAGCCGGTCGGCGACCACCACGTCCGCTCTGGCGAGCAGCCGCCGCCCCCGGACCGTGATCAGCTCCGGGTCGCCCGGCCCACCGCCGACCAGCGCGACGCCCGGCAGCTGCCGCTCGGCGACATCGGTGATCACGCCCTCGCGCAGCGCGTCCAGCACGACGTTGCGCACGGCGGCCGAGCGGCGGTGCTCGCCGCCCGCCAGCACTCCCAGCAGCAGCCCGTCGTGCTCGCCGACCGCCGGGGTCACAGCCGTACCGAGCCGGGCGACGTCGGCGCGCACGCAGAACACGCGGTTGCGTTCGGCCTCCGCGGTGATCGCCGCGTTCACGTCGGTGTCGTCGGTGCACGCGAGCACGTACCAGGCGCCGTCGAGGTCCCCGTCGGCGTAGGTCCGGCGGGTCCAGGTGAACTCCCCTGCGGTCGCCATCGCCTCGACTGCCGGGGTCGCCTCCGGCGAGATGACCTCGATGACCGCACCGGAGGCGACCAGGCGCGGCAGCCGGCGCTGGGCGACCGTGCCCGCGCCGACCACGACGACCCGCCGCCCGGCGAGGTCAAGTCCGGCGAGATAGTGCTGCTCAGCCTGCATGACCGCTAAGCATGCCGATCCGCGCCGCCGAGCACATCTCCTCGCCCGCGACTGTGACCATCTCCATTACTCCTCGCCCGCCGGGATCGCCGGGTGCCGGTCCTCGTAGCCGCGGGCCTTCCACCACAGCACCGCGCCGCCCCACGCGAGCAGGAAGGTCGCCGCGATGCCGTAGCCCATGACCTCGAACTGCTCGGAGATGTCGCCGATCGCGGCCAGCCAGGTCAGCCCGGCCTTCTCCGCGAGCAGCTGCGACACGTAGACGATGACGACGAACGCGGCGATCAGCACGGTGATCGCGGTGGTGACGGTGTTGTAGAACAACGTCCGCACCGGGTTGCGGTAGGACCACGAGTACGCGCGGGTCATCAGGAGCGAGTCCAGCGTGTCGAACGTGCTCATCCCCGCCGCGAAGATCAGCGGCAGGCTCAGCACCGCGACGAACGGCAACTGCCCACCGGTCGCGGTGGTGGCGGTGAGCCCGAGCAGGGTGACCTCCGAGGCTGTCTCCAGTCCGAGTCCCATCAGGAAGCCCACCGGGTACATGTGCCACGAAGAGCGGATCAGCACGCGCAGCCTGCCGCCGAGGAGCCGGTTGAACACGCCGCGGTTCATCAGCACGCGCTCGACCTCGGCCTCGGCCATCTGACCGCGCCGCATCTTCCGCCACAGCCCGCCGAGCGACCTGAGCACACCGGCGTTGAGGACCGCGACCAGCAGCAGGAACGAGATCGCCACGACCATCGAGATAGTTCCGGTGATCTCCTTGACACCGTCCACTTCGGACTCCGCGATGGTGCCGGCGGCCAGCGAGACGATCACCGCGAGGAGCAGCACGACCGAGGAGTGGCCCATCGCGAAGAAGAAGCCGACCCCCATGGGACGCTTGCCACGCAACAACATCAGCCGCGTGGTGTCGTCGATGGCGGCGATGTGGTCGGCGTCGAAGGCGTGCCGGACGCCGAGCACGTAGGCGATCGCGCCCGCCGACGCGAGGATGCCGGAGCCGGGGAACCGGTCGGCGTAAGCCAGGTAGAGCCCGATGCCCGCGACGTGCAGCAGCACGATCGCGCCGATGATGCCGAAGAGCCCGCGTCGTTCCTGCGCGGTCCACGCGCCGCTGGGAGCCTGCGCCTGGGCGTCGAGGGACGTCATGAAAGGAACCTCCTGGGTGCCTCGCCCGAGGGGTGTGCGCGCGTGCCACGGCGTGGCACACGGCTGGCACGAGTTCCTGACTCCCGGCTTCGACGTGACTGAAGGTCGAAGCGGTCACAGTGGCGGGACCGTCCCGGACTCACACCGGGTTCCTGCGCTACCAGCGCAGGAATCGTGGGGGCAGCACGAGGCGCCCGTCAATCCGGCTGATGGAGGTTGAACCCGGCCCGTGTCACCGATGTGATCTTGGGCGGCCGCGCGGGGCAGGGGGCGCGGCGGAAGTGAGAAAGGAAACGGAATAGGAGCGAAAATGGGCTTTGCCTGCCCCGGGCGGCGGGAGGGGCAGGCAAAGCGGGTCGGCGAACGTGAAACTCTCACAGAAATCGACGAGCTCACGGTCCCCACCTGACCGTACACTTCGTCGTCTCTTTCGCGGGTGGTATCTCAAGGATCCGCATACCCGCTCACACGTTCAGCAGTACTGCGTCGTTGGTTCAGCCGGAGTACCGGGCCTGCGACTCGTTGACCGGGCCGTCTCGCTCAACCCAGCGGTGACGGAGGATCTCCGGTGGTCGACAATGCCGGGGCCACGGATTTCATCCAGGCCAGTGCTCGCAATTTCCCACCTCCCACCTGGGACGTGTTACCTCGTCACACGGGCACTTCCATGGCACACCCGAATGCCGTTGTGCGGCAAGGGCGAGCAGCATCCTTTCATCACAACGTGCTACCGCTTGCGCATCAATGCATTGGTCAGCGAAGTGTCACCATTCGCCCGGCGACCGCGCTGGTCCGCGAGCTGCCCACGATCACCGTGGCGGAGGCGGGAACGGCCTCCGGGTCGAACGTGGTGATCGTCGCCACGGTGGCGGGCACACCGGGCCCGGCGACGCCGACCGGGGTCTTCGGCGGACGGTGCAGCCGGAGCAGGTCGAGAGCGGCGCCCAGCCGCCACTCGGCGTTGTCCTGGAGGCAGACGACGAGGTCGGCCTCGGCCACGGCGCGCACCCGCTGCTCGGTCACCGGCCACGGGGTCGCCGGGTCGGCCAGGCAGATCACCGCGTGGTTGTGACCGAGCGGAGCCCCCAGCTCGGCGGCAGCCGCCAGCGCCGTGCTCACCCCGGGCACCCCGGCGACCTCGATCCGCTCGTCGGCCTGCTCCAGCGCGGGACCGGTGACCGCGCCGGAGCCGATCAGCGCGACCGCCTGCCCCTCCTCCGCCAGCCGCACCGCCTCGGCAGCGCGCTGCCGCTCGTCGCCGGGCGCGCTGATCCGCACCTCGGTCCCCAGCCGCAGCAGGTGCCGGACGCGGTCCACGTCGGCTTCGAGACCGACAACGACGGCGGCGCGGCGCAGCTCCGACTCGGCGCGCGGGGTCCGCAGGTCCTCCGCGCCGGGTCCTACCTCCACCACGACCAGCCGCCCGCGCGGCCGGACCCGCGCGGCGGCCACGGTGGCCTTGTCCCCCTTGAGCTTCGCCACCACCAGCTCGACCGGGGCGCCAGCGGCCAGCTGGCCGGCGGCGTGCAGTGCGGCGGCCTCGGCCACACTGGGGGTGCCGACCTCGGCGCGCAGGGCCTCGCTCGGGTTGGGCACATCGACCCCGGCGAGGGTGCCCGCCGGGTAGTGCAGCAGCTCCGCCGAGCTGTCCTGCCAGAAACCGTGGTCCTCGACGGCGTCGAGGATGCCCTGCTCCCCGGACTTCGCGTCGACGGTGGCGAAGGCCCGCACCGCCCGCAGGTCCAGCTCGGAGCGCTCCGCCAGCTCGGCGAGCAGGCCGGTCACCGCGCTCGCGGGCACTCCGCTCGACGAGCCGACCCCGATCACCAGGGTCCTGGGCACCAGCCGAAGCACCCGCCCCTCGGCGGGCAGGAGCCGGTCATCGACCAGGACAGTCCACAGTGGACCACTGGGCGTCAGCTCATCGTGCACGGTCACGTTGGACGGCATGGCGGGCAACGGAAACCGCAACGGGTTGACGACGCGCACCGGCTCCCCGGCGAGCAGTGCCTCGGCGCAGTCGGCGAGCTCGCCGTCCACGGTGGCGTCGAGCAGCTCGACCATCTCGTCGAGCACGGTCGCGCCGACGGACTCGGCGGCGGTGGTGACGACGGGACGGCAGCCGAGGAACTCGCCGACCCGGTCGGCGAGCGCGTTGGCGGCTGGTCCGCCGGTGAGCGCGACGGCGTACCCGCTCTCCTCGTCGACGCAGACCACAGCGGGATCGCCATGCCGGTCGGCGAGCACCGGCGCGATGAGCCGCACCGTCGCCCCGGTTGAGAGGAAGAACACCGCGGCTCCCAGCCGCGGCCACATCCGCCGCAACGCGGGTTTGACCGCTCCTTCGACGACAGCGGCATCGGCTCCGAGGTGCGCCGCGAGCTCCCCCGCGGAACGACGCCCCTTGGCCGTCACCGCAAACAACCCGATCACCCCGAAACCCTATCTCCTCGCCATTCGCGGGCTTATGGACCTGTTCAGAGCTCAGGAGACGTCCATAAGCCCGCGAATGGCCCGGGGAGGGCTACTGGGAGCGGCGGCGGCCCCAGAGGAGGATGACGGGGTGGGTGGCCACGAAGCGGCTCGCGCCGTCCGGCATGGTCGCCAGGCGGTTCGCCGTGAGCTGGCAGCCGTCCACAACGTAGCCGGAGTGCCGCAGCGCGTCACGGGACGCCCCGAAGCGGTCGAGCGCGGTCAGCGCGACCACGACGCGCTCCGCGCCCACCGCCGAGCAGGCCGCGACCACCTCGGGGCCACCGCCGCCGACGAAGATCGCGTCGGGGCGGGGCAGGCCGACCAGCGCCGCGGGCGCCTCGTTCTCCACGATGCGCATGTCGACACCGTGCGTCGCCGCGTTGGCGATGATCCGCATGCACTGCACGGGATTCGGCTCGACCGCGATCACCGCCGCGCCCAGCCGCGCGCACTCGATGGCCAGAGCGCCCGAGCCCGAGCCGACGTCCCAGATCAGCGAGCCGGGGCGCGGGGCGAGCTTGGCCAGTGCGAGCGCGCGCACCTCCGACTTGGCCACCGTGCCGTCGCGGTGGGCGAAGGACTCCTCCGGCAGCGCCCAGCCGCCCATCGGCGGGGTCGGGTCGCCGCCGGCGCACCAGCCGCGCGGCGGGACCGCCTCCGGGTCGGCGAGGCAGAGCACCACGTTCGGCTCGCGCCAGCGGCGCTTGGCGGCCTTGGGCGGGTCCACCACGGAGATCCGCTCGTCCGGGGTGCCCAGGTCCTCGGCGACCACCAGGGTGCGGCGCCAGCCGGTGAGGCCCGCGCCGATCTCCGCCGGACCGGCGACGGCGTCGGTCAGCACCGCCACCGCGGGACGGGCGCGGCACACGTTGAGGGCTCTGCGCAGGTCACGGCCGTGCGCGCTGACCACGAGCACGTCGTCCCATGAGCGGCCGACCTTCGCGAGCAACCGCTGCACGCTGGACACCGCGGGCAGCACCTTGGTGGTGCGCACACCGCGCTCGCGGAGCTGGCGCATGATGCCGAAGAAGCCGGGGTCGCCCGCGACGACGACCACGGCGGGGCCGTCCACCTCGGACATCTCGCTCAGCTCGGACAGCGCCTGGTCGAGCTGGGCGATGTCGATCCTGCGCACCCCGTCCGGGGCGTGCTCGTCGAGGTGCTTTCGCGTGCCCAGCACCACTTTCGCCTCTGCGAGGGCCTGTTCGGCCTCCTCGGGCAGCCCGGTGGTGTCCACCCCGACCACGGTCACCGAGACCGCTCCGACGACGTCGGGCCTGCGGCCGTTGTTCGGTGACCGTTGCTGGAGCAGCTCCTGGCCGGCCGGACCGGCCTCCGTCGTCTGCCTGCCCCGGCGGAAAACCGCGCCGGCTCGTCCCGCGCCCGTTCGCACAGTTCGTCTCCACATCCCCGGGGCACGACCGGTGCGGCGGACCAGGTGGGCGTTGCGCCCATGCCCACGGACACTCATCAGTTAGCCGTAATGCGACCCGGTGCCCGTGCGCCGCGCCGGGAGATTCACCCGGTTCGACGAACGAGAGCGACCATTTTGTCCTTTGTGGACTGTCTGGTCAGCCGCTCTTCGACGCGCGCTTGGGCTTGCGCGGGGTGGTGCTCTTGCCCTTCGCCACCTTGGCGGGCGCCTTGGCCTTCTCGGCTTTCTCCGCCGCGGGCCCCTCGGCGGGAGCGGCCTTCTCGGCGGCGGGCTTGCGCTTGGGCTTGCTCTCCACCTGGGCCGGGGCCCCCACGGGCTCGGGGATGTCCACCGGCAGCGTCACCTGGTCGGTGCGCTTGCTGGCGGCGGCGGCCCGGGTCGCGCTGCCGCCGGTGATCCTGGCCGTGCGGTAGCGGCGGGCGGTGCGGCTGGTCGCGCGCGTGGTCTCCTGCCAGTCGCGGACTGCCCACCACGCCACGTCGGAGCCGGGCTGCGTGGTGCGCGCGACGACCTCGGCCTCGCCATCCGGCTCCTGGGCGAGCAGGTCGACGGCGGGGGTGGCGGAGCGCAGCGCGCGGCGGGAGCCCGAGAAGGCACCGGTGCGGCGGTAGCCCGCGGCGGCCGACGCCGGGCTGTAGGAGCGGGCGCCACCGGCCTGCAACGCCTTGCCCACAAGGAAAAGCGTGTGCCGCCAGAGCTTGTGCTGCTTGACGACGCGCTCCAGCTCGCCGATGGTGGTCTGCACCGTCAGCTCGTCCGGCCAGGTGGTCTTGTAGGCGACCACCACCGGGGTGTCCTGCGGGTAGCCGCCCTCGACGAGCTCCTCGACGAGCTGGCCGGCGCGGGCGGCGGGCAGCGAGATCGCCATCGTGGTGCCGTGCTTGGCGAAGGCCCGGATGCGCTCGGCGTCCGGCAGGTCGGAGTTGCTGCCCTCGACCCGGGTCATGATCATCGACTGCGCGTTCTCGGTGGCCGTGAGCTCCTTGCCGACCACCGCGGCGGCCGCGGAGAACGTGGAGACACCGGGAACGATCTCGACGTCGAGGCCCATCTTGCGGCAGATGTCGTGCTGCTCCTGCACGACGCCCCAGAGCGCGGTGTCGCCCGCGTGCAGTCTGACGACCTTGAGCCGCTTGACGATCGCGCGGCGGTAGACCTCCAGGACCTCCTCCTGGGCCACCCGCGAGAGGTCGAGGAGCTCGGCGTCCTCGCGAGCGTGCTCGCGGACGCAGTCGGCGTCCAGCACGCTCGGCGCCCACAGCACGACGTCGGCCTCGGCGATCCGCCGGGCCGCGCGCAGGGTCAACAGGTCTGCTGCGCCAGGTCCGGCGCCGATGAACGAAACCCGCCCGTTCACGGTTGCTCCCCTCGGCCGCTCCGGCGGCGACACGGCGATGGTCGCGATGACCGTACCGCCACCGGTGATCGAGTCACGAGCCCGGTCACGTTCAGCGCCCGGAGCGGCACGGTCAGTCAAGATCAGCGGGCACCAGTGACCAGGAGACGAGGTCGTGCTGGCGGCCGCGATGGCGGTCGGCGTTGCGCAGGACCCCCTCGCGGGTGAACCCCGCTTTCTCCGCGACCCGCTGCGACGCCGTGTTCCCGACGGCGGCCCGCAGCTCGACCCTGGCGAAGTCGACCTCGCGCAGTGCCCACTCCGAGACCGTCCGCGCGGCCTCGGCGACGAAGCCCCTGCCGCGCGCGTGCGGTGCCGCCCAGTAGCCGACCTCGGTCACCCGGTGCTCCCAGCGGGTCCTGGTCAGCCCGAGGGTGGCGAGGAAGCGATCGGTCTCCGGGTCGCACACCGCCCAGCTCTGCCCCTCACCGGAGAGCCGCACGTGGTGGGACTGCTCGGCGCACCAGGTCAACGCGGCCGACTCGTCGTAGGGCTGCGGCAGCGGGATCCACCGCAGGACCTCCTCGTCGACGCCCTCGGCCACGTCGGCGGCGTCGGTGACCCGGAACGGCCGGATCACCGTGCGCCGCGTGCGCAGGACGACGAGGGGCATGACACAGACGACGTGCGCCAGTGCGAAGGGGTCGTCGGCGTCGATGCGCACCTCGGTCGGCGGGTCAACGTGGTCGGTCACATCGGACACCGTGTCACATCGCGCAACGGGTCACGAACCTCAGCACGGAGTCCGGCGCCGCGGCCGGGTGCGTGTGCAGGTACGAGGCGTGCACCCCGCGAAAGACGAAACCCTCGCGAACCGGACGTCCCTGGCGGTCACGCCAGAACCAGGCGGGGGACTCCCCCGAGCCGGGAGTGACGCGCGTGCGGTGGAACTCGTGGCCGACCCTGCGTTCACCGGTCCCGCCCAGCGGAGAGTCCGTAGCCGCGACCGCGTCGCGGTAGCCCAGCGTCAGCCGCTCGGTCATCTCCGCCTCCGCGTCGATGACCCCGCACATCGGCCTGCCGTCCAGGCCGCGCGCGAGGTAGAGCAGCCCGCCGCACTCCGCGTGCACCGGCTTGCCCGCTTCGACGAGATCCGCGACTTCCTTGCGCAGCAACGCGTTCGCGCTCAGCTCGTCGGCGTGCTGCTCAGGGAAGCCGCCGGGCAGCAGCAGTCCGGCCGTGCCCTCCGGGAGGTGCTCGTCGCGCAGCGGGTCGAACACGGCGACCTCCGCGCCCGCCGCGCGCAGCAGCTCCACGTGCTCGGCGTAGCCGAAGGTGAACGCCCGCCCACCGGCCACCGCGACGACGGGGCGACCGTCGACCGGAGTGTCCATAGTGGACATCCAAGGCTCGGTCTCCCTGCCTGGGGCGGAGCGCGCGATGGCGACCACGGCGGCGAGGTCCACCGACTCGGCGACCAGATCGCCCATCGCGGCGACGGCCGCCACCGCGGCGGTCCCGTGCTCGGCGGCGGTGACCAGGCCGAGGTGCCGCGACGGCACATCCAGCTCCTCGCGGCGCGGCAGGCACCCGACCACGTCGAGACCGACCTCGTCGCACGCCTCGCGCAGGACCTGCTCGTGGTGCGCGGAGCCGACGCGGTTGAGCAGCACACCGGCCAGCCGGACCTCGGCGTCGAAGCCCCGGAACCCGTGCAGCAGCGCGGCGAGGCTGCGGCCCTGGCCCCTGGCGTCCACCACCAGGACCACCGGCGCGTCCAGCAGCTTCGCCACGTGCGCGGTGGAGCCGAAGCTCCGCGTGCCGGACCTGCCGTCGAACAGGCCCATCACGCCTTCGATCACCGCGATGTCGGCGTCCTGGGCGCCGTGCGCGAGCAGCGGGGCGATCCGGTGCTCACCGACCAGGACCGGATCGAGGTTGCGGCCCGGCCTGCCAGCGGCGACCGCGTGGTAGCCGGGGTCGATGTAGTCCGGGCCGACCTTGAACGGCGCGACCCGGTGCCCTGCCCGGCGCAGCGCCGCGACCAGGCCGGTGGACGCCGTCGTCTTGCCGCACCCGGAGCCGGGCGCGGCGAGGACGACACGAGGCGGCAGGGTCACCACTCGATACCCCGCTGCCCCTTCTGACCGACGTCCATCGGGTGCTTCACCTTGGTCATCGAGACCACCAGGTCGGCGGCGTCGACCAGCGCCCGGGGCGCGTTCCGCCCGGTGACCACCACGTGCTGGTGGCCGGGCCGGTCCCGCAGCACCGCGACGACCTCGTCCACGTCGATCCAGCCCCAGTGCAGCGGATAGGTGAACTCGTCGAGCACGTAGAGGTCGTGCCGCTGCTCCGCGATCCTGCTGGCGATCTCCCGCCACCCCTCGCGCGCCGCCCCGGCGTGGTCTTCCTCGGTCCCCTTCTTCCGCGACCAGGACCAGCCCTCGCCCATCTTGTGCCACTCGACGGGGCCACCTTCTCCGGTGCTCTCGTGCAGCCTGCCGAGCGCGCGGAACGCGGCCTCCTCGCCGACCTTCCACTTGGCGGACTTGACGAACTGGAACACACCGATGTCCCAGCCCTGGTTCCAGCCGCGCAGCGCGAGGCCGAACGCGGCGGTGGACTTGCCCTTCATCTCCCCGGTGTGCACGACCACCAGCGGCCGGTTCCTGCGCTGCCGCGTGGTCTTCCCGTCGGCGGGGACGACGGAAGGTTGTCCTTGTGGCACAGCGGTTCCCTCCTATGCGGCGCGAGCGGCGCGGACGACCCCGGCCACCTGCTCAGCGGACAGTTCGGCGAGCTGGAGGCAGGTCCCGCCCAGCGCGAGCGCGAGCCTGTCGGGCAGCCCCAGCCGCACGACGCCGTTCTCGCAGTCCACGACGACACTGGCGACGCCATCGGCTTCCAGGAGCGCGGCGGCTCGCATCGCGTCGTGCAGCGCGTCGCCGCCCTGGCTCGCGGGCACGGTGGCCCGGCCGTCGGTGACGAGCACCAGCAGCGGACGCCGACGCGGGTCCCGAAGTCGTTCAGCGGCAAGGAGCTTGCGTGCGGCGAGCAGTCCGTGGGCGAGCGGGGTGCGCCCTCCGGTGCGGAGGTTCCGCAACCGCGTGGCCGCCGCGTCCACTGAGGACGTTGGCGGGAGCGCGACCTCGGCTTCGCGGCCCCTGAAGGTGATCAGGCCGACCTTGTCCCGCCGTTGGTAGGCATCGCGCAGCAGAGACAGCACCGCGCCGGTCACCGCCGACATCCGCGCCCGTGCCGCCATGGAGCCGGAGGCGTCCACCGCGAAGAGGACGAGGTTGCCCTCGCGCCCCTCGCGCACCGCGCGGCGGAGATCGCCGGAGCGCAGCTCCAGGCCGGAGCCGCTGCGCCCGCGCGCGTGCTGGTGCGGCGCCGCGGCCTGGACCGTCGCGGTCAGGTGCACGCCGTGTCCGTCCACAGTGGAGGCTCGAACCACGCGGCCGGAGGACGAGCGCGCGCGGGAACGCCGTCCAGGCGCGCCTTCGCCAAGACCGGGCACCTGGAGCAGGCGGGCGCGGAACTGCGGCGCGGGCTTGGCAGGCGCCTGCTCCCCTCCTCCTTGGCCCGATTGCCCCTGCTCGGGCTGCTCCTGCTGTTGCGGCGCTTCGGCTTGCTGCGAGTCATTCCGCGGAGCCCCGCCACCCCCGCCCGGCCCGTCGTCCTCCGGGGGTTCGGGCTCTTCGGCGTGCTCGGCGGCGTCGCGGAGGGCCTGCTCCAGCTGCTCGGAGTCCAGCCCCGGCTCGTCGAAGGGATCGCGGCGCCGACGGTGCGGCAGCGCGAGCCGAACCGCGACCTCGACGTCGTTCTCCGTGACGGCGTCCCCTCCGCGCCACGCGGCGTGGGCGATCGCCGCGCGGGCGACCACGAGGTCGGCTCGCATGCCGTCCACCTCGAAAGCCGCGCACACCGCGGCGATGCGGCGCAGCTCGGAGTCCGGCAACGCGATCCCGGGCAGCGCGGCACGGGCGGCGACGATGCTCTCCGCGAGCTCGGCGTCGGCCTTCTCCCACTGCTGCGCGAAACCGGCGGGATCGGCTTCGTAGGCGAGGCGGCGGCGCACCACCTCGGTCCGCGTTGCCACATCGCGGGAGGCGTTGACCTGGACGGTCAGCCCGAAGCGGTCGAGCAGCTGCGGCCGCAGCTCGCCCTCCTCCGGGTTCATCGTGCCCACCAGCAGGAAGGAGGAGGCGTGCGAGACGGAGACCCCGTCGCGCTCGACGTGCGCGCGCCCCATCGCGGCGGCGTCCAGCAGCAGGTCCACCAGGTGGTCGTGCAGCAGGTTGACCTCGTCGACGTAGAGCACCCCGCGATGCGCGGCCGCGAGCAGGCCGGGCTGGTATGCGCGAACGCCCTCGGTCAGCGCGCGCTCCAGGTCCAGCGAGCCGACCAGGCGGTCCTCGGTGGCGCCGACGGGCAGCTCCACCAGGCTGGACGGCTTGGTGGTCGCGGGCGCGCCGGAGGGGTGCGGGCCGTCGGGGCAGCCGGGGTCCGGCCGGTGCGGGTCGCAGGCGAAGCGGCAGTCGCGGACCGCCTCCAGGGTGGGCAGCAGCGCCGCCAGCCCGCGCACGATGGTCGACTTGGCCGTGCCCTTCTCGCCGCGGACCAGGACCCCGCCAATGCCGGGGTGCACCGCGTTGAGCAGCAGCCCCAGCCTCAGGTCCTCGTGCCCGACAACGGCGGAGAACGGATAACGAGCGGTCACCAGCGCTGTTCCTTCCTCGGGTGTCCACGCCCGGGTAGGGGTCGGACGCGCGGCCGCGCGCCCGGCAAGGGGGGTGAGTCTCCTGGCTCCCGGATCGCGGCGGTGTCCCCGACCTTCCGGCCGGTCGGCCGTGGTCACAGCTGGGGTCCGCTCCCCGGTCACAGTGGCGGGACCGCACCGGACTCGCACCGGTTTCCTCGCGCTCCCCTTGCGTCTTCCCCCGCATCATCACACACCGTGGGAAACCGCCGCGACAGTCCGGTTTCGCGCTGGTAGGTATGCGCCATGGACATGAACTTCGCCGAGGAATTCGCCCGCGACTGGGAGCAGCGGTGGAACTCCCACGACCTCGACCGGATCCTGGAGCACTACGCCGACGACGTGGTGTTCCACTCCCCGGTCGCGGCGCGGCTGCTGGGCGGCGACGGCCGCGTGGTCGGCAAGGCGGCGCTGCGGGAGTACTGGGCGACCGGCCTGAAGTTCCTGCCCGACCTGCACTTCACCGTCGAGGGCGTGTACCTCGGCCTGGACACCATCGTGATCAACTACCGCAACGAGCGCGGCAACCTGGTCAGCGAGATCCTGACCTTCCGCGACAACAAGATCGTCTTCGGCTCCGGCACCTACGCCCGCGCAACCTCCTGATGCCATTCGCGGGCTTATAGACCGCTCAGCGCGCCTGAACACGTCCATAAGCCCGCGAATGGCCGACAAGCAGCCGGGTGGGGGCGCGGAAGGACAGGAGGCCGAGCATGGGGGGATCGGGCTCCAGGAGGCGGAGGTCGGGCAGTGCGCGCGCCACGGTGTCGAGCACCACAGCCGCCTCCGCCCGCGCGAGCCCCGCGCCGAGGCAGAAGTGCCTGCCGTGGCCGAAGGCGAGGTGCCGCCGCGCGCCCGGCCGTCCGGGGCACAGGTTCTCCGGCTCGGTGAAGACCTCGGGGTCGGAGCCGCTGCCCGCGAGCATCAGCAGCAGCTGCGCCCGCGCCGGCAGCTCCACTCCGCCCAGCGTGGTCGCGTCCCCGGTCACCCGCCGCCACGTGATCACCGGCGGCTCGCGGCGCAGCACCTCCTCGACGCAGTCGGCGGCGAGCCCGGCATCACCGCCGCTCAGCCCGCGCCAGAGGTCCTCGCGCTCGACGCAGCGGCGCAGCAACGTGCTCAGCAGCTGCGTCGTGGTCTCCTGCCCGGCGATCAACAGGAAGTAGCAGACCCCGACCGCCTCGGCGACGCGCAGCGGGCGCCGAGACGGCTTGCGGTGCGCCGCCAGCGCGCCGAACAGGTCCGGCTGGCCCGGCCGCGCCGCCCTGACCCGGCAGGCGAGCCACTGGTGGAACTCGGCGGCCTGCTCGGCAAGCTCCCGCTGGCGCAGCGGATCGGGGTTGCCCCAGAACAGCTCCAGCGACGCCTTGCTCCACGCCTTGAGCACCGGCAGGTCCACGTCGCCGATGCCGAGCAGGTGCAGCAGCACCAGGCACGGCAGGTCCCGCGCGATCAGCTCGACCAGATCGCACTGCCCGTTCTCCGCGAGCTCCTGCCGCGCCCGCTCGACACCGTCGGCGGCGAGCCGGCTGGTCAGCTCCATCGCGTGCTGGACCCGCGCCGGGGTGAGGAACGAGGCGACCACGCGACGCAGTCCGGTGTGGCTGTCGGTGCCGTTGTTGGCCAGGGTCGGCGGCAGCGCGAAGCCCGCCCCCGCCAGCATGCGCAGCGTCGGCACCGGCAGCGGCGTCACGGCCGTCAGAGCGTTGTCAGGATGGAAAGTCTCCGGGGCGGCGAGCACCGCTCGGATGTCGGAGTGCCTGCTGACCAGCCACAACCCCGTCCTCGGGTCGTGGTGCACCGGAGCGTGCTCGCGCAGCGACGCGAGGGGCTCGTCGGGGCGGGCGACGAATCCGGGGTCGAACAGGTCAAGCCCGCTGGTCACCTCGTCCGCCGCCCGCACGGGCACGACCGTAACCGGGCAGTGCGAGACTGCGGACCGTGACGTTGCGCACTGGAAGCGAAGTCTTCGACTGGCTGGACACCCGGGCGGCGGCACGGGCGAAGGCCGGGCTGACCCGGACCCTGCGGCCCCGCCCCGAGACGGCCACGGTGCTCGACCTCGCGGGCAACGACTACCTCGGCCTCACCCGCGACCCGAGGGTCACCACGGCGGCGGCGGAGGCCGCGCTGGCGTGGGGCGCGGGCTCGACGGGCTCCCGCCTGGTCACCGGCACCACGGACCTGCACGCGGAGCTGGAGTCCGAGCTCGCGGAGTTCTGCGGTTTCCCGTCGGCTCTGGTCTTCGCCACGGGCTACGCCGCCAACCTCGGCGTGATCGCGGCCCTGTCCGGGCCGGGCACGGTCCTGGTCACCGACGAGTACAACCACGCCTCGCTCATCGACGGCGGGCGCCTGTCGAGGGCGGAGACCGTCGTGGTGCCGCACCGCGACGTCGAAGCCTTCCGCGCGGCGCTGGCCGGCCGCACGCGCAAACGGGCGTTGGTGGTGACCGACTCGGTGTTCTCGGTGGACGGCGACCTGGCGCCGCTGGCGGAGCTGGCCTCGGCCTGTCGCGACCACGGAGCGGGCCTGGTCGTCGACGACGCCCACGGGCTCGGCGTGCTGGGCGCGGGCGAAGGAGCGGCCGCGGCCGCGGGCCTCGCAGGAGCACCGGACGTGGTGGTCACGACGACGCTGTCGAAATCCCTTGGCGCACAAGGCGGAGCGGTGATGGCGTCGGAGCGGGTGATCGCGCACCTGGTGGACACGGCGCGCAGCTTCATCTTCGACACGGGCCTGGCGCCGAGCGCGGTCGCCGGAGCGCTTGCCGCCCTCCGCGTGGTCCGTGCCGACCCGCTGCTGCCGGGCCGCGCCCGAGCGGTGGCACGCGAACTGGCACAGCGGTTGTCGGCGGCGGGCCTCCAGGCCAGCTCCCCCGAAGCAGCAGTGGTGTCGGTGCGGGTGCCCTCCCCCGCGCAAGCGCTCGAATGGTCCCAGCGCTGTCGAGCCGAGGGGGTCGCGGTGGGCTGCTTCCGCCCGCCCTCGGTCCCGGACCGCGTGTCCCGCCTCCGCCTGACCGCCCGCGCGGACCTCACTCCCGACGACATCACCACCGCCATCGACGTGATCACCCGCACCGCCCCCGCATAACGCCATTCGCGGGCTTATGGACGCTTTCGGAGTGCTGAACAGGTCCATAAGCCCGCGAATGGCCGGGGGTCAGGTCGTGAGGAAGGCGATGGTCTGGGTGATGACCTTGTCGCCCTTGGGCATCAGGATGTGTTCCAGGCAGCCGACGTCGATGTTCCGCGCACCCGCGAGCGGGACCGTGGAGTGCGGCAGCGCGATCTCGTCGCAGCTGGAGGACTGGGTCTGGTACTTCACCGCGCCCGGGGTCTCGTCACCGGCGTTGAGGGACTTGAGCATCTTCGAGCTCTGCCGCATGTCCGCGCAGGAGTCCCAGAAGCACGCGAACGACGCGACGGTGCCGTGGTTGACGCCGCCGATGGAGACCCAGTGCGCGGTCTTCTCGGCACCACCGAGGGACTTGATGAAGTGCCTGGTCGGCAGGGAGCCCATGGAGTGGGCGACGATGTCGACCTTGACCGCCTTGGTGTCCTTGCGCACCTGGTCGACCTTCTTGGCGAACTGGTCGGCGGTGATGAAGTTGGACTGCTTCCAGTCGTAGTCCCACCGGATCAGCTCGCGGTCGGTCCACCCGGCGGCCCGGAACTTGTCGATCATCTCCTTGAACAGGACCGACGACCCTCCGCTGAGCCCGTGCACGAAGATCACCGGTGTCCTGGCGGCAGCTGCGGGCGCGGGGACCGAGGCGGCCTCCGCCCCCGTGAACGCCGCGGCGGCCACAGCGGCCACGAGCACCGACATCAACCTGCGCATGAGTCTGCCTTTCGTTGTGGGACCAGCGAAGCTAGCGAAGATCCCCCCAGCCGAACGGGGACTTCGAGCAATTCCATCTGCGGCACGGCAATCCGTGCGTTATTCGGGTTGCCCCTCAACGAGCTCCGCGAGCCCTGACGCGGTGGTCCGCACCGGCGCGTAGCCGAGCTCGGTCCGCGCCTTGGAGATGTCGATCGTGCACTCCTGTCCGGAGACCCACACGGACATCCGGTCAACGGGCGGCGCGCCACGAAGCCCGAGCCTCCCCCACACCGACTCCGCCGCCACGGCCGCGACACGGGCGAGTCCGGCGGGCATCGACCGCGTCGGCTCGGCGATACCTCGCGTGGCAAGGAGATCCGTGACGAACTCGCGGAAGACCACCGGCTTGCCATCGGTCACGAAGTAGGCCTCGCCCGCCCTGCCCTTGTCGGCGGCGAGCACCAGACCCTCCACCACGTTGTCGACGTGCGTGGCGTCGACCAGCTGCCGTCCACCACCGATCCAGGCGAACTTCCCCGACCGCACGGCGGTCACGAGAGAGGGCAGCAGCGTGGTGTCCCCGCGCCCCCAGATCATGCAAGGCCGCACCACGACGGTGTCGAGCCCGTCGAAGCCGAGCACTTCGGCTTCCGCACGGGCCTTGCTGGCCGCGTAGACGGCAGGCGATCCCGGTTGCAGCGCAACGGTTTCATCGACGTTGACCAGTGGCTTCCCCGCCCGGAGACCGGCCTCGCTGCCCACGTGGACCAGGCGGCGGACACCGGCGTCGCGGCAGGCAGTCAGCACCGCGCGCGTGCCATCCACGTTGTCCCGCAGGAACTCCGCGCGGCTGCCCGCTCCGGGAGTGCGCGCGGCGGAGTGGAACGCCAGCTCCGCTCCGGACGCGGCCGCACGCACGGAGTCGGCGTCGCCGAGGTCGCCGCGCACCGGAGTGGCGCCCAACTCCGCGACGACCCGCTCGGCACGGTCGCTGCGGGCGAGCGCGCGGACGGTGTGGCCGCCGGCGACCAGACGGCGGATCAGCCTCGCTCCGACGAACCCGGAACCGCCGGTGACGAACACGTCGGACACGTGGAACCACTCCCCCGACTAAGTTGACCGATCGTCATACTTATAACTATGCCGATCGGTACAGTCAAGGGCGGACACGAGGAGGAAGCGGTGCCACGACCGAAGTCGGACTCACGGGAGAAGATCATCGAGAGCGCCCGCACGCTGCTGCGCAGGCAGGGCTACCACGGCACCGGGCTGGCCCAGGTCATCGAGCACAGCGGCGCCCCGCGCGGCTCGCTCTACTTCCTGTTCCCCGGCGGCAAGGAGGAGCTCGCGGTCGCCGGGGTGCGGGAGTGCACCGGTGAGTGGGCCGACCTGATCCGCCAGGCGCGGGAGGCCAGCCCGACGCCGAAGGAGTGGGTGGAGCTGCTGGCGGCGGGCTTCGCGGAGCAACTGCGCTCCTCGGACTTCACCGAGGGCTGCCCGATCACCACCGTGACCCTGGACTCGGTGCCCACGTCGGCCCCGCTGACCGAGGCCTGCCGCGACGCCTACTCAGCTTGGCTGGCCGCGCTCGCCGAGGGACTGGTGTCCTACGGGGTCGAGCAGGAGCGCGCGTCCGACCTGGCGAACCTGATGCTGGTGAGCCTGGAAGGCGCGATGGTGCTGTGCCGCGCCTTCCAGTCCACCGACCCGTTGGAACGGGTCATCCCACAGGTGCTGGCACTGATCGCGCGCTGACCGCGGCCCGCACGGCGGCGTCCAGGTCGGCCCAGAGGTCCTCGACGTCCTCCAGGCCAACGGACATCCGCAGCAGCTGATCAGAAACACCGCACCCGTGGCGGTCGGCTTCCTCGACGATGCGGTGACTCAACGAAGCGGGGTGCTGGATGAGCGTGTCAACGCTGCCGAGGCTGACCGCGGGTGTCACCAGGCGCACGGCGGCGATCACGGCGTGCGGGTCGCCTTCCACCTCGAACGACACCAGCGGGCCACCGATCCGCGGGTAGTGCACGCGCCGCACGCCCGGATGCGCGGCGAGGCGACCGGCGAGTTCCGCGGCGGTCGCCGAGGCGGCGCGAATGCGCACGGGAAGCGTGGAAAGCCCACGCAGCAACAGGTATCCGGCGAGCGGATGCAGAACTCCGCCGGTGACGATGCGGATCTGGCGGAGCACGCTCGCGTAGGACTCGTCGCACGCGACCACGCCGCCGAGCACATCTCCGTGCCCCCCAAGGAACTTCGTCGCGCTGTGCAGCACGATGCTCGCCCCGAGCTCGGCGGGCCGTTGCAGCACGGGAGTCGCGAAAGTGTTGTCCACCAACAGAGGCACCGACCCGCACGCCGCGGCCAGGGCGCGCAGGTCCACCTCGCCCAGCGTCGGGTTGGCCGGGGTCTCGACGATCACCAGCCCGGTGTCGGGACGCAGCGCGCCGGCGACGCCGTCCGGGTCGGCCCACGTGAGCTGGTTTCCCAGCAGTCCGGAGGCGATCAGGTGGTCGCTGGTCCCGTAGAGCGGGCGGACGGCGACCACGTGCGGCCGCCCGGACGACACCGCCGCGAGCAGGCACGCGGACAGGGCAGCCATCCCGCTGGCGAAGGACACCGCCGCGGGCAGCCCTTCGAGCGCGGCGAGCGCGGTCTCGAACCTGGCGACGGTCGGGTTGCCGATGCGGCCGTACACCGGCTGGCCGGGCACCTCGGCCCCGGCGGCGAAGAGGTCCAGCCGGACGGCCTCGCCGCGGCTGTCCCTGGAGGGGTAGGTGGTGGAGAGGTCGAGCGGGACGGCGTGAACGCCGAGGTCAACGAGGTCTTCGCGGCCGGCGTG
Source organism: Allokutzneria oryzae (assembly GCF_042429765.1). Taxonomy (NCBI): domain Bacteria; kingdom Bacillati; phylum Actinomycetota; class Actinomycetes; order Pseudonocardiales; family Pseudonocardiaceae; genus Allokutzneria; species Allokutzneria oryzae. Next base: position 270,546 of record NZ_JBHLZU010000026.1, on the reverse strand, counting down.
CACGGCCCTTGTCGACAGCTGCATACCCAGGGAGCGTGAAGATCCCACGGGTCATCGGCAAGCAATCCGTCTACAATTCGGCACATGACGCCGAATGTGCGCTTGGATTCGGTCGACCTCGACATTCTGCGGGTGCTCCAGAACGACGCACGGACCTCCAACAAGGAGCTGGCCGCTGCGGTCGGCGTGGCGCCGTCGACCTGCCTGGACCGGGTGAACCGGCTGCGCGAGGCGGGGGTGATCCAGGGCCAGGACCTGCGGGTGGACGCCGCGAAGCTGGGCAGGCCGCTGGAGGCTTTCCTGTCCGTCCGCGTCCAGCCGCACCGCCGCCCGCTGGTCGACCCGTTCGTCGAACACGTTCTGGCGCAACCGGAAACGCGCGCGCTCTACCACCTCACGGGACCGGACGACTTCCTGGTCCACGTCGCCGCGAGAAGCGCGGCGGACCTCCAGCGGCTGGTGCTCGACGAGTTCACCGCCCGCACCGAGGTCGCGCTCGTGCACACCAACCTGATCTTCCAGCACTGGCGCGGTGGCCCCCTCCTTCCCTAGTCCCACAGGGGAAAGCGCTCAGGGGCGGCGCATGGGAACGTGCGGGATGTCGTCCTCAACGAACTCGTCCCCGGTGACCCGGTAGCCCAGCGAGGCGTAGAAGTCCGCGGCCTGGGTCTGCGCGTCCAGCACGGAGACCTGGTCGCCGATCTCGGCGATGGCCGCCTCCATCAGCGTCCGCGAGAGGCCCTGGCCCCTGGCTCGCGCGGCGGTGACGACACGACCGATGCGCGCGGTCCCGTCCGGCTCGTCCAGCACGCGGACGTAGGCCAGCACCTCGTCGTCCTCGGTCTCGCACCACAGGTGCACGGTCGACGGTTCGAGGTCGCGGCCGTCGAGCTCGGGATAGGGGCACTTCTGCTCGACAACGAAGACGTCCACCCGCAGCCGGAGCACCCGGTAGAGCTCCGCCGCGCTGAGCTCGTTCCCGGTGGCTCTGCGCTGTGTCCTTGTCACGGTCTCGTTCACGCGCACGTGACTACCAGAGGCGGGCCGGAAGAACCAGTGTGACGACTGGGTGACGTGGCGGAAACCACGGCAAAAGCGTCAGGATTCCGCAAAATCTTCTGCTAATCTCTTCGAGGCCAGGAAATTTGCCTGCCGCATGCCGCCCCTGGCACACCGAACGGCGCGGTCGTCCACCAGAAGGGGGTGCGCCTTGTCCGCCATCGACACCAGCCAGCTTCTGGTCTTCGTCATAGCCAGCGTGGTCTTCGTGATCACTCCGGGAGTCGACGCCTTCCTGCTGCTGCGCACCTCCGTGCGCACCGGGACCAGGGCGGGCCTGCTCACCCTCGCCGGAATCCACTCCGCGAGCCTGGTGCACGTGGCGCTCGTGGTCTCCGGCCTCGGCGTCGTGCTCGCGAGCAACCCCGGTGTGCTCACCGCGCTGCGGTGGCTGGGCGCGGCCTACCTGACCTACCTCGCGGTCGGCATCGTCAGGGACCTCTGGCGCTCGCGCGGCGGTCGCGACACCGGCACGGACGCGGAGCGCGGCAACGACAAACCGTTCCGGCGGGGCTTCGTCTGCAACATCACCAACCCGAAGATGCTGCTGTTCTGCCTGGCGTTCCTGCCGCAGTTCATGGGTGCGGCGACCAGCCCGGTGCTCCAGCTCGGCCTGCTCGGCGTCGTCTTCCTGGCGCTCGCGGCGGCCTGGGAGACCGGGATCGTGCTCACCGCGGCGCGGGTCTCCGGCAGGCTCCAGCGGCCCGCTGTCCTGACCACGCTGGACGTGGTCTCCGCGACGGCCTTCCTGACCATGTCGGTCGGTCTGGTCGTCTGAAGGGGGAAAAGCAAAGAGGCGAGGGCGGTAGCAGGGACCGTCCTCGCCTCTTTGGCTGTTTCGGCGGAAGTACTACGAGTTGATCTGCGCCGTCAGGATCGCGTTGTACGGCGCGACCCTGCCGTAGACACCCGGGTAGTTCGGGAGCGCGCAGCCCCGACCCCAGGAGACGACGCCGATCAGCTTGCCACCAGCCACCAGCGGGCCACCGGAGTCGCCCTGGCAGCTGTCCTTGCCACCGGCCGCGATGCCAGCGCACACCATGGAGGTGTTGCTGTACTGCGGGTAGGCCGTCTTGCAGGTGGCGTCGGAGGTCACCGGCACGTCGACCTTCAGCAGATACCGCGAGGCCGCGCCACCCGAGCTGGTCGTACCCCAGCCCAGGACGGTGGCGTTGGTTCCCGCCGCGTAGAGAGCCGTGTCACTGGGTGCGGCCAGCGGCAGCGTCGCGGAGTTCACCCTGGTCGCCAGGGTCAGCACCGCGACGTCAAAACCGGAGGTCGCCGTCGTGTAGCTCGGGTGCACCCATACCTTGGACACGTTGGTGACAGTGCCCGCCGTGCTCTGCTTGTCCTCACGGCCGGACACCACGCGGACCGCGTTGGCCGCGGTGCCCTTCACACAGTGCGCCGCGGTGAGCACCTTGGTCGGCGCGACCAGGGTGCCGCCGCAGAACTGGAAACCCGAGGCGTTGGTCAGGAAGACCGTCCACGGGTGCTGGGAGATGCTGGCTCGGGTGCCACCGACGATCATCGACTGAGCATCGTCACTTCCGCCGGCGGGCGTGGCCGCCGACATCGGTACGAAAGAAAGCCCGATCGCCGAGACAGCCAGTGCCGTTCCAGCGAACCTAACCAGGCGACGCAGGGTTCCCGCCATGGTCGTGCTCCTTTGTTCGTGCCCTCTACGAGCCCCCGGGCCCTCACCCGGGGTGAACACAATGCAAGCGCTCAGTGACGGAGCCGCACAACGGCCGTTAGATGTAGGCTGAACAGCCCAGCATCTGGAGAATCTCCCATGCAACCGACTTGAGTCGGGAAATTCAACTGCAAATAGTCATATATGCAGAAGAAATTGCATCGACGCACCGGGGATCGAAACGACATTCGGCCCGTCGTGCCCACAAGGGGCGCGACGGGCCGAAGCCGGTTGGGAGAGATCAGGACTTGATCTGCTCCTGGAGCACGTCGTGGTAAGCCGCGACCCGGGCGTAGACACCGGGCTTCTTCGGAGCGGCGCAACCCTCGCCCCAGGACACGACACCGATCAGCTTGCCGCCGCCGACCATCGGGCCGCCGGAGTCACCCTGGCAGCTGTCCTTGCCACCCTCGGGAAGACCCGCGCACACCATGGAGGTGTTGCTGTACTGGGAGTACGCCGCCTTGCAGGTGGCGTCGGAGGTCACAGGGACGTCGACCTTGAGCAGGTACCGCGAGGCCGAGCCGCCGGAGCTGGTGGTGCCCCAGCCCAGGACCGTGGAGTTCGCGCCCTCCTTGTAGAGGTCCGCGTCGGCCGAGGACGCCAGCGGCAGCGGCTTCTGGGTCAGGTTCGAGCTCAGGGTGAGCACGGAGACGTCGAAGCCGGCGGTCGCCGTCGTGTACTGCGGGTGGATCCAGACCTTGGACACCGCCGCGGTGGTGCCGTCGCTGGCCTGCTTGTCCTCGCGACCCGCGACCACCTTGACGCTCTCGGCGGTCTTGCCCTTGGTGCAGTGGGCCGCGGTGACGACCTTGTTCGGCGCGACCAGGGTGCCGCCGCAGAACTGGAAGCCGGAGGTGTTGGTCAGGAAGACCGTGTACGGGTGGTCGGCGATCTTCGCCCGCTCGCCACCGACGATCTTGGTCTCGCTGTCCGGAGGGGTTGCCGCACTGGCCACGGAGAGTGAGGAGATCCCACAGGTGGCCACCGCGAGCGCGACCCCGACGGTTTTGGCCAGACGGTGCAGGGTTGCCGCCATCTTTGCCTCCCAATCGCGCATCTCAGCAGGATGTGTAACCCCGGATGGGTGACCACCGGGGACTACTGAGAGCAAACGCTTGGTGAGATCACGACACAACGGCTGTTCGAATTAATCTATTCGGCGTAGCCCTTTAGACCACTCATCGCCGACTCGTTGGGCCATTAGTGATCATGAATCACAGCTGGGGCCGAAGCATCTCCAGATAGCTCGTCAGCCGCACGTACACCCCCGGCTTGCCCGCGCGGGCGCAGCCGTCGCCCCAGGAGGTCACGCCGATGACCACCCCGCGCGCGACGAGCGGCCCACCCGAGTCGCCCTGGCAGCTGTCGATCTTGCCGTTGTCGTAGCCCGCGCAGAACATCTTCGCCCCGTCGAAGGAGCGGTAGGAGCGCGAGCAGGTCGCGTTGTCCATCACCGGAACGGTCGCCGACATCAGGTAGCGCGAGGTGGAGCCGGTCTCGCTGGTGGCGCCCCACCCCGCGACGACGGCCTCCGTGCCAGAGGCGTAGCGCGCCTGCTCCCCGGGGGAGACCAGGGTGGCGTACTGCGCGGAGATCGGTCGCTCCAGGGTGAGAACGCCGAGGTCATCGCCCTCGAAGACGCTGCGGTAGGAGGGGTGCTTCCAGGACTTCGCCGCCCGGACGACCTGCCCGGCGCCGCTCTCGGTGTCCTCGCGGCCGGAGACCACGCTAATGCTCGACGCGGAGCGCTGGTCCACGCAGTGCGCGGCGGTGAGCACCTTGGTCGGGCTCACCAGCGCACCGCCGCAGTACATCGTGCCCAGCCGGTCGACGAGGTAGACCAGCCACGGGAACTGGGACACCTCGGCACGGCGCCCGCCGACGACGAACGGCTCCGCGCGCACCTCCTCGACGGGCTCGTCAGCGGAGGCGACGCTCACCGCGGCGGGCACGAGGGCCGCCAGCGCGGCGACGGCGAGGGCGAGGGCGAACACGCGCCTGCGGGATCGGGTCGCTGCGGGCGGGGTCGACATGCGCGGACTCCTTGTCCATCTCCGGCGATCTCAAACCACCGGATTCACCAAACGGGGCCACTCGACTACTCGGCGTACAAGACACTGATCTAAATAGACGAGCCCGAACGAGGGGGAGGCGGGGTGCCTCCGACCCCGTTTCGGCCATTCGTGCCAAGCTGGCGGGGTGGCCGTTTTTTCACAGCGCACGCTGAAATTTCTCTGTGGAATGGCCCTTCTCACGGGTTGCGCCGCGCCGTCGGTGACCCCGGTGAGCACGCCGCCCAGCACCGCCGTCACCCCGTCCACCAGCGACCTCGCCCCGACCACCGCGTCATCGCTGCCGCAGCCGGACCCCCGCGGGCAGGAGTGGCCGCTCGGCTCGCGCCCGCTGCCCCTGCGCCCGGACGGCTTCGGGCAGGTGCTGCCAACGCCACCGGAGCTCGTGGAGCGAGCCCTGCCGACCACGGACGTGCTCCCCCCACCCACAGGTGACCGCTTCGCCTCGACCGTGAGCGACGTGCCACCCGCCGTGCTCGCCCGCAGCACCTGGCAGCCGGGCTGTCCGGTGCGCAAGGAGGACCTGCGCTACCTGACGCTGTCGTTCTGGGGCTTCGACGGCCGCCAGCACACCGGCGAGATGCTGGTGAACGCGAGCGCGGCGGAGGCGGTGGTCACCGTGTTCGGGCGGCTGTGGGCGGCGCGTTTCCCCTTGGAGGAGATGCGGGTGAGCTCGCGCGCCGAGCTCGGCCACGCGCCGACCGGCGACGGCAACAACACCTCCGCCTTCGTCTGCCGCCCCGCGCGCGGCCAGACCTCGTGGTCGGCGCACGCCTACGGGATCGCCGTGGACGTGAACCCGTTCTGCAACCCGTACCTGCGCGGCGACCTCGTGCTGCCGGAGCTGGCCAGCGCCTACGTGAACCGCTCCCGCCGGGTGCCGGGCATGATCGTCCCGGGCGGCGTGGTGACACAGGCGTTCGCATCGGTGGGCTGGACCTGGGGAGGTGCCTGGCGAAGCCCGAAGGATCTCATGCACTTCTCCGCCAACGGTCACTAGCGTCGTTGGCATGAGGGGAACTCTTCGACGTCTGGGTTCAGTCGCCGTGCTCGGCACCGCGTTGGTCACGGGGCTCACCCCGGCCGCCCAGGCCGCACCGGCGCTCAGTCCCGTTGCGCTGCAAGACAGCCTGAACAAGCTCCACGAGGCGGGCATGCCCGCGGTATATGCCGAGGTGCGGGACGGAACCCGCTCCTGGCGCGGCGCCGCCGGAGTGGCCGATGTGGACACCAAGCAGCCGGCGAAGCCGGACTTCCGGCACCGCATCGGCAGTGTCACCAAGGCGATGGTCTCCACGGCCGTGCTCCAGCAGGTCGCCAGGAAGAAGGTCGCGCTCGACGCGCCGATCGGCGACTACCTGCCGACCGACGTGCCGGGAAAGCTCGGCCGCGAGGTCACGGTCCGCATGCTGCTCAACCACACCAGCGGCATCGCGGACCACATCAGCACGATCTTCAAGAAGAACGAGGACCTGGAGGCCAACAGGTTCCGCACATTCGACGTGGCCACCATGATCCGCGACGCCCTCGCGCTGCCGCCGACCGGCGCGCCGGGTGAACGCTTCAGCTACTCCAACACCAACTACCTGCTCGCGGGCCGCCTGCTCACCAAGGTCACCGGCCGGGACTTCCGCGAGTACGTGACCCGCGAGGTGCTGGTCCCCGCGGGCATGAAGCACACGTACTTCCCTGGTGCCGATCCGACCATCCGCGGCCCGCACGCCAAGGCCTACGAGGAGCTGTACGGGGCCTTCGTGCCGCCCAAGGACTTCAGCGTCTACAAGATGACGTGGGCGGACGCGGCAGGAGAGATCGTGGCGCCGGTGGCGGACGTGAACAGCTTCTACCGCGCGCTGCTCGGTGGCCGGCTGTTGCCCGCGGCACAGCTCGCGGAGATGAAGCGCACCGTGCCGATGCTCGGGCCGGGCGGCGTCAAGATCGGCGAGTACGGCCTCGGCGTGACCGCCTACGACCTCCCGTGCGGCCGGTTCTGGGGCCACGACGGCGCGGTGTGGGGCATGGGCACCTTCACGGCGTCAACAGTGGACGGTAAGCGCCAGCTCGCCGTGGGCACCAACCTGATGAAGTACCAGCGGATCGCACCGGACGGCTCGCTCCAGCCGCACCCGAAGATCGACCCGGCCTTCCTCAAGGTGATCCAGACCGCCACCTGCGGCACGGGCGCCACCACCGCCACCGCGGCGGCGGGTTTCCCCAACCTCCGCCTCAACGGCTGACAGCGAAGGGGCGCCCCGGAAGTCCGGGGCGCCCCTTCCGCGTTCGCACTGCCATGCGTCCCGCGGGACCACTTCTTCCTCGGCGCTACTTCTTGTCGGCGCTGCCATCGCCGTTGCCCGACGGCGGACGGTCGTCCGGGCCGCCGGTGAACTTCTTCCAGACCTTGCCCGCGGTGCTGGACAGGGTCTCGCCCACCTCGTTGAGCACCTTGGCCAGCGGGTCGGCCGAGCTGGCGATCGCGTCCTTGTAGGACTTCGCCGCCGACTTGATGTCGTCGCGCCAGTTGGTGACGCCGTCGGCCTCGCGGCTGGGGTACTCCCCGGCCAGGATCGCCCGGTACTCGTCGCTGGCCGCCCACTTCTGGAGGTCGGCGGCGCGCACCACCGGCAGCGGGTCCAGGCGGTTGCTCAGGTGCAGCAGCTTGAGCACGCTGTCGCGGACGTCCGGAACGGCGTCGTAGTCCTTGGCCTGCTGGAGGTAGGCCTCGGTGTCGATCTCGCCGACGTCGATGCCGCCGGAGAGCTTGATGTGCGCGCGCAGCGCAACGGCCGGGTCCTGCACGCAGAGCAGGCCCGCGCGATCGGCGGAGAGCTGGGCGCGGCGGTACCAGTCCTGGAGCGCGATGATGATCGCCCGCATGCCCCAGTAGCCGACCGGCATCCACGCGATGCCGGTGACCATGGAGATCAGGCGGCGCAGCACCGTGTAGTAGACGGCGTGCCCGGACAGGGCGTGGCCCATCTCGTGGCCGATGACGAAGCGCAGCTCGTCCTCGTCGAGCAGCTCGATGAGCCCGGTGGTGATCACGATGAACGGCGCGTCCATGCCGATCGTCATCGCGTTGGGGTGCGGGTCCCTCGCGACGAAGACCTCGGGCACCGGGTTGATGTCGAGCACCGCGGCGCACTCCAGCCGGAGGCGGTGCACCGTGGGGTACTGGGTCTCGGTGACCTTGATCGAGGAGGCGAGCGCGAGCAGGCGCTCACTGCGCTCCCCGATGGCCCCGGAGATGGCCTTCAGCACCGCGGGGAAGCCGGGAACGGCGCGCGCGGTGGCGAGCGCGCCCCGGTCCGCGGGGTGCTCGTACGCGCGCGGGCTGATGTTCGGGAACCGAACCCGGCCGGTCGCGGCAGGCGGTTGAGGCGGTTGATTCACAGGAACTCCCCGATCCTTCTTGTGTGCGACCGAGGCTAGTCCGATCGGGGGGCCGACGAGATCGGTGAGAACCCTGATTCCGCCCCCGAGTACGCCCCCACCAGCCCGGAGGCGTCGGCCTCACCCCCTGTGCGGAGGCCGACCACCCCCGGCCCCCGCGCCGGTGGCCGGTGTTGACGCCCACATCAGCGCGTGGATAGCGTCACCAGTGAATGTTGACCGGATTTCGTTTCTAGTCAAGCAGTCATCACAGGCAGGCGAGCATGGCGGAGCGCGGTGCCAGGGCCGAGCGGATCCTGGACGCGGCGGCCGAGCTGCTGCTGCGCTGGGGCTACCGCAGGACGACCATCGACGACGTCGCGAAACAGGCCGGGATCGGCAAGGGCACCGTCTACCTGCACTGGCGCACCCGTGAGGAGCTGTTCCAGGCGGTGCTGGTCCGCGAGTCCGCCCGATACCTCGGAGTCCTGCTCGACGAGATCGGCGTGGACCCCGCGAACGTGCTGCCGAACCGGATGGTGCGCATCGGCTACCTCACGGTGATGCGCAACCCGTTGATGCGGGCGATGCTCGTCGGCGACGAGGAGCTGCTCGGCTCGCTGGTCAGCCGCGACGGCAGCACGGTCCCGACGGCCGTCCGGATGCTGGAGCGCGAGGGTTACGACTCCGCGATCGCGAACGGACGCCTGCTTCGGGGTGATCTCAGCCCGGAACTGGAGATCCAGGGCCTCACATGCACGATCATGGGGTTCTACCTGATCGACACGGCGCTTCCCGGCGGGTCCGGCATGGGGCTGGAGACGACCGCCGACGTGCTCGCGCACATCGTGCGCAACGCGTTCGAGACCAGGGACGTGCCGTCGGAGGAGGAGCTGGCCAGGATCGCCCAGGACGTGACCACCTTCTACGAGCGGACCCGCGCGCGCTGCCTGAGCTTCGTGCGCGAGGGACAGGTCGACGGGGTGGCCAGGGCCTGAAGTAAACCGAAGGAGTGAGGTTCGTGGTGGAAGCGCTGGGGGCGCGACCCGAGACGGCGGACCGGGCTCGGCTGCGTGAGATGCGCGGGTGCGAGCCGGTCTCGCGGGACAACGACTCCGGGACGTGGATGGTCTACCGCTACGACGACGCGGCGCGGGTGCTGACCGACCACGCCGCGTTCACCTCGGAGTACGCCGAGGCGAGCGCGCTGGTCACCCGGCTGCTCGCGGGCACCGACACCGAGCGGGTGGCCGTCGACCCGGCCATGCACCGCGAGCTGCGCCGCCTGGTCAACCGGAGGTTCACCGCGGGCGCCATCGCCGCGCTGGGCTCCAGGGTGCTGACGCTGACCAACGAGCTGCTGGACCGCGTCGCCGGTGACGCGCGGATCGACCTCGCGACCGACCTGGCCTTCCCGTTGCCGGTGCGGGTGATCGCCGAGCTGCTCGGGGTGCCGCGGGAGGACATGGGCTCGGTGCTGTCGTGGGTGGACGTGCTCTGCGGCACCACCCCGCCCGGCCCCCCGCTGGTCCCGTCCCCGCGCCGCGTCACCGCCTGCGACGCGCGCGCGGAGCTGCTGGCCTACCTGCGCGAGCACGTCACCAGGGCGAGGCGGGCCGCGGACCCGAGCGCCGACATGACCGGCGAGCTCCTCCACGCCGAGGTGGACGGGCGGCTGCTGGACGACGACCGCGTGGTGGCGCTGCTCGGTCTGCTGCTGCTCTCCGGGCACCTCACCACCACGAGCCTGCTGGCCTCGGTGGTGCTCTGCCTCGACGAGCACCCCGCGGTCAGCGACGAGGTGCGGGCCTTCCCCGAGCTGCTCACGCCGGTGATCGAGGAGGTGCTGCGGTACCGCACGCCGGTCGGCCGGGTGACCCGCCGCGCCAAGCTGGACGTCGAGCTCGGCGGGCAGCGGATCCTGGCCGGGGACCAGGTCACGGTCGTCATGGACTCGGTGAACCAGGACGAGCGCAGGTTCACCGCGCCGGAGCGCTTCGACATCCACCGCAGGACGACCTCACGGCTGTCCACCGGCTACGGGCTGCCGTTCGGCCCGGGCTCCCCCGTCGCCCGGTTGCAGACCCGGATGGCGCTGGAGCTGTTGCTGTGGCGCTACTGCGAGATCTCCGTCGAGCGCGCCGAGCTGCGCACGCACCGCATCGGATGGATCACGGTTCCGACGTCGATGCCACTACGAGTTCGCTCGGCGAGCGCTGTCCACAACGCCGAGGTGCCCCCACTGGACGCGAAGGGTCCACACTTGTCGCGTGGACGTCGACATTCTCGGTGAGCCCTATCGGGTTCGGACGCTGCCCCTCTCCCCCACCCAGGACGGCGACGACGTCGTCGCCACGTTGGTGCACCGACCGGCGGAGGAGGCCGCCAGGGGCGCGGTCCTCTACGTCCACGGCTGGTGCGACTACTTCTTCCAGGACCACGTCGCCCGGCACTTCGCCGACCAGGGCTACGACTTCTACGCACTCGACCTGCGCAGGTACGGGCGTTCGATCCGGCCCGGCCAGCTGCCGACCTTCACCACCGACCTCACCGAGTACTTCGAGGAGATCGACGCCGCGGTCGCGGTGATCCGCAACGAGCACGGGCACAGACGGGTGGTGCTGCTCGCGCACTCCACCGGTGGGCTGATCGCGCCGCTGTGGGCGCACGAGCACCGGGCCGCCGACCTCGTCGACGCGGTGGTGCTCAACAGCCCGTGGCTCGACCTCGCCGAACCGTGGCTGACGCGCACCGTCGGCACCGCGGTGAACAACGTGGTGGGCAGGTTCGCCCCCAAGCTGGTCGTGAAGCCGGGCCTGCCGCCGACGTACGGCCACAGCCTCAGCTCCGAGCACCACGGCGAGTGGACCTACGACAACGCGTGGAAGCCCTCGGAGCACTTCCCCGTGCGGGCGGGGTGGCTGCGCGCGATCCGCCTCGGCCACGCCCAGGTGCACCGCGGGCTGGACATCAGGGTTCCCGTGCTGGTCGAGCACTCCACGCGCAGCCTGCTGCACCGCGCGAAGTGGGAACCCGCCGTGATGACGGCGGACACGGTGCTGGACGTGGAGCAGATCGCGCGGTGGGCGCCGAAGCTCGGCAGGAACGTCACGACCGTGCCGATCGCCGACGGAATGCACGACCTGTTCCTGTCGGCGGAGCCGGTGCGCGACAAGGCGCTCGCCGAGATCGACTCCTGGCTGGCCGAGCGGCTGGCACCCTGAGCCGGGCCGCGCGGGAACCGGGGATGAATTCGGGGCGGACCCGGACGCGGGCAATGCGGAAAAGGGCAATCCTGATGTGAAGAGGCAACACAACGCCGCTTCACGCGATCAGGAGGTAACGTCGAATGTCCACTCCCTACCGGACCCACCGGCTCACACGTTCCCGCGACAGCGTGTTCTTCGGTGTCGCGGGCGGCATCGCGGAGCGCTTCGGCTGGCGCCCGGGCACCGTCCGTATCGCGTTCGTCGCGTCCTGCGTGCTCCCCGGCCCGCAGTTCCTGTTGTACCTGGCCCTGGCGCTGCTGATGCCGAAGCCGGGGCACTGAGACACGGCAGAGGGCTCGACGCGAGAACAATTTATGCGCCATTTCGGACATTCATCGCAATCCCGCCGAACTTACGTTTCGTTTCCGGGATGCGGGATTATTCTGTCTCCCTCGAATCGAGGCGGCAGGAGTCCGACATGGCTGGAGTATTGGTGCGACGGGCAGCCTCCTACGGAATCGACGCGCCCTACGTCCCCGCGGGATTCGGAGTCGGCGCGCTCAGCTGCCTCATCGCCACGACCCTCACCGACGGCCCGCTGCCGGTGGTGCTGGCCGCGGCGCTGGTGCTGTGCGCCGTGATCTACCTGCACGCCACGCTGCGCGGCAAGTTCGCGACCTGGGAGCAGGTCCTGGACGAGCTGCGGCTGCGCGGGGACGAGCAGCTGCTCGACCTCGGCTGCGGCCGGGGCGCCGTGCTGCTCGCGGCGGCCAAGCGGCTCTCCCGCGGTGGGCACGCCGTCGGGATCGACCTGTGGCGCAGCGTCGACCAGTCCGGCAACGACATCGAGACCACGCGCGAGAACGCGGCGGCGGAGGGCGTGCTCGACCGCGTCCAGCTGCGCACCGGCGACATGACCGGGCTGCCGTTCCTCGACGACTCCTTCGACCTGGTGCTGAGCAGCCTGGCCATCCACGACATCCCCGACGCCGACGGCCGCGCGCTGGCGATCCGCGAGGCGGTGCGGGTGCTGCGCCCCGGCGGCCGGGTGGCGCTCGCCGACATCAGGTTCGGCCGCCAGTACGCCGCGGCCCTCACCGAACTGGGTATGACCGACGTGCGCAGGCACCGCCTCGGCTGGCGGATGTGGTGGAGCGGGCCGTGGACGGCCACCACCCTCGTGACCGCGCGAAAGCCCTGAGAAACTCTCGATCAGGTGATAACGGGACGATCACGAGAGATCCCCACTGCGCCTGATTCAGGTCATACGAAACGGTGGCGCAGCGGTAGCTCTCAGTTCGCACATTCCGGGAAATGGGTGAAATAGTTACTTGGGGATGCCCATTCCCGGAATCGGGTGTTGCACTGGTGACGGGCAGCCCGTCACCACAAATTCGCCTGAGTCGAGGGGAAGCAACATCCAATGCGAACCATCACGAAGCGCGTACTGACCCTGGCCGCGACCGCGGCCGTCTCCGCCGGCCTGATGCTCGGTGGCCTACCGGCCTCCGCGGCACCGGCGAGCGCACCCAACTCCCCCTCGACGTTCTCGACGGCCGACGAGGACCAGCAGGGCGAGGGTGAGGTCGAGTCGGTGGCCGAGGGCTACGCGAGCATCAAGCTCAAGACCGGGGTGAAAGTCCGGGTCAGGCTGGCGGCCTGCATCGTCATCGGCGGCCCCCTGATCGAGGGCGTCAAGGTCCGGCTCGGCGTGAACCTGCTGGGCATCAGGATCCTCGTGGTGCTGTAGCCACCCGCGAACCCGCGAAGGGGCGGCCGGTTCTCCGGCCGCCCCTTCGTCATGTCCGGCTCCGGTCGTAGCGCCGTCGTGCTTCCACCGTGTCCGCGTTGAGACCACCGCCGTACTCAGTGAACGCGAAAACTTTTCTAACGATTTGCACGGTTCCCACCCGGAGCGGACAAAGGTAATCCTGACGGGTAAGTTCGCGTCACGCTCCGAAATCCCCTTCGGGCGATCCGGCTGGATCGAGTGAATAAACTCGGCCCCACTTCCCATCTGTCGGGGAAAGAGTTGACTGAAGGTCAGTCAGGCATTTTCCCGAGGGGAGCCACCAATGCGTACGTTCACCCAGCGCGCCCTTGGCGTCGTCGCCACCACCGCCGCCTGCACCGGCCTGCTGATGGCCGTGGCGCCCGCCGCCTCCGCGACACCGGGCCACGGCACGACGGTCGCCGCGACGGTGCGGGCCGCAGCCAACGTCGAGGGCACCGTCACCGCGTACGCGGGCGGCTACGTGACGATCAAGCCCAACGTCGGCGCCGCGGTCAAGGTGCGGGTCGCGGGCTGCATCGTGATCGGCAAGATCCGGGTCGGCGTGCACGTGCGGCTGAGCGTGAACCTGCTCGGCATCCGGGTCCTGGTCGTGCTCTAGCTCCGCCCGGTCCCGTTGGCCGGGTGAGCGCCAGGCACTCTCCCGACGGGCGGCCGGTGTTGCCGGTCGCCCGTCTCACCCGTCCGGGTACCGCCCGGGAAATGGCGATCTTGCTGAGACGACAGCCGCGATACTGGCGGTGGGTGCAGGGCGTCGAGGGGATGGTTGTTGAGCGGCACGACGCTGTCGGCCGTGGTGGCGGTGATCGGGGGATTCGGGCTCGCGGCCGTTCTGGTCGTGCCCTACATCGCCTGGAGCTACCACCGGCGGGGCGAGCTCGGCCTTGGCCACGCGGTGCTCGGCTTGGGCTTCCTGGTCTATTCCTTCGCCCTGGTGACCTACACGCTGCTGCCATTACCCGAGGTGGACGCGGCGTTCTGCGTCAAGCACGCGGCGGTCACCAAACCGGTGCTGGAGCCGCTGCGCTTCATCGACGACATGCGCAAGTACGACACTTCCGGCATCCGTGCGACCCTGCGCAACCCGGCGCTGCGCCAGGTGCTGTTCAACGTGGCACTGTTCGTGCCGTTGGGAATGTTCCTCCGCCACCTGTTCCGGTGCGGTGTCGCGCTGACCCTGCTCACCGGTTTCCTGATCTCCCTCACGGTGGAGAGCACCCAGCTCACCGGGGTGTGGTTCCTCTTCCAGTGCCCGTACCGCCTCTTCGACACCGGGGACCTGCTGTCCAACACCCTCGGCGCGGGCATCGGCTTCCTGCTCGCCCCTGTGCTGAACCTGGTTCCCGGCCAGCGGGTGCGGGTCCCGGTCGGTGTGCCGCGCCCGGTGACGAGGCGGCGTCGGCTGCTCGGCATCGCCTTGGACCTGCTCGCGGTGTGGCTCACCGGGAGCGCCCTGCTGTTCGGCGCGAAACTGGCGAACTGGGCGATCCACGGCGAAGTACCCCGCAGCGGTGTGTGGAACCCGCTGCTGACCTCCGTACTGGCCTACTGGCTCCCCGCAGTGCTGCTGTTGCTGGTGATGCCGTTGCTGGGCAACGGAGGCACGGTCGGCCAACGGATCGTGTTGCTGCGCCCGGCGGGCCCCGGTGGAACCGTCCCCCGGTGGCCCCGCGTCCTCGCTCGTTTCCTGTCCGGGTCCGGCGGGTACTACGTGCTCGTCGGCACGGACCCCAACGCGGCGTTGTTGTTGCTGTGCGCCAGTTCCCTGTTCCTCGTGCACACCACCGGGGGCAGGGGGCTGAGCGGAGTGCTCGCCGGGCTGACCGTGATCGACTCCCGGGTCGACCGGTACGGCACTAGGGTTGCCGGCAACCGCAAGTACCGGTTCGAACACCTTCCCGCGGAGGAACACCGATGAGCCTCGATCGTCCCATCGCCCCGGACCCGTACGCGTTGCTGCCCGAGGTCGCGGCGTTCACGGTCACCTCGGACGACATCTCGGACGGTCAGCCGTTGCCTGCCAAGCACGTGTTCAACGGCATGGGCGCCACCGGCGACAACCTCTCCCCCGCGCTGTCCTGGTCGGGTTTCCCCGCGGAGACGAAGAGCTTCGTCGTCACCTGCTTCGACCCGGACGCCCCCACGCCCTCCGGCTTCTGGCACTGGGTGCTGGTGGACATCCCCGCCACGGTGACCTCGTTGCCCACCGGCGCGGGCTCCGGCACCGATCTGCCGGCGGGCGCCTTCCACACGCCGACGGACTTCGGCTCCGCGGAGTACGGCGGCGCTGCCCCGCCGCAGGGCGACCGCGCGCACCGCTACTACTTCGTGGTGCACGCAGTGGACGTGGAATCGCTCGGCGTGGACAAGAACGCCACAGCCGCGGTCGTGAGCTTCAACCTCGCCTTCCACACCCTGGCGCGGGCGATCATCACCCCCACCTACGCCCACTGAGCGTTCCGTCGTGAGCCCGGTGCGGGCACCGCACCGGGTGCTCAGGCGGAGAGGAAGTCCTCCAGGAGGACCGGGGTCATTCCGTCCTCCTTGGCCTTGTTGAGGAAGGCGGTGTAGTCCTCGACGAAGGTCTTGCGGAAGTGCATGAGCACGATGTCGCCGGGCTTGAGCTTCGTGCCCGCCTGGAACTGCACCGCGCCGTCGTTGACGGTCTCCGTCCACAGCACGACCGCCTTGATGCCGCAGTCCGCCGCCGCTCTGCGCGTGGTGTCGTCGTAGTTGCCGTAAGGCGGGCGGAACAGGTACGGGCGCTTGCCGTACTCGCGCTGGTAAGCGTCGGAGGTTGCGCAGATCTCCTTGTGCTGCACCTCGTACGGCTTGCCGCGCAGGTTCGGGTGGGAAAGCGTGTGGTTCTCGATCGTCGCCCCCACCTGGTCGCGGAGGTCTTTGAAGTAGCCGCGGTGGCCTTCGACGTACCTGTCGGTGAGGAACATCGTCGGGCGGGTCTTGCTGCGGCGCATGAGGTCGGCCGCCGCCGGGTGCGGGACCTGGCCGTCGTCGATGGTGATGAAGACGTAGGGCTTGTCGGTGTGGATGCGCCGGACGACCGGGACGAGCCCGTTCTCCAGCGGCGGGACCTTCGCCTGGGGCGTGCCCAGCGCGTAGGGCGGTTCGAAGGACGGGACCGGCGGAGCGGGCGGGACCGGCGGGGCGGCGGGCGGAGACGCGGAGGGCGGGGCGGGTGGCGCGTCCTGACCGCAGGCGGATATCAGCCCCAGCGCCAGAACGCTCGCCACCACCAGCATTCGACGGGAAGAGAGGAGCCGCATGTGTCCGTTGTACTCGGCGAACGCGCCCCGAAGCCGAGGGCGCGCGGAGCCGTGACCAGGGCCACGAACCTTCCGGACACTTCGGACGGACGTGCCACGGGTACGGTCGGGCTCGACGGAGATCGAAGGGACGCGGCGTGCGGCATTTTGACCTGGTGATCATCGGGACCGGCTCGGGGAACTCGATCCTCGACGAGCGGTTCGACGACTGGAACGTGGCCATCGTCGAGAAGGGCGTGTTCGGCGGAACCTGCCTGAACGTGGGCTGCATCCCGACGAAGATGTTCGTGCACACCGCGAACGTGGCCAGTGCGCCCGCGGCGGGCACGAAGCTGGGCGTGGACGCAGAGCTGCACGGCGTGCGGTGGACCGAGATCCGAGACCGCGTGTTCGGCCGGATCGACCCGATCGCCGAGGGCGGCAAGCGCTACCGGGCCGAGGACTGCCCGAACGTCACCGTCTTCACCGGGCAGGCGAGGTTCGTCGGCCCGAAGCAGCTGGACACGGGCACCGGCGAGGTGATCACCGCCGACCGGTTCGTGATCGCCGCGGGCGGCCGCCCGGTCACCCCGGACGTGCCCGGCATCGTCGAGACCGGCTTCCACACCAACGAGACGGTCATGCGGCTGGACGAGCTGCCCAAGCGGATGATCGTGCTCGGCAGCGGGTTCGTCGCGACCGAGTTCGCGCACGTGTTCTCCTCCTTCGGCGTGGACGTCACGCTGGTCGCCCGCTCCGGCGTGCTGCTGCGCTCGGAGGACGAGGAGGTCGCCGCGCGCTTCACCGAGCTCGCCGCGCAGCGGTGGGACGTCCGCCTGAACCGCGAGACCGTGCGCGCGGAGCGGGTCGACGGCGTGGTCCGGCTGCACCTCGAAGGCCCGGACGGCGCCGAGGTGATCGAGGCCGATGAGCTGCTCGTCGCGGTCGGCCGCACGCCGAACTCCGACATCCTCGACGTGGCGGCGACCGGTGTCACGACGCATCCCGACGGCCGCGTCGTCGTCGACGAGTTCCAGCGCACCGTCGTGGACGGGATCTGGGCGCTCGGCGACATCTCGTCGCCGTTCCAGCTCAAGCACGTCGCCAACCACGAGTCGCGCGTGGTGCAGCACAACCTGCTCAACCCGGAGAAGCCGCTCGCGTCGGACCACCGGTTCGTGCCGCACGCGGTGTTCTCCTCGCCGACGATCGCCTCGGTCGGGCTGACCGAGCAGGAGGCGCGCGCGGCCGGAGTGCCCTACGTGAGCGCGGTGCAGGAGTACGCGGGCATCGCCTACGGCTGGGCGATGGAGGACACAACGAGCTTCTGCAAGCTGCTCGCCGACCCGAACACCGGCAAGCTGCTCGGCGCGCACATCATCGGGCCGGAGGCGGGAACGCTGATCCAGCCGCTGATCCAGGCCATGCACTTCGGGCTGACCGCGCGCACCATGGCCACCGGGCAGTACTGGATCCACCCGGCGATGCCGGAGCTGGTCGAGAACGCGCTGCTGAAGCTGCCGACCAAGGACTGACCCGCACGCCCCCTGCCCACGGTCGGCCGGACTGGTGAGTTTTCCATGGCCAGCCCACCGCGGGCGTGGGGTGCGGGGATCGGCCATCCGCAGTGCGACACGTACGGGACAGGGTCAGACGTAGCGGGGGCGGCCCGCGACGTGACCGAGCACGACCTGGGCTGCCAGCACCACGAGCACCAGGACCAGGGACAGCTCCCATCCGCCGGTGAGACCGTGCAGCAGTCCGACCGCGAAGGGCCCCGCGGCCGCGATCAGGTAGCCGAGGCTCTGCGCCATCGCGGACAGCTGCGCGGTCTCCTGGCTGGTGCGCGCCCGCAGCGTGATCAGCGTCAGCGCCAGCGGGAACACGCCCATGCCGATGCCGATCAGCAGGATCCACAGCCCGGTCGCGACGGTCGGCGCGAGCAGCAGTCCGGCGAAGCCCGCGAAGCCGGTCAGGGCCATCGACATCGCCCACACCGACTGCGAGCGGGCCCGCGCGGCCAGCGGCGGGACGATCATCGAGACCGGAACGCCGAGCACCATCACGATCGCCAGCAGCTGACCGGCGGTGGTCGGGGTGACGCCCGCCATCTCGCGGAGGATCTCCGGCAGCCAGCCCATCACGGTGTAGGCGACGAGCGACTGGAAACCGAAGAAGACGGTGACCGCCCACGCGAGCGGGCTGCGCAGCAGCGAGCGCCGCGGAGCCGCGTCCTCCTCAGCCTCCTCCGCCACGGCCACCGCGCGGGCCGGAGCGGTCGAGCGCCCGGCGAGCAGCCAGGTGGCGAGCGCGAGGACGGCCAGCAGCGCCCACATCCCGACCGCGGAACGCCAGCCGCCGACGACCTCCTCCAGCGGGGCCGTGAACGCCGCGGCGATCGCGCCCCCGGCGGACAGCGCCGCGCTGTAAGCGCCGGTGATCGCACCGACCTTGCCCGCGGGGAAGGAGTCCTTCACCACGACGGGGATCAGGACGTTGCACACCGCGATCGCGGCGCAGGCCAGGAAGGTGCCCGCGACCAGCACGAACGGCCCGTCGAGCACGCGGCCCACCAGTCCGAGCGCGATCAGCGCGAGGGCTCCGGTGATCACCGGGCGCGGGCCGTACCTGCGGCTGAGCCAGGGCGCGAGCATGCCGACCAGGCCGAAGCACAGTGTCGGGATGGCGGTGACCGCGCTGGTCCACGCGGCGGAGACGCCGAGCGCGTCCCGGACCTCGGACAGGACGGCCGCCAGACTGGTCACGGCGGGACGCAGGTTCGCCGCTGCCAGCACTACGCCCACGACCAGTGCCAAGCCGCCGGCCACGCTCGCGGCGGGTATCGGGGTCGTGGTGGCAGGCTGTTCGGTCGGGCGGGCGCTGAGTTCGAGCTTGGGCGAGACCGTCACGCGGCAGAGTATGGCAAACATGGGATGTTTGGATGAGAGGATGAGCCTGTGCCTTTGGCCACTACCCGGCGAGCCGGTCTGGTCGAGCAGGTCATCGAACAGATGCGCGCCCTGGTCACCTCCGGCGAGTGGCCGGTGGGGCAGCGCATCCCGCCCGAACCGGAGCTGGTGACGGCGCTCGGCGTCGGCAGGAACACGGTGCGCGAGGCCGTCCGCGCGCTCGCGCACGCCGGCTTGCTGGAAGTCCGGCAGGGCGACGGCACGTTCGTCCGCGCCACCAGCGAGCTCTCCGGCGCGGTGCGGCGGCTGTGCGGCTCCGAACTGCGGGACGTGCTGGAGGTGCGCCGCGCGCTGGAGGTCGAGGGCGCGCGCCAGGCCGCAGAGCGGCGCAGCGCAGAGGACCTGCGCGAGCTGGAGCGCATCCTCGCCGACCGGGACGCCGCGCTGGAGGCGGGCGAATGGGACCGGATGGTCCAGCGCGACACCGACTTCCACCTGTTCCTGGTGGAGTGCTCCCACAACCGCGTGCTGACCGAGCTCTACCGGGGTTTCACCGAGGCGGTGCGCTCCAGCGTGGCGACAACCGTCAACACCGCGCTGCGCGACGAGGAGCACGTTTCACACGCGGAACTGCTCGACGCGGTGCGCGAACAGGACGCGGACAAGGCGGCCCGAGAAGCGGGCGGATTCCTGGAGGAATTGCTCGCAAACCTGCACGTAAAGGACAAAAAAGAACGGTAAGCCCCCTTGCCGCCATCCGAGTGAAATCATTCGGACGATTCGAGTCCGGCGTTGAGCCGGGCCATCAGCGCGGCGAGCGTCCGCTGGTCCCGCTCGTCCCAGCCCGACAGCGCCCGCCGCAGCCACGCCGCGCGCTCGGCCTGGACGTCGGTGAGCAGGCGCAGCCCGGCCGAGGTGGCGCACAGCGGGACCGAGCGCGCGTCCGGCGGGTTCTCCACCGGCTCGACCAGTCCCGCTGCCAGCAGTTTCGCCACGTGCCGACTGGCAGTGGACTTGTCGACGCCGAACTGCCTCGCGAGGTCGCCGACCCTGGCACCGCCCTTCAGGGCGACGGCCACCAGGTACGGGTACGTGACGTGGTCGAGTCCCCGGTAGCCCGTCGACCAGCTCCGCCAGACCGCCTTGCGAGCGAAAAGAGTGAGCTGCTGTTCCAGCTCGCTCATCCCGGAAATTGCGGGGTCATTTGTCCGCTCTGTCACATACGCACCTTACCTCCCGACTGTTGCGCGGCGCAACAGTGCGTCGTAGCGTGACCATCGTCCCCGAAAGGAAACATGAGCGGAACACGGCCGCCATGTCCGGGAACCGGGGGAAAGAGGGTGCGCACGAATGTGCGGAATCACGGGATGGGTGGCTTTTCAACGGGATCTGACCAGTGAGCGGGACGTCGTCGCCGCGATGACCGAGACGATGGTCTGCCGCGGCCCCGACGCGGAGGGCACCTGGCTCTCCCGGCACGCCGCGCTCAGCCACCGCAGGCTTTCGGTGATCGACATCGAAGGCGGAAAGCAGCCGATGGTCGCCGAGCGGGACGGCGAGGCCGAGGCCGTCATCACCTACAGCGGCGAGGCCTACAACTTCCGGGAGCTGCGCGCCGAGCTCACCCGGCGCGGCCACCGGTTCGGCACCAGCAGCGACACCGAGGTCGTGCTGCGCGGGTACCTGGAATGGGGAGCGGACCTCGTCGACCACCTCAACGGCATGTACGCCTTCGCGGTCTGGGACCCGCGCAGCGAGGAGCTGCTGCTGGTCCGGGACCGCCTCGGCATCAAGCCGCTGTACTACTACCCCACCGCCGACGGCGTGCTGTTCGGCTCCGAACCCAAGGCGATCCTGGCCAACCCGCTCGCCACGGCGGTCATCGACGCGGAGGGCCTCGCCGAGGCGAGCGCCTTCGTCAAGACACCGGAGCACGCGATCCTGCGCGGAATGCACGAGGTCCGCCCCGGCGGCCTGGTGCGGATCTCGCGCTCCGGGGTGCGGAAGAGCCGGTACTGGCAGCTGGAGGCGCGGGAGCACACCGACGACCTCGGCACCACGGTCAGCACCGTGCGCGAGCTGCTGGACGACATCGTCGCCCGCCAGCTGATCTCCGACGTGCCGCTGTGCACGCTGCTCTCCGGCGGCCTGGACTCCAGCGCGCTGACCGCCCTCGCGGCCAAGGCGCTCGCCGAGCAGGGCAGCGGGCCCGTGCGCTCGTTCTCCGTGGACTTCGCCGGCTACACCGAGAACTTCCAGGCCGACGAGTTCCGCGGCAGCCCGGACGCGCCGTTCGTCGCCGACGTGGCCGAGCACGTCGCCGCCGACCACACCGACATCGTGCTCAACAACGCCGACCTGCTCGACGACGGCGCGCGCAAGGCCGTGCTGCGCGCCCGCGACCTGCCGATCTCCATGGGGGACATGGACATCTCGCTCTACCTGCTCTTCCAGGAGATCAGGAAGCGGTCCACGGTCGCGCTCTCCGGCGAGTCCGCCGACGAGGTCTTCGGCGGCTACGCGTGGTTCCACAACGAGAAGGCGGTCAACGCCGGGACCTTCCCGTGGATGGCCATGTACATGCACGACAACAACGCTCCCGGCATCATGCGCGAGGAGGTGGCCAGGAAGCTCGACATCCGCGGCTACGTCCGGCAGCGCTACGCCGAGGCGATCGCCGAGGCGCCGAAGCTGCCCGGTGAGTCCGCGAAGGAGGCGCGGATGCGGGAGGTCAGCTACCTGCACCTGACGCGCTTCGTGAACTCGCTGCTGGACCGCAAGGACCGGATGAGCATGGCGGTCGGCCTCGAAGTCCGGGTGCCGTTCTGCGACCACCGCCTGGTGGAGTACGTCTTCAACGCGCCGTGGGCGATGAAGACCTTCGACGGCAGGGAGAAGAGCCTGCTGCGGGCCGCGACCGCGGACGTCCTGCCCCAGTCCGTCGTCGACCGGGTCAAGAGCCCGTACCCGTCCACACAGGACACCGGGTACGACGACGCGCTGCGGGACCGGGTCGGCACCCTGCTGCACGCCGGGACCTCCCGGGCCTTCGAGCTGGTGGACCCGCGGACCACCCGGCAGCTCGTCGAGACCGACCCGGCGAGCAAGGTCCGGCGGCAGATGGAGTTGATCCTGACGCTGGACAGCTGGCTCGGCGACTACGACGTGCGCTTGGAGCTGTGACGGTCGGGGTGGCTACGGTCTCCCTCGTAGCCACCCCTTCTCGTCAGGAGGCCGGAGATGCGCGTTGGCCTGGCCCTGCTCGCGGTGCTCGCGGTGACCGGGTGCGGCAGCGCTCCCCCGGCGGCTCCGGCACCGCCGCCCCCTGCGCCCTCGGATGTGATCTCCCAGCAGCGGGCGCGCATCGACGACCTGGACCGGCAGATCATCGACCTGCTCGGCCAGCGCAAGGAAGCCTCCGAGGCCGTGCAGCGGGCGCGCACCTCCGCCGGTGGCGGACGCGTGGACCCGTCGCGCGAGCAGGTGATCATCGACAAGTACCGAGCGCGGCTCGGCGACGGCGGAGCGCAGATCGCCAAGGCGGTGCTCGAAGCCTTCCGCGGTCCGGCTTCCTGACCGCGTCCTACGGCGCCCCCGGCGGAATGGTGCGCAGGCCCGCAGGGGCGCCGCGGTCGAGCAGCCGCATGACCGCGTCGGTGTCCAGGTTCTCCGCGACGAGGTCGCCGAGCAGGTCCAGCTGCGCCGCGCGCTGGTCCGCGAAAGACACCCCGCCGGCCACGACGAACCCGTCCCGCCCGCTGCGCTCCGCCGCCCAGCGAAGGAACCTCGCACGGAAGGCGTCGTTCTCGAACAGCCCGTGCCAGTGGGTTCCGGCGATGCCGTCCGTGAGCGCACCCTCACCCTGACCGTCATCCAGCAGCACCAACGGTTTTTCGGCCACGCGCACGACCGCGCCGTGGTGGATCTCGTAGCCGTGCACCGCTTCGCCGAACGCGGTGCCGGTCGGACGCGCCAGCGTCTTGCCCTGCCGGAACTCGATGTCCACGTCGAGCAGCCCGAGTCCGGCGACCTCACCGGCAGCCGACTCCACCCGGTCGGTGATGCGCGCGCCGAGCATCTGGAAGCCGCCGCAGATGCCGACGAGCGGCAGCCCCTTCTTCGCGTGTCGCGCGACCGCCTTCGCCAAACCCGTGCGCCGCAGCCACTCCAGATCGTCCACTGTGGACTTTGAACCGGGGATGACGACGAGGTCGGCGTCGGCGAGCCTGGAGGGCTCGGTGACGAAGCGGACCGAGACACCGGGCTCGCAGGCCAGTGCCTCGACGTCGGTGGCGTTGGAGATCCTGGGCAGCCGCACCACCGCGACCCGCAACCACTGCTCCCCCGCCGGGGGCGCGGGTCGGCCGACCACCCCGTCCGCGGTGTAGGACAAGGAGTCCTCGGCGTCCAGCCACAGCTCCTCGCGCCAGGGCAGCACGCCGAGCACGGGGCGGCCGGTGAGGGCGGTGATCTGGTCCAGCCCGGAGGTGAGCAGCGCCGGGTCGCCGCGGAACTTGTTGATCACGAAGCCGCCGACCAGCGCCTGGTCCGCGGGATCGAGCAGCGCCAGGGTGCCGAACAGGTGCGCGAACACCCCACCCCTGTCGATGTCGCCGACCACGACCACCGGCAGGTCCGCCGCCCTGGCGAGGCCCATGTTGGCGATGTCCTGCGCCCGCAGGTTGATCTCGGTCGGCGATCCGGCCCCCTCGCAGACCACCGCGTCGTAGTCCCGCCGCAGCCCCTCCAGCGTGGACGCGACGACCCCGGCGAGCTCCAGCTTGCGCTGCCGGTAGGACATCGCGCTGACCTGGCCGAGGGCCTTGCCGAGCACGACGACCTGGGAGCTGCGGTCGCTGCCGGGCTTGAGCAGCACGGGGTTGAACCGCACCGAGGGCTCCAGCCCCGCCGCGGCGGCCTGCACGGCCTGGGCGCGGCCGATCTCCCCGCCGTCGGCCGTCACCACGGAGTTGTTGGACATGTTCTGGGCCTTGAACGGCGCGACGCGGACCCCGTCGCGGGCCAGCCACCGGCACAACCCGGCGACCACCACGCTCTTCCCGGCGTCCGACGTGGTCCCCGCGACCAGCAAGGCCCCGCCCAGGCTCACCCGTCCCACCGGTAGCGCACACAGGGTCCGAGCTTCGGGTGTTCGAAGGCATCGCCCGCGACGAAGCCGACCTTCTCCGCCACGCGCGCGGAAGCCGCGTTGTCGCGGTGGATGACCAGCTCCACCCGTTCGGCTCCCGCCGCGAGCGACCGCGCGCACATCTCGCGCAGCGCCTCGGTGGCCGCTCCTCGGCCGCGCGCGGACGCGGCGATCCAGTAAGACGGCTCCGCGACCCCGTCCTTGAGGTCCACCGCCGCGTTGCCGAGCGGTTCGCCGGTCTCCGCGTCGGTGATCATCCAGGCCAGCGCGTCCTCGGGGAGCGCGGCGATGGCCCGGCGCACGTCCGCGGCGGTGAGATCCGGGGAGTCCGTTGTCCAGCGCAGGATCTCCGGATCCTTGGCCTGCTCGGCGTACCAGGCCGCGCCGGAGGCCGACCAGCGCCTGAGCTCGATCACGGCAGGGTCAGGATCTCGACGCCGTCCTTGGTGACCAGGACGGTGTGCTCGAACTGGGCGGTGCGCTTCTTGTCCTTGGTGGTGACCGTCCAGCCGTCGTCCCAGATGTCGTACTCGATCGTGCCGAGCGTGATCATCGGCTCGATCGTGAAGGTCATGCCGGGCTCCAGGACCGTGTCCATCTTCGGCTCGTCGTAGTGCAGCACCACGAGTCCACTGTGGAACGAACGGCCGATGCCGTGGCCGGTGAAGTCGCGGACCACGCCGTAGCCGAAGCGCTTCGCGTACGCCTCGATCACCCGGCCGATCACGTTGATCTGCCTGCCGGGCTTGACCGCCTTGATCGCGCGCATGGTCGCCTCGCGGGTCCGCTCGACCAGCAGTCGGGACTCCTCGTCGACGTCACCGGCGAGGAAGGTCGCGTTGGTGTCGCCGTGCACGCCGCCGATGTAGGCGGTCACGTCCACGTTGACGATGTCGCCGTCGGAGATCACCGTGGAGTCCGGGATGCCGTGGCAGATGACCTCGTTCAGCGAGGTGCAGCACGACTTCGGGAAGTTCCGGTAGCCCAGCGTCGACGGGTAGGCGTTGTTGTCGCAGAGGAACTCGTGCACGACCGCGTCGACGTGGTCGGTGGTGACGCCGGGCGCGATGACCTTGCCCGCCTCGACCAGCGCCTGGGCGCCGAGGCGGCCCGCGACGCGCATCGCCTCGATGATCTCCTCCGACTGCACCCACGGATCCGTGTTGCGCTTCGGCGCGGGCTTGTCGACGTACTCGGGCCGGGCGATGTGCGACGGCACGGGACGTCGCGGTGACTGCTGGCCTGGCTTCAACGGGGCGCTGACGGGCATGGTCCCCAGCCTACGACGCCCCGGGCGCTGCCACGCTCAGACCGACCTCGGTCGCCGCGGCGATGAGCTGCTTGTCGTAGCAGACGAACGCCTTCAACTCACTGCGCAGCCGCATCGCCGACGCGAGGTGGATCGCATCGAGGCTCTTCACCCGCAACGGCAACGCGGCGGCCTCGTCGAGGAGGTCGTAGGTCATCGGCATCTGGTCGACCTCAACCAGTACCGCGGCGGCTTGGGCGGTGAACTGCTGCCCGCCATCGCGGACCGCCCGGACCACCTCAACTCGCGCGAGCGAGCTCGTGACTCGCTGCGCGTCCGGGTGCTGCGCGATCCATGTCGTCAGCGCCGTGGTTTCCGCTTCGGCTCTGACCAACTTGACCAAGGCAGAAGAGTCGAAGTAGATCACCAGCGTTCCTCATCGCGCATCTGCTGCAGGACATCGGAAAACGTCCGCTCACCCGGAGCCGCCGCGGGCAGTGGCGGCGGGAAGGCACCACCCCTGCCTGGCACCAGTTCGCCGTTGGCGATCAACTGCTCCCGGAGCGAGGGTTTCGGCGGTGGCGCCAGCATCGCGACCGGGACACCGTGCTCGGTGATCACCAACGTCTCGCCGGCGGCGGCACGCTTGAGGTACTTGCTCGCGTTCTGCCTGAGCTCGCGAACACCGATCGACTCGGTACTCATGTGCTACAAGGTAGCACTATTCCCGATAACGGCACTACGGCGTCGCGGCCAGGAACCGCGACGCCACGTCCACGGCGGGGGCGGAGGACCCGGCGTCCACGATCAGCACCGCGAACGCCACGTCGTCCCGGTAGCCGACGAACCAGCCGTGCGAGTGCGTGCCGTCGCCGAACTGCGCGGTGCCGGTCTTGCCCCGCACCTCACCGTTGCGCTGCAGCTTGGTGGCCGTGCCCTCGGTGACCACCTCGCGCATCATCGTGCGCACCGAGTCCAGCACCGGCTGCGCCACCGGCTGCTGCTCGGCGTCCACCGAGGTCTTGACCCCCCTGATCAGGTTGGGCAGCGGCATCGAGCCCTTGGCGACCGAGGCCGCCACCATGGCCATGCCGAACGGGCTGGCCAGCACCTTGCCCTGCCCGAAGCCGTCCTCGGCGCGCTCGACCACCGCGCTGGCCGGCGGCACCGAGCCGGTCACCGTGGTCATGCCGCGGATCACGAAGTCCACCCCGAGCCCGAACTGCTTGGCCGTCCTGGTCAGCGCGTCGGCGGGCAGCTTGGTGGCCAGCTCCGCGAAGGTGGTGTTGCAGGAGCGGGCGAAGGCGCGGTGCAGGGGGACCGTGCCGAGCTCGAACTCGTTGTCGTTGGGGATGCGGCGGCCCTGGATGGTCCAGGTGCCGGGGCAGGGCAGCTCGGTGTTGGCGTCGGCAGCGCCGCCGCCGAGCGCAGCGGCGGCGGTGACGATCTTGAACGTGGAGCCCGGCGGGTAGCGACCGGTCAGCGCCAGCGCGCCCTGGGCATCGGCCGCCCCGTTCTGCGCCACCGCGAGCACGTCGCCGGTGGAGGGCTGGATCGCCACGACCATCGCCGCGTTGCCGACCGGCTCGACCGCGTCCTCCGCCGCTGACTGCACCGCGCGGCTCAGCGTGGCGGTGACGGCCTGGGCGGGCACGGCCTTCTCGTCGACCAGGGTCTCGACCTCGCTGCCGCCCGCGTTCACCGAGAAGATCCGGTAACCGGCCTTGCCCTCGATCTGGTCCTCGACGGCCTTGCGGATCCCGGGCAGCACCTGCGAGGCGAACGCGCGGTCGGGCGCCAGCAGCCGGGTCTGCGAGCTGAACCGCACTCCGGGCAGGTCGTAGATCTGCGGCTTGACCTTCTGGTAGTCCGGGTCGCGCAATAACGCCACCGAGTACGCCTGGCCGTCCGGGGTCTTGGTCGCTCTATCCACAATGGACTGCTGTGTGATCGCGGAGTCGAAGCGGTTCAACGCGTTCGCCAGCGCGCCAGCCACATCGGCGAGGTTGCCCGCCTGCTTGCGGTCCAGCAGCACGGAGACGACCTTCTCCGCGGCGAGCAGCGATCCGCCGTCGCGGTCCAGGATCGGCGCCGGGTCGGGCTGCTGCTCGCGCAGCACCAGCGACTGCTGCGCCGAGAGCTTGGGGTGGATCGACTCCGGGCTCCAGTGCACCTGCCACTGCTTGTCACCGCGCCGGAGTTCGAGGTTGCCCTTGTAGCCCCAGATCCGGTTCCTGCCGAGGTCCCATTCGGCGTTGTAGGACAGCGTCGCCGTGTCCCCCTTGGCCGTCGCGGTGCCGACGGTGGTCTTGAGCGCGACGGGTCTGAGCGCGGCGCGGACCTTGTCCATCAGGTCCTTCGCGGCCTGCGGGTCGTCGGTGGCTCTGGACGCGGTCGTGGTGTCCCCCGCGGCGAACGCGCTGAGGAAGGTTCGCGCCGCGACCTCCGGCTCCGCGTCGGAACCGAACAGCCCGCAGCCCGCGACGGGCAGGCTGAGGAGCACGACGGCGAACAGCCTGACCGACCGATTGCGTGGCTGAGCTGGCACGGCGAACAGTGTGCCAGCGCTCACCGACAACGGTGAGCCCCCTGTCACATCGGAAACGCCGGGAAGGGCTCAGAAGAGCACGGTGCTGAACTGACCGACCTGCGTGAAGCCGATGCTGGCGTACGCCGCGCGGGCCGGGGCGTTGTAGCCGTTGACGTAGAGGCTGGCCACTCGGCCGAGGCCGCGCACGAGGCGGTCCGCGACGGCGGCGGTGCCCGTCGCGCCGAGGCCCTGGCCCCTCCGCTCCGGCCGCACCCACACGCCCTGGATCTGGCCCACGCGAGAGGACATCGCGCCGATCTCGGCCTTGAAGACGACCTCGCCGTCCTCGAACCGGGCGAACGCGCGGCCAGCGGCGACGAGCTCGGCGACACGAGCGCGGTAGCCGACGCCGCCGTCCTCGGCGCGGGGGTCGATGCCGACCTCCTCGATGAACATGGCGATCGCCGCCGGTAAGTAGCGGTCGAGCTCGTCCGGGCGCACCGGGCGGACCAGCGGGTCGGGCCGCAGGGCAGGCGGGCCGGCCAGCGCCATCAACGGCTGGTCGTCGCGGACCTCACGCGCCGGTCCCCACTCCGGCTCCAGCTCCTGCCAGAGCCCGAGGACCTGCGTGGCCGGTCCGACCAGCGAGGAGCAGGCGCGGCGACGGCGCAGTGCCCGGTCGGCGAAGGCGCGCAACGCGGCGGGGGTACCGGCGAGCGGCACCAGGTTCGCGCCGGAGAAGCACATCCCGTCCCGGCCGAAACCCCAGAGCTCACCGCCCAACCGCCACGGATCGGTACCCGCGACCTCGACCCGCGAGGAGACCATGCACGACGCGACGGGGTCGGCGTCCAGAACGGCACGAACCGCCCGAAGATCGCCTTCGTCGAGCAGCCGAGCCCCGGCAAGCTTCAGCACGCACCAAGACTGCCAGACCAACTGCCGAACGCGCGTGGGTTGCCCCCCGGTTGGCCGTATCACGACCACAGCTGATCACTGTGGGTGCATGACCAACCGGGACGGAGGTGCGGTCAGGAGACGCTGACCACGGGAGCGCCGGAGGGCTCGCCCGCGTCCTCCATCTCCTCGGCGATGCGCATCGCCTCTTCGATCAGGGTCTCCACGATCTTGTGCTCGGGCACGGTCTTGATGACCTCGCCCTTGACGAAGATCTGGCCCTTGCCGTTGCCGGAGGCGACGCCGAGGTCGGCCTCACGCGCCTCACCGGGACCGTTGACGACGCAGCCCATGACCGCGACGCGCAGCGGCACCTCCATGCCCTCCAGGCCGGCGGTGACCTGCTCGGCCAGGGTGTAGACGTCGACCTGGGCGCGGCCGCAGGAGGGGCAGGAGACGATCTCCAGCTTGCGCGGGCGCAGGTTCAGCGACTGCAGGATCTGGGTGCCGACCTTGATCTCCTCGACCGGCGGAGCGGACAGCGAGACCCGGATGGTGTCGCCGATGCCCTTGGCCAGCAGCGCGCCGAAGGCCACCGCCGACTTGATCGTGCCCTGGAACGCCGGGCCGGCCTCGGTCACGCCGAGGTGCAGCGGGTAGTCGCAGCGCTCGGCGAGCAGCTCGTAGGCGCGCACCATGACCACCGGGTCGTTGTGCTTGACGGAGATCTTGATGTCGTGGAAGTCGTGCTCTGCGAACAGCGACGCCTCCCAGAGCGCGGACTCGACCAGCGCCTCCGGAGTGGCCTTGCCGTATTTCTCCAGCAGCCGCGGATCCAGCGAACCGGCGTTCACGCCGATGCGGATCGGAGTTCCGTGGTCCTTCGCCGCCTTCGCGATCTCGCCGACCTTGTCGTCGAACTTGCGAATGTTTCCTGGATTCACCCGAACAGCCGCACAACCGGCCTCGATCGCGGCGAAAACGTATTTCGGCTGGAAATGAATGTCGGCGATGACCGGAATCTGCGACTTCTTCGCGATCGCGGGCAGCGCGTCGGCGTCGTCCTGGGACGGGCAGGCCACCCTGACGATGTCGCAGCCCGCTGCGGTCAGCTCGGCGATCTGCTGCAACGTGGAGTTGACGTCGGAGGTCAGCGTGGTGGTCATCGACTGGATCGAGATCGGCGAGTCGCTGCCGACGCCGACGGCGCCGACCTTGAGCTGGCGGGTCTTGCGCCGTTGTCCGAGCACCGGAGCGGGCAAGCCCGGCATTCCGAGCATCACACCGTCAACGGACATGGGTTTCAACTCCCGGGATGAGATCGTCGACGACCACTGTCGCCATCCACTCTACGGCCCCGGCGGAGGTGCCCGAAACGCCCGGGGCCGGGGCCGAGAATCCATACAACAAATGTGAGCGGTGCCACAAGCCCGGAAAACAATGGCCGCGGCACCGCTCACATTCGGTAGTTCGCTACTGACCACCCAGTCGCAGCGGGTTCACCACATCGGCGGTGATGGTGAGCAGCATCAGCGCACCACCGAGGAAAATCATCACGTAGGTGAGCGGAAGCAGCTTCGTGTAATCCACCGGAGCCCCGATCGGGCGACCACGCATTCGCCGGATCGTGTTACGCACCTTTTCGTACACGTTCACCGCGATATGCCCGCCGTCCAGCGGGAGCAGCGGCAGCAGGTTGAACACGCCGATGAACAGGTTGAGCATCGCCAGCAGGATGAGGAAGACCTCCCACAGGCCGCGCTCGACCGCGTCCCCACCCATGATGCTCGCGCCGACCACGCTGACCGGGCGCTCCGGGTTGTTGTCGCCGAAGATCGCCTTCACCACGACCGGAACCTTCTCCGGCAGCCGCTTGAGACCCTCCCAGGCGTTCTGGAACAGCAGCCCGGTGAACTCGAAGGTCGGGCCGACGGCCGAGCCGACGCCGTAGGCGATGGTGCTCGCGTTGGCAAGGCCGACCGCGCCGACCGTCTCCAGGCGCTCGTCGCCCTGCTTGGCGTCCAGCGGCCTGCGCTGCACCGGGGCCACGTCGATGGACAGCGTCAGCCGCTGGCCGTCGCGGTCGACGACGAAGGGCGTCGGGCCACTGGCCTGCCGGGTCGCCTTGAGCACGTCGGCGTAGACCGGGGTGTCCTTGCCGGCGACGCTGAGAATGCGGTCGCCCTTCTGCAGCCCTGCCGCGAGCGCGGGCGCCTTGTCGCCGGGGCCGCACGGGGCAAGCGCGCCGGTCTTGGTGTCCTGCGTCGCGGGGACGCACTGGCTGACCTCGCCGACGATCGGCTTGTTCTCCAGGTTGGGCATGCCCGTGGAGATGGCCATGAAGTACACGACGAGCACGCCGATGATGAAGTGCATGACCGAGCCTGCGGAGAGCACGACGACGCGCTTCCACACCTTCTGGTTGTAGAAGGCGCGCTTCTGGTCCGCCGGGTCGACCTCCTCCAGCGCGGTCATGCCGATGATGCGCACGTACCCGCCCGCCGGGATGGCCTTGAGCCCGTACTCGGTCTCCCCCTTGCGGAAGGAGAACAGTCGAGGCCCGAACCCGATGAAGTACTCGGTGGCCTTCATCCCGAACATCTTCGCGGTCAGCAGGTGACCGAACTCGTGCAGGGCGATGGACACCCCGATGGCGAGTGCGAAGAGCACAACGCCGAGAACGAACGACACGTCTCTAGTTCCTTCCAGCGGTGGCTGGGCCGCCCACCGCGCCCACCAGCTCCTGAGCCCGAGCCCTGGCCCACTGCTCGGCGGCCAGCACCTCGTCCACCGTAGACGGTTCCGCGCGCCACTGGTCGGCTTCGTCGACGACGCGCTGCACGGTGTCCACGATCGAGAGGAACGAGGCGCGGCCCGCGAGGAACGCCTCGACGGCCTCCTCGTTGGCCGCGTTGTAGACGGCGGGCACGCACCCGCCCGCGGTCCCGGCCTGGCGCGCGAGGCGCACAGCCGGGAAGGTCTCGTCGTCGAGCGGCTCGAAGGTCCACGCGGTCGCGGCGTCGAACGCGCACGGCCTCGCGGCGCCGGGGACCCGCTCCGGCCAGGCGAGGGCCAGCGCGATCGGCAGCCGCATGTCCGGCGGGCTGGCCTGGGCCAGCGTGGAGCCGTCGACGAAGGTGACCATGGAATGGATGATCGACTGCGGGTGCACCACCACGTCGATGCGGTCGTAGGGCAGGTCGTAGAGCATCTTCGCCTCGATCAGCTCCAGCCCCTTGTTGACCAGGGTCGCGGAGTTGATCGTGATGACCCGGCCCATCGCCCACGTGGGGTGGTTCATCGCCTGCGCGACGGTGACCTCGGTCAGCTCCTCGCGGCGACGGCCGCGGAACGGGCCACCGGAGGCGGTCAGCACCATCCGGTCGACCTCGGCCTCGCGCCCGCCGCGCAGGCACTGGGCCAGCGCGGAGTGCTCGGAGTCGACGGGCACGATCTGGCCGGGCCGCGCGGCCTTGAGCACCAGCGGTCCGCCCGCGACGAGGGACTCCTTGTTGGCCAGCGCCAGGGTCGATCCGGTCGCCAGCGCCTCCAGCGTCGGCAGCAGCCCCATCGAGCCGGGCAGCGCGTTGACCACAACGTCGACCGGGGTGGTGGCGATCAGCTCGCGGATGGCGTCGGGACCGACCAGAACCCTGGGCAACCGGAGCTCGCCCCGGTCGAAGCCGCGCCGCTGCGCCTCGGAGTAGAGGGCGAGCTGCAGGTCCTCCGCCGCGGTCGCCCTGGACAGCGCGACCACCTCGACCTCGAACTCCAGCGCCTGGGCCGCGACCGCCGCCGGGTCGCCGCCGCCCGCCGCGATGCCGAGCACGCGGAACCGGCCGGGGGCGTTGCGGACGACGTCGAGTGCCTGCGCTCCGACCGAGCCTGTCGAACCGAGCACGAGCACGGAGCGCTGACCAGCGCCGGGATCAGTCATGGCGGCCATTCTCCCCAATCGTGGGACTCAAGCCGCGGGGCGGAACGCGCGCCGCGGCGGGATCATGACCATGTTGTCGCACGACGTTGTTGGCGGGCCCTCGCGGCCCACGTCACCGATCGGGCCATGCTAGGTCACGGAGTCATAACATCCGCGTGAGGTCACGGGGATTGGGCATCTCTGTGGGGGCAGGACGAACGGGCAACTGATGGGACCACACGGCTCGCTCCGCGCCGTGGGCAAGAAGGGAACACCCCATGGGCTTCATCGCTTGGATCGTGCTTGGCCTGATCGCCGGTGCTCTGGCGAAGGCGATCATGCCGGGGAAGGACCCGGGCGGCATCATCGTCACGATGCTGCTGGGCATCGTCGGCGGCGTGCTCGGCGGCTGGATCGGCCGCACGCTGTTCAACGCCGACGTGGACTCGTTCTTCAGCCTCAGCTCCTGGCTGCTGGCGATTCTGGGCGCGGTGATCGTGCTCGCCATCTACCGCCTCGTCGTCGGCAACCGCTCACACGCCTGACTTCAACCGACCCGGGAAGGGGCCGTCGGCACCACGCCGACGGCCCCTTCTCGTGCGCGGACGACCCGTCCGTTCGGCGGTGGTCGCACGAGGTGCCTGCCGACATCCTTGGCTCACTGACCCCCGGTCCCCCATGGCGTGCATGGGATCCCCTGCCCGGGGCGAGAGGAGCAACAGCATGAGGGCACGACTCGTGACCGCCGGGCTCGTGGCGGCGGCACTGGCCGTCGCGGCACCCCTGACCGCGACCGCGGCGCCCGCCCCGTCGGCCCCGGCCACCGTGGCGGCCGAGAAGCCGCCGTACGAGACCTGGATCGCCGACGTCGGCGTCGTCGCGGCGCAGCTGGAGACCTACCTGGGCTCGCGGCTGACCACGCCCGGCGAGAAGACCGCGATCACGCTCGACATCGACAACACCACGCTGGAGACGGCCTACAACCCGCAGCTGACCACTCCCGCCATCAAGTCGATGCTGCGCGCGGTGAAGCTGGCCAAGTCGAAGGGCACAGCGGTCTTCTTCGTGACCAACCGCCCCGAGGTGCTCGGCCTGCCCACCAAGGCCAACCTGGTCGACGTCGGCTACCCGGTCGACGGGCTCCACCTGCGGCCGTGGTTCAACTTCGAGCCGACGGAGAAGGTCAAGACCGACGCGCGCAAGGCCATCGAGGCCAAGGGCTACAAGATCGTCGCCAACGTCGGCAACAACACGTGGGACCTGGCGGGCGGCCACGCCGAGCGCACGTTCAAGCTGCCGGACTACAACGGCGCGCTGGACTGACCGCGGTGGAGCGGCCCGGTCGTCAACCAGCCGGGCCGCGACTCCACTTCGGACAGTCCACATCGGACCCACTCAGGTGGCGAACCACCCTCGGTCCCCGGAACCACCCGGCCATGTCCCGCGAGTAGCGACACCGCCTCACCGACACCCCTCCACCCCCACCCCTCCTATCGCGTTTTGTAGCCTTAATGCGAAAAGAGAGCGCTCTATCGAGCATCAAGGTGACAAAACGCGAAAACCCGACCACGCCAGCGCGCACGCCGCAGCGCGGCATGGCACGGGATCGGTGGGGCACCCGGGGCTTACCGGCCAGGCGCTAGTGCCCCATGAAGTCCCGCGCGGAGGCCGCCATCAGCGTGAAGATCGCGTCGCGGTCGTCGGCCTCGACGGAGTTGACGTTCTTCCGCTCCTTGCACACCACGCACTCGTGCACGATCCGCGTCTTCTGCCCCTTCAGGAACGCGTGCACCGGCCGCATCAGGCCGCCGCACTCCGCCGCCCGGTCTCCCGGCTCCTCGTCGACGTGCCGCGACCAGAGGCAACCGGGGCAGTGGTTGGTGTAGCCGTTGCCCCGGACCGCGCGGCCGCAGTTGCCGCACTCGAAGTCCTCAACCACCCTGCGAAACACCGAGCACCTCCACGACCGGCGACGAGCCGCG
This sequence comes from Allokutzneria oryzae, assembly GCF_042429765.1. Taxonomy (NCBI): domain Bacteria; kingdom Bacillati; phylum Actinomycetota; class Actinomycetes; order Pseudonocardiales; family Pseudonocardiaceae; genus Allokutzneria; species Allokutzneria oryzae. The sequence goes on along the minus strand of NZ_JBHLZU010000026.1, from coordinate 235,448 downwards.
ACGCGCCCGCCTGCTCGTGATCACCACACCCACCAGCAACAACACCGCGCTCACCACGACCATCCCGGTGGACAACGCGACTATCTCCGGCGACACCCCGCGCTTGGCCGCCTGCCCGTAGACGTACACCGGCAACGTGGTGGACCCGACACCGCCAAGATAGTTCGAGGTCACCACGTCGTCGAAAGAGAGCAGGAACGCGAACGCCGCGCCCGCGGCCACAGCGGGCAGCACCAACGGCCAGGTGACCGTGCGGAAAGCGGTGAACGGCCCGGCTCCCAGGTCCGCGGCCGCCTCCTCCAGCCGCGGGTCCATACCGCTGAGCCGCGTCCGCACGACGACGACAACGAAGCTCAACGAGAACGACACGTGGGCGGCCAGCAACGCCCAGAACCCCAGCGGGATTCCGGCCAGCTTCACGCAGAACGCCAACAGGCTCACGCCCATCACGACCTCGGGCACCACCATCGGCAGTGTCAGCAGCAACGCCAGCACCGACCGCCCACGGAACGCCCGCCTCAGTCCGAACGCGGCGAGCGTGCCGATCACCGTGCACACCACCGCACTCGTCAACGCCAGCCGAACTGTGAGCTCCAGGGCCCGCAACACCCGCTCGTCGTCGAGCAGCTCGGCGTACCACCGCAGCGAGAAGCCGGTGAACTCGCTCACCGACCGCGAGGAGTTGAACGACACCAACGCCAACCACGCGATCGGCAGGTACAGGAAGGCGTAGACCAGCACAACGATCGCGCAGAGCCGCCACGGCCGCCGCTTCACAGCACGTCCTCCCCGCGTCGCCCACGCACGACCAGCACAACCACGACAAGCGCGAGCAGCAGCACTGCCATGGCCGAGCCCAACGGCCAGTTGTTGCCACCGCGGAACTGGTCGTCGATCACGCTGCCGAAGGTGGACCGGTCCACGCCGCCGAGCAGCTTCGGCGTCACGAAATCCCCGGCGGCGGGCACGAACACCAGCAGCGCTCCGGCGAGGACCCCTGGCGCGACTCCGGGCAGCACCACGTGCCAGAACGTCGACAGCCGCCCATGGCCGAGGTCGTAGGACGCTTCGACCTGCCGGTAGTCCATGCGCTCACACGCCACGTACAGCGGCAGCACCATGAACGGCAGGAACCCGTAGGTCAACCCGAGCACCACGGCCCCATCGGTGAACAGGAACCCGTTCTCCCGCCCCAATCCCACTGCGCCAAGCGTCCTGCTGACGAGCCCGTCGGCGTCGAGCAACGCCTTCCACGCGTAGATGCGCGCGAGGAAGCTCGACCAGAACGGGATCAGCACAGCCGCGAGCAGCGCCAACCGCCATCGTCCGCCGTGCCGCGCGATGAACCACGCGAGCGGGAATCCGATCAGCAGGCAGATGACCGTGGTCAGCCCCGCGTAGAGCAGCGTGCGCCCGAAGATCGGCAGAAACGCTGGGTCGAGGACGCTGCGGTAAGCCTGCGTTGTCCACGGCAACACCACTCTGAGCACGCCGAGGTCCCTGGTGGCGAAGCTGTACTGAGCCACCAACGCCATGGGCGCCAGGAAGAACAGCGCCAGCCACACACCTGCCGGGCTGAGCACGAGCAGGCGGCGAAGGGAAGCTCTCACCCCGTCTTCACCTTGGTCCAGGCATCGGCGTAGCGGGCCTCAGCCTCGCGGCCGAGGTCCTTGATGAACGGCAGTCTCGCGAGCACGTCGGCGGGCGGGTACACCAACGGATCGTTGAGGAGCTCCTTGTCGATGAACGTCTTCGCGGCCGCGTTCGGGCTGCCGTAGCGCACCGCGTTGGACAGCGCCGCCCCCACGTCGGGCCGGAGGATGTGGTCGATGAACCGATGCGCGTTCAGCGCGTGCGGCGCGTCCTTGGGGACGCACAGCAGGTCCACATAGGACAGACCGCCTTCCTTCGGGATGGTGTAGGCGACGTTCGCGTTCGCCTTGCGCGCCTGGAACGCGTCGCCGGAGTACGCCTGCGCCAACACCATCTGCCCGGACGTGAGCGGTTCGATCACGTCGGAGCTGATCTGTCCGAGCTTCTTCTTCAGGTCCAGCAGGTACTTCGCCGCGTCGTCGATCTGCTTGGCGTCACCGGTGTTCGGGTCGTGGCCGAGCGCGAGCAGCCCGATGCTCAGGCCGTCACGGGCCTCGTCGAGCACCATGCTGCGGCCCTGCGCGGCCGCCAGGTCGAACGCCGAGAAGCCGGGGATCCGCTCGCCGAGCGCGGACTTCGAGTAGGCCAGCCCGGTGGTGCCCCACGCCCACGGCACCGAGAAGCGGTTGCCGGGGTCGTAGTCGGCCTCGGCGAAGCGCCGCTCCAGGTTGCCCAGGTTCGGGATCAGGTCGTGGTCGAGCCGCCGCAGCAGCCCCGCGCGCAGGAACCGGTGCAGGAAGTTGTCGCTGGGCACCACGAGGTCGTACCCGGCGGCGCCCGAGGCGATCTTCGCTTCCATCTCGTCGTTGGAGCTGAAGTTGTCGTAGGTGACCTTGATCCCGGTCGCTGCCTGGAAGCTGCTGATCGTGTCCGGCGCGATGTAGTCGGTCCAGTTGTAGAAGTTCAGCCCCGGCTCGTCCACCTGGTTGACCGCCCGGCCGCCTTGCTCGCCGGACCCCTCCCGCGGTGCCTCGGAGATCCCACAACCGGCGAGCCCGTGCGCGGCGATCGCGAAGAAAGCCGTGGAGCGCAACACGTTCCGGCGGCTGAACCGCCGACCGTCCCACAGCCGTGCGACGCGCACGCTATCCGACATCGCTCATCTCCTCGTCAAGAAGCACGGTGAACTCCGGGTCCCAGGCCATGCACACGGGCTGCCCGGGAATGCCCGCGTCGGAAACCCGACGAGCGTTCTGCACGAAGGCGACCATCGACCCGCCGCCGGAGGGCTCCACGACGTACTGCGTGGACACACCCGTGTAGACCACGTCGGCCACGGTGCCGCCCAGCGAGCACCAGCCGACCGGAACCTGGTCCTCCCGGTCGTAGAGGTGCAGCTTCTCCGGACGGACGGTCACCGCGACCTTCTCCCCCGCCCGCAGCGACCGTCCGTCCGGCATCGCGGTCCGCAGCCGCCGCACCCCTTCCGCGGCGAGCTCCACCCAGGCTCCATCCACATCGGACACCTGACCGTCGATGATGTTCGACGTGCCGATGAACCCGGCGACGAACCGCGTCGCGGGACGCTCGTAGACGTCTTCGGGATAGCCGACCTGTTCAAGTCGCCCCGCGTTCATCACCGCGACCCGGTGCGACAGCACCAACGCCTCCTCCTGGTCATGAGTGACGTAGAGGAACGTGGTGCCGACCTCGCGCTGAATGCGCATGAGCTCGATCTGGACCTGCTTGCGCAGCTGGGCGTCGAGCGCGCCGAGCGGCTCGTCCAGCAGGAGCAGCCGGGGCTCGCAGGCCAGCGCCCGCGCGATCGCGACCCGCTGCTGCTGTCCGCCGGAAAGCTGCCCGGGGCGGCGGTCCGCGAAGCGGCCGAGCTGCACCAGCTCCAGGTTCTCCGCTACCCGCCTGCGCAGCTCGGCACCCCTGATCTTCTTGCGACGCAAGCCGTACGCGACGTTGTCCCGCACGCTCAGGTGCGGAAACAGCGCGTAGGACTGGAACACGGTGTTGACGTCGCGGCGGTAGGGCGGCACGCCGACCATGTCGGCCCCGTCCAGCTCGATCCGCCCGCTGTCCGGGTCGTCGAACCCCGCGATCATCCGCAGCAACGTGGTCTTGCCGCAGCCGGAGGGCCCGAGCACCGAGAAGAACTCGCCCTCGTGCACCCGCAACGAGATCCCGCCGACGGCCACCTGGTCGGCGAAGCTCTTGCGCACCTCGTGGATGCCGACCGCTACCGGGGCGCAGGTGTCCGGGGTGGCCTGGTGTGCTGGGCGGAACTCCGTCGACGACTGGACGGTCACTCCGAGACCTCCGGGCATGCTGGCGGGCCATCGGCACAGCGATGGAGGGATGTGGGCAGGGAGGCGCGACTACAGACGCCGCCGAATGAGCGTAGACGAGCGGCCAGAGACGTGTCGGCAAGCCCACGCCCGACGGGATCACACGGGGTCGATGTGCGACGATAACCCGGCAAGAACCATCACCCGGGAGGTAATCGTGGCGGCCCAGCAGTCCTCTGAGCTGGAGAAGCACGACGCTCACCACACCGCCGACCCGCACGCCGAGCCGTCGGAGGCGTGGGGCTGGCACGGCGAGTTCCCCCGTGCCACCCGGGCCGCGGGCTGGATCTGCGCCGCGATCATGTTCATCATGCTGATCGGCAACCACCGGGGCTGGAACGAGGACGTGTGGCTGATCGTCCTGGGCGCCGGCATGATCGGCGTGCTGCTGCTGGACAAGGTCCGCCGCAGGACCTCCTGGCGCCGCTGAGCTCCCACAACCTGGGAACCTTTGCGCATGGGCGCATGAGTCGGTTCGCTGGCTTCCCCGGGCGTAGCGCTTGAGCCGTTCTGGCCTCACCGGCGCTGCTACCTGTTCGACCAGTCGTGTCGTTAGGTCGCACACCTCGTTCTCGCATGCGTGAGGTGTGCGGCCTTTTCGCGTCCTCAGCAGACCCGACACCAATGAGGTCGAGATGTCAGTCACCGACGAGCTGCTCGCCAACAACACCACCTACGCCGCGAACTTCACCGCCCCGCTCCCGCCGCCGCCCGCCAAGCACGTGACGGTGCTCGCCCAGGCTCAACGAGGGCGAGTCCCCCGTGATCCGCAACGCCGGCGGCGTGGTCCTCATCCACTTCGACGTCGCCACCGGCCGCCTCACCTGACCCACCCCCGGCCATTCGCGGGCTTATGGACCGCTTGGAACGCGCTGAGGCGTCCATAAGCCCGCGAATGGCTGAGTTGCTCGCAGGCGGGATCAGGTTGACGTGGGCGGACCGCCGGACGTGCTGGCGCAGGGTCTTGCCCGTGGTCGTTGATCTCCTTGGTCAACCCGGCGGCCGGAGCGGTCGACGTAACCCCCGGCCGCCTCAAGGACCTCCGCCACCTTCCATCTGCCGCTGACCGGCACGGCTCACTGCTCCCCTTCTTGCAACGCTTCTACCAGCGCAAACGATGCAGCAGGCGCATCAGCCCGCAGGTCGCGACCGTCGTTCGGACCGCCTTGCCCAAGTTATTCCGATATCGTACTATCCGAAATCGTGAAACCAGAATCCGTGCCACCGGGCCCGTCGGCGTTGCTGGCGTTGCAGCGCGCGACCCACGCCACCCTCCACTTGCTCGCCACCGAACTCGTCGATCTCGACATGACCGCCTCCGAGATCAACGCGTTGGCCAACCTCGCCGACGGCCAGGGCCGCACCGTGTCCCAACTGGGCTCCGCCGCTGGCACCCGCCCTACCACGCTGACCAGCGTGCTGGACCGGCTGGAGCGCCGTGGCCACATCACCCGCACCACACGCGCGGGCGACCGGCGTTCCGTGCTCATCGAGCTGACCCCGACCGGCCGCGCTGCGGCGGAGTCGATTCGCCAGACCCTCGCCGACATCGAGCGCCGCGCTCTTGGCGATCTTCCTCCGGCCGCCGTCGCCGGTTTCCACGCCGTGCTGCAAGCGCTGATGGAGGTGTCCTCATGACCATGCCCAGCCATGAATCACTCTCAACGCACCGCCAGGACCAAGAGGCTCATCCGACGCAGTTCCAGGAGCTGATGCGGGAGGTCATGGCGACAGCGGACCGCTTCGGTCACCGGCAGCACGTCCATCTGACCTGGTTGGCGGTGACGCGCTTCGGCACCGCCGCAGCGGTGGACCTGATCCACGACGGCATTCGCCGCACCGCCCGCTACGAGGGAGTGCCCCAGAAGTACAACGCCACCGTCAGCCGGGCCTGGGTCGAACTGATCGGGCACCACGCGGCCGAGGAGGCGAGCGACTTCGACGCCTTCGCCGACCATCACACCGCGCTGCTGGACAAGAGGCTGCTCGCCCGCTTCTACCGAGCCTCAACCCTGGCCAGTGCCGCGGCTAGGACTGGCTGGGTCGAGCCCGACCTCGCGCCTTTCCCCTGGCAACACGCTGACGGGTGAAGCACCTCTGACCAGCGCCCCCGGCCCAGGTCTGGCCAGGCAACGGAGGCACGGCCTACCCCTCGGCTGCGAGCTGCCCGCAAGCAGCCGCGATCTCCTGACCACGGGTGTCCCGCACCGTGCACGCCACACCCTGCGCCTCCACCCGGCGCACGAAGTCGTCCTGCACGTGCTTCGGCGAGGCGTCCCACTTCGAACCCGGCGTCGGGTTCAGCGGGATCAGGTTGACGTGCGCGAACTGCCCCAGGTGCTCACGCAACAGCTTGCCGAGCAGGTCCGCGCGCCACCCGTGGTCGTTGATCTCCTTGATCAACGCGTACTCGATCGACACCCGGCGGCCGGTGCGGTCGGCGTAACCCCGGGCCGCCTCAAGGACCTCGGCCACCTTCCACCGGCTGTTCACCGGCACCAGCGTGTCCCGCAGCTCGTCATCCGGCGTGTGCAACGACACCGCGAGCCGAACCTGCAAGCCCTCCTCGGTGAGCTTGCGGATCGCGGGCACAAGACCCACCGTCGACACCGTCACCGACCGCTGAGAAATTCCGAGCCCGTTCGGCGCGGGATCACAGATCCGGTGCACCGCGTCGATCACCCGCTTGTAGTTCGCCAGCGGCTCGCCCATGCCCATGAAGACGATGTTGGACAGGCGGCCGGGGCCACCGGGGAGTTCGCCGTCGCGCATCGCGGCAGCCCCCAAGCGGACCTGTTCCACGATCTCGGCGGTGGAGAGGTTGCGCTGGAGGCCGCCCTGGCCGGTCGCGCAGAACGGGCAGGCCATGCCGCAGCCCGCCTGGCTAGAGATGCACAACGTCGCGCGGTCCGGGTAGCGCATCAGGACGCTCTCGATCAGCGTGCCGTCGTGCGCCCGCAGCAGCGTCTTGCGCGTGGTGCCGTCGTCGCAGGTCACCTTGCGCAGCTCGGTGAACAGCGGGGGCAGCAGCTCGGCCGCGAGGCGGTCCCTGCTCGCGCCAGGGATGTCGGTCATCGCGGCCGGGTCGGCCGTCAGCCGGGCGAAGTAGTGGTTGGAGAGCTGGGTCGCGCGGAACGGCTTCTCGCCCAGGTCAGCGACAGCGGCGCGGCGCTGGTCCGCGGAGAGGTCGGCGAGGTGCCGCGGGGGCATGCCGCGGCGAGGGGCGTCGAAGACCAGGGGAAGCGAAGTCATGGCGCGACCAGTGTCCCACGCTCCGGCGCCCCGCATCGCCACGCTCCCGGTCAGGCCGACGGCGGCCGCTGGTCGAGCAGCAACGAGGTCAGCTCGGCGGGGTGCAGGTCCACGGTGACGTCCTCCACCTCGACCAGCGAGTCGTTGATCTCCACGACCGGACCCGCGGCGAGGGCGCAGACGCTCAGGGCCATTCCGATGCTGGTCAGACGCATGAATTCCACCTTCTTACAGGACGAAACGGACACAAGATCATCGATCGTACTGCTCCGTTCGGAGCAACCTGCGCCGGGGCGACCGATATTCGACGTTGCATCGCGATACGTCAGCGATATATCGTTAAGTCATCGGTCAAGGAGACCGACGGCACAACCAGGAGGAACCATGCATCCGCATCACCACCACCAGCACCCCGGCCACGGCTGGGGCCCGCAGCACCAGCACTTCGGTTTCGCCCCGCAGGCGCGCGGCGGCTTCGGGGGCTACGGCTTCCAACCGGAACGCGATCCCTTCGGCGGCCCGCCGCCGTTCCCTCCCACCCCGCCACCGCCGCCCGGCTGGGGCGGGGGCCCGGGCTGGGAGGGCGGTCGCGGCCGGGGACCCCGTGGCCCGCACGGTCACGGCCGGGGCGGCGGCAGGCGGCGCAGGGGCAACGTGCGCGCGGCGCTGCTCGCGCTGCTCACCGAACGCCCCATGCACGGCTACGAGATGATCCAGGAGATCGCCGAGCGCTCCGAAGGCGCGTGGAAGCCCAGCCCCGGCTCGGTCTACCCCACGTTGCAGATGCTCACCGACGAGGGTCTTGTCAGCACGGAGGAATCGGAGGGACGCAGGTTGCACACGCTGACCGAGTCCGGCCGCGCGGAGGCCGAGAAGATCGACACCGAGGAGCTGTGGGGCGGGCTCACCCACTCCGTCAGCCCCGCGGAGATGCAGCTGCGCGAGGCATACGGCCAGTTCAAGATGGCCATCCAACAGGCCGCGTACGCGATCCCCTCGGAAGACCAGCACCGGCTGCTGATGATCCTCAAGGACGCGCGGCGCCAGATCTACACGCTGCTCGCCGAGCACGGCAGCATCGACACCTCGCTCGACGAGGACTAGGGATCAGGGAGTCAGCAACCCGGTCGGCTTGCGCCGCACCCGCATGCGGTAGCCGACCGGCAGGGTGAGGCCGGTGGTCTGCGCGATCGCCCGTTCGGCCACGGACGGGGAGAACTCGATCCGCAGCACCGCCGCCACGCTCTCCCGGTCCTGGAAGCGCCACAGCGTCTCCAGCTGCCTGCACGAAAAGCCCTGCGCGGCGAAGAACTCCTCGACCTCGCTCGCGTCGTAGCCCGGCAGGTCCTCGCGCAACCACGTCCCGTACGGCGCGCTGGTGGCGTCCAGGTCGACGATCACCAGCGCCCCACCGGGTCGCAGCACGCGGTCCGCCTCGGCCATCCCGCGTTCACAACCGGGGCCGAAGAAGTACGCCGTCCGCGCGTGCACGATGTCAACGCTGTTGTCGGCAAGGGGGAGCCGCTCGGCCGAGCCGTGCCGAAGCTCCACAGTGGCCAGCCCGGCGATCCGCTGCCGCGCCCTGCGCAGCAACGGCCGATGCGGCTCCACCCCGACGACCCGGCGCGCCGTCGCGGCGAACTCCGGCAGGTGGAACCCGTCCCCGCAGCCGACATCCACGACATCCAGTCCCGCGAAGGGGCAGTCCTCCCGCAGCGCGCGCCAGATCACCCCACCGTGGTCCTGGGCTCGGTTCTCGATCTCGTAGACCTCAGGCCAGTTCCAGATGTTGGGGCTGGGCACCACCGCCGCCGGGCGCACACCGCTCAGCGCGGCGCGCACGTAATTCCGCACCCCACCAACGTAGGCGAGAACTGCCTCAGGAAGAGAACACGACCGCGCACGGATTCGAAATCACCGCGACGCCACGCCACGCGGCACGTGGAGCAACTGGAGTGTCATCCTCCACCCCACCGTGACGAACCTGCTGAGACAACAGTGTCGCAATCCCGCCCGAATGGCCGCTCGGTACTGGGATTTTTCCGGCGTACTGTTGATCAATAGTCGGTGCTGCCTGCTCGCCCAGGAGGTCGCCGTGGTCAGTCCATTGCCGCACAGCGCTCATGATCCGGTCAGCGGAACGCCGTCCTGGGTGGACGTCTCGACGCGTGATCTGGATGCCAGCAAGGAGTTCTACGCCGAATTGTTCGGATGGGAGTTCGAGACCGAACACCACCCCGCCATCGGCCAATACACCTTCGCGCTGCTCGACGGACAGCCGGTCGCGGGATTGCACGCTCTCCCCAACCGGCTCAGCGACTATCCAACGTGGAGCCTCTATTTGCGAATACGGCGGATCGAGGCGGCCAGCGCGCGGGTGCGCCGTCTCGGGGGCCGGGTGCACTACGGACCGCTGGACATCCAGGATCACGGTTCGCTGCTGATGCTCGACGACCCGAGCGGCGCGCGGGTGGGCTTCTGGCAACCGACGCGGCCGTGGCGGTTCGTCACGCGCAGGCCGGGAACGTTCGGCTGGGCCGACCTCAACACCCACCTCGCGCACCGGGCGGACTCGTTCTTCGCGACGCTGTTCGCGTTCACGCCCCGCCAGGTCGGTGACGGCAAGCGGTTCGACTACACGACGTGGTGGCTGCGCGGAAAACCGTACCTCGGCAGGCTCGCGATGGGACGTGACTACCCGCCGGAGGTCCCACCACATTGGATGATCTACTTCAACGTCAGCCCGCGGGTCGGCACGGACGTGACCGCCGACCGCGCGCTGATGCTGGACGGCGCCATCGAGGTGGACCCGTTCGACTCGCCCTACGGCAGGACCGCGGTGCTCCGCGATCCCGGCGGCGCCACGTTCTCGGTGATCGACCCGTCGCGGCGGGCGATCGTCCGGTACTACGACGAACGCTTCGACGACGACTGAGCCCCTGCTAAGGGATCGGCAGGAACAGGCTCAGCAGCAGCCAGGAGACCACGGCGGACGGCAGGAGCGAGTCCATCCGGTCCATCAGTCCGCCGTGCCCGGGCAGCAGCGTGCCCATGTCCTTGATGCCGAGGTCCCGCTTGATCAACGACTCCGCGAGGTCGCCCGCGGTCGCCGTGACGACCAGCGCGATGCCGAAGAGCACGCCCTGCCACCACTGACCGTCGAGCAGGAGGGTGAGGGTCAGCACGCCCGCGACCATGCCGGCGAGCAGCGACCCGCAGAAGCCCTCCCAGGACTTCTTCGGGCTGATCCTCGGCGCCATCGGGTGCTTGCCGAAGAACACCCCTGCCGCGTAACCACCGGTGTCCGAGGCGACGACGCCGACGATGAACGCGATCACCCTGCCGACGCCGTCCTCCGGGAGCACGAGCATCGACGCGAAAGCGGCGAACAGCGGCACGTAGGCGGCGGTGAACACCGAGGCGGTGACGTCGCGGACATAGCCATCGATGCCGCCGCGGAAGCGCCAGACCAGACAGGCCAGGATCGTCACCACGAACGAGGCGAGCACGCCGTCCCTGCCGAAGGGCCAGGACAGCCACACCATCGCCTGGCCGCCGACGAGCACGGGCAGCAGCGCGACGGTGATGCCGCTGCCGCTGCGCCGCAGTGCGCCCGCGAGCTCCCAGGTGGAGACCGCGACGGCGGCGGCGATCACCGCGATGAAGGAGTGCCGGAAGGTCAGCAGGGTCAGCAGGATGACGGCGCCGAGGCCGACCCCGACCCCGATCGCGGCACTCAGGTTGCGGCCCGCTCGCGACGCGGGCTTGGCGGAGCTGCCGTCCGGCACGTCATCCGACGCGCCGGACGTGCTCTCACGATCGCCGGCCAACACGGTGGGAGGGAGAGTTGGTCATACCTCGAGCAGCTCGGCTTCCTTGTGCTTGACGAGCACCTCGACCTGGCTGACGTACTTGTCGGTGAGGTCCTGGAGCTCCTTCTCCGCGCGGGAGCCCTCGTCCTCGCCCGCCTCACCGTCCTTGACGATGCGGTCGAGCTCCTCCTTGGCCTTGCGGCGGATGTTGCGGATGGAGACCTTGGCGTCCTCGCCCTTGCCCTTGGCGACCTTCACCATCTCCTTGCGGCGCTCCTCCGACAGCTGGGGGATGACCACCCGGATCACGGTGCCGTCGTTGCTCGGGTTCACGCCGAGGTCGGAGTCCCGGATCGCCTTCTCGATGGCGCTGAGCTGGCTGGCGTCGTAGGGCTTGATGACCGCCATCCTGGCCTCGGGGACGTTGACGCTGGCCATCTGGTTCAGCGGCGTCGGCGCCCCGTAGTACTCGATGTTGATCCGCGAGAACATGGCGGGCGTTGCCCGGCCGGTGCGCACCGACTGGAGCTGCTCCTTGGCGACGGACACCGCCTTGTCCATCTTCTCCTCGGCGTCGAAGAGAGTCTCGTCGATCACGGCTTCTCCTTAGTGTGCGTGCCGATGGAGCGAGGCTGGCGTGGTTCCCGGCACGGTTACGCGCGAACCGGCTCTGCGGGGGTGCTCACCAGCGTGCCGATCTTCTCACCACGCACCGCGCGCGCGATGTTGCCCTCCACCAAGAGGTTGAAGACGAGGATCGGCATGGCGTTGTCCTTGCAGAGGCTGAACGCCGTGGCGTCGGCGACCTCCAGGCCTCTGACCAGGACCTCCTGGTGGGAGATCTGGTCGAAGCGCCGCGCGTCCGCGTCCTTCTTGGGGTCGGCGGTGTAGACGCCGTCGACGCCCTTGGCCATCAGCACGACCTCGCAGCCGATCTCCAGCGCGCGCTGGGCGGCGGCGGTGTCGGTGGAGAAGTACGGCATGCCCACCCCGGCGCCGAAGATCACCACGCGGCCCTTCTCCAGGTGCCGCTCGGCCTTGCGCGGGATGTAGGGCTCGGCGACCTGGCCCATCGTGATGGCGGTCTGCACGCGGGTGTCGATGCCGAGCTTCTCCAGGAAGTCCTGCAGCGCCAGGCAGTTCATCACCGTGCCGAGCATGGCCATGTAGTCGGCCCGGTCACGCTCCATGCCGCGCTGCTGGAGCTCCGCGCCGCGGAAGAAGTTGCCGCCGCCGATCACGACGGCCACCTGCACGCCGGTGCGGACCACGTCGGCGATCTGCGTGGCGACGGTTTCCACGACGTCGGGGTCGACACCGACGGAGCCACCGCCGAACATCTCGCCGCCGAGCTTGAGCAGCACCCTCTTGTAGGGCGGGTGCAGCATCACGTCGTCGGAGCTCACGTCAATCCTCCTCGGGGCCCGCGGCAAGGGCGGGATGCTGGTTTTCGGTGGCGCGTCGCGCACGTGCCAAGGGCGGGGCCGCCGCGGCGTGACGCGCGCAGCAACCCCGCCCCTGCTGACTCAGTTCTGGCCGACCTCGAAGCGCGCGAACCGGGTGACGGTCACGCCCGCGTCGGACAGCAGCGCCTTCACGGTCTTCTTGGAGTCCTGCACGGAGGCCTGCTCCAGCAGCACGACGTCCTTGAAGAAACCGTTGAGGCGACCCTCGACGATCTTGGGAAGGGCCTGCTCCGGCTTGCCCTCCTCGCGAGCGGTCTTCTCCGCGATCTCGCGCTCGTGGGCGACGAGGTCGGCGGGCACCTCCTCGCGGGTGACGTAGCGCGGCTTCATCGCGGCGATCTGCAGCGCGGCGTTGCGCGCGACCTCGTCGCCCTCGCCGGTGAACTCGACCAGCACGCCAACGGCGGGCGGCAGGTCGGAGGAGCGGCGGTGCAGGTAGGTGCTGACGGCGCCCTCGAAGACGACGACCCGGTGCAGCTCCAGCTTCTCGCCGATCTTGGCGGAGAGCTCCTGGACGGCGGCGTCGACCGTCTTGCCGTCGAGGTCGAGGACCTTCAGCGCCTCGACGTCGGCGGGCTTGTTGGCCTTGGCGACGGCGACGATCTTGTTCGCCAGCTCCTGGAAGGAGTCGTTCTTGGCGACGAAGTCGGTCTCGCAGCGCAGCTCGACCATGACCCCGCCGTCAGCGGCGACCAGACCGTTGGCGGTGGCGCGCTCGGCGCGCTTGCCCACGTCCTTGGCGCCCTTGATGCGCAGCAGCTCTACGGCCTTGTCGAAGTCGCCGGCCGACTCCTCAAGCGCCTTCTTGCAGTCCATCATTCCGGACCCGGTCAGCTCGCGGAGCCGCTTGACGTCGGCCGCGGTGTAGTTCCCCATGGTGCTGTGTTCCGTCCTTGATCAGTACGAGGAGGGGCGTGCTCTGGTGCTCGGAGAGGTCCGACCGCGCGCCCCGCCCGCCGGGGTGCGGCGGGCGGGGCGGCGCGAGGTCAGGACTGGGCGGACTCGGCGCCGGCCGAGGCGCCCGCGTCGGCGGTGGCCGGGGTGAGCAGCTCCTGCTCCCACTCGGCGAGCGGCTCCTCGCTGGCGACACCGGCCTCGGGCTTGTCAGCGCCCTCGGCGGCGTTGGTGTTGCGGCCGGAGCGGGACATCAGGCCCTCGGCGACACCGTCGGCGACCACGCGGGTCAGCAGCGCGGCGGAGCGGATCGCGTCGTCGTTGCCCGGGATCGGGAAGTCGACCTCGTCCGGGTCGCAGTTGGTGTCGAGGATCGCCACGACCGGGATGTTCAGCTTGCGCGCCTCGCCGACGGCGATGTGCTCCTTCTTGGTGTCCACGATCCAGACGGCGCTGGGCACCTTCTGCATGTCGCGGATACCGCCGAGGGTCTTCTCCAGCTTGTCCTTCTCACGCGTGAGCATGAGGATTTCCTTCTTGGTGCGACCCTGGAAGCCACCGGTCTGCTCCATGGACTCCAGCTCCTTGAGGCGCTGGAGGCGCTTGTGCACGGTGGTGAAGTTGGTGAGCATGCCGCCCAGCCAGCGCTGGTTGACGAACGGCATACCGACGCGCAGCGCCTGCTCGGAGATAGCCTCCTGAGCCTGCTTCTTGGTGCCGACGAACAGGATGGTGCCGCCGTGCGCGACCGTCTCCTTGATGAACTCGAAGGCGCGGTCGATGTAGGTCAGCGTCTGCTGCAGGTCGATGATGTAGATGCCGTTGCGCTCGGTGAGGATGTAGCGCTTCATCTTCGGGTTCCAGCGACGGGTCTGGTGTCCGAAGTGCACGCCGCTGTCGAGCAGCTGCTTCATGGTGACGACGGCCATGGCCGGTTCACACCTCATGTGATCAGCGCGTCGGGCCTTGCCCCACGCGCGGGTGGGTTGTCGCGGGGACCGGGCTGGTCACCGCCCTGGTGCACTGCCGTCACCCGGACCGAGTGGCCGGAGAACCGACCTCCTCAGACCCCCGGGCGCCGCGCCCCGGTGAATCGGGACCCGCAGTAGCACGCGAAGTCGATCTGCGCAGTACAGACCGCGATCCGAGTGTACTCGCCACCCACCGGGGAGCTACAACTCGGTCCCACCGGACGGCCCAGTTGTCCACAACCGTCGCTTCTGTCCACAGCCGGATCCATTGCGCACGCACAACCCAAGTCCCCGAGCGACAGTGGAGCCATGCCCGCGCTCCTCCTGCCGCTGCTGCTGGCGGCACTCCTGCTCCTGCCGGGGAGCACGAGTGCCGACCCGGCCGCGCCGGCGCACCGCTTCGGCTGGCCGCTGGCGGGAACGCCGCTGGTGGTCCGCCCTTTCGAACGCCCGGCGCACCGCTACGCGCCTGGACATCGCGGCGTGGACCTGGCAGGCGCACCCGACCAGCCGGTGCTCGCCGCCGGTGACGGGACGGTCGCCTTCGCCGGGCAGGTGGCCGGGCACGGGGTGGTCTCCGTGGACCATCCCAACGGGCTGCGCACGACCTATGAACCACTGACGCCGACGGTCACAGCGGACGCACCCGTCCGGCGCGGAGCGGTGATCGGCACCCTTCTGCCAGGTCATGCCAGCTGCCAGGGTCCGGCGGCGTGCCTGCATTGGGGAGTGCGACGCGGCGAGGAGTACCTGGACCCGCTACGGCTGCTGCGCCGACCGGTGATCCGCTTGCTGCCGTGGGACGGCAGTCGCGCCACCGGCGGCGTCAGACGTCGGACTGCTCGGAGAGCTTGGTGCGCAGGCGCAGGACGGCACGGGTGTGCAGCTGGCAGACCCGGGACTCGGTCACGCCCAGCACCTTGCCGATCTCCGCCAGCGTCAGGTTCTCGAAGTAGTACAGCGTGACGACGACGCGGTCGCGTTCGGAGAGCTGTGCGATGGCGTCGGCGAGCTGGCGCTTGCCGTCCTGATCGACCAGCGAGGCGACCGGGTCCTCGGCGCGGTCGTCGGGCAGCGTCTCGGCGAGCGAGGCACTGCCGCGGCCGGCCGCGATCAGCTCGTCCAGCGCGACGACGGAGGTGAGCTGGAGCTGCGCGTAGAGGTCGCGCAGGTCGCTGACGGTGATGCCGAGCTCGTCGGAGAGCTCGGCATCGGTCGCGGTGCGCTGGAGCCTGGCCTCAAGGCGTTCGATGGCGCGCTCGACGTCCCTGGCCCGGCTGCGCACCGACCTCGGCACCCAGTCTTGGGCGCGCAGGTCGTCCAGGATCGCGCCACGGATGCGCTGCATCGCGTAGGTCTCGAACTTGAGACCGCGCTCGGGCTCGAACTTCTCGATCGCGTCGACGAGGCCGAAAATGCCGGACTGCACCAGGTCCGCCACGTCGACGTAGGACGGCAGACCGGTGCCGACGCGACCGGCGACGTACTTGACCAGCGGCGCGTAGTGCAGCACGAGGCGATCACGCAGCGGCTGCGCGCGGCTTCCGCCGTACGCGCGCCAGAGCGCCACGATGCCCGCCTCGACCTCGTCCGCGCTCCGCAGCTCAGCGGGGGCCGGAGTCCTGGCGACGCCCGCTGGGACCTGCTCGACCTGTCCGGCCGGCTCGGCGCTCGCCTGGGGCTCGGGCTGCGCGGGCACACCGGAAGCCGTTACCACCGAAGGGGTCCGGCCGGCTTCGCCGTCCCTGTCGGGGCCGTGGTGATAGGTCCGCGCAGAGCGCCGCTGGCCCTGCTGCGACGTGGACGTCGTGGGCACAGTCGCCGTGCGGGACCCTCCCCCGGCAGCGTTAGGAACGGGGGTGGGTTCGGTCATGGATCGCCTTCAGCCGTTCGACGGTAACGTGGGTATAAAGCTGCGTTGTTGCGAGCGTAGCGTGACCGAGCAGTTCCTGGACGCTGCGGAGGTCAGCTCCGCCTTCCAGCAAATGCGTCGCCGCGGTGTGGCGCAGGCCGTGCGGCCCCAAGTCCGCCGCACCGGGAACGGCACCGACCACGTCGTGCACAACCCGCCGCGCGGTGCGCGGGTCCAGCCGCCCTCCGCGCGCTCCGAGAAACAAAGCCGCTGGTGAGTCCCCCTTCGCCAGAAGGTGCCTTCCCTTTGTGAGCCAGGCGTTCAGCGCCTTCTCCGCGGGGATCCCGTAGGGCACGGCGCGTTCCTTGCCGCCTTTTCCGAGCACGAGAACCACCCGCCGTGAGTGATCCACGTCGCTGGTGTCCAGGCCACACAGTTCGGAAACTCGGATGCCCGTCGCGTACAGCAGCTCGACCACCGCGTGGTCACGGAGAGCCAGCGGATCGTCCTGCGCGGCCCCCGAGGCGGACGCCCGCATCATCTGCTCGGCCTGCTCCGCCCGGAGCACGGTGGGCAATGCCTTGTGCGGGCGAGGCGAGGCCAACCGCGGTCCGGGATCACTGACCATGCGCCCGGTGCGCACGGCCCACGCCGTGAAGGCCCGCGCCGAGGCCGACCGCCTGGCCAGCGTGGTCCGTCCGGCCCCGGCGGTGCGCTGGTCGGCCAGCCACGACCGCAACCTCGCCAGGTCGAGCGCGGCGAGCCCGTCTCCGCCACCGGTGAGCAGGTGGCCGAGCAGTGAGACCACGTCGCCGACGTAGGCGCGCACCGTGTTCTCCGACAGTCCGCGTTCGAGGAGCAGGTGGCGTTCGAAATCGGTGACCGCCCCGCCCAACGCGTCGGGCAGGTCGGCGCGGAGCCGGATCAGGTCGACGCGGGCGGGTCGACGGTGGGCGAGGGCGTCCATGACGTCCTACCGCCGTGTGCCGGGATCGGACGAGCGACGCACCGATCCATGTGGATCAGTGCCCTCGCGGGTCAGCACAACACCAGCCACATGGTCACCGTAGGGGGCAGGCGCGACTACGCCAACCACTTGACCGACAGGTGGACGCAGGCAACCACTCGTACGGGGGTAGCCCGGCAGAGCCCTCGTCGGCACCCACGGCGACGACCTAGACGATCATGCCGCACGTTTGCTCAGGTAATCGACGTGGTGGGTCCACCTCCTGCCCGCTTGCGCGGTGCCGAGCCACCGGAGCACCGCCGCCACCCTGTGTCACCACACCGGGCCAAACCAACCAACTCGAGCATCGGCAGTACGGCACGCACCTGTCCGAGCGGGATACCGGACTCCAGCGACACCTGCTCGGGAGTGCTACCAGCGCGCTCGCGCAGCGCCTGGTGGACGCGCAGCGACCGTGGGTCCAACGCGTCGGTCGGTCGAACCGGCACCTCCGGATCGGCGGCCAGGTCGCCACCGATCCGCCCGACCGACTCCGCGATCTCGGCGACGCTGGTCACCAACTGGGCCTCGCCGTCACGCACCAGCGCGTGGCAGCCCACCGACATCGCCGAGGTGATCGGCCCGGGCACGGCGAGCACCATCCGCCCCAGGGTGCGCGCGGTGGCCGCCGTGTTGCTCGCGCCGCTGCGGAGCCCGGCCTCGACCACGACGGTGCCCTCGGCCAGCGCGGCGATCAACCTGTTGCGCACCAGGAACCGGTGCCTGGCCACCCTGGTGCCCGGTGGGTACTCGCTGACAACCGCGCCCGCACCGGCGATCCGGTCGAGCAGGCGCGTGTGCCCAGCCGGGTAGGGCACGTCGATGCCGCAGCCCAACACCGCGACCGTGCGCCCACCGGCCGCGATCGCACCGCCATGGGCGGCACCGTCGATGCCGTACGCGGCGCCGGAGACGATCGTGAACCCGCGCCGCGCCAAGCCGTGCGCGAACTCCGCCGACGTGTGTTCGCCGTAGCCGGTGGCCGCCCGCGCGCCAACGATCGCGACCGACTGGTCGGTCAGCTCGGCCAGGTCGGGATCACCGCGAACCCACAGTGCCACCGGCTCAGCCGCGTCGGCCCGGCCACGGATCGCCGCCGCGGTGAAGGACAACAGACGCCAGGCGGGCCACCCGTCGTCCTCGGGCGTGACCAGTCGCGCGTCCACCTCCGCCGCCGCGCGGAGGTCCTCTTCCGGCCGCCAGATCCGGGCGCGGGCGCTGGTCACCTTCGCCACGTCTGCGGGCACCTTGCCGGCTCTGACCAGCGCTGCCGCCCGCTGCGGACCGTGCTGGGCGATGAACGCGACCAGCGCGGGTGCCGGTGGTTCGGCCACCCGGGACAGGTATGCCCGCGCGAGCTCGACGGAGGGCAGTTCATCGGTCATGGCCGCCCTCCTCGGCGAGAGACATCGGGCAGGCTGGTCGTATGGCAGAGGACCTCGGCCGGTGGGCGGCAGCGAGTCCAGCCGAGGTCGCCGCGAGGTTCGCCGACTTCGACGGACCGTGGTGGATCGCCGGTGGCTGGGCGATCGAGATGGCGGTCGCAACACAGTCCACTGTGGACGTAACCGGTGGTCGCCTGGGCGCGCCGGGGCCGGCTCCGTCGATCCGAGCCCACGACGACATCGACGTGCTGGTGCTGCGGGAGCACCACGTCGCCGCACACGACGTGCTCGCGGGGTGGGAGCTGTGGGCCGCCGATCCGCCCGGCACGCTGCGACCGTGGTCGGCGGGCGAGCGGCTGCCGTCCGCCGTGCACGACGTGTGGTGCCGCCCTGGCCGGGATGAGCCGTGGCGGATCCAGATCATGATCGACGAGTCGGCCGGCGACGAGTGGATCTCGCGACGGGACGACCGGGTTCGCCGCGCGGTCACCGAGATCGGGTCTCTCACGGCGGACGGGGTGCCCTTCCTGGTGCCGGAGGTACAGCTCTACTACAAGGCGCGGGACCGGCGCCCCAAGGATGACCAGGACTTCGACGCCGTGGTCAGCCACCTGACGCCGGGCCAACGGTCGTGGCTGGACGACGTGATCAAGCTCGACGCGCCGGACCATCCCTGGCGGGCGCCCTTGCGCGACTGAACCGAGACTCATGCCGACCTCCGGTCGCGGAACTCCAGGGCTGCCGCGACCTCGTCCACCCCGGGCAGGTCGAGCCCGGCGAGATCCGCCAACGTCCACGCCACCCGAAGGCACCGGTCGGCGCCTCTACCGGTGACCACGCCGAGGTCGAGGCCGTGGTCCAGCAGCTCGATCGCCTCGCGCGGCAACGGGAAGTCCCGCCGCAGCACCGGGCCGGGTACCTCCGCGTTCGAATGCAGGCCGTACCCGGCCCACCGGTCGGCCGCCCGCTGCCGGGCGTTGTGCACCCGCTCCCGCACCACGGCCGTGGACTCCGGGACGGTGCCCTCGCGAGCGGACATCGCCGTGAGCGGGCGCATCCGCACGCGAATGTCCACCCGGTCCAGCAGCGGGCCGGACAGGCGCGCCAGATAGCGGCGGCGGGTGTTGGGCGGGCAGAGGCACTCGGTGTCACGCGGCGGAGCACACGGACACGGGTTGGTCGCCAGCACGAGCTGGAACCGCGCCGGGTAGCGCACCACCCCGTCCCGCCTCGCGAGCCGGACCTCTCCCTCCTCCAACGCCGTGCGCAGCGTCTCCAGGCGGCGCGGACCGAACTCGCACGCCTCGTCCAGGAAGAGCACACCGCGGTGGGCCCTGCTGACCGCGCCCGGTTTCGCGACGCCCGTGCCGCCGCCGATCATCGCCGCGATCGACAACGAGTGGTGCGGGGCGACGAAGGGTGGCGAGTCGATCAACGGGGAGTCCGTGGACAGCGCGCCCGCCACGGAGTGGATCGCGGTGACCTCCAACGCCTCCTCGGCGGAGAGAGGGGGCAGCAGTCCGCAGAGCCGCTGGGCGAGCATGGTCTTGCCGGTGCCCGGTGGCCCGACGAAGAGCAGGTGGTGGCCGCCCGCCGCCGCGACCTCCAACGCCCACCTGGCCTCCGGCTGCCCGAGCACGTCCGCGAGGTCCACGCCGCGTCCCCCTCGTTCGCCCGACGGCCGTTCGGGCGTGGTCTCCAGCCCCTGCTCACCACGCAGACACCTGACCACCTCGTCGAGCCGGTGAGCGCCGAACACCCGCATGCCGTCCACCAGCGCCGCTTCGGCCAGGGTCTCCGCCGGGACGATCGCCTCCGTCAGTCCGGCTCGCCTGGCAGCCAGCAGGCCGGGCAGCACCCCGCGCACCGGGCGCACCCGGCCGTCCAGCGCCAGCTCACCGATCAGCGCGACGTTGTCCAGCACCCCTGGCGGGATCGCCTGGGCCGCCGCGAGGATCGCGCAGGCGATCGCCAGGTCGTAGCCGGAGCCGCCCTTCGGCAGCGCCGCCGGGGACAGGCCGAGCGTGACCCGGTGCTGTGGCCACTGCTCACCGCTGTTGCGCACCGCCGCGCGCACCCGCTCCTTCGCCTGCTGCAGCGCCGCGTCCGGCAGGCCCACCAGCCGCACGGCCGGCAGGCCCGCTCCGATGTCGGCCTCCACCTCCACCGCGATGCCGTCCACACCGAACAACGCCACTGACCACGCCCGCGCCAGCCCCACTCAGACCACCCCGCGCCGGTGGTCGATGAACGTCCTGCCGTCCGGACGGCACAGCACGGCGATCACGTCGCACCGGACCGCGCACCAGCCCACGCGGTAGGTCGCCAGCCACTGGTTGGCCAGCGCACGCATCCGGCGCAGCTTCGCCGGGGTGACCGCCTCCTCCGGGCGGCCGAAACCTGTGCCGGAGCGCGTCTTGACCTCGCCAACCACCAGCACGTGTCCGTCGGTGGCCACCACGTCGAGCTCGCCGAGGCGGCACCGCCAGTTGCGGCTGAGCACCACCAGCCCCTGCCGTTCGAGGTAGCAGACCGCCAGGTCCTCACCCCGGCGCCCCAGCTCCTGGTTCGCCCCGCCACGTCCCGTCCCCACGCTTCCTCCCTCACCGCGAGTCCCACCTCGACGGTGCGCCACCCACACCCCCGCCGGTGCGGGCCGGGCGTGATCTGTGGACAGAGAGGTCCGATGTGCACAACTCGCGATCTTCGCGAGCGGGGAGACGAAAAAAGTCAGGGGCGCGTGCTATGCGCACGCGCCCCTGACGAAGCGAGACACCGAGTGGGCTACTGGCCGAACGGCCCCGGCTCCGGAAGCCGCAGGTCCGGCTTGTCCAGCTCCTCGACGTTGACGTCCTTGAAGGTGATCACCCGGACGTTCTTGACGAAACGGGCGGGCCGGTACATGTCCCACACCCAGGCGTCGGACATCCGCACCTCGAAGTACACCTCGCCGTCGGCGTTGCGCACCTGCACGTCAACGGCGTTGGCCAGGTAGAAACGGCGCTCCGTCTCCACGACATAGGAGAACTGACTGACTATGTCGCGGTACTCCTTGTAGAGCTGCAGCTCCATCTCGGTCTCGTACTTCTCGAGATCCTCCGCGCTCATTCGGTCCGCGCCCCTCCTGCTTGCGAGCCTGCCACCCCGGACCCGGGGGGCCTCCCATTCTGAACCACTCCGGCTCGATCGAGGTGAAGCAGGCCTGATCTCACACGGCGCGGCGGGCGCATGCCATGCTCGGCAGCGGCCGCCACCACGTTGGCATAGGACCAACGGTGCTGGTCACTCGGGCCGTGCCTGAGCAGCGCGGCCGTGTGATCGGCGGTGCAGTAACCCTTGTGCACGTCGAACCCGAACATCGGCAGGTCCTCGTGCATTCCGGCCATCACCCGGTCTCTGGTGACCTTCGCCAGCACCGAGGCGGCCGCGACACAGGCAACCGCCTGATCCCCCTTGAGCACCGACATGCTCGGCGCGGTCAGCCCCGGCACCCGGAACCCGTCGGTCAGCACATAACCCGGGTGGTCGGTGAGCCTGGCGACCGCGCGTCGCATGCCCTCGATGTTGGCCACGTGCACACCGATCACATCGACCTCCGCGGCATCGACGACCACGACCGCGTAGTCCAGCGCCCGCTCCAGGACCAGGTCGTACATCCGGTCCCGCGCCGCCGAGGTCATCAGCTTGGAGTCGTTGAGCCCTTCAAGGCGACGGACGTCACCGGGCCGCAGCACGCAGGATGCGACGACGAGCGGACCCGCGCACGCGCCCCGGCCGGCCTCGTCGACACCGGCCACCGGGCCGAGTCCCTTGCGGTCCAGGGCCGACTGCAACGCCCAGGTGCCGGAACTGGACCGCACGACCGCCCTTGGCGGGCGCGGTGAGGAGATCCGGCTACCGGGAGCAGTGCGAACCGTGGCCGTCATCAGCGCGGGTTCAGTCCTGGCGGGTCATCCGGGAGCGGATGCCACGACTGGTGCGGCGGAGCAGCCACAGCACCGGCCACGCGGCGGCGAGCCCGATCCCGGCCGGGATACCGGCCTGCCAAGCGGGCGCGGAAATCGCCACGGCCTGCGGGTTCGGGTTGTCGATGCCCTGCCAGCGGCTCGGCGGCAGCACGATGAACTGCGCCTTGCCGATCACGTTGGCCACCGGCACCGGACCGTGGTTGCCCGCCCGCGAGTCGGAAGAGTTGTTCCGGTTGTCACCCATCATCCAGAGCTGGCCCTCGGGCACCTTGACCGGAGAGAACTCGTCCTGGGTGGTGCCACGGCCCTCTTCGTAGTGGATGTAGGGCTCGTTGAGCGGCTTGCCGTCGACCTTGACCTTGTTGTCCGGGGTGCAGCACTCCACGGTCTGCCCGCCGACGGCGATCACGCGCTTGACGAAGTCGCGCTCGTCCGGGGGTGCGAGGCCGATCAGCGATCCGAGCTCCTGGAACCACCGGACCACGACGTTCTCGGAGCGGTTGTCCTCGAACTCGGTCTGGCTCCACGAGTCGGGCCCGCGGAAGACCACCACGTCACCGGGCTTGGGATCGGTGAAGTTGTAGGTGATCTTGTCGACGAGCACCCGGTCGTTCGTGCACCCGGTGCAGCCGTGGAGAGTCGTCTCCATCGACTGCGAGGGGATGACGTACACCCGGGCCAGGAACGTCTGGATCAAGAAGGTGAGCACCAGGGCGGTGAGGATCAGGATCGGAAGCTCACGCCAGAAGGAACTCTTCTTCTTCTTTTTCGTCGGCTTCTCGCCCACAGGGTGTTCGCCGTCCGAGGAACCGGAGTCGGGATCACCCTGTGGGGCGGCAGAAGGCTCTAGGTCGGCCACGACGCCAGGCTACGCAGTTCTCGACGGGGTGCGTCAGGAGCTGCGGACCGTGTCGCGCTTCTCCTTGATCTTGGCGGCCTTGCCGCGCAGCTCGCGGAGGTAGTAGAGCTTGGCGCGACGGACGTCACCGCGGGTCGCGACCTCGATCTGCGCGATGTTCGGGGAGTGCACCGGGAAGGTGCGCTCGACGCCGACACCGAAGGAGACCTTGCGCACCGTGAAGGTCTCGCGCAGGCCGCCGCCGTGCCGACGGATGACCACGCCCTGGAAGACCTGGACCCGCGAGCGCGAGCCCTCGATGACGCGGACGTGGACCTTGAGGGTGTCGCCCGGGCGGAAGTCCGGAATGTCGGAGCGCAGCGACTGGGCGTCCAAGGCGTCCAGGGTGTTCATCGGGGGTCCGTCCTCACGTGTGCTTCGTGCTCTCCGCGTCGGGTCCACTCGTCAACTGACGAGGACATTCCCAGCAGCGGGAGATGGCTTGGTTGAGCGCGCCGGGCGTCTCACCCGGCATCAGCAACCTGTCCAGTCTGCCAGACGGGTTGCCCGGTCATGAAATCGACCCGGACTGGTGCTGTTCGCGCAGCCGGTCGAGCAGTTTACGGTCGTGCTTGTCCAGCGCCGAATCCGGGAGGGCCTCCAGCAGGTCCGGCCTGCGGTGGAAGGTCCGCTCCAACGCCTGGTCGCGCCGCCAGCGGGCGATCGCGGCGTGGTTGCCGGAGCGCAGCACGTCGGGCACCGCGCGGTCCCTCCAGACGACGGGACGCGTGTAGCTGGGCCCTTCGAGCAGGCCGTCGGAGAAGGAGTCCTGCTGATGGGACGCGGGGTTGCCGAGCACCCCGGGCAGCAGCCGGACCACCGCCTCGACGATGGTGAGCACCGCCACCTCGCCGCCGACCAGCACGTAGTCACCGATGGAGACCTCGTCCACCGGCATCCTGGTCGCGGCGTCGTCGATGACGCGCTGGTCGATGCCCTCGTAGCGGCCGCAGGCGAAGACCAGCCGCCGTTCCTGGGCCAGCTCGGTGGCCATGGCCTGGGTGAACGGCCGACCGGCCGGGGTGGGCACGATCAGCCTCGGGGTGTCCCCGGCGCACACCTCGTCCAGTGCCTCGCCCCACACCTGGGGCTTCATCACCATGCCGGGACCACCGCCGAAGGGGCTGTCGTCCACGGCCTTGTGCACGTCGTAGGTCCACCGGCGCAGGTCGTGCACGCCGAGTTCGAGCAGGCCCTTGTCGATGGCCTTGCCGAGCAGCGCCTCGCGCAGCGGGGTGAGGTACTCCGGGAAGATCGTGATGACGTCGACGCGCACGGTTGGCGACCTCAGTCCATGCCGAGCAGGCCGTCCGGCGGGTCGATGACCACCCGTCCGGCTTCGAGGGCGACGGTCGGCACGATCTGTTCGACGAACGGGATCAGCACCTCCCGGCCGTCCTCGGCCTTGACAACCAGCAGCTCGCCACCGGGCCCGTGGGCGATCTCACGCACGGTGCCGACCGGGGTGCCGTCCTGGAGCACCACGGCCAGCCCTTCGAGCTGGTGGTCGTAGAACTCGTCGGGATCCTCGATCGGCGGCAGCTGGCCCACCTCGACGGTGAGCAGTCTGCCGCGCAGCTCCTCCGCCGCGTCGCGGCCCGAGACACCGTCGAAGAACACCAGCAGCCGCCCGGTATGAGGCCGGGCGGCCGCCACGGTGAGTGTCCTCGCCGAACCACGGACGCTGAGCACGACACCGGGGGTGAAGCGGTCCTCCGGCGAGTCCGTGCGGACATCGATCACGAGCTCGCCACGGATTCCGTGCGGTTTCACCACACGTCCGACTACCAGGTCCACTTCGTCCCGATCTTGCTCAGCGGTCGGTGTCGATGACGTCGACGCGCAGGCCACGACCGCCGATACCGGACATGACGGTGCGCAGCGCGGTGGCGGTACGACCGCCCCGACCGATCACCTTGCCCAGGT
The DNA here is from genome assembly GCF_042429765.1 of Allokutzneria oryzae. Taxonomy (NCBI): domain Bacteria; kingdom Bacillati; phylum Actinomycetota; class Actinomycetes; order Pseudonocardiales; family Pseudonocardiaceae; genus Allokutzneria; species Allokutzneria oryzae. The sequence goes on along the minus strand of NZ_JBHLZU010000026.1, from coordinate 210,068 downwards.
CGTCGGGGTGCACGTGCACCTCGAGGGTGCGGCCACGCCGAGTCGTGATCAACTGGACGCGCACGTCGTCCGGGTTCTCGACGATGCCGCGGACGAGGTGCTCAAGGGCGTCCGCGAGCTCGCTCACGCGTTGCCGTCCTCGGCCTTCTTGGCGTCCGCGTCAGCGTCGCCCTCGGTCTTGGCATCGGCCTTGTCCGCCTTCTTGGCGGACTTCTTCTTCGGCGTGGTGGCGTCCACGGTGGGCTCGGAACCCGCGGCCTCGAGGGCGGCCTCGAAGAGGGCCTTCTTGTCGGGGCGGGCTTCCTTGACCTTCAGGGTGCCCTCGGCGGGTGCCGGAAGGCCCTTGTGCTTCTGCCAGTCGCCGGTCAGCTCCAGCAGGCGCTGCACGGGCTCGGTCGGCTGCGCGCCGACACCCAGCCAGTACTGGGCACGCTCGGAGTCGACCTCGATCAGGCTCGGCTCTTCCTTGGGGTGGTACTTGCCGATCGTCTCGATCGCCTTGCCGTTGCGACGGGTGCGCGAGTCGGCGATGACGATGCGGTAGTGCGGCGAACGGATCTTGCCAAGCCGCATGAGCTTGATCTTGACGGCCACGGGTAGGAGTGCTCCTCAACTCTGCTCACGGTTGAGCGCTCGTGACCAGCGTGGGGTTGCGGGCCAGAACGTCCAGATGTCTAGGCGCCCGTGCACGGCGAGAGGGGCCGGACAGGGCGGACAGCCAGCCATTGTGCCAGACCGGCCCGGCGTCGCGAACACAGCCCGGGGACTCACCCTAGGCCGGCATCACGCCGAGCACCGTCAGCAGCAGGCCGAGCGCGGGCAGCAGGTTGTTCACCTGGTGGGCGACGATGCTGGCAAGCAGCCGCCCGGTGATCAACCGGGCCAGGCCGATCGGGATCGCGATGACCAGCAGCAACGGCGTGCGGGCCGGTTCGAGGTGGGCGACCGCGAAGATCGAGGTGCTGACCGCGAACGCGGCCCAGCGGCTCCACCCGAGGCGCTCGGCGGCGCCCCAGACCAGCCCGCGGTAGAGGATTTCCTCACAGACCGGCGCCACCAGCCACAGGTGCAGGAACACCAGCACCGCCACGGTCGGCGACAGGTGGACGCCGTCGAGCACGTTGCCGACGGCGGAGCTGGCCTCGTCCTTGCCCATCCACTTCGTCCACAGCGACGAGGCGACCAGCGTCGGCACCAGGCTGATCACCCCGATGGTCAGCCCGAGCACCACGTCCGACCAGCGCCACTCCACGCGCAGGTCGACCAGTGGCCCGTTGCCGCGCAGCCAGGTGCAGGCCACGGCGACCCCGGCGGCGATGACGATCGGCACCGAGAGCGTGATCAGCAGCCCCGCGTGCGAGAGCGGCTCACCGTTCTCCGGGCGGAACATCGCCGCGAGGAACACCGAGACCAGCAGGAACGCCAGCTGCGCGACCATGAAGGCGCCGAACCCCCACCGGTGCGCCTTGACCGGCGTGTCCGGGCCGTGGGTCGGCGCGGGGCTGCTGCCGAGCGCGCGGAGGTAGGCCGCCCAGGAGCGCACACCACCACCGCTGGACTCCTGCGGTGCGTTCACGGGTGCCTCCGAGCGTCGGTGCTACCTGCCTGCGGGCGAGCGCCGCCTGGTGCGGCGGGGAACGTCAACCAGCCGCGAAGAACAGCACTATCGCGGGCAACAGGTTGTAGACGGCGTGCGCCACGATGCTGGCGCCGATCCGTCCGGTGATCATGCGTGCGGTGCCCAGGAGCAGCCCGGCCGCGAACAGCAGCGGCATTCGGTCCGGCTCCTGGTGGATGAACGCGAACATCATCGTGGTGAGGATCAGAATGGCATACCTCGGCACCCGAAAATGTTCGAGCGCACCCCACAGCGCGCCCCTGACCAGCAGTTCCTCGGTGATCGGGGCACCGACGGCGATGAAGAACGCGAACAGCGCGAGCCAGACGGTCTGGCCCTCGGAGAACACCGGCAGCCCGCCGATCGGCCCCTGCGGTCCCCCGTCCCGGCTGGTGCGGATGAGGATGAATGCGATGAGCCACGCGGGCACCAGCGCCGCCAGGCCGCACAGCACACCGACCTTGAGGTCCCGCAATGTCGGCTTGATGCCGAAATCCGAGACCGGTCCCCTGCCCCGCGTCCACGACAGCACCAGGGGACCGAGACCGAGCAGGAGGTTCGGCACGAAGGCCAGCAGCAGCAACGGCCCGAGCTTCGGCGGGTCCGCCGGGTCGAACGCGCTGAGCCGCCCGGCCATCACCAGGCTGATCAGCAGCGACAGCAGGTAGAACCCGCCGAAGCCGATGAAGAACGCGAGGAAGCCCCAGTGCAGGCTGCCGCGCGCGGCAGCGAGCTGCTCGGCCTCCCAGAACCTCGTGTGCAGCTTGGCGTCCCTGCCGTCCTGGACGCCGCGCATCGGCGTTCCGTAGGCGGCCCACGACGGCTGCTCCGCCGGGGGCTGGGGAACGCCCATGGGAGGAGTGACGGAGTCATCGGCACCGCCGTTGTCCGGCCGCTGGTTCTCCACACGCCCTCCTTACCCCGCACGTCCATCCCCAAGACGCTAGTCGGTGCCCTGTCGCCTGCGGGTCACCGCATTGGACGACCGCGCAGCACGACCAGTGACGGTGTGCGCAACGCGGCCAGGTTCGCCCGCGGGTCCTGGTCGTAGACCACCAGGTCCGCGGGGGCGCCGTGGACGATCGACGCCATGCCGAGCCACGAGCGGGCGGCCCAGCTCGCCGCCCCGATGGCCTGTTCGGCGGTCATCCCGGCCGAGTGCAGCGCGGCGATCTCGTCGGCGATGCGGCCGTGCTTGATGCCGCCGCCCGCGTCGGTGCCCGCGTAGACCGGCACCCCGGCCTCGATCGCCTGCGCGACGGTCTGCCGCGACCCGGCGTAGAGCCGGCGCATGTGTCCCGCGTACTGGGGATACTTGCCCGCCTTGTCGGCGATGTCGGGGAAGTTCTCGATGTTGATCAGTGTGGGGACCAGCGCGGTGCCCCGCGCGGCCATCACGTCGATCACCTCACGGCTCAGCCCGGTGCCGTGCTCGATGCAGTCGATCCCCGCGTTGACCAGGCCGGGAACCGCGTCCTCCGAGAACACGTGCGCGGTCACGCGCGCGCCCGCCCCGTGCGCGACCTTGATCGCCTCGGTGAGCGCGTCCTCCGGCCACAGCGGGGCGAGGTCACCGACTCCCCTGTCGATCCAGTCGCCGACGAGCTTGACCCAGCCGTCGCCGTAGGCCGCCTGCTCCGCGACGGCCGCGGGCAGGTCGGCCGGGTCCTCGACGTCCACGCCGAGGTAGGGGATGTAGCGCTTGGGGCGGGCGATGTGGCGGCCCGCGCGGATGATCCGCGGCAGGTCCTCGCGCTCCTGGAGCGGCCGGGTGTCGATCGGCGAGCCGCAGTCCCTGATCAGCAAGGTGCCCGCGTCGCGGTCGATCTCGGCCTGGGCCGCGGCCTCGGGCAGGTCAACCGGTCCGCCGGGGCCGATGCCGACGTGGCAGTGCGCGTCGACCAGCCCCGGCACGATCCAGCAGCCGTCCGCGACCGTCACCGCGGCGCGGACCGGCTCGAACGACACCAGCCCGTCCGCGACCCACAGATCGCGGACCTCGTCACCGTGCTCCTCACGGGGCAGCACGACCCCGCGCAGGTGCAGACTTGGCACGACTGGTCCCTATTTCTTCTTCTTGCCGAAGTTCAGCTTCGACGGGTCGAAGCCGGCGGGCAGCTGGTCGAGGCCGGCCAGCCCCGGCGGCAGCTGGTTGAGCCCGGGGGGCATCCGCGAGAGGTCGGGCATGCCGGCGGGCAGACCGCCGGCGTCGTTGTTCTTCGGCCCGAACTTCTTGCCCTTCTTCCCCTTCTTGCCCTTGAGCTTCTTCGAGCCGCCGCCCGCGCCCGGCAGGCCGAACCGGCCGGCCATCTGCTTCATCATCTTGCGGGCGTCGAAGAAGCGGTTGACCAGGTCGTTGATCTCGCTGACCGCCACGCCGGAGCCGTTGGCGATGCGCAGCCGCCGAGAGGCGTTGATGATCTTCGGGTCGGCCCGCTCCGCCGGGGTCATGCCGCGGATGATCGCCTGCAACCGGTCCAGGTGCCTCTCGTCGACCTGGGCCATCGCGTCCTTCATCTGGCCCGCGCCCGGCAGCATGCCCAGCAGGTTGGCGATCGGGCCCATCTTGCGGATGGCCAGCATCTGTTCGAGGAAGTCCTCCAGCGTCAGCTCGCCGGAGCCGATCTTCTGCGCGGTCTGCTCGGCCTGCCGGGCGTCGAAGACCTGCTCGGCCTGCTCGATGAGGGTGAGCACGTCGCCCATGCCCAGGATCCGGCTGGCCATCCGGTCCGGGTGGAAGACGTCGAAGTCCTCCAGCTTCTCGCCGTTGGAGGCGAACAGGATCGGCTGCCCGGTGACGTGCCGGACCGACAGCGCGGCACCACCGCGGGCGTCGCCGTCGAGCTTGGTCAGCACCACGCCGGTGAAGCCGACGCCGTCGCGGAACGCCTCCGCGGTGGTGACGGCGTCCTGACCGATCATGGCGTCGACGACGAAGAGGATCTCGTCGGGCTGGACCGCGTCGCGGATGTCGGCGGCCTGCCGCATCAGCTCCTCGTCGACGCCGAGGCGGCCGGCGGTGTCGACCAGCACCAGGTCGTGCTGGGCCCTGCGGGCCTCCTCGATCGCGCGGCGGGCGACCTCGACCGGGTCGCCGACGCCGTTGCCCGGCTCGGGCGCGAACACCGCGACGCCCGCGCGCTGGCCGACGACCTGGAGCTGGTTGACCGCGTTGGGGCGCTGGAGGTCGCAGGCGACCAGCATCGGGGTGTGCCCCTGGCCCGCGAGGTGCTTGGCGAGCTTGCCCGCCAGCGTCGTCTTACCGGCACCCTGCAGACCAGCGAGCATGATCACGGTCGGCGGGGTCTTGGCGAGGTTGAGCCGCCGGGTCTCGCCGCCGAGGATGCCGATGAGCTCCTCGTTGACGATCTTGACGACCTGCTGGGCCGGGTTGAGGGCCTCGGAGACCTCCGCGCCCTTGGCCCGCTCCTTGACCTGGGCGATGAACTGCCGCACGACGGGCAGCGCGACGTCGGCCTCCAGCAACGCGATCCGGATCTCCCGGCAGGTCGCGTCGATGTCGGCGTCGGAGAGGCGCCCCTTGCCGCGCAGGTTCTTCAGGACCGTTGTGAGGCGGTCGGAAAGGGTGTCGAACACGGGTTTCGGGCTCCAGCCAGGTGTCGTCTGCTCAGGCTCAATCGGGTCTCAGGGTAGCCGGGTCGCCGCCACCGCTACGCGGAAGGACGCTGGAACTCCACCCTGACCCGGTCGCTGATGTCGTGGCGACGCAGCACGCAGACCTTCCGCCAGCCGGGAAAGGTGTACCCGGCACGCAGCCTTCTCCTGATCCCGGACGCCCTGCGCACGTGCTTCGCGAAGGACGTCGCGGGCAGCACGCGCCCTCGGCTGTGCTGTCCCGCGAGCGCTTCGACCGCGGTCACGTCCAGCCAGACGAAGACGCCAGGACGGCGGGTCAGGATGCGTAAGGCCGCGATCCACACGCGAGTGGACACGCGCGTCGCAGGCTCGTGCACGATCACCGCTCCCGGTGCCGTGATCGCGTGCCACACCAACCTCGCGTGATGGGCGATGTGGACTACTGGTCTGTAGAGCCGATAAGGCACCGGGCCGAGCGCGTCTCGCATGGGAGCGCGAACCTGGTCCGAGTCCAGCACGGTCACGTGCGCCGGGACCGTCGCCCTGCGCAACAGCTCGGACTTGCCGGCGCCAGGAAGTCCCGCGAGCAGCACAAGGTCTCGTCCGCCGACGGTGAAGACGGCGGGCGGTAAGTGTGTCCTAGGCCCGTCCACTACGTGGAAACGCGTGACGGCCACGGCGGCGTTCCGTACTTGCGCAAGATGTGATGAATGCCCGATTTCTAGCATCCTCACGCAACCCCCGCAGGCCCGGGATGTACCCGCACAGGGAAACGCCCGTGGCGGGAAGCGGTCCGGACCCCTCAATCCGAACCACGCCCGCCACGGGCGTCGCGACGCTCGCTGATCCCCACCTCCGCGCTGGATCCGCCACACCCCCGTGTCAGCGGTTCCCGTCGCGCGGCCCCCACCCGCGTCACAAGGAAGATCCTGCCTTTGGGCCCCGATGCTCCAAAAGCGTGATGATCCTTGCTGAGGTTTGCGTAGTGCTACGCAAACCGACACGAGCAGACCCAGCAGAGATACCTGGATCAACCAGTCTCTCCACCATGCACGACGACAGCCCCGCTCTGCCATGACGCGGCTGCGGGAAAAAGTTCAGCGGGCCGCGGCCAGCACCGCGCGCTCGACGGACGTCCGCACCGGACCACGCCTTCGCAGCCCGTCCAGGTCGCCGTCGAGACAGAACGCGTCGATGACAGTTCCGCCCAATGTGGACACTCGCGCCCAACGCACGTTGACCGCACAGGACTCCAGGGCGGCCGCGATGCGATGCAGCAGGCCAATGCGGTCGGTCGCGCGGAGTTCGAGCACTACGGCCCCGGACGCCTCGTCGTCGAACCACAGCACCTTGGGTGGCGCGACTTCCTCCGGCGGCCCGCCGTAGTCCCGCTCCTTCGCCGCCAACCGGTCCTTCAAAGGCAGTGAACCGTCGAGTGCGCGACGCAACTGCTCCTGCAGCAACGACGAGTCGGGAAGCGTGCCGAAACGCGGCGAGACGGTGAAGGTCTCCACGGCGGCGTTCTCATGACCGTGCAGCACTGCCGCGTGCACTTCGAGCGAGTTCAGCGCGAGCACTCCGGCGACCCTGGACAACAGTCCTGGACGATCGGGCGCGAACACCGTCACCGTCGCGGTGGCGCCTTCTTCGACAACGAGCACCTTCGGACGACCGGACTGCACAGCGGCCTCAGCGAGTTCGCGCTGGTCTTCTGGCAGCGGTTCGGGTTCCGGCAGCGGATCGCCCGCCATCGCCGCGCGGCACCGACCGACGAGGTCAGCGATGAGCGCCGCTTTCCAGTCGGTCCACACGCCGTTGCCAGTCGCGAGTGAATCGGCTTCGGCCAAGGCGTGCAGCAGCTCCAGCAACACCGCATTGCCGTCGAGGGTCTCGACCACGCGATGCACGGTCGCGGGGTCCTCCACGTCTCGGCGCGTCGCTGTGTGCGGCAGCAGCAAGTGGTGCCGCACGGCGTCGGAGACGAGCTTGACGTCGTTGGGCCACAGACCGACTCGTTCGGCGATCTGCGTGGCCAAAGCCGCTCCGACTACGGAGTGGTCGGAGTGCTCGGGGTCTCGGCGACCGATCGTGATGCCCTTGCCCAGGTCGTGCACCAAAGCAACGAGCAGCAACAAGTCCGGTCGTGACACACGTGTTGCGAGCCGGGCCGCGTGCACGACTGTCTGCACCAGGTGCCGGTCGACGGTCCACATGTGTGCCGCATCGCGCGGAGGCAGGTCGCGGACCGATCCCCACTCTGGGATCAGCCTTCCCCATAGACCCGTGCGGTCCAGTGCCTCGACTACGTCAACAAGACCGCGACCACAGCTCAGCAGCGACAGCAGTTCTTCACGGGCGTCACGGGGCCACGGTTTGCGTAGCTCCGGTGCGGAGTCCGCGAGCTTGGCGAGGGTACCCGCCGAGATCGGGCTGTTGGTGCGCGCCGCAGCTGCGGCTACTCGCAGCAGCAGCGCGGGATCGCGGTGGGGTGTGGCATCGCGAGCGAGAGCTACCTCTCCCCCGTGCAGCACAACGCCCTCGTCCAGCGGCCTACGCGTGGGACGGCGCTGCCACGGCGTAAGCACGCCTAGAGCTCGCTTCGGCAATGCGGCGCGGGCCGCGCGCAGCGCGACTTCCAGGGCGAAGCTGACGGTGCGGCCAGCACTGGACACCGCTCGCGCCAGCTCGAAGCGGTCCGCCATGCCCAGAGCCGAGGCGACATCGTCGCCGTCCTGGGCGCGTAGGACGTCCTGCGGGCGTGAGCTGATGCGGTGCAGCTCGGTGCGCACGTCGAGCAGTAGCGCGCGGGCGCCGGAGACATCGGCTGCGGGGCGGTCGACGACCTGGGCTGCCGCGAGCGCGTCAAGCAGGTGGAGGTCGCGTAGGCCGCCCTTGCCGTGCTTGAGGTCCGGCTCGACGCGGTGGGAGATCTCGCCGCATCGTCGCCAGCGCTCCTCGGCCGAGGAGACCAGCTCGTCGAGCCTGCCCCGGATGCCGGAGCGCCACGCCTGCCGGACCGTGGCGGACAGCCGCTGGGTGAGCTCCTGGTCACCTGCGATGTGCCGGATCTCCAGCAGCCCCAGTGCGACCCGCAGGTCCGTGCCCGCGGCGCGCTTGGCCTCGGCGATGGTGCGCACCGAATGGTCGAGGCCGATTCCGGAGTCCCACAGCGGGTACCAGATCCGGTCGGCGAGCTCGCCGATGTCGGACCGTCCACTGTGGATGATGATCAGGTCGAGGTCGGAGCGCGGGGTGAGCTCCCGCCTGCCGAGCGCCCCGACCGCGACCAGCGCGGTGCCGCCGCCCGCCCCGCCGAGCCCGGCCGATGCGGCGTGCGCCGCCAGCCAGAAGTCGTGCAGGTCGACCAGCGCGGTGCGCAGCTCCTCCGGCGCCAGCCTGCGCTGCCCCGGGGCCGGGGTGAACAACAGCGCCCGCGCCCGAACCAGGTCCTCAGCCGCGGCTCCACCGCTCACGGTCGTCATCTCCCCGAACCCCTCCACCGCGCCGCGCGGGCGCGCCCCGGCAGGAGCGCGCCCGCGATGACCTCTCACAGAGCGTCGTTGCCGCGTTCCCCGGTGCGAACGCGGACCAGGGTCTCGACGGGGGTCACCCAGACCTTGCCGTCGCCGATCTTCCCGGTGCGCGCGGCCTCGACCACGGCGTCGACGACCTTGCCCGCGACCTCGTCGTCGACCAGGACCTCGACCCGGACCTTGGGCACGAAGTCCACGGCGTACTCCGCGCCGCGGTAGACCTCGGTGTGGCCCTTCTGCCTGCCGTAGCCCTGGACCTCGCTGACGGTCATGCCGAGCACGCCCAGCTGCTCCAGCGCGGTCTTCACGTCGTCGAGGGTGAACGGCTTGACGATGGCGGTCACCAGCTTCATGACTTGCTCTCCTCAAGGGCCTGAGCGGACTGGGTGGTCACACTGGCGGCCCGGCCGGAGCCCCTGCCGCCGAAGGAGACCAGCTCGTAGGCGCTCTCCGCGTGCTCGGACTCGTCGATCCCGGCGACCTCCGCCTCGGCGGTGACGCGGAAACCGATGGTGTACTTGATCGCCAGACCGATCAGCAGGCTGAGCACGAAGGAGTAGGCCAGCACCGCTCCCGCGCCGACCGCCTGCTTGCCGAGCTGCTCGAAACCGCCACCGTAGAACAGCCCGTCGACCCCGGCGGGGGCGGACTTCGAGGCGAACAGGCCGATCAGCAGGGTGCCGGCGAGACCGCCGACCAGGTGCACACCGACCACGTCGAGCGAGTCGTCGTAGCCCAGCTTGTACTTCAGCGGGACGGCGAGGGCGCACAGGACCGCGGCGATGAAGCCGACGGCGATGGAGCCCAGCGGCGTCACGGAGTTGGCGGCCGGGGTGATCGCGACCAGGCCCGCGACGATGCCGGAGGCTGCGCCGAGGGTGGTGGCGTGGCCGTCGCGGATGCGCTCAACGACCAGCCAGCCCAGCGTGGCGGCGGCGGTGGCGACCAGGGTGTTGACGAAGGCGACACCGGCGGTCCCGTTGGCGGCGACGGCGGACCCGGCGTTGAACCCGAACCAGCCGAACCACAGCAGACCGGCGCCGAGGACCACCAGCGGCAGGTTGTGCGGCTTCATCGGCTCCTTCGGCCAGCCCTTGCGCTTGCCGAGGACCAGCGCGAGTGCGAGCGCGGCGGCTCCGGCGTTGATGTGCACGGCGGTGCCACCGGCGAAGTCGAGTGCGCCGAGGGTGTTGGCGATCCAGCCACCCGGGTCGATGACGTTGCCCGCCGCGTCCTTGCCGTCGAAGTCGAACACCCAGTGCGCCACCGGGAAGTACACGACGATCGCCCACACCGCGGCGAAGAGCAGCCACGGGCCGAACCGGGCGCGGTCGGCGATGGCTCCGGAGATCAGCGCGACGGTGATGATGGCGAACATCGCCTGGAAGGCCACGAACGCGGTGGTGGGGATCGTCCCGAACACCGAGTCGGCGCCGAGCAGCCCCTCCAGCCCGAAGAACTCGAACGGCTTGCCGAGGAGGCCGCCGCCGACGTCGGTGCCGAAAACGGTGGAGTAACCGATGAGCACCCACAGCACGCCGACCACGGCGATGCTGCCAAGGCTCATCATGAGCATGTTCAGCACGCTCTTCGCGCGCACCATGCCGCCGTAGAAGAACGCGAGCCCTGGTGTCATCAGCAGCACCAACGCGGCGCTGACCAACACCCAGGCGGTGTCGCCGGAGTTCATAGGTAGTCCTTCCATGCCTGCCCCATTCGCATGAGCAGCATCGGAAGGCGGTGTTTCACGCGGCGACGCGCGACGTTTCCCCGGAGTGAACTGTCAGCCCTCTCCTGTTACGACCACGTTGCACGCCACCTCCCACTCCTCCCCTCCCCGCGAAACCCGGCGGCAACCTCGCCATTCGCGGGCTTATGGACTCTTCCGGAGCTCCGAACACGTCCATAAGCCCGCGAATGGCGGGAAGGGGATCGGGGGGGTAGGGGGTAGGGAGTTAGGGGGGTTAGGGGGTTTGCCAGGTTTTTGCGGCGCCGAAGGTGTGGCCTGGTTCTCCCGCCATCACGTAGGCGCCCTCGCGCAGGCGCTCGACCAGCTCCCGCGTCCACTCCACGCCGCGGTCGGCCGCGTGCACCCAGAGGCCGGACAGCTCGCGGAAGTGCTCCGGCTCTTCTCCGCCGCCCGCACGGCTGGTGAAGCGGGCCTTCTCCTCGCGCTCCTTCTCCAACGCGTCGATGCGTTGGAGAAGGAGCGAGATCGCGTCCTCGCGGGTGAGCGCCGGTAGCAGCGCCACCCCGGCGACCAGCAGGTCCGGGCGGTGCTCCGGTGTCCGCAGCGCTTCGCGGAGCATCTCGTGGAACGCCGCCTCACCCTGCTCGGTGAGGTAGTAGTCGACCCTGCCCGGCCACTCCTCGATGTCGGTGTGGGCGAGCAGTCCGTCCTTGTCCAACTGGCGAAGCGCGTGGTAGAGCGAGCCCCACTTGATGTTGGCCCACTCCTCGGCGCCCCAGGAGACGAGCTCGTTGCGCACCAAGTACCCGTGTGCGCGCCCGTAGGCGCGAACCACACCGAGGACAAGCAGCCGCGTCGCCGACATCGTCTCCCTGCTCCCGCTCCAGCCCGTGGGTGTGCACGCACAGGCTAGAGGAGGCCCAGGTCAGACAGCCCAGTACCAGCTGGCCGCGCCGTAGGCGGGGTACTCCACCCTGCTGTCGACGTGGGTGAAGCTGGAGTAGCGGATGATCCCGGAGAAGCCCGAGGTCTGCGCGTAGCCGATGGTCTGGCTGACGCTGCGGCCACTGATCACGATGTCCGCGGCGATGCCGTAGGTGTGCTGGCTGTTGCGCGCGCCGCCGACCGAGGAGTTGTGGCTCTTGCTGCGGAAGCCGGAGTTGACCGTGATCGCGCGGTCACCGGCCTTCTTCCTGATCGCCTCCAGCTTGTACATCAGCCGCCGCACGTTCTCCTTGACCTCCGACGCGGAGACGTTGCCGCCGGAGAACCCCTTGCCGTCCTTGGAGTGGAACTCCGAGAACGTGAAGTGCTTCGTCGAGCCGTCGGACTTCTGCAACGAGTTCAGCTTGGACTGGGTCGCCGAGTCCACCGTGCCGTTGACGGTGAGGCCGTAGGCTTTCTGGAACCGCTTGACCGCCGCCTCGGTGCTGGCCCCGAAGGTGCCGTCGACCTTGACCACGGAGCGCGACGCGGAGTCCGCGGCCCACCCGGCCACGCGGACCTGCACCTCGCGCACGTCGGCCCCGCTGTCGCCGGACTTGAGCACCCGGTTCCACGTGTAGGCCTGCGCGACGGGCTGGACGAGCGAGGTCGCCAGCAAGGTCATCACCAGTGCGGACAGGACTCTGATCAGCATTCTGGACATGTGCCCTCCTCGGGGAGCCGCCGCAGGGTGGACGGCCCCGTCAGGGGCGAACATGGCAAGAAGATTTACGACAAACCAGGCATCTCGTCAAAAATTCACGGCACCGCAAGCGAGCCGCAAGCGCCGATCAGCGCAGCAGCGCGTCGACGAACGCCTCCGGCTCGAACGGCGCGAGGTCGTCGGCGCCCTCGCCGAGGCCGACCAGCTTCACCGGCACGCCGAGCTCGCGCTGCACCTGGAAGACGATGCCGCCCTTGGCCGTGCCGTCCAGCTTGGTCAGCACCACACCGGTCACGTCGACGACGTCGGAGAACACCCGCGCCTGGGTGAGCCCGTTCTGGCCGGTGGTGGCGTCGAGGACCAGCAGCACCTCGTCCACCTCGGCCTGCTTGGACACCACGCGCTTGACCTTGCCGAGCTCGTCCATCAGGCCGGCTTTGGTGTGCAGCCGGCCCGCGGTGTCGACCAGGACCGCGTCCACCTTGGCCTCGACACCGCGCTTGACCGCGTCGAAGGCGACCGAGGCCGGGTCGGCGCCCTCCGGGCCGCGAACGACCTCGGCGCCCGCGCGCTCACCCCAGGTCGCGAGCTGCTCCGCGGCGGCCGCGCGGAAGGTGTCCGCCGCGCCGAGCAGGACCTGGCGGCCGTCGGCGACCAGGACGCGGGTGAGCTTGCCGGTGGTGGTGGTCTTGCCGGTGCCGTTCACGCCGACGACGAGCACCACGGCGGGACGGCCGTCGTGCGGCAGCGCGCGCACCGAGCGGTCCATGCCCGGGTTCAGCGCGTCGACCAGCACGTCGCGCAGCAGGCTCCGCACCTCGTCGGAGGTGCGCACACCCCGCGCGGTGATCTCCTTGCGCAGCCGCTCGATGACGTCCGCCGCGGTCGCCGAACCGAGGTCGGCCATGAGCAGCGTGTCCTCGATGTCGGTCCAGGAGTCCTCGTCGAGGTCACCGGCACCGAGCAGGCCGAGCAGGCTCTGCCCCAGGGTCGAGCGGGACCGGGACAGCCGCCCGCGCAGCCGCTCCAGCCGACCGGAGGTCGGCTCGATCTCCTCGACCACCGGCGGCGCGGGCTCCGGCTCCGGGCTGGGAGCCGGGGCAGGGGGCTCCTCGACGACCTCGGGCGCTGCGGCCCGCTGCTCGGGGGCCTGCTGCTCGGGGATCTGCTGCTCGGGGAGCTCGACGTCGACGATGCCGCGGCGCGGGGTGTCCCTCGGCACGGACGCGTCGTCACCAACGCCGGGCTGGCCGTCGGTCTCGGTGCGGTCCGCGACCGGGTGCTTCGGCTTCTCGTCGGTGGCACCGGAGGAGAAGCCGATGCCACCGACCGTCTTGTACGTGTCCTTGCCGGTGCTCGGCAGCTTCTCCGCAGGGCGGTCCTGGGTCAGGCTCACCCGCCGTCGCCTGGCCAGCACCAACCCGGTGACGAGTGCGGCGACCAGCACGGCGACTACGGCGACGGAAATCCAGATCAGCTGCTCAGTGGACACGTGGCTATCCTCGCACTCCCCCGTCCGCCGAACGCTGGGGAGCCTCACAACCTGGCCTCAAAGCAAGCCAAGAGCTTGCGAAAAGATTCACCATGGTTTAGACCTCTGTCCGTGAAATCTTGGCGGGTGCTCGGGTTGATCTCCGGCACGTCGATGGACGGCATCGACGTGGCGGTCGCCGAGCTCTGCCTGCGCGAGGACTCCGGTTCCCGCTGCACCGTGGAGCTGCTGCCGCTGGGCAGCATCGAGGTCCCCTACCCGGAGCAGCTGCGCCGCGACCTGGTCGCCGCGCTGCCCCCTGCGGACTGCTCCGCCGAGCGGCTGTGCGTGCTGGACACCCTCGTCGGACAGTCCTTCGCCGACGCGGCACGACAGGGCATCGACGCCCTGGGCTGCGGCGATGTGGACCTGATCTCCTCGCTCGGCCAGACGATCTACCACTGGGTGGACGGCCGGACGTGCAAGGGGACGCTGCAGCTGGGGCAGCCCGCGTGGATCGCCGAGGCGACCGGGGTACCGGTGGTCGCCGACCTCCGCGCGCGCGATGTCGCCGCGGGCGGGCACGGCGCTCCGCTGGCGAGCCTGCTCGACGCGCTGTGGCTGGCGCCCGCCGATGCGCGGGCGGGCGCCGAGGACGTGGCGGTCGCGCTGAACATCGGCGGGATCGCCAACATCACCGTGGTCGGCGGGGGTCATGCCCCGCTGGCCTACGACACAGGTCCGGGTAACGCTCTGCTGGACGCCGCCTGCCGCCTCGCCGCGGACAGTCGCGTCCAGTACGACGAGGGGGGCCGGCTCGCCGCCAACGGCTCCCCTCACCCGGACCTGCTGTCCCGGCTGCTCGCCGACCCGTACTACGCGGCGGCGGCGCCGAAGTCCACCGGCAAGGAGCACTTCCACGCCGACTACCTGCGCGCGGCGCTGGACGGACTGCCGGAGATCGGCCTGCCGGACCTGCTGGCCACGCTGGTCGAGCTGACCGCGACCACCGTCGCCGACGCCTGCCGAGGGCACAACGCCACCCGAGTGGTGGCTTCCGGCGGCGGGGTGCGCAACGCGACGCTGATGGCCGCGCTCCAGCGGCACCTCGGCGACGCGGATCTGGAGACCAGCGAGGCGTTCGGCCTGGCAGCGGACGGCAAAGAGGCCTACCTCGCCGCGCTGCTGGGCTTCCTGACCTGGCACGGACTGCCCGCGAACCTGCCGACCGCGACCGGGGCCGCCGGACCGCGCGTGCTCGGCTCGATCACTCCGGGACGGCAACCCCTGCGGCTCCCGGAACCGGCGTCCACCCCACCGAGACGGCTGCGGGTCCTCCAGCTCGCCGACCGGACACCGATGCCGCGATCGTCCCGCCCCCACTAGAACCTGATTCTCCTCACCACGCACACGGATCGGGAGAGCCCCATGCGCACACTCGACATCGCGGTGATCGCGATCTTCCTGGTCGCCATGCCCGTGCTCGGCCTGCTGCTGAGCGGCAAGCAGCGGTCGTCCTCGGACTACTTCGTCGGCGACCGCGACCTGCCGTGGTGGGCGGTCTGCTTCTCGGTGGTGGCCACCGAGACCAGCTCGCTGACGGTGATCAGCGTGCCCGGGGTCGCCTACCTGGGCACCTTCGGTTTCCTCCAGCTGGCCATCGGCTACCTCATCGGGCGCATCGTGGTCTCCTTCGTGCTGCTGCCCAAGTACTTCTCGGGCGAGCTGGTCACCGCCTACGCCTTCCTCGGCAAGCGGTTCGGCCGCGGCCTGCAGGGAACGGCGTCGGTCACGTTCCTGGTCACCCGCCTGCTCGCCGACGGTCTCCGGCTGGCACTGACCGCGTTGCCGGTCAAGGTCGTGCTGAGCAGCCTCGGTATTGACGCCGCCTACTGGCAGATCCTGCTCTGCATCTCGGTGTTCACGGTGATCTACACCTACCTCGGCGGGATCAAGGCCGTGGTCTGGGTGGACGCGATCCAGATGCTGGTCTACGTCGGTGGCGCGGTGGTCGTGGTGGCCATCCTCGCGGGCAGGCTGCCCTCGGACTGGTTCGGCCAGCTCGTCGACGCGGGCAAGTTCGACATGTTCGACCTCTCCCTGGACCCGCTGACCAGTCCCTACGCCGCCATCACCGCGATCGTCGGCGGCGCGGTGCTCTCGATGGCCTCGCACGGCTCCGACCAGATCATCGTGCAGCGCCTGCTGACCTGCCGCACGCTCGGTGACAGCCGCAAGGCGCTGATCACCAGCGGTGTGATCGTGTTCTTCCAGTTCGCCCTGTTCCTGCTCATCGGCGCGATGCTCTGGGCGCTCTACAACGGCGCGAGCCTGGCCGATCGGGGACTGACCAAGTCCGACGAGATCTTCCCGACGTTCATCGTCAACGAGCTCCCCCCGGGACTGACCGGCCTGCTGATCGCCGGGATCCTCTCGGCGGCGATGAGCACCCTGGCCTCCTCGCTCAACTCGCTGTCGACCTCCACGGTCAGCGACCTGTACCAGCGCTTCACCAAACGCCGGCTGGACGACGAGACCGTGCTGCGCCACGGCAAGATCTGGACGATCGTCTGGGCCGTGATCTTCGTCGGGTTCGCCATCCCGTTCACCACGACCACGACGCCTCTGGTGGAGCAGGGCCTCGGCATCACCGGCTACACCTACGGCGCCCTTCTCGGCGCGTTCGTGCTCGGCCTCGCGGTGAAGCGCGCCAGGCAGGCCGATGCCATCGCGGCGTTCGTGGTGACGGTGGTGGTGATGGGCTTCGTCATCCTCGGAGTGGAGTTCACCGGGGCGAACGGCAAGGCTCTTCCCCTCGCTTACCCGTGGTACACGGTGATCGGGGTGGCGGTGACACTGATCGTCGGCGGCCTGCTGTCACTGCGGCACCGCACGGACGCGCCGGAGGCGGTCGAGACCGAGCTGCCCGCGAAGTAACCCGTCGTCCCCGCCGGGCCCGCGCTGGAATGGCGAGCGCGGGCCCGGCATTGCATGCTCCACTCGCAGCAGTCCCCGGCGAGAGGAGCACACGATGGACGTCGTGGTCACCGAGGTACCGGAGCGGCACCGCTTCGAGGCCCGTCTGAACGGCTCACTCGCGGGCCACGTGGAGTACGCCCGGCTCGGCGGCAAGATCCTGCTGACGCACACCGAGGTCGACGGCGCCTTCGAGGGCAAGGGCGTCGGCGGGGAGCTGGCCAGGACGGCGCTGGACTCCGCGCGCGCCAACGGTCTCGTTGTCCGTCCACTGTGTCCGTTCGTGGCCGGTTGGATCCGCCGCCACCCGGACTACGTGGCCCTGGTGGACCCGATCGACCGCATGCGCGTGATGGCAGCGGCCAAGGTCGCCGACTGAGTCCTGCTCAGAGCAGGACGGCCGCCAGGACCGCGCTGGTGACCGCCACGATGGCGACGATCACCAGCGGAGCGGTGAAGACCGGCAGGAGCGCTCGCAGACCACCCGTGCGTGGCCGGGTGGTTGCGAGCGCTCCCGGTCCCGACGAGGTCCACGGCGGCGCGTAGTACAGCTCGGCCCGGCCGCCTGCGGGAACCAGCACGATGGTGCGCGCCTCGCCGTAGACCTTCTCCTCGTGCTCGCCGTCACCCAGGAACTCCGCCTCGGTCCGGCTGACCGCGGCCGACACCTCGTAGGAGCCCTGCGGCAGCTCGAAGGTGGCCGTGTCACCCCAGTCGGCCAGCTGACCGCGGTCGGCGACAAGGACCCTCGCGCCCGACGTGTCGTTCGGCAGCTCGCGCTGAAGACGGCGGTGGTAGGTGGCGTGCACGATCAGCAGCCCGCTCTCCGCGCTCACGCCGCAGAGCCTACGACCCCGTGGCCCCCTCAGCTTGTCTAGCCTCCAGCACCGCGTTGGCCGCGTGCCAGCCGCCGAGCCCGCTCACCCCGCCGCCGCGCCGGGTTCCCGCACCGGCCAGCAGCACCCTGCTCGCGCCGGAAACCGCTACGCCCCAACGCTGAGCAGGGGTCTCCGCGGGCTCGTCGTCGTCGAGCCACGGCCAGTCCAGGTCGCCGTGGAAGATGTGGCCGCCCGGCATGCCCAGGTCGCGCTCCAGGTCCAGCGGCGACTCCGCGCCCAGGCAGGGCCTGCCGTCGGCGTCCACGGCCAGGCAGTCCTCCAGCGGCTCGGCGAGATGCCGTCGCAGCGCGGCGAGCGCCGCCTCGGTCGCCCGCTCCCGCGCACCGTCCACAGTGAACAGACGCGCGGGTGCGTGCAGCCCGAACAGCGTCAACGTGTGGTACCCGCGCCCGGCCAGGTCGCCGAGGATGCTCGAATCGGTCAGCGAGTGGCAGTACACCTCGCACGGCAGGGGATCGGCGAGCGTGCCCTCCTGCGCGAGGCGGTGAGCCCGCTCCAGGTCGGCGTAGCCCTCCTCCAGGTGCAGTGTGCCCGCGAACGCCACACTCGGGTCGATCCCGCTGCGCAGCCGGGGAAGCCGCTTCAGCAGCATGTTCACCTTGAGCTGACTGCCTTCGGGGCTCTCCGCAGCCCGCCCGAGCAGCCGGTCCACAGTGGACGGGGCGACCGCGCACAACGCCCACCGCGCCGAGGTGGACCCGGCCTCGGTCACCACTTCGACGTGGTCGCCGTGCTCGTGCAACGCCAGCACCGGAGTCGCCGTGGACACCTCGACGCCCGCCTCGGCCGCGGCCAGTTCGAGCGCGTCGGCCAACGCGCCCATCCCGCCCACCGGCACCCGCCACTCACCGGTGCCGTTGCCGATCACGTGGTAGGCGAAGCAGCGGTTGGCCGCCGAGTCGTGCAGCGAGGCGTTCGTGCCGATGAGCCCGTCGGTGGCGACCACACCACGCACCAGGTCATCGGCGAACTCGCGCTCAAGGACCTCACCGAGCGGCCGTTCGACCAGGTCGTCCCACGTGGACGAGTCGACCCGGTCGCGCAGCTCCGACCGCCGCCGCAGCGGGCCGAGCAACGCGGGACCGAGCGTGCCACCGAACGCGGCGACCCTGTCGTAGAAGGAGGTCCACGCCCGCCACGCCTCACCGGAACCGGTCAGCTCCGCGAAGGACGCCTCCGTCGCCGCCCCGGGCTCCCGTTCCACGAGCAGTCCGGTCGGCCGTCCATCGCGGACAGCGGGTGTGTAGGAGGACACCGCGCGGGAGCGCAGCGCCAGCGACAGGCCGAGCTCGGCGGCGAGCGCGTCCGGCAGCAGGCTGACGAGGTAGGAGTACTTGGACAGCCGGGCGGGCAGACCGGGAAAGACCCGCTTGCCGACGGAGGCGCCGCCGAGGTGCTCGGCGCGCTCCACCAGCCGCACCGACAACCCGGCCCTGGCCAGCAGGATCGAGGCGATCAGGCCGTTGTGCCCGCCACCGACAACCACGACGTCATCGTCAAAGCGCATCCGGCGATCGTGGCCGAGAACCCCGGACGTTGACCAGGTCCGCTCGGCTCGGGTTCACACCAGGAAGCTGATGAGCAGCACCAGCGTCACGACGCCCAGGATCGCGAGGCTGGAGGCCATCCCCGGCGTCGCGGGGCGGGTCGGTCCCATCGCGCCCGAGAGGAGCATGTTCGCCGGCGCGCGGTAGTGGACCGGCTGCTGCTGGCCGGGCTGCACCGGGATCGTCGCCCTGGCGACACCGCGCGGCTTGCCGAAGTACGGGAAGTGCACCTCGATGTTGTGCTGGCCGGCGGGCAGGTCGATCGGCAGCTGGCCCCACTCCACCTGCCTGCCCTGGCCGTTGACGACCACGACCGGCTTGATGAAGTACAGGAACCAGTTCATGGGGTTGAACGAGGCGTCCAGCAGCACGCGCCCGAAACCCGGCTGGGGCGGCATCTGCTGCGGGTGGGGCGGCTGCTGGTACATCGGGATTCCCCCAGGTCGCTGCGGCTGACAGCGGCCAACGTAATGGGCCCGGCCGACCGAGGTCGCACCGGGCCCACCACAACGCCGAGGGCGGTCAGCCCTTCAGCTCCTCAAGACAGAGGAAGGTGCCCTTGCCGCCCTGCCGACCTTCCCAGTAGAAGGCGCCCGTGGCCGCGAACGGCGCGCAGACGGCCCCGTTCTCACCGGCCTCCGACTGCAGCTTGTCCTCGACCTTGCCGACCACCTTGAAGTTCGCCCCAGGACCGCAGTCGACCTTCTTGATGTTGTCCGCGTCGCTCACGTCGCCGCTGAGGCAGTCCCCGACCTGCGAGGACTTGCCGACGGAGTTGAGGTAGCCGAAGACACCGATGCCGATGACCACCAGCGGGACGAGGATCGAGACGACCAGCTTGGCCGGCGAGCGCTTCGGCTTCGCGGCGGGCTGGTCGGCGGACTCAGGCATGCCCTGTGGAGTGCTCACGTGTTTTTTCCCAATGTGTTAACCCAGTGAAGCGGGCGCTCATCATGCGCATCCGGGACATCGGGGAGGAATCGGATTCAACCGGGGTTTAAGGCCGGTAGGGCTCCAGGCAGAGCACGTTGCCCGTGGAGCCGCTGCCGCCCTCCCAGTAGACGACCTCGGTCGCCGGGAAGGACTGGCACAGCTTGGACTCGTTCGCCTCGTCCCGCGTCTTGCCCTCGACCCGGCCGACCACGCGGTAGTCGGCCTGCGCACCGCAGTCGACCTTGCGCATCGGCGAGTTGGCGTCGGCGCCGTCGGCGAGGCAGTCGCCGATCTTCGCGTTGCCCGCGGAGTTGAGGTAGAAGTACACGCCCGCGCCGACCGCCACCAGCGGGACGACGATCGAGACGATCAGCCGCACCGGCGAGCGCTTCGGCTTGGGCTCGGGCGCCGGGTGGGCGGCCGGGTCCTGCGGAGTGTCCACTCCGTTGTCTCCCTGGGTTCTTCGAAGGTGGGTCAGCCCTTGGCGGGCGCCCCGGCGGGGGCGGAGGGCCGCTGGAGCCGCTGCGAGATCACCTGCGTGATGCCGTCGCCGCGCATGGTCACGCCGTAGAGCGCGTCGGCGATCTCCATGGTCGGCTTCTGGTGGGTGATCACGATCAGCTGCGACTTCTCCCGCAGCTGCTCGAACAGGCCGATCAGCCTGCGCAGGTTGGTGTCGTCCAGCGCGGCCTCGACCTCGTCCATCACGTAGAACGGCGAGGGACGGGCGCGGAAGATCGACACCAGCATGGCCACCGCGGTCAGCGACTTCTCGCCACCGGAGAGCAGCGACAGCCGCTTGACCTTCTTGCCCGGCGGGCGCGCCTCGACCTCGACGCCGGTGGTGAGCATGTCGTCCGGGTCGGTGAGCAGCAGCCGCCCCTCACCGCCGGGGAAGACGGTCTTGAAGACGGTCTCGAACTCGCGAGCCACGTCCTCGTAGGCCGATGTGAAGACCTCAAGGATCTTGTCGTCGACCTCCTTGACCACGGTCAGCAGGTCGCGGCGGGTCTCCTTGATGTCCTCCAACTGCGTGGAGAGGAACTTGTAGCGCTCCTCCAGCGCGGCGAACTCCTCCAGCGCCAGCGGGTTGACCTTGCCGAGCAGCGTCAGGTCCTTCTCCGCCCGCTTGGCCCTGCGTTCCTGGGTGGCCCGGTCGAAGGGCAACGGCGGCGGCGGGTTGACGTCCTCGCCGCGCTCCTTGGCCGCCTCGTACTCGGCCAGCTCGACGGCGCTCGGCGGGATCGGCACCATCGGCCCGTACTCCTCGACCAGGTCGTCGAGGCCGATGCCGAAGTCCTCGGTGATCTTGGACTCCAGCTGCTCGATGCGCAGCCGCTGCTCCGCCCGCAGCACCTCGTCCCGGTGCACGGCGTCGACCAGCTTCTCCAGCTCGCCGGAGAGCTCGCGGACCCGGCTGCGGACCTTGTTCAACGCGGCCTCGCGCTCGGTCCGCCGCGCCTGCGCCTCGTCCCGCTCGGTCGCGGCCCGCGCCAGCGACACCGCGATCCGCTCCAGCGCGGTCTCACCGCCGCGCACCACGGCCTCGGCGACCGTGGCGCTGCGCGCCCGCGCCGCCCGCGCCCGCTCGGCGCGTTCCCGCGCCTCCCGCTCGTTGCGCGCGGCCCTGCGCAGCTGGTCGGCCTTGCCCAGCAGGGCGCGGGCGCGCTCCTCGGAGGTGCGCAGCACCAGCCGCGCCTCGACCTCCTCCTGCCGGGAGGCCGCGAGCTGGGTGGCGATCTCGTCACGCAGGCCGGTGTCGGGCTCCTCCTCGAAGGTCTGCTCGGACTCGGCGGCGAGCAGCCGCTCCTCCAGCTCGGAGAGCTTGCTCAGCGCCTCCTCGCGCGCTTGCTCGACCTTCTGCCGTTGCGCGGCGAGGCGTTCGGCCTCGGCCTGCGCGGTGTTCGCGGCCTTGGCCATCCGGGACAGCCGCTCGGCGCTGCGGGCGCGCTGCACCCGCGAGTCGTTGACCAGCTCCTGGATCTCGGCGACCGCGGCGCGACGGACCTTCTCGTCCTCCCTCGCGCCCTGGAGCGCGGCGCCGAAGTGCTCCAGCGAGCGCTCCGCCTCGGTCAGCTTCTCGCGCGCCTCGTCGACCGCTGCCTGCACCTCGATGACGCTCTGGCTGCGCCCGGAACCGCCGACCGCCCAGTCCGCGCCGAGCACGTCGCCCTCGACCGTGGCGGCCCGCACGCCGGGGAACCGCTCGACCAGCGCGTTGGCCGCCGCCAGGTCGTCGACGACGGCGAGGCGGTCCAGCGCCCGGAACAGCGCGGGCTTGAGCGGCTGCGGGGCCTGCACCAGGTCGACCGCCCAGCGCGCGCCCTCGGGCAGCGTCGGCCAGCCGGAGCGCTCCGTCTGCACTCCGCCGCCGATCAGCAGACCCGCCCGGCCGGAGTCGGAGGCGCGCAGGAGTTCAAGCGCGGCAACGGCATCGGCGGGCGCGGCGACGGCGACAGCGTCGGCGATGGCGCCCAGGGCGGCGGCGAGCGCGACCTCGGCGCCCGGCTCCACGGTCATCAGCGCGGCGACCGAACCGAGCAGCCCTGGCAGCTTGCCCGCCGAGGCCAGCAGCGCACCCGCGCCGTCCTTGCGGTTGAGGCCAAGGGAAAGCGCCTCGACGCGGGCCTTCCAGGAGGCGATCTCGCGCTCGGCCTTGCGCTCGGCGGCGACCAGCTCCTCCACCCGGGCGCGGGCCTGCTTGTGCTCCTCGGTCGCGGCGTCCTTGCGGCCGGCGAGCCCGGTGTCGGTGTCCTCCTCGACCCCGGTCTCGGCCTGCGTCTCCTCGAACTCCAGCTGGGCCTGCTCTGCGCGCTCCCTCGCCTCGGCGAGCGCGACGGACATGCGCTCGATCTCCTCGGCGGTCGCCCCCGTCTTGCTGCGCAGCGCCTCCACCTGGCCGCCGAGGCGGGCGAGGCCCTCGCGGCGGTCGGCGACGGCGCGCACGGCCGCCATGTGCTCGCGCTCGGCCGCCTTGAGCGCCTGCTCCAGCTCGGAGCGGGTCTCCAGCGCCGTGGAGAGCATCATCCTGGCCTGCTCGACGCCCTCCTGGAGCTCCAGCTCCTGTTCGGCGACCTCCTCGGCCTCGCGCTCCATCTCCTCCGGGTCGCGCCCGCCGCGGTGCTGCTCCAGCGGGGCGGTGAGGTGGCGGGCGCGCTCCTGGGCCAGCCGGACGGTGCCGCGAAGGCGCTCCTCCAGCGCGGAGAGCCGGTACCAGGTCTCCTGCGCGGCGGCCAGCAGCGGCGCGTCCTGGGCGAGGTTCTCCTCCAGCTCCGACTGCTCGTTCTGGGCGAACTGGAGCATCCGCTCGACCTCGGTGCGGCGGGCGCGGGCGGCGGCCTCGTCGGCCTGGTCCTTGGCCAGCTCGGAGCGGGAGTTGACCAGGTCGTCGGCGTAGAGCCGGAGCCGGGCGTCCCGCAGGTCGGCCTGCACGGTCTGCGCCTTGCGGGCGATCTCGGCCTGCTTGCCCAGCGGCTTGAGCTGGCGGCGCAGCTCGGCGGTGAGGTCGGTGAGCCGGGTCAGGTTCGCCTGCATCGCGTCGAGCTTGCGCAGCGCCTTTTCCTTGCGCTTGCGGTGCTTGAGCACACCGGCGGCCTCCTCGATGAAGGCGCGGCGCTCCTCCGGCTTGGACTGCAGGATCTCGGCGAGGCGGCCCTGGCCGACGATCACGTGCATCTCGCGGCCGATTCCGGAGTCCGACAGCAGCTCCTGCACGTCGAGCAGGCGGCAGCTGTTGCCGTTGATCTCGTACTCGCTGGCGCCGTCGCGGAAGATGCGGCGGGTGATGGAGACCTCGGTGTAGTCGATCGGCAGGGCGCCGTCGGAGTTGTCGATGGTCAGCGTCACCTCGGCGCGGCCGAGCGGGGCTCGGCCCGCGGTGCCGGCGAAGATGACGTCCTCCATCTTGCCGCCGCGCAGCGCCTTGGCCGCCTGCTGGCCCATCACCCAGGCCAGCGCGTCGAGCACGTTGGACTTGCCGGAGCCGTTCGGGCCGACGACGCAGGTGATCCCGGGTTCGAAGCGCAGGGTCGTTGCCGAGGCGAAGGACTTGAACCCCTTCAGCGTCAGGCTCTTCAGGTGCACGTGCGCCTGCTTCCGTTCTCAGCCAACCGGCCCCGGTGCTCGCGTTATCCGAAGGAGGATAGCCGCAGGGCGGAGGTGATCCGGGCAGGTGGCACGCGCTCAGCGCGCGACGCGCGCCCGCGGGTAGGGCAGAAGCTCCGCGTCAGGGGCCGACCACCGCTCACCGAAGCGCTCCAGCAGCGTCACCACTTCGCGCAGTTGTTCACCCTTGGGGGTCACCTCGTAGGCCCACGCCATGGTCGAGCGCTTCATCCGGGGTCTGCGCTCCAGGAAGCCGTACTCGATCATCCGTTGCAGCAGCTCGCGCGCCTGCTCCCGCTGCTCCCCCGCGGTCTCCAGCAGCTCCTTCTCGGTCTCTTTCCCGTTGAAGATGTGCGCGAGGACGAGCAGGACCTCGAAGTCTCCGATCTCTTCCAACGCGCGGGTGACCAAGGCAGCTGCACCTGGGGAGTGCGACGACGACATGCCTCAACTTTACTTGATCTTGCGCGCTCGGCGCGTCAGCGCTCGACGAAGGAGACGAGGCCGCCACGGGCCGCCGACCAGCGCTCCACCACGGTCTCGACGGCCCCAGGGGTACCACCGGAGCGCAGCAGGACGAGCAGTCGCTCGCAGTCCGCGCGCGGCCCCTCCGCGGTGACCTCGACCCGGCCGTCCCGGAGGTTCGTCGCGGCTCCGACCAACCCCAGTTCGAGCGCACGAGCCCTGGTCCACCACCGGAAACCCACTCCCTGGACGCGGCCGTGCACCCACGCGGTCAGCCGCACCGCGTCCTCGGCCCCGCCCTCAGCTCCCTCAGCCACGCAACCCATCGTGCATGACCCCAAGGGACACCACGATCGAGGCACGCGTCACTCAATAGTGGTACGGTCACGCGCCGTGGCCGGACAGCGCACGCGTCGATCCTCACTCGTGCCCGGACTGGTCGCGGCGCTGGTTGGCGCCGTGACAGCCGGAGCGAGCTCGCTGATGGGGGACCAAGGCTCCACACTCCTCGCCGACAAGGCCCCCACCAGCGCGATCAGCGTCCCCGAAGATCCACCCAGCAGCACCGGGAGCACCCAGCAGCCGACCTCGGAGGCGGCGCCGACCACGACGGCGACCACGTCTCCAGAGAGTTCGACCACCGCTCCCCCGACGACTACTACGAGTAACAGAACGTCGGAGCCGGAGCAGCCGCCTGCGCCCGAACGGCCCACCACGACCCCGGCGCGGCGCAGCACTCCGCAACCGCCACCCGCGCCTTCGGGACCAGCGGCAAAGGTCACGGAGCTGGTAAACCAAGCGCGCTCGGAAGCGGGCTGTTCAGCCCTGCGAATCGACGAGCGGTTGGCAAATGCCGCCCAACGGCACAGCGTCGATATGGCGGAGCGTAACTATTTCTCGCACACCTCACCGGACGGCGCTTCGTTCGTCGACCGGGCGCGAGCGGCTGGGTATGCGTCGCCCGGCGGTGAAAACATCGCCAAGGGTCAACGTTCCGCCGAGCAGGTCATGGAGTCGTGGATGCAGTCCTCCGGCCATCGGGCCAACATCCTGAACTGTCAGTTCACGTCGCTGGGCATGGGTCTGGACACCCGAGGCTGGGTGTGGACGCAGGTGTTCGGCCGGTGAGCGCTCTGGTGAAGCCGGGCCAGCGCGTGCCCGGCAGCGCGGTGCTGGGCGCGGTCGCCCTGGCCACCGCGACGGCACTGGCCACCATCGCCACCCTGGTCACCAGCTCGGCCGCCGAACAGGGCAGGCCGGCGGGTCGCGGTGAGGTCGTCAAGGGCGACCGCATCGCCGACGCGCCGCCGATCGCCGGACAGACGCCGACGACCACCCCGGCCACCTCCACCACGAGCGGCGCGCCGACCACCACGTCGTCGAGCCCCTCCACGCCGCCGACCACCCTGAGCGACGGCAGCACGCCGGCCCCGCCCCCGCCGGACCCGGGCACCCCGCCGCCGCCCCCCACGGGCGACCCGACCCCGCCGCCGCACACCACGACGACGACCAAGCCGCCCACCACCACGACCACACCCCCACCGACCACCACGACGCCCCGCCCCACCACCACCTCGGCGTCCCCACCCCCGCCCAGCACCACCTGACCCCACCCCCTTACGGCCATTCGCGGGCTTATGGACCTCCGCGTCCCCACCGGCACGTCCATAAGCCCGCGAATGGCCGTTCGGGTGGCGGGGTGGGGGTGGCAGAGTGGGGGGTATGGGGTTGGTGGGGGAGTTTCAGCGCGAGGTCCTGGCGTTCGAGGCGGCCGTGCGGGTGGGGGCCAGGGCCGAGACCGCGCCCGTCGTGCCTTCGTGTCCGCAGTGGACTTTGACCGATCTCGTGCTGCACCTGGGGTTCGTGCACCGGTTGGTGTCGTGGATCTTCGAGGAGGGGTTGCAGCAGGCGCCGGACCTCTCCGACATCCGCTTCCTGCGGCGGCACGAGGGGAGCTGGGAGGGCTGGCCGCGGCTGGAGAACGCGCCGAACCACGGACCGGTGCCCGACGGGCTGGCCGACTGGTTCGGCGAGGGCGCCACCGCGTTGCTGCACGCCTTCGAGGAGTGCGAGCAGGACTCGCCGGTGTGGACGTGGACGGCGGACCGGACGACCGGGTTCTGGCTGCGGATGCAGGTCACCGAGGCCGCGGTGCACCGGTGGGACGCCGAGAACGCCGTCGGGACCGCGCGCCCGATGGCCCCGGAGCTCGCCGCGCGGGCCATCGTCCACCACTTCGAGGTGCTGGCTCCGGCCTGGCGGGCACAGTTCCCGTCAGTCGCCGGCGGGGGTGAGCGGTTCCGCTTCCGGCCGACCGACCACGACACCGGCTGGACCGTGGAGTTCGACGGCGACGAGATCCGGCTGACCGAGGGGCCCGGTGACATCGAGCTGGGCGGGTCGCTGTCGGAGCTGATGCTGTTCCTCTGGGGACGGGTCCCCGCCGACCGGCTCGACGTGCGTGGTGACCGGGACGTGCTCGACCGCTACGGCAGCTTCGTGCCCGAGGTCTGATCAGGGTTCGAAGCGGTAGCCCATGCCGGGTTCGGTGATCAGGTGGCGTGGGCGGGACGGCTCCGATTCCAGCTTGCGGCGGAGCTGGGCGAGGTAGACCCGCAGGTAGTGCGTCTCCTTCGCGTACGCCGGTCCCCACACCTCCTGGAGCAGTTGCTTCTGCGCCACCAGGCGGCCACGGTTGCGGACGAGCATCTCCAGCACGCCCCACTCCGTCGGCGTCAGGTGCACCTCGGCGCCGTCGCGGTGCACGCGCTTGGCTACCAGGTCGACGGTGAACGTCGCGGTCTCCACCACCGCGAGCTCGGTCTCGTCGGCGGGGTGCGCCGCCCTGCGGACCGCCGCGCGCAGCCGCGCCAGCAGCTCGTCCATGCCGAAGGGCTTGGTCACGTAGTCGTCGGCGCCCGCGTCCAGCGCCTCGACCTTGTCGGCGGAGTCGGTGCGCGCGGAGAGCACCAGGATCGGCACGCTCGTCCAACCGCGCAGACCCGCGATCACCTCCGTGCCGTCGCGGTCGGGCAACCCGAGGTCGAGCACGACCACGTCCGGGCGGTCGGCCGCGGCGACCTTCAGCGCGGAGGCCCCGTCGTGCGCGGTCAGCACCTCGTAGCCCCGTGCCGACAGGTTGATCCGCAACGCCCGCACGATCTGCGGCTCGTCATCGACCACCAGCACCTTGGTCACCGCACGCCCACCTCTCCCGCGCCATCCCCGTGCACCGGCAAGGAGATCACGATGGTCAAGCCGCCGCCGGGGGTGTCCTCGGCGCGGATGGTGCCGCCCATCGCCTCGGTGAACCCCTTGGCGACGCTGAGGCCGAGCCCCACACCGCTGGAGGAGTCACCGAGCCGTTGGAACGGCGCGAAAACCTCGTCGGCCGCGCCCTTCGGCAGCCCCCGGCCGTAGTCCACGACACGCAGCTCGACCCGCTCGGCGTGGGCGCTCGCGCGGACCTCCACCGAGCCGCCGCCGTGCCGCAGCGCGTTGTCCACCACGTTGGCGATCACCCGCTCCAACAGGCCGACGTCGGCCCGCACCAAGGGGAGCCGGTCGTCCACGTCCACGCCGACCCGGCGGTGACCGTCCATGAAGGACAGTGCGCGGGCGACCGCCTCGTCGAACCCGGTCGGCCGGAACCGCGGCTGGACCGCGCCCGTGGCCAGCCGCGAGGAGTCGAGCAGGTTGTCGACCAGCTTCGTCAGCCGGTCGGCGGACTCCTCAACGGCCTCCAGCAGCTCCGCGGTGTCGGAGTCGGACAACTTCAGCTCGGGATCGCGCAGGCTGCCGACGGACGCCTTGATCGACGTCAAGGGCGTGCGCAGGTCGTGCCCCACTGCGGAGAGCAACGCCGTCCGCAGCTCGGTGGTCTCCGCCTTGCGTTGCGCCTCAACGGTTTGCGCGGCCAGCCGCTGCTGTCGCAGTGCCAGGAGGGCTTGTCCCGCCGCGCCTTCGAGCACCTTGCGGTCGGCGGCGGGCAACGCGCGTCCGCGTAGAGCCAGGTGGACGCCGGGAGTCACCGCGACATCGACGTCGGCCTGGCCGGGGCGGTCGCACGCGTCGACTCCCACGACGGCGACCCGCTTCCACTCGCCGCTGCTCTTCTCCAGCAACGCCACCGAGGTCAGTCCGAAGTTCTCGCGCACCTTCTCCAGCAACCGTTGCACCGGTTCGGGATGCGTGAGCACGGTGTGCGCGTAGGAGGACAGCAGCGCCGCCTCGGTCCGCGCCCGAGCAGCCTGTCCGGCTCTGCGCGCCGCGCGGTCGACGACGAGGGCGACCATGATGCCGACGACGATCATCGCGATCAGCGTGATCACGTTCTCCTGCGCGGAGATCGTCAGCGTGTACAGCGGCTCGGTGAAGAAGTAGTTCAGCAGGAACGCCGAGCCCACCGAGGCGAGCAACGCCGGCCCCAGGCCACCGACCAGCGCCACGACCACGGTGGCAAGGAAGTAGTCGATCACGTTGGTGGACAGGATCAGCTCCGGCCGCAGCGCCACTCCGAGCGCGGTCGCCGCCGACGGCAGGACCACGGCGAGCACCCAGCCGAGGACCTTGCGCCACGGGGCGAGCGCACCGCGCCGCACCCCCTGCTGCCGCACGGTTCCACCCGCCTCGTCGTGGGTGACCATGTGCACGTCGATCGGCCCGGAGTTCTGCACGACGCGCGAGCTGACGCCCTCGTCGAACACCCGAGCCAGCCGCGACCGCCGCGAGGTGCCGAGCACGAGCTGTGTCGCGTTCACCCCGCGCGCGAACTCCAGCAACGCGGCCGGGACGTCGTCGCCCACCACATTGTGGAAGCTCGCGCCGACGTCTCGGGCGAGCTCGCGGCAGCGGGCGACAGCGGCCGGGGGGACACCGGTCAGGCCGTCGCTGCGCAGGATGTGCAGCACCAGCAGCTCCGCGCCCGCCCGGTTCGCGATGCGGCGGGCGCGACGGATCAGCGTCTCGCTCTCCTTGCCGCCGGTGATGGCGACGACCACGCGCTCCCTGGCCTCCCAGGTCTCGGTGATCTTGTGCTCGGCGCGGTAGCGCTGGAGTGCCACGTCGACCTGGTCGGCGACCCACAGCAGCGCCAGCTCGCGCAGCGCGGTGAGGTTGCCGGGCCGGAAGTAGTTGCCCAGCGCGGCGTCCACCTTGTGCGCCGGGTAGATGTTGCCGTGGGCCATCCGCCTGCGCAGCGCCTCCGGGGTGATGTCGACGAGCTCGACCTGCTCCGCGCCGCGCACGACCTCGTCCGGCACGGTTTCCTGTTGTGTCGCGCCGGTGATCCGCTGCACGACGTCGTTGAGGCTCTCCATGTGCTGGACGTTCACGGTGGACAGGACGTCGATGCCCGCTTCGAGCAGCTCCTCGACGTCCTGCCACCGCTTGGCGTTGCGCGAACCCGGCACGTTGGTGTGCGCGAGCTCGTCCACGACCGCCACCTCCGGAGCGAGCGCGAGCAGCGCGTCGACGTCCATCTCGGCGAAGTCGTGGCCGCGGTGGGTCATCCGCCGCCTCGGCACCTCGGGCAGACCTTCCAGGAGCCGCGCGGTCCTGTCCCGGCCGTGGGTCTCCACGAAGCCGACCACGACGTGGGTCCCCCGGTCGGCGCGGCGGTGGGCCTCGCCGAGCATCGCGAAGGTCTTGCCGACGCCGGGGGCCGCGCCCAGGTAGATGCGCAGCTCCCCGCGCCGACGTCTCTTGGCAGGCTCCACCAGGCCAGTGTCCGCCACCTTTGCCCTGCTCACCGCCTGGTGGCCTGCACGGCGATGTTGAGCTTGAGCACATTCACCACCGGCTCGCCGATCACGCCGCCGCTGGTGTTCTGCTTGACCAGAGCGGTCACCTGAACCGGGTTCAGCCCGTTCTCCCGCGCCACACTCGGCACCTGGAGCCGCGCGTAGCCGGGGCTGACGTGCGGGTCGAGTCCGGAGGCGGAGGCGGTGACCGCCTCGACGGGCACGCGGGCGGGGTCGACGCCCTCGCGCGCGGCGGCGAGTCCCCCGCGCTCCTCGACCGCCGCGACGAGGTCGATGCCGATCAGCTCCAAGCCGACCGGGACGCCGTCCACGGTCACGACCGGCCCCTCCGCGCGGGCGGAGAGCCAGTTGGTGTTCGTCACGAAGCTGACCGCGGTGGTGAACGCGGTGCCTGGCTCGACCGCCGGGCGGCCGAGGCTCAGCGGCAGCAGGTAGAGCAGCACAACGGAGACGAACGAGAAGCCGAGAACCCCGGCCGCGTACGTGGTCCACCGCTGCTCGGCGTCGGGGTTGACCCGGACCACCCGGTAGATCGCCCGCTCGGCACGCCAGTGCTTGTCGCTGGTGCACACGCGGGCCGTGTAGTCGCCGAAGCGCCGGTAGACCGCGGCCAGGACGAGCTGCGGCAGCCCGGTCCACACCGGCGTCATCAGAACTTCTCCGGTCGGATCAACGCGATGAAGAGGTAGATCAACAGGAGCAACGCGACCACACCGCCAACGACGTTGGGCACCAGCTGCGCGCTCACCGAGGAGGCGTTCGCGGCGGCGGCCGTCATCGGAGCTTCTCCAGCCCGCGAAGCGTCAGCGCGAGAACGACGAAGACGCCGATCAGCAGCGCGGCGTAGGCCATGTCGGCCATCTCGCTTACTCCCCTCTCGGACCGCCCCACCGACGGCCGTGACGGAGCAAGGGTGCGGTCGCCGCCGGGGACCTTGACGGTCCCTGACGCGTCCTTGACGGGGACTACCTCGGCGTTTACGGGGTCCTTACACTCTGTGTGACGGCAACAACCCCAACTCTTCACGCCACGGCGTGAGAACTTGGGCGAGCAAGATCACTCTGAGCGACCAGGTTTCGGCCCGGGCCGCACGGACGGACCAATCACCTTCAACCGCGTTGATTCATTTCACGCCATGAGGAATGTATTTTTCACTTCGCGTGGGAGACGCGGGTCCGGACGACGAGGAGGTCGACGTGTGCGGCATTACCGGCTGGGTGGGCTTTGCACGCGACCTGACCAGTGAGCGGGCCACACTGGAGGCGATGACCGCCACCCTGCGCGACCGGGGACCGGACAGCGGCGACACCTGGTTGGACCAGCACGCCGGGCTGGGCCACCGCAGGCTCGCGGTGATCGACATCGAGGGCGGCGCCCAGCCGATGACCGCGGACACCCCCGACGGCCAGGTCGTGCTGACCTACAGCGGCGAGGTCTACAACTACGTCGAGCTGCGCGCCGAGCTGCGCCGCAGGGGCCACGCCTTCCGCACCGCCAGCGACACCGAGGTGGTGCTGCGCGCCTACCTGGAGTGGGGCGACGCGCTGGTCGACCGGCTCAACGGGATGTACGCGTTCGCAATCTGGGACACCCGTGTCCAGCGCCTGCTGCTGGTCAGGGACCGCCTCGGCGTGAAGCCGCTGTACCTGTACCGCACCGCGGACGGCGTGCTCTTCGGCTCCGAGCCCAAGGCGATCCTCGCCAACCCGCTGGCCAAGCGCGCCATCGGCCTCACCGGTCTGCGGGAGCTCTTCGCGTACAGCAAGACCCCCGGCGAGGCCGTCTGGGCCGGGATGCGGGAGCTCAAGCCGGGCAGGCTCGCCATCATGGACCGCTCCGGCCTGCGGGAACGGGCCTACTGGCGGCTGGAGGCCGCCCCGCACGAGGACAGCACCGAGGAGACCGGCGAGCGGATCCGCGAGCTGCTCGACGACATCATGCGCCGCCAGCTCGTCTCCGACGTGCCGCAGTGCGTGCTGCTCTCCGGCGGCCTGGACTCCAGCGCGCTGACCGGCCTCGCCGCCAGGCACATCGACCCGCTGCGCACCTTCGCCGTGGACTTCGTCGGGCAGACGGACAACTTCACCGCCGACGTGCTCCAGGACAGCCCGGACGCGCCGTTCGTGAAGGACGTCGCCGAACACGTCGGCACCACGCACACCGACATCGTGCTCGACCACGCCACGCTCGCCGACCCGGAGGTGCGCAGGGCGGCGGTCGCGGCGAGGGACGTCCCGATCGGCCTCGGCGACATGGACAACTCGCTCTACCTGCTGTCCAAGGCGGTCCGCGAGCACTCCACGGTGGCCGTGTCCGGCGAGTCGGCCGACGAGGTCTTCGGCGGCTACTGGTGGTTCCACGACCCGGGCATCCAGCGCGGCGGGATGTACCCGTGGGTCTCCGGCCCTGGCGGGCAGCAGAGCACCGGGCGGCCGCTGCTGCGCGAGGAGCTGCGCGAACAGCTGGACATCGGCGCGTTCCTGGCCGACGGTTACGCGGAGGTGCTGGCCGAGTCGCCGGTGCTCGACAGCGAGGACGAGCACGAGCGGCGGATGCGCCGGATCTCCTACGCCCATCTGACCCGGTTCCTGCCGTACATGCTCGACCGCAAGGACCGGATGAGCATGGCCGTCGGCCTGGAGGTCCGGGTGCCGTTCTGCGACCACCGGCTGGTCGAGTACGTCTTCAACGCGCCCTGGTCGATGAAGACCCACGACGGGCGGGAGAAGAGCCTGCTGCGCTCGGCGGTCCTGGACGTGATCCCGCGGTCGGTGGCGGAACGGCGGAAGAGCCCGTACCCCTCGACCCAGGAACTGAAATACGTCCTGGCGCTCCAGGAACAGGTCGAGGAATTGTTGAACGATCTAAGTAATCCAACGTTCAACATTATTGACGCGAGCTGGGCTCGTGAAATCGTTTCCAGGGAACCTGGGTCGCTCAATCGAGTGGATCGCCTGTTCACAGAACGCCTGCTAGACATCGCTGCGTGGCTAGGCATTCACCGACTTGACCTACACCTAACTTGACTGAGGCTCACCCAGAAGAGAAAGTTGTGAGCGGCTACAAACGCGCACGGCCACGGGCCCGAGGCGTTCGATGTCCTCCTCTGAACGGATGACAGCTGAGTAGTAACCCGTTCAGGCGAGCAAACAGTCACCCTCGGGTGAACCGGAGCACTTTTTGTACTCCGGTCGGGCGCTTGAGACCCCGATTGATGGACTTAACCGTGACGCGTTGGTAATGTCCTGATTATCCGGTGTTGTTGGTGAAGTTCTGCCTGGATGAAGCCGGGGTAATCACAGCGCGGTGACCCCTGGGGGAGGATTCGGATGCACGAGCGGGAGTTTCGAGCGTTCGTCTCGATCGCGGACCTTGGTCGCATGGACCTGGCCGCTAAGTCCTTGGGTTATTCCCAGCCAGCGATCAGCTACCAGATCAAGTCCCTGGAGCAGTCTCTCGGCACCAAGCTCTTCACCCGCGATCCAGCGGGTGCGAGGTTGACCCGAGAGGGACAGATGATCTTGCCTTCGGTTCGAGCGGTGCTCATGCTGATCGACAGCATCAAGGAGCTGTCGGTTCGCAACAACGAGCCCGTGCCCACCACGAGCTTCGAGTGGGCGACGAGCCAGCTGCGCTCCAGCTGAGAACAACCTTCCCCGTGACCACGACATGGCAGCAGGTCACGGGCCGATGAGAACGACGTGAGGGGCGGTCCCGACGGGGACCGCCCCTCACGCATGTCCGGGGTCCGGCGACACCACCCGTTGGTGGAAAGTTTCCATCACCCCATCGTGAAGATCAACGGGGTCGGGGCTGGCACCTGGGGCAGGAGAAGGACGACCGGTTCATGAACGCCTCGCGGATGATCGCGGTGCCGCACCGCCCGCACGGCCGGTTCTCCTGGCCGTAGGCGGCCAGCGACCGGTCGAAGTAGCCGGACTGCCCGTTGACGTTGACGTAGAGCGCGTCGAAGGACGTGCCGCCCGCGACGAGGGCTTCGCGCATCACCTCGGTGGCCGCTTCCAGCAGCTCCCCCGCCTTCGCGCGGGTCAGGCCGGCCGTCTGGCGAGCCCAGTGCAGCCTCGTGCGCCACAGGGCCTCGTCGGCGTAGATGTTGCCGATACCGGAGACCAGGGTCTGGTCCAGCAGCGCGCGCTTCACCTCGGTGCGGCGGCCGCGCAGCGCGGCAACACCGGCGGCGAGGTCGAACTCCGGGTCGAGCGGGTCGCGGCCGATGTGCGCGATCGGGACGGGCAGCAGGCCGGAGCCCTGGGCGACGAGCTCGGTCAGTGCCAGCCCGCCGAACGTGCGCTGGTCGACGAAGCGCAGCTCCGGACCGTCGTCGGCGAAGCGGACGCGCACCCGCAGGTGGGTCTCGTCCTCGGCCCCGACGGGCTGGACCAGCATCTGGCCGCTCATGCCGAGGTGCGCGACCACCGCGTCGGCGGAGCCGTCGAGCTCGATCCACAGGTACTTGCCGCGACGGCGGGCGGCGTCGAAGCGCCTGCCGGTGAGCCGGGCGGCGAAGTCGGCAGCCCCCGGGACGTGCTTGCGCACCGCGCGCGGGTGCAGCACCTCGACCTGTGACACCGTCCGGCCCGCGACATGGCGCTGCAAACCGGCACGAACGACCTCGACCTCGGGAAGCTCGGGCACGCCCCGTCCTCTCACGCGTCAACGGCACCGGGTGCGGACGCGTGAGAAGAGGATCAGGTGGCGTCGGCCGCCTCGGCTTCTGCGGCGACCCTGACCTGCTCGGAGAGGATGCGCCAGGCGGCCTCGGCGGCCTTCTGCTCGGCTTCCTTCTTCGTGCGGCCCTCGCCGGTGCCCTGCGGGTTGCCACCGACGACGACGGTGGCGGTGAACTCCTTGCGGTGGTCCGGCCCCTCCTCGGCGACCCGGTACTCGGGCACGCCGAGCCCCGCCGCCGCGGTGAGCTCCTGGAGGCTGGTCTTCCAGTCCAGTCCGGCACCGCGCCGGGGCGCCTCTTCGAGCAGGCCGTCGAAGAGGCGGTGCACGAGCGTGTGCGAGACCTCGATGCCGTGCTCGAGGTAGACCGCACCGATCACGGCTTCGAGGCCGTCGGCCAGGATGCTCGGCTTGTCCCTGCCGCCGGTGAGCTCCTCACCCTTGCCCAGCAGCAGGTGCGCGCCGAGCCCACCCGGCCCGAGGGTGCGCGCCACGCCGGCCAGCGCGTGCATGTTGACCACGCTGGCGCGCAGCTTGGCGAGCTGCCCCTCGGGAAGGTCCGGGTGCGCCCGGTACAGGTGATCGGTGATCACCACGCTCAGCACCGAGTCACCCAGGAACTCCAGCCTCTCGTTCGGCGGCAGGCCGCCGTTCTCGTAGGCGTAGGAGCGGTGGGTCAGTGCGAGCGTGAGCAGCTCGGAGCCCAGTTCGACTCCGAGCGCGGTCAGCAGCGGGGCGCGATCGGGCGCGAGTCCCCGCGACGTCCTGCTCCCCACGATCTAGTCTCCCGCCCTGGTCAGGCGGGGGTGACGACCTGGCGGCCGTCGTACTGGCCACACTGCGGGCAGGCCACGTGCGGCAGCTTCGGTGCCCGGCAGGCGCGGTTCGAGCAGGCCGCCAGGGTCGGGGCGCTGGTCTTCCACTGGGCTCGGCGCGAGCGGGTGTTGGACCGCGACATCCTGCGCTTGGGGACGGCCACGACTAGTTCTCCTCTGAGTTGTTTCCAGCCTCGCCGAACCGCCCTTGCAACGCGGCCCAGCGAGGGTCAATCGTCTCATGCCCGTGGTCCGGGCCGAGATCGGCCAGCTTCTCACCGCACTCCACGCACAGCCCCGGGCAGTCCGGGGAGCACAGCGGAGCCGCGGGCAGGGTCAGCACGATGGTGTCGCGCGCGACCGGCTCCAGGTCGAGCAGGTCGTCGACGAGCCTGCTGACCTCGTCCTCGTCCGTACTGACCTCGGTGGCGCTGTCCGGGTAGGCGAACAGTTCGGTGACCCGAACCTCGACCTCCCCGCTCAGCGGGTCCAGGCAGCGGGAGCACTCCCCCACGGTCGGCCCGCTGACCGTACCGGTGACGAGCACGCCCTCGACCACGGACTCCAGCAGCACGTCGAACTCGACCTCGCCGCCCGAGGGGATGCCGATGACGTCGACCATGCCGAAGTCGCTGGTGGCCTCGAACTTGCGGTGGTAGCCACGGCTGCTGCCGGGTCGCCGTCCCAGGTCCCGGGTGTCGATGACCCACGGACCGGTCGGCGGCCGCTGCGTGGTGGCGCTGGTGCGTTCAGACATGAGTGTGATGTGCGCGGCCGTGGTCGGTTGGCGGCCAGCCCGCCCAGGGTACGGGACAGGGTGGCCGTGAACGAAATCCGTTCACCGCCTCCGCCCCCGGTTCACGCGCTGAATGAGTCCTTCAGCGAATCCAGCGCCCCGAACGCGGCTTTGGCGTCGTGACCGCTGACGTGAGCACCGCCACGTCGGCGCATCGGGAACGGGTTCTTGGCGGTCTCCTGCGCACACCACCACCACACCGCCGCGCCCTCCCTCCGAAGGCCACCACGCGTGCCCGCTCGTTCGCGTTTTGTCACCTTTACGCGAATTGGGAGCGCTTTCTCGCGCGTTAAGTTGCCAAAACGCGGAAATCTTGACGACGCCAGCCCGGACACGCGCACCGCATCGCGGTGTCGGAACGGCTCTCGGGAGGCGGGCTAGTAGCCGCCGCGGTGGCGGGGACGGCCGCCGACCGGCTCCTCGTCCTGGTAGTCGAAGACGGTGTCGCTCGAACCGGGACGACCGCGGAGCTGGGCCCGGCCCTTGCCGACCGTGCGCATCGTGCGGCCCAGCAGGTCCTCGAACTCGGCGAGCTTGCTGTCCACGTAGGCGTCGCACTCCGAGCGGAGGCGACTGGCCTCCTGGTTGGCGGCGTCGACCACGCGGGCGGACTCGCCGTGCGCTGCCCGGACCACCTCGGTCTGGTCGACCATGCGGGCCTGCTCGGCGCGGCCCTCGTCAACGGAGCGCTCGTAGGAGGCGCGGCCCGCCTGGATCATCCGCTCGGCCTCGGCCTCGGCGCGGCCGACGGCGTCCTCGTACTCGTGCCGGGCGGCCGCGGCGATCCGCTCGGCCTCCGCCTCGGCGTCGGCGACCATGCGCTCGGCGTGCGCCCTGGCCTCGGCGAGCAGCCGGTCCGCCTCTTCACGTGCCTCGGAGACCGTCTGCTCGGCCTCGGCGCGGGAGGTGCTGATGCTGTGCTCGGCCTGCTGCGCGGCCTTGTTGACCACCTCGTCGCGGTGGTCGAGCACGTCCTGAGCGTCGTCGAGCTCACCGGGAATGGCGTCCCGGATCTCGTCGAGCAGTTCGAGGACGTCGCCCCGGGGCACGACACACCCCGAGGTCATGGGCACGCCACGCGCCTCCTCGACGATCGTGACGAGCTCGTCAAGCGCCTCGAAGACCCGGTACACGTGCCACTCCTCGCCCCGCTGTCGGCTTCCCGCCGCCCAGTCTGCCGTGCCCGGCGGCCGGACGGCGGGATCTCGCCACGCGTGTCAGGCGTTGATGTTGACGAGAACGAAGCTCTTGTAGTGGTCGGCGGTGTAGAAGTACTCGCCGGCGGTGCCGGTCACGATCCGCTTGGCGCCGCGGTGACCGATGCCGGGGGTCTTGACGGTGAACTCCTTGTAGTAGGAGGCCGCGCACTTCGGCAGCAGGTTCTCCCGGTTGCCGAAGGTGGTGCCGTCCTGCGGGTACGGGTACGGGCCGTTCTTCTTGATCAGCTTGACGGTGTCGTCGGCCTGGTCGGGCAGCGCCGAGAGGTTCTTCTTGGTGTAGGAGGAGGTGTCGCCGCACGACGGCTGGGCGGCACTCGTGAAGGGCTGGGCAGGGACAGCGGAAGCTACCGCGGGGGACAGGGAACCCAGGGCCACCAGGACGGCCGCGAGCAGGGTCTGCGCAACGCGTGCTGTGATCGGCTTCATAGGGCGGACGGTAACTATCCAGCATGATCGCCCATAGACACCGATCTGAACTTTCGAAGGCGGGAAAACGACGTGCATACGGAAGTAGGTACCTTCAGAAAGGCATCTGCCAAGGACGTTCCAGTCATTGTCGCGATGCTCGCCAATGACCCGCTCGGCGCGAAACGGGAAAACCCCGGCGACCCCGCCTACCTGCGCGCTTTCGAAGAGATCGACGCCGATCCGAACCAGCTGCTCGTCGTCGCCGAGTCCGGGGCGGAGATCATCGCGACGATGCAGCTGAGCTTCGTCCCCGGGCTGTCGCGGCGGGGAATGACCCGCTGTCAGATCGAGGCCGTTCGGGTCCGAGACGATCAGCGGGGTTCGGGCACGGGCGAAGCGATGATCCGGTGGGCGATCGCGCGGGCGAAGGAGCGCGGCTGCGGCTTGGTGCAGCTGACCACCGACGCCTCGCGGGAGGGCGCGCGCCGCTTCTACGAGCGCATCGGCTTCGAGCCGAGCCACGTCGGCATGAAGCTGGCCCTGTAGCGATTACTGGCCCTGTAGCGGCTAGCGGGTCTCGGCCAGGCGGCTGGCGAGCCGCTCGTCGATCGCGGCCGGCAGCAGGTGGGAGACGTCGCCGCCGTAGGTGGCGACCTCCTTGACCAGGGAGCTGGACAGGAAGCTGTAGACCGGGTTCGTCGCGATGAAGACCGTGTCGATGCCGGACAGGCGCTGGTTCATCTGCGCCATCTGCAGCTCGTACTCGAAGTCGCTGACCGCGCGCAGGCCCTTGACGATCGCCTGGATCTCGTTGGCCTTGCAGTAGTCCACCAGCAGGCCGTACCAGGAGTCGATGCGCACGTTCGGAAGGTGCGCGGTGACCTCGCGCAGCATGTCGATGCGTTCCTCGACGGTGAACAGGCTGCGCTTGCTCTTGTTGATCATCACCGCGACGACGATCTCGTCGAACAGACCGGCCGCCCGCTCGATGATGTCCAAGTGGCCGTTGGTCACTGGGTCATAGGAGCCGGGGTAAACGGCACGCCTCATGGGCGGACCGTAACAGGACTCGGAGTTCGCGCCACCGGTTGAATCCGGCGAGTGGGAAGTGTCACCCGCCCTCACCGGCCGAACGGAGCACGGGCGCCGGTGGGAGTATTGCCGCGTGACACGAATCGTTGCCGGGACCGCGGGCGGACGGCGGCTGGCGGTGCCACCCAAGGGAACCAGGCCGACATCGGACCGGGTGCGCGAAGCGCTGTTCAGCGCGCTGGAGTCCATGGTGGACCTGGACGGCGCCCGGGTGCTCGACCTCTACGCGGGATCGGGCGCGCTCGGGTTCGAGTCGCTGTCCCGGGGAGCGGCGACGGCGACCTTCGTGGAGTCCGACCGCCGGGCGAGCGATGTCCTCCGCCGCAACGCGGCCGACTTGGCCCTGCCTGGCGCGGACGTCCGGACGGGCACTGTGGACACAGTCCTGTCGACAGGCGCGGCCACCCCGTACGACGTGGTCTTCGCCGACCCGCCCTACGACCTGACCAACGAGGCGCTGCACAAGGCCCTCACGGTGCTCGTCGAGTCGGGCTGGACGGCGCCTGGCACGGTCGTCGTGGTGGAGCGAGCCCTCCGTAGCGGAGACCCCATCTGGCCGGATCCGCTGGAGCCTTTCCGCACCCGCCGCTATGGCGACACAGCTCTGCACTGGGCAGAACATCCGACCCCCTGACTCCGCCAATGCCGCTACTGGCGCTTTGCAAGCGAATGGGGCGGAGTGCTCTTGTTGCCAGTGAGGGGCATTTGCACCGTCGTCGCAATGGGTTTTACGACGTATGTTGCCGCTCGTGGGTGTGTTCGGGAATCGCGTTTATCGGCGGCTCTTCGTCGCCCAGGTGATCGCGCTCGTCGGGTCCGGGCTGGCGACCGTCGCGCTCGGGTTGCTGGCGCACCGGCTCGCCGGGGGTGATGCGGGCGCGGTGCTCGGTGTCGCGCTGGCGATCAAGATGGTGGCGTACGTGTTCTTCGCGCCGCTGGCCACCGCGCTCGCCGAACGGCTGCCTCGGCGGGCGTTCCTGGTGGCGATGGACGTGTTGCGGGCAGTCGTAGCTCTCGCGCTGCCGTTCGTCACGCACGTGTGGCAGGTGTACGCGCTCATCATCGTGTTGCAAGCCGCTTCCGCGTCGTTCACGCCAACGTTCCAGGCCACTGTTCCCACCGTGCTCACCGATGAGGACGAGTACACGCGCGCGTTGTCGCTGTCGCGCTTGGCCTACGAGCTGGAGAGCTTGGTGAGCCCCGTGCTCGCGGCGGCGTTGTTGACGGTGGTCGGTCCGAGTCAGCTGTTCGTCGGCACCGCGATCGGCTTCGCCGGGTCGGCGGTATTGGTGCTGAGCGTCGTGTTGCCCAAGCCGGTAGCGCGAGAAGGGAAGCCCGTTGGCGGACTGCGGGTGTACCTCGCCACACCGCGGTTACGGGCGCTTGTGGGGCTCAACCTCGCGGCTTCGGCGGCCGGAGCGATGGTGCTCGTCAACACTGTCGTGGTCGTGCGTGAGGACTTGGCGCTGACCGATTCGTTCGTCGCGTTGACGCTCGGCGCCTACGGGGCAGGTTCGATTCTCGGCGCGCTGCTGCTGCCTCGCGTGCTATCGCTACTCGGTGAGCGACGCGTGATGCTCGGCGGCGGCTGTGTACTGGTGTTCGTGCTTGCCGTGAGCGCGCCACTGCTCCACATGTCGTGGGCAGTAGTGCTCGGAGCCTGGGCCGCGCTCGGTGTTGGCTGCGCTGCGGTACAGACGCCTGTGGGGCGGCTCGTGCGGCGTTCGGCGACGCCCGGGGGTTGGCCCATGTTGTTCGCCGCGCAGTTCACCGTGTCGCACGGCGGGTGGTTGGTGACGTACCTGCTCGCAGGGTTGTTCGGCGCGTGGGTGGGGATGCCGAGCACCTTGCTGGTGCTGGGCGGGGTCGCGGCCTTCGGTGTGGTCTTCGCGCTGTGGGTGTGGCCGATGCACGATCCGTCCACTGTGGAGCATGTGCACGACAACCTCGAAGCGGGCGACCCGCACCTGCGGGACGCCGTGCTGACCGGGCGCGGGTGGGTGCACACGCACGAGTTCGCCATCGACCGCGTGCACCCCCGCTGGCCTCAGCGACCGAGGTAGGCGCCCCCGTTGACGTGCAGGATCTGGCCGGTCATGTGGCCCGCTTCCGGTGAGCACAGGAACTCCACCGCCGCCGCGACGTCACCCGGAACGCCTGCGCGGCCGTTCATGGTCTGGTCGACCAGCATCGTCCTGCGGGACTCGGACAGGGTTCCGCCGAAGAACTCCGTCTCCTCGATCAGGCCCGGCGAGACCACGTTCACGGTGATGCCGCGCTTGCCGAGCTCCGCGGCGGTCCCGGCGGTCCACGCCTCCACGGCGGCCTTGGCCGCGCCGTAGCCCGCCGCGCCCCGGCGTGCCGCGATCGAACCGATCGTGACGACGCGGGCGTCGTCGACCAGGCGCGGACGGAGAGCCTCGGTCACCAGGACCACGCTGATCAGGTTCGCCTCGATGTTGGCCAGCCAGGCCGCGCGCAGCGCGACGAGGTCGCCCTCCGCCGGGGGCGTCGCGCCCCGGTCGGTGTTGCCGCCCGCGTTGTTGACCAGGACGTCCACCCGCTCGGGCAGCTCGGCCAGCGCGGCGGTCACGGCCTCGGGGTCGGTGGCGTCGAAGGCGACCGGGCGCGCGCCGATCTCCTTCGCCACCTCCGCGAGCAGCTCGGCCCGGCGGCCCGTGATCACGACATCCAGGCCTTCCGCGGCGAAGCGCGCCGCGACCTCCCTGCCGATGCCGGTCGCTCCGCCGGTGACCACTGCCGTGCGTGTCATCGCTTCTCCGTTTCCAGTACTTCGCCGATCGCTTCCAGGAGCGGGACGAGCGTGGCCAGCTCGGCGTCGTCCGTGGTGACGCACTCGGTGACCGCCGCCCCGACGACCGTCCACCCCGGGCTGAGCCGCCGGACGTGCTCGGCGAGCAGAGCCACGCCGATCCCGCCCGGTTCCGGATACGTCATGCCGCCGAACTCCTCGGGGGACAACACGTCCAGATCGATGTGGAGGTAGACCTCCCGGTTTCCCAGCAGGTCCAGAGTGATGCCGATGATGTCCTCATCGGCTTCCAGATCGGCGCACTCCACCAGGGTGACCGGTCTTCCGTCGGTACCGGCGCCGAGCAGCGGTCGTTCTCCGTCGTCGATGCTGCGCGCGCCCGCGAGCACCGCCCGCCGCTCCCCCAGCGCCGACCGCAGGACCATGCCGTGGAAAGCGCCGGACGGTGAGGACTCCGGGGTGTTGAGGTCGGCATGCGCGTCGAACCACAACACCGACGTCTCGGAGCCGAGCAGCTGGACCGGCACGAGGTCGACAGCGCAGTCCCCGCCGATCGTCAGAACCGGACCGTCCACATCGGACAGCACCGCGCGCTGCGCCTCCTGGTGGTCGAGCAGCACCGCGTGGTTGGCGATCCCGCCGACGGTGGGTGAGGTGTCGGTGCGCACCGGGACCTCGCGCACGTCGACGTCGAGGACGCGACTGGCGAGCCCGGCCAGCGCGCGGCAGCCGGGCGGCAGCCCGGACCGGCGCTCGACGAGCGCGCCCTGGAACTGGGGAACCGCGTGGATCTGCACATCCCCGAGTCTGCACACGCGAAGAGCCCGGCAGTAGCGATTTACCGCCGGGCTCTTCGTGAGCGTTCGATCAGGTCAGCTCGATGAGCAGGTCCCCGCCCTCGACCTGCTGGACCTTGCCGATCGCCAGCCGCTTGACCTGGCCGGCCTTGGGCGCGGTGATCGCCGCCTCCATCTTCATCGCCTCGATGGTCGCCACGGTCTGGCCCGCGTCGACCTGGTCGCCCTCGGCCACCGCGACCGTGACCACACCGGCGAAGGGCGCTGGCACGTGGTCGGGGTTGGACCGGTCGGCCTTCTCGGCGGCCGGGATGTCGGCGGCCACCGAGCGGTCGCGGACCGAGATCGGCCGGAGCTGGCCGTTGAGCGTGGCCATCACGGTGCGCATACCCCGGTCGTCGGCCTCACCGATCGCCTCAAGGCCGATCAGCAGCCGCACGCCCTGCTCCAGGTCGACCGAGTACTCCTCGCCCGGTCGCAGGCCGTAGAAGAAGTCCTTGCTGCGCAGCACGCTCGTGTCGCCGTAGGCGTCGCGGTGGGCGTTGAACTCCTTGGCCGGGCCGGGGAACAGCAGCCGGTTGAGCGTCCTGCGGCGGTCGGTCTCCAGGCCCCTGCGGTCGTCGTCGGTCAGCTCGGCGACGCGGCGCGGGGCGGAGCGGCCCGCGAGGGCGCGGGCGCGGAACGGCTCCGGCCAGCCCCCCGGCGGGTTGCCGAGCTCACCGTGCAGGAAGCCGATCACCGAGTCCGGGATGTCGAACCGGCCCGGCTCCGCCTCGAAGTCGGCGGGCTCCACCCCCGCGCCGACCATGTGCAGCGCCAGGTCGCCGACGACCTTGGACGAGGGGGTGACCTTGACCAGGCGGCCGAGCATGCGGTCGGCGGCGGCGTAGGTCGACTCGATCTCCTCGAACCGGTCGCCGAGGCCGAGCGCGATGGCCTGCTGGCGCAGGTTCGACAGCTGCCCGCCGGGGATCTCGTGGTGGTAGACGCGGCCGGTCGGCGAGGCGAGCCCGGACTCGAAGGGCGCGTAGACGCGGCGCACGGCCTCCCAGTACGGCTCCAGGTCGCAGACCGCCTGGAGGTCCAGCCCGGTGGCGCGCTCGGTGTGGTCGGTCGCGGCCACGATCGCCGACAGCGACGGCTGCGAGGTGGTTCCGGCCATGGACGCCGCGGCGCCGTCC
Source organism: Allokutzneria oryzae (assembly GCF_042429765.1). Lineage (NCBI taxonomy): Bacteria > Bacillati > Actinomycetota > Actinomycetes > Pseudonocardiales > Pseudonocardiaceae > Allokutzneria > Allokutzneria oryzae. Next base: position 166,054 of record NZ_JBHLZU010000026.1, on the reverse strand, counting down.
ACCGCGTCCACACCGGCCTGGATGGCGGCGAGGTAGGTGGCCAGCTGACCGCCCGCGGTGTCGTGGGTGTGCAGGTGCACCGGCAGGTCGAACTCCGAGCGCAGCGCCGTGACCAGCGTGGCGGCGGCGGGTGGGCGCAGCAGCCCGGCCATGTCCTTGATCGCCAGCACGTGCGCCCCCGCCCGGACCATCTGCTCGGCGAGGCGGAGGTAGTAGTCCAGCGTGTAGAGCTGCTCGGACGGGTCGGAGAGGTCGGCGGTGTAGCAGAGGGCGACCTCGGCGAGCGCGGTCCCGGTGTCGCGCACGGCCTCGATCGCCGGGCGCATCTGCTCGACGTCGTTGAGCGCGTCGAAGATCCGGAAGATGTCGATGCCGGTTGCCGTCGCCTCCTCGACGAAGGCCTGCGTCACCGCCTCCGGGTACGGCGTGTAGCCCACGGTGTTGCGCCCGCGCAGCAGCATCTGCAGGCAGATGTTCGGCGCGGCCTCCCGCAGCGCGGCCAGCCGCTCCCACGGGTCCTCGGCGAGGAAGCGCAGCGCCACGTCGTAGGTCGCACCGCCCCAGCACTCCAGCGACAGCAGCTCGGGGGTCATCCGCGAGACGTGCGGGGCGACCGCGAGCAGGTCCTTGGTGCGCACCCGGGTCGCCAGCAGCGACTGGTGCGCGTCGCGGAAGGTGGTGTCGGTGACGCCGACCGCGGGGTTGGAGCGCAGCCAGGCCGCGAAGCCCTCCGGGCCGAGCTCGACCAGCTTGTTGCGCGAGCCGGGGGCCGGGGCGTCCAGGAGGTTGGCAGCAGGCAGCTTCTGCACCGGGTCCACAGTGGACGGACGAGCGCCGTTGGGCTTGTTCACCGTCACGTCGGCGAGGTAGGTCAGCAGCCTGGTGCCGCGGTCGGCGGAGTGCCGCGCGGTCAGCAGGTGCGGGCGCTGCTCGATGAACGCGGTGGTGACCCGGCCGTCCAGGAACTCGTCGTCGTCCAGGACCGCCTGGATGAACGGGATGTTGGTGGACACGCCGCGGATGCGGAACTCGGCGATGGCGCGGCGGGCGCGGCGGACCGCTCCGGCGAAGTCGCGGCCCCGGCAGGTCAGCTTCACCAGCATCGAGTCGAAGTGCGCGCTGATCGCGGCGCCCGCGTGCGCGGTGCCACCGTCGAGCCGGATGCCCGCGCCACCCGGCGAGCGGTAGGCGGTGATGCGGCCGGTGTCCGGGCGGAAGCCGTTTGCCGGGTCCTCGGTGGTGATGCGGCACTGCAGCGCCGCGCCGCGCAGGCGGACCGCGTCCTGGGTGAGCCCGAGTTCCGGCAGCGTGGCCCCGGCGGCGATGCGCATCTGCGACTGCACCAGGTCGACGTCGGTGACCTCCTCGGTCACGGTGTGCTCGACCTGGATGCGCGGGTTCATCTCGATGAAGACGTGGTTGCCCTCGCGGTCGACGAGGAACTCCACGGTTCCGGCGTTGACGTAGCCGATGTGCTTGGCGAAGGCGACCGCGTCGGCGCAGATCCGCTCGCGCAGCTTCGGGTCGAGGTTGGGCGCCGGGGCGATCTCGATGACCTTCTGGTGCCGCCGCTGCACCGAGCAGTCGCGCTCGAAGAGGTGGATCACGTTGCCCTTGGCGTCGGCGAGGATCTGCACCTCGATGTGCCGGGGCTCCACGACGGCCTGCTCCAGGAAGACCGTGGGGTCGCCGAAGGCGGACTCGGCCTCGCGCATGGCGGCTTCCAGGGACTCCCGCAGCGCCGCGGGCTCCTCGACCCGGCGCATGCCGCGCCCGCCACCGCCCGCGACGGCCTTGACGAAGACCGGGAAGCGGATGTCCTCGGCGGCGGCCAGCAGGGTGTCGACGTCCGAGGAGGGCTCGGAGGACTCCAGCACCGGCAGCCCGGCCGCGCGCGCCGCGGCGATGGCCCGCGCCTTGTTCCCGGTCAGCTCCAGCACCTCGGCAGTGGGGCCGACGAAGGTGATGCCCGCGTCCGCGCAGGACTGCGCGAGGTCCGGGTTCTCCGACAGGAAGCCGTAGCCGGGGTAGATCGCGTCGGCGCCCGCCTTGCGCGCGGCCTTGATGACCTCGGCGACCGACAGGTAGGCGCGCACCGGATGGCCGGGATCACCGATCTCGTAGGACTCGTCCGCCTTGAGGCGGTGCAACGAGTTGCGGTCCTCGTGCGGGAACACCGCGACCGTTCCCGCGCCCAGCTCGTAGGCGGCGCGGAACGCCCGGATGGCGATCTCTCCTCGGTTGGCGACGAGGACCTTCGCGAACATGCCGGCTCCTCACGGGTCGTGCCTCGGGGTCGGTCGAGGCACCGTATCGTCGTCTCCCGCCGTACGGGAGGGTCGTCCCAGGTGACGGACTTCATCCTGATCGATTCGCCGGACCTTCGCGACTGCCGACGGGCTGTGGTTCCGGTCACGGACTACATCTCTGGTTTTCTCGCGGGCCGAGGCGGCTACCCCATCGGTCGGACCTTCGGCCGAAGACCCGCTCGCGGGGTCGAGCGTCAGCACGGTGGAGAAGAGATGCGATTCACGTCACGTGGAGCCCTTGCCTTGTCCGCGGCGCTGGTCCTCGGGCTGGTCGGTGTCCCAGCCGAGGCCGGGTACCCCCTCTACTCGGCGACGACGAGCCCGGCGGTCGCCACCGGTGCGGACGGGCTGTCGGAGGTCTTCGCGCCCGGCCCGGGCAACGCCGTCCTGAACCACCGGCGGGAGCTGGCGGGCGGCTCCTGGGGACCGTGGGAGGCCTTCGGCGGACCCACTGAGGGAGCCCCGGCGGTGGTCAGGAACGCGGCGGGCCTGCTGGAGGTGTTCGCGCTCGACCACCGGGACGGCAAGGGCGACGAGCGGATCCGGCACCGCGCCCAGCTCCCCGGCGGGGCGTGGGGCGAGTGGTCGGACTTTGGCCGCGCGGCCTCGGTCCCGGTGATCGCCGACGGCGCGACCGACCTGTTCGCCGTGGCGACCGGTGGGACGAAGCTGCTGCACCGAGCGCGCTCCGGCTCCGGTTGGGGCCCGTGGGAGGAGTTCGGCGAGGGTTCCGGGCTGCCCGCGGTCGCTCGCGGTGGCGACGGTCAGCTGCGGGTGTTCACCACCGTCTCCGGACAGCTCATGGGACGGACCCAGACGCCCGCCGGGTGGAGCCAGTGGACCCCGCTCGGCGGCCCGACCGACGCGCACTCCCCCGTCGCGGCCTCGACGCCCAGCGGTGTCGTCGTGTTCGTGACGGCCGACCAGCGCGTGCACGAGTTGCGCGACGGGTGGTCGGTGCTCTCCGAGCCGGTGAGCGGGCGGCCATCGGTGGGGCACAACGCGGACGGCCGCCTGGAGGTGTTCGTGGTCGGCCGCGACGCGAGCAGCGTGCAGCACCGCAAGGAGACCGCGACCGGCTGGGGCCCGTGGCAGACCTTCGACGGCTCCAGCGCGGTGTGCTCGCCCAGCGTGACGTCCATTGTGGATGGACGGCTGGGGTTGTTCACGCTCGCTCCGGCCGGTGAGGCGATCACGTTCCGCGAGCAGACCACACCCGGTGGGACGTGGGGCCCGGCGCAGGTTCTCGACGGCCCCGCCAGCTCCCGCTGCGAGTAGTCAGCGGAGCTGGTTGACCGCCGCGCGCAGCCACGGCTCGGCGAACGCGGGCTCGGCGGCGATGGCTCTGACCAGGCGGTCGCGGTTGTTTCGACCGGCTTCGACCAGCGCGACGGCCTCCGCGAGGGCTTGCCGGGTGTGCTGGCTGTGGTCGGGGGTCGTGGCGTTCGGATCGGCCCACAACCACCGGGCGAACGAGCGCGTCAGTTTCGTCTGGCGGTCGGCGAAGTAGCTGTAGACACCGGCGTCCAGTGAGACGTTTCCGATCGCGCTCGCCGGGACTTCCTCGGTCCATTCAGCGTGCTGCTGCCAGCGGAACGTGTTCGGGCTCGTCCGCTTTCGGCAGGTGAGGCCGAGAAAGCGGAGTTTGCGCCGGATGACGTCCCAGGTCTCGCGCTCGTCGGAGATCCACCGACGCAGTTCCCCATGAAGGCACTCGTACGTTCCGCCACTGCTCACGATGTCGACGAACACGGCCGGGCGGCGTCCTCGCGCGAGCCGATGCGGTGTGAGCCCCGACGCGGACATGTTGGCGCGCAAGCGTTCTGTCTCCTGCTGGTCGAGGAACCCCGTCCAGGCGTTGATCGCGCTGAGCGATACCGGCAACTGGTGCAGTCGTTGCGCCCGGTCCGTGCCCGCGAGCGCTCCGCTGAGGAAGTCGAAAACGCTGTCCGCCGAGCGGCCGACGAAGTAGATCTCCCCGTCCGCGCTGCGCGCCAGCACCTTCGCCGCGCAGTCGATCAGCTCGTCCAGGAACCACAGGTCCGGCGGCTCCGTCCCGTCCAGCAGCGTGCCCAGCTGGTCCGGGCGCACGAGGTCCCACCGGAAGGGTCGGTTCGCCTCGTGGTCCACGCGCTCATCGCACCACAGAACCCGGCCTCGACGCCCGCCCTTTTCGAGCGAGACAAGAACGTGACAAGTTTGCCTTTGAAGCGCGTTGACAACCGCGCTTACCACCTTCTTCAGTATTCCCGGCAGACCACGAACACTCAGCAAAGGTGAAACATGAGAATCGCCCCCGTCATCGCAGCGGTCGCCTTGGCAGTCACAACACTGGCACCGACAGCCTCCGCGAACTCGCAGGCCACTACGGCCTATTCACCCTGCGGCTACTTCGAAGCAGGCGATGGTGCCTGGTACAACCACTGCACGAGCGACGGCAGCTGGATCAAGATCCTCGTGGACTACAGGACCGAGGATGGGGTGGTGCGGTGCGTCGGGCCCGGCGAGACTTTCCTCGGCGCGGTCTCGAGAATCCAGAACGCCTGGTACATCGGCCTACGCTGCTGATCTTCGCCACGGCGAGCGTCAGGTCTTCTCCAGGAACTCCGCGTGCTCCTCGTGGATGAGGTCGGAGACCATTCCGGCGAGCCCGGGGTGGTTCAGCAGCTCGGGATCGGCCGCGACGACGTCGTCGGCGGCCACCCGGGCGGCCTCGATCACGTCCTCGTCCTCCAGCAGCGACAGCATCTTCAGCGTCGACCGCGTTCCCGACTGCGCCGAACCGAGGATGTCGCCCTCGCGGCGCAGCTCCAGGTCCAGCCGGGCCAGCTCGAAGCCGTCGGTGGTCGCCGCGACCGCCTCCAGGCGCTGCCTGGTCGTCGTGTTCGCCGGGATCTCGCTGACCAGCAGGCACAGCCCGGCGGCGCTGCCCCGGCCGACCCGCCCGCGCAGCTGGTGCAGCTGGCTCACGCCGAACCGGTCCGCGTCCATGATCACCATCACCGTGGCGTTGGGCACGTTCACGCCGACCTCGACCACGGTGGTCGCGACCAGCACGTCCAGCTCGCCCGCGCCGAAGGCCCGCATCACCGCGTCCTTCTCGTCGGTGGGGAGCTTGCCGTGCAGCGCGCCGATCCGGAGACCACGCAGCGGGCCGCCTGCCAGCCCCGGCGCCACGTCCATCACCGCGAGCGGCGGGCGACGGTCGCTCTCACCCTTGGGCTCCTTGGGCTCCTTGGGTTCCTTCGCCTCCTTGGCGCTCTTGGCCTTCTTCTTCGGGGGCGCCTCGTCCTCATCGCCCTCGGTCTCGCCGATGCGCGGGCAGACCACGTACGCCTGGTGGCCCTTGGCGACCTCCTCGCGGATGCGCTGCCACGCGCGGTCCAGCCACGCGGGCTTCTCCGCGACCGGCACCACGGAGGTGGAGATCGGCGAGCGCCCCTTCGGCAGCTCGCGCAGCGCGGCCACCTTCAGGTCGCCGTAGACGGTCATCGCCACCGTGCGCGGGATCGGCGTCGCGGTCATGACCAGGATGTGCGGGCTACCGCCGTTCGCAGCGCGCGTGCGCAACGCGTCGCGCTGCTCGACGCCGAAGCGGTGCTGTTCGTCGACGACCACCAGGCCGAGGTCGGCGAAGCTCACCCGGTCCTGGATCAGCGCGTGCGTCCCGATCACGATGCCAGCGGCGCCGGAGGCCGCGTCCAGCAGCGCCTGCTTGCGCTCCTTCGCCCCCATCGCCCCCGTCAGCAGGGTGATCCTGGTCGCCGTCTCCGGCGCTCCGAGCTCACCGGCGCGGGCGAGGTCGCCCAGCATCTCCCGCAGCGACCGGGCGTGCTGGCCCGCCAGGACCTCGGTCGGCGCGAGCATCGCCGCCTGACGGCCCGCGTCCACCGCCTGGAGCATCGCCCGCAGCGCCACGAGCGTCTTGCCGGAACCGACCTCGCCCTGCAGCAACAGGTTCATCGGGTGGTCGGTGGACATGTCCGCCGAGATCAGCTCGCCGACCTCGCGCTGGCCGTCGGTCAGCGTGAACGGCAGCACCGCGTCGAAGGCCGCGGCGACCCCGTCCCCCCGCAACGGGCACCTCGGGGCGAGACGACTCACCGCGGAGTGCCTGCGCTGCGCGAAGACCAGTTGCAGCGCAAGGGCTTCGTCCCACTTGAGCCGCTGGCGGGCGCGGGTGACCTCGGCCCAGCTGTTCGGCTGGTGGATGCGGCGCAGCGCCTCCGACAACCCGGACAGCTCCGCCTCGGCGAGCATCTCCTCCGGCACCGGGTCGGCCACGCCGTCCCACTGGTCCAGAACCTGCCGGACGCAGTTCGCGATGGTCCAGGTCTGGAGGTCCTTCGTCGCCGGGTAGACCGGGATGAGCCCGCTGGCGAACTCCTGCAACGCCGAGCCGTCCCCCTCCTCGCCGTCACCGAGCAGCTTGTAGTCGGGGTGGGTCAGCTGGAGCTTCTGCTTGTACTGCGAGACCTTGCCCGAGAACATCCCGCGCGTACCCGGCAGGAGCTTGGCCTGGTGGTGCTTCTGCTTGAAGAAGGTGATCGTCAGCTGCGCGCGGCCGTCGGTGAGCACCGCCTCGGTGATGTCGCCCGGCCGGTTCACCATCCGCCGGGTCGAGCACGACCTGACCTCGGCCATGATCGACACGTGCTCGCCGATCACCAGGTCGGCGATGCGCGTCAGCTCCCCCCGCTCGGCGTAGCGCCGCGGGTAGTGCCGCAGCAGGTCACCGACGGTGGTCAGTTCGAGCGCGGACTCCAGCGCCTTGGCGGTCTTCGCGCCGAGCAGCCGGTCCAGCTTGTCGTCCCAGGAAGCCATCGACACCATTCAATCGCCTCCCACCGACAGTGTTCATCCGACGCCCAGTTCACTCGACGCCCAGGAGCAGGACCGCATCGGGTTGCCCGCCGGGATACGCGGCGAGCTCGACCTCGGGCCGGGTGTGCCGCAGGTGGTCGGCCAGCGCCTCGGCGACGCCGTCCGGGGCACCGGCCCCCAGCACCGCCGTCACCAGTTCCCCGCCCGCCGCGAGCATCCGGTCGGCCAGTCGGCACGCCGCCGAGGTGACCGCCGCGGCGGGCTCGATCAGCACGACCTCGCCGTCCACCATGCCGAGCACGTCCCCGGGCTGACAGCGGCCGACCCAGGTCAGCGCCTCCCGCTGGGCGATCAGCAGCTCACCGCGCCTCGTCGCCGCGGCGGCCTCCGCCATCGCCACCACGTCGTCACCCGGCCGCCGCGCGGGATCGTGCACCGCCAGCGCGGCGAGGCCCTGCACCGCCGAGGCCGTGGGAACCGCGACGACGTCCTGTCCGGCTTGGGTCGCTTGTGCACACGCTTCGTCCACCACGGCGGTGAGATGCGTGGAGTTGGGCAAAAGCGCCACGTGTGCGGCGCGGCTGCCGCTGATCGCGGCGAGCAGGTCCGCGGTGTCCAACGCCTGCGCGGGCGGCACGGTGACCACCACGGCGCCTTCACCCCGGAACAGCTCCGCGATGCCTTCTCCGTCCACAATTGCCACAACCGCGCGGTCGCGCACGAAGTGCTTCGGCGCAGCCTCGACCTGGTCGGCGAAGCGCACCACGGTGATCCGGTGCGGACGCCCCGCCTCGACACCGGCTTCCACCGCCGCGCCCACGTCGTTGCAGTGGACGTGCACGGTCCACAGCCCCGCTCCGTCCGGAGCGCCGTCGGCGACCACGGACACGCAGTCGCCCAACGCGGCCAGTTCCGCGCGCAGCTTCGTAGTACGCCGGTTGTCGCTGCTGTCGAGCAGGTACATGACCTCGTACTCGAAGTCGGTGGAGCCGCCCTCGCGCTCCGCGTGCAGGTCCTCCGCCAGGCGCGGCACGCGCCGCGGCCCCGCGGGACGCTCGAAGCGCTCGCCGGTGACCACTTCGGCGAGTGAGTCGAGCAACACCACCAGCCCACGACCGCCCGCGTCGACCACGCCCGCCCTGGCCAGCGCGGAGAGCTGCCGCGGGGTCTCGGCCAGCGCCTCGGCCGCGGCCCGCGCGACCACGACCACGATGTCGCCGAGGTCGTCACCAGGGCAGTCGCGCGCCGCGGCCGCGGCCGCGTGCAGCACCGTGAGAATCGTGCCCGGAGCAGGGTCGGCCACTGCGGCCACCGCGAGCGCATCGGCCCTGAGCAGCGCTTTCCTGATGCTCTCGCCACCTGCCGTCGCCGCGCCCGACCACTCCTCGGAGAGCCCGCGCAGCACCTGGGACAGGATCACGCCCGAGTTGCCGCGGGCGCCCGCGAGCGCTCCTCTGGCCAGCGCGGCGACCGCGGTGCCCGCGTCCTCCGCCGCGTCGGCCCTGACCAGCGCCTCCAGCGCGGCGCGCATGGTGTGCAGCAGGTTGGTCCCGGTGTCGGCGTCGGCGACCGGGTAGACGTTGATCCGGTCGATCTCGTCGCGGCTCGCGTCCAGCGCGTCGACGCAGGTCACGGCCCATCGGCGCACCGCAGCGGCGTCCAGCACTCCCAGCACCCGCACCATCCCCGCGTCAGCCAGCTCGAACGTGGTCGGCGATCACCAGCATCGGAGCGTACCGACGGGGGCGGTTTGGATGCGCGGACCGACTCGGGATAACCTGTGCGGGCTGTCCAACTCGGATATCCGAGTCGATGGTGGACGGCCTCATGCCAAGACCTACACCTGGGTCTTGACGTTCTCATTGCACGACAACGGTTGAAGGAGCGCCCGACATGGCTGCCGTGTGCGACGTCTGCAACAAGGGGCCGGGCTTCGGCATGTCGGTCTCGCACTCCCACCGGAGGACGAACCGCAGGTGGAACCCGAACATCCAGACCGTGCGCGCGAAGATCGGCATCTCGCAGCGCAAGCGTCTGAACGTGTGCACCTCCTGCCTCAAGGCCGGCAAGGTCGTCCGAGGCTGACGCACTCGCTCTGAGCTGCGCGAAAGACCCGGGTCGGACTCAGTCCACCCGGGTCTTTCGCCGTGCCGCGACGCGGTGGGCGACCACGGCCGCGGCCGCCGAGCCGGTGACCTGGCGCACGCCACCACCACATTCGGCACCGCGTCGGCCGCGATCAGCGCGACTCCCATGAGCACTCCGCCGACGCCGAGCGACCTCAGCAACGCCCGCTGACCGGTCGCCCGCGCGCCGATGCGGTTGGCCAGCAGCTTCCCCGGGCCCCAGCAGGCCGACGTGATCCCGAGGGCCACCCAGCCCGCCAGCAGCACGACCGCGGCACCGCGCTCGGGCTAGCAGAACGCGATCAACACCGCGAGCACCGGATCGACCAGCACGGGGACCAACCGCGGCGACCGTGAAAGGCCGTGCCCGGTGAGCGAGAACACCAGCGCGAGGGTGGTGAGCGGTGCCGAAGACCGAGACTTCGACACCGCTCACCACAAGCAGCAGATCGCGCCGGTTGCCCGTTATGGCAGCTTCCACTCGACCGGCTGCGCGCCCTGCTCCTCCAACAGCTGGTTGGCCTTGCTGAACGGCCGCGAACCGAAGAAGCCGTTGTGCGCCGACATCGGGCTCGGGTGCGCGGACTCCACACACGGCACGTTCGGCATGATCGGCCGCAGGTTGCGCGCGTCGCGGCCCCACAGGATCGCCACCAGGGGCTTGTCCCGCTCGGCCAGCGCCCTGATGGCCTGCTCCGTGATCTCCTCCCAGCCCTTGCCACGGTGCGCGGCGGGCTTGCGGGGCTCCACGGTCAGCGCCCTGTTGAGCAGCAGCACGCCCTGGTCGACCCACGGCGACAGGTCACCACTGGTGGGCAGCGGCAGGTCGAGGTCCTGCTGGTACTCCTTGAAGATGTTGATCAGGCTGGCCGGCGGGCGCACGCCAGGCGCGACCGAGAAGCTGAGCCCGACCGCGTGCCCCGGCGTCGGGTAGGGGTCCTGGCCGACGATGAGCACGCGCACGTCGTCGAAGGGCTGCTGGAACGCGCGCAGCACGTTCTCCCCCGCTGGTAGGTACTCCCGGCCCGCCGCGATCTCCTGGCGCAGGAACTCGCCCATCGCGGTGATGCGGTCCTCGACCGGTGCGAGCGCCTTCGCCCAACCGGCATCCATGATCTCGTTCAACGGTCGTCCAGCCACGGGCCGTGACGATATCGGTCCGCACTCAGCCGAGTTCGGCCGCTACCGCCTCGACCATGGCCGTGCGCAGCCACGCGTCGTCGCGCACCCGCGGCTGGTGCTCCATGTGGTAGAACCGCCCGCCGATCTCCCTGGTGTGCTTGGCCTGCGGGTTCTTCGTGGCCCCGACCGAAGGCCAGTTCTCCCCGTCGAACACCTCCGCGCGCACGCCCGCGGTGGTCATCCGCTGCGCGATGCGGTGAAGCTCGCCGTGCGGCTGCGCGCTGCCGTTGCTGAGCACCACATCGGGATAGCCGCCCTCGACGAAACCGTGGTACTGCAACACATGCGTGCTCGCGGTGCTCAGCTGCTTGTGCACTGCTTGGAAGAGGCTGCTCGGATTCCGCGCCATGTCCGACAACGGCTCCCTCCCGTTGTGCGGCCGACCGTTGGCATACCGATGCGTTCCGGCGACAAGGAGCGCGGACGCCTGACATCGGTGAAAGGCCTCAACACCGAAGTCCGGCGTGTACTTGTCGAAGCGCGGATGCGGCACCTCTACCACCACATCACGCACAACGACCGGACGGAGGTAGTAGGAACCCCAGCACCGCTTATAAGCCGCTGTTTCGCGCACTAGGTAGAAGGTCCCGTGCACGGGGTCGCGAAGCTCCGCAAGCTCGTAGTCAACGCGCGCCAGCAGTGCGACCGCTTCGTCAAACCGACCAGCGCTGGCAGCGGTGATACCGGCCGCCGCCACCGCGACCTCTTCCGGCCGTCCTACGACGAACCTGTCACTTCCTTCACCTGGCAGCCTGTTGTTCTCTTCAAGGACGTGGTCGAGCAGCGGCTGGTCGATCAGTCCAACCTCCGGAGCTTGTTCCGGTACTCGAGGATGTTCGCCACGTACATCGCGACGGGAATGTCCACTGTGTCCTCGGCGACCTCGAAGTTCTCCCGGATCCGCGCCGGAACACCCAGTGCCATGCGGCGGCTGGGCACCTGTACGCCGAAGGACACCACCGCACCGGCACCGACGACAGCGCCCGCGCCGACCTCCGCGCCGTTGAGCACGACGGAGCCGGAGCCGATCAGGCAGCGGTCGCCGATGGTCGCTCCCTCGATGTGCACGTTGTGCCCCACAACGCACTCCGCGCCGATCAGCGTCGGATGGATCGGCGTGCAGTGCACCACGGTGCCGTCCTGGACGCTCGTGCGCTCGCCGACCTCGATCCTTCCGTAGTCACCGCGCAGCACCGCCTGCGGCCACACCGAGGCGTGCGCGCGGATCACGACGTTGCCGATCACCGTGGCATCGGGGTGCACGTAGGCATCGGGATGCACGTCCGGTTCGAGCTCACCGAGAGCGTAAATGGCCATGTCGCACAGTATCCGGCCACTCAGTGTCAGACCCCCTGGCTACCGTCGGTCCCGTGCTGACGACCTGAGTCCACCAGCGATGACGGCGAACGGACGCTGACTGACGCGCGACGAACCCGCGATGAGCTCGGTCCGGACGGCGGCACTGGTCCACCCACGCGCAGGAGGCGGTGAAACACGTGCTGACACGACTCTCGGACAACCCGGAAAGCGCCGAGCTGCCCCGCTCAGGTATGTGGCTGGGCACCTGGCTGGCGCGGCTGGGTTCGGTGCCCGGGCGGGTTCTCGCCTACGCCCGCGGCAGGCTGGCCGTTGGCCACCCGCCCACCGAAGCCGTTGCGCCCCAACGGCCCCCGGTGCTCATCCCCGGCGAGCCCTGGGCCGACCAGGCGATCGCGGAGGTCGCCGTGATGGTGCCGGAGCACACGCGGTGCTGGGAGGAGCTGCTCCGACACGCGCTGGCGCTCACCTCGGCCCGCCCGGCCAGGAAGTGGCGGACGCGGGCACGTGAGCTGCTGGACTCCCTCGGCGCGGACGAGGTCTTCGCCAGGACCGACCGCTGGCTCACCAGCTACGCCACGGCGCCACCCGGACGCACCCACGAGCACAACGACAACGCCGTCCGCGGGCTGCTGTGGCTGCGCACGGTCGCCCCGGAGGAGGGAACCAGTCCGCGTCTGCTGGGCGCGGTCGTGGAGGGAGCGCTCGTCCGGGAAGGGCGCACCGGCCCGCGCGGCGCCAGGGTGGCGGGCGCGGCCGTGCACGTTCTCTCCACACTGGACAGTGACCCCGCGCTCGCCGAGCTCGTGCGGCTGGCGAGCCGGATCACCTACAAGGCGACACTCCGCCAGCTGGACCGGGCGTTGCAGGCGAAGGCGGACGCGCTGGGCATCACCAGGGCCGAGATCGACGAGATCGCCGTCCCGCACCACGGGCTCACCACGATCGGCCGGGGCGTTCAGGACATCGGCGACGCGCGCGTGGAACTGCTGGTCGAACCGACACGCGTACGCGCGATCTGGCGCGACAACACCGGCACGGCGACGAAGTCCGTTCCCGCGAGCGTCCGCGACGACCACGCCGACGAACTCCGCGCGCGCATCAAGGACATCGACAAGGCACTCGCCGAGCAGAAGGCGCGCCTGGAACTCCTGTTCCTGGAGCACCGCGTCTGGCGTTTCGACCAGTGGCGCACGCGATACCTGGACCACCCGTTGGTCGGCACGATCGCCCGCAGGCTGATCTGGATCGTCGGCGTGACGCCGTGCGTGTACTACGACGGCAAACTGCGCGGTCTGGACGGCGAGCCGGTACACGCGCGCCCGTCAGACGACGTCGCCCTGTGGCACCCGATCGACCACGACACCGACGAAGTCCTGGAGTGGCGAGAGCTCCTCGCGGAACAAGGCGTGGTGCAGCCGTTCAAACAGGCCCACCGCGAGGTCTACCCGTTGACCGAAGCGGAGCGGAACACCGGGCTGTACTCAACCCGCTTCGCCGCGCACATCCTGAAACAGCGGCAGTTCCACGCACTGACGGCCGCGCGCGGGTGGAGCAACCAACCGCGGTCGACGGTCGACGTGAGCTGTCCTCCCACCGTGCGCGAGCTGCCGGAGTGGGGCCTGCGCGCGGAGTTCTGGGTGGACGGCCTCGGCGAGGACCACGACGCGGGGGTGACGCGCTCCGGCAGCTACCACTACGTCGAAACCGAGCACATCCGCTTCTACCCGATCCAGGCGCCGGAGAACGTGGCGTACGCGCCGGGCCGCGGGTACGCGCAGTGGGACGACGTCAACGACGAGCTCGCGGAACCATTGCCCTTGGCCGATGTCCCGCCACTGGTACTGAGCGAGGTGCTGCGCGATGTCGACCTGTTCGTCGACGGCGCGAGCATCGGCAACGACCCCGCTTGGCAGGACGACGGCGCGGACACCTGCTACCGCGAGTACTGGGACTCCTACGGCTTCGGCGAGCTGTCGACCACCGCGCTGACACGTCGCGAGGTGGTGCGCCGGGTGGTGCCGCGGCTGGCGATCGCCGACCGCTGCACGGTCACCGACCGGTTCCTTGAGGTCCGAGGAGACCTGCGGAGCTACCGCATCCACCTCGGCTCGGGCAACGTCCTGATGACCCCGAACGACCAGTACCTCTGCGTCCTTCCCCGACAGGCCAAGGACGTCGACGGCCTGGCCCGGCTGCCGTTCGAAGGGGACCGGATGCTGAACCTCGTGCTGGGCAAGGCGTTCCTGCTCGCCGAGGACACCGCGATCACCGATCCGACCATCGCCGGGCAGCTGCGGTGACGACCGCGCGGTTCAGTCGGCGATCGACTTGGCGTAGCAGCGGCTCAGCGGGTGGTCCTTGTAAGCGCCGAAGTTCGGGATGCGCTCGTACCCGTTGGCGCTGTAGAGGGACATCGCCTCCGGCTGCTTGGTCCCGGTCTCCAGCACCATGCGCCGCCGACCGGCGGCGCGCGCCGTGTGCTCCAGCTCGCTGAGCATGCGCTTGGCCAGTCCACGGCCGCGCGCGCTGTTCACCACGTACATGCGCTTGATCTCGGCGTCCCCGTCCTGGAACTGCGGGTCGTCGCTGTCGTGCGCGCGCCATCCACCGCAGACCACGGGCACCTTGTCGAGGTAGCCGACCACGAACAGCCCCAGCGGGGGCGCGAACTCCGCCGGGTCGACCGGGGTGACGTCCTCGTCGCCGTACCGCACGACGTACTCCTGCTGGACCTCCGCGATCAGCTTCACGGCATCGGGATGGTCATAGCTCACGACGCGCAAATCCATGGCCGCACCCTATGCGACCAGGCATGTGGATAGGAATACGATTTGTTGCATCATCACTCAGCGCCAGTGTTCCCACCCGGTGGTCGGCCCCTCGTACGGCCTGCCGTCCACCGTCACCCCGGAGCCCTTGCCGACCCAGCCGATGGGGTGCCAGTCGTCCGGCACCTGCCCTGGAGTCGGGAAGGCCGCGACGAGCGCGTGGTCCTCGCCTCCGGTGAGCATCCAGTGCAGCGGGTCCGCGCCCAGGGCCGAGGCCACGTCCAGCAGGCGCTGGTGCACCTCGAAACCCTCGGTGCGGACGTTGATCGCGACCTCAGAGGCGCGTGACATGTGGCCGAGGTCGGCGAGCAGCCCGTCGGAGACGTCGAGCATCGCGGTCGCCCCCGCGCGAGCCGCCTGCGGGCCCGCCGCGTAAGGCGGCTCCGGCACCCGCTGGGCGCCGACAACCGCCACCGGAGAACGGAAACCACGGCCGAGCACGGCCAGTCCGGCTGCCGCCCAGCCGAGGCGGCCCGCGTAGGCGAGCACGTCGCCGGGTCGCGCCCCGGACCGTGTCACCGGCGCCCTGCCCTCAAGATCACCGAGCGCGGTGACCGAGATCACCAAGGTGTCCGAGGTGACCATGTCGCCGCCCACGACGCCGATGCCCGCGTTGCCCGCCTCCTGCCACATCCCGGCGAAAAGCCCGTCGGCGAGCTCCACGGTGGTGTCGGCCGGACAGGCGAGCCCGACGAGGACTCCGGTGGGCACCGCGCCCATGGCCACGATGTCGGCGAGGTTCACCGCGACCGACTTCCGGCCGACGTGCTCGGGGTTGGACCAGTCCAGACGGAAGTGGACGCCTTCGACGAGCACGTCGGTCGATGCCACCACCCGGCCGTCGGGTGCCGCGACCACGGCGGCGTCGTCGCCGGGCCCGAGCAGGGTCGGGGGTGGCTGGGTCCGGCCCTCGGTCACCCTGCGGATGAGCCCGAACTCGCCGAGGCCGGCGACCGTCTCCGCGTCATGCGGCGGTTCCGGACGCACACCCACCTCCGACCCTGAGCACCCCGACCCCTGACTGGGGTAGTTTTCCGAGCACGTTCCTACCCCGTGCAGACAGCTCAAGACGAAGGGGCACGCCGTGGTCCAGGCATACATCCTGATCCAGACCGAGGTCGGCAAGGCAGCAGCCGTCGCCGCCGAGATCGCCACCATCAGCGGCGTGATCACCGCGGAGGACGTGACCGGTCCGTACGACGTGATCGTCAGGTCCGAGGCGGAGACCGTCGACCAGCTCGGCCAGCTCGTGGTGGCGAGCATCCAGGGGGTCGAGGGCATCACCCGGACACTGACCTGTCCCGTGGTGCACCTCTAGCACCTCCTGTCGACGACGGTCGCCGGGAGCCGCCCCCGGGACCGGCCTCGTCCCCCGCGCATGTTGTAGTAGCCGGGTGCCCGACAAGCCGACGGACAACGCGTTCCCTCGACCGCTGGTGATCCTGGCGGTCGGGCTCCCGGTACTGCTCGCGATCGCCGTCGGCGTCATCGGGCTCCTCTCCGGACCGGCGGACGAGGCGGAGCGGGAGCTCCAGGCGCGGCGCGAGCAGGAGATCTCCGCCGCCCGCCGCACGGGCCCGCTGCCCCTGCCACCCGTGTCCGCGCCCGGCTCGGCGAGCCCGGAGTGCCGCGCGGTGCTCGACGGCCTGCCCGCCGAGCTGACGTCGAACTCCGAGAAGCTCGCCCGCAGGCAGATCGCCGAGCCCGCGCCCGCGGCCACCGTCGCCTGGGGCAGCCCGAAGGTGGACCCGGTCGTCCTGCGCTGCGGCCTCGACCGGCCCAACGAGCTGACCCGGACCAGTCCGCTGCTCATCGTCGGCGGCGTCACCTGGCTGGAGATCGCCGAACCGGGCGTGAGCACCTGGGTCGCGGTGGACCGCCCGGTGTACGTGGTGCTCACGATTCCCCAGGACGCCGGCACCGGGCCGCTGCAGGAGGTCTCCGCGACCGTGGCGAGGGCGCTGCCGCCCCGCGTGCCCGACCTCACCGGCACCCCACCCGGCCAGGGACCGCCGCACTCGATTCCCCCGACTCCCACTCGCTGACCCCCCTCGTCCACCCGCGACGCCACGACCGTCCACTCAGGACAGCGGTGGGTCAGCGCAGGCCGGTGCCCCGCGCGATCGCGGTCTCGATCAGCGTGGTCAGCAGGCGCGGGTAGTCCACACCCGTGACGTCCCACACCTTGGGGTACATGGAGATCGGTGTGAAGCCGGGCATCGTGTTGACCTCGTTGATGATCGGCGTGCCGTCCGAGGTGACGAAGAAGTCCACCCGCGCGAGGCCCTGGCAGTCCAGCGCGTGGAAGGCGGCGACCGACATCGCCCGGATGCGCGTGCTCAGCTCGTCGTCCAGCTTCGCCGGGATGTCGACCTCGCACGCCTGGTCGGCGTCGAGGTACTTGGAGTCGAAGTCGTACCAGTCGGCGGGCGCGCTCTCCAGCATCCGGATCTCCGAGGGCAGGCTGGCCTCCACCCGGCCGTCCGGGTACTCCAGCACGCCGACCTCGACCTCGCGCACCACGAGGCCCTTCTCCACCAGGACCTTCGGGTCGGTCTGGCGGGCGAGCGCGATCGCCGCGTCCAGTTCGGCCCAGTCGGCCACCTTCGAGATGCCGATGGAGGAGCCCGCGCGCGCGGGCTTGACGAACACCGGCAGGCCGAGCCGCTCCCGCTGCCGCTCGGTCAGGGTCGCCTGGTCGCGCCGCAGCACCTCGAAGGGCACGCTCGGCATGCCCTCGGCGGCGAGCAGCTTCTTGGTGAACTCCTTGTCCATGGAGGCGGCGCTGGCGAGCACGCCCGCCCCGACGTAGGGCACGCCCGCCATCTCCAGCAGGCCCTGGATGGTCCCGTCCTCGCCGAACGCGCCGTGCAGGACGGGGAAGACCACGTCCACCCCGGAGAGCACCTCACCGGCGCGGCCGGGCTCCAGCAGCACGACCCCGCCGCGGGTCGGGTCGCCCGGCAGGGCCACCGCGACGCCGTCCTCGGGCACCGACGGGAGGCTGCGGTCACGGATCTCCAACGCTTTCGGATCATCTGTGCCCAGCACCCAGGCCCCGTTGGGGGCGATTCCGACCGGAACGGCCTCGAACCGGGTGCTGTCCAGGTGGGTCAGCACGCTGCGCGCCGATACGCACGAAACCCCGTGTTCCGTGCTGCGACCACCGAAAACAACCGCGACCCTCGTCCTGCGTTCTGCCATGCCCGTGACCCTACCGGGGGACGCGCGCGGCCCTCCGGGCCGACTTGACCCTGGTGAGACCGTCATGGTGTGCAGCCGTGCGAGCTCGTGAGCGAGGTGAGGGTGGCGGTCCGGGAGCCGGGCTGCCCCCGTCTTCGCGCGAGCCTGGTGGCGGATCTCATCCGCTCGCTGACCGGCTTCCACTGGGTGGGCATCTACCAGGCTTCGCCCAGCGAGGTCGAGCTGCTCGCGTGGAGCGGCCTGCCCGGCCCCGCGCACCCGCGCTTCCCGCTCGCGGAGAACCTCACGCTGGAGGCGGTGCGGCAGGCCGAGCCCATCGTCTGCAACGACGTCGCCGGGGACCCTCGGTACGTGGCCGCCAGCGACAAGGTCGGCTCCGAGGTGATCGTCCCGGTCGTCGACGGCGACCACGTGCTGGGCACACTCGACGTCGAGGACTGTCGTCAGGGGATCTTCACCGAGGACCTGGTCACGAGGCTGCTGGCGATCGCGGCGGAGCTGGTTCCGCTGTACCAGGAGCAGCACGCGCTCGACTGAGCAGTTCCACCAGCACCGGTACCGCGCCGTCGAGCTGCCCCCGGGTGCACGCCGTGTACCCCACCGCAACGCCGAACCAGGCCGGGACGCCGACGTGGTGCCGTTCGAGCCCGTCGAGCACCAGCCCGCGCCGCCGCCCCTCGGCCAGCAGCTCGCGCTCGGCCTCCAGCGACGGCAGCGGGACGATGAGGTGCCCGCCCGCCTCATCGCCCACCGTCGGGACGCCGGCGGCGGAGAGGGCGCTCACCAGCGACGCCCGGCGTTCTCCCAGCTCGCGGCGGAGTCTGCGCAGGTGCCTGCCGAGGTCGCCGTGCCTGGCCAGCTCGACCAGCACCCGCTGTCCGGCCGCCGAGGGCGAGGTGCCGGTGAGGTCGCGGTGGGCGATCACCGCGGCCGCGACCTCCTGGGGCGCGACCATCCACCCGATGCCGAGCCCCACCGTGAGGATCTTGCTCGTGGTGCCGAGGTGCACGACCACGTCCGGGGCCAGCGACGCCAGCAGCGGCAGCGGGGCGACGTCGTAGCGCATCTCGCCGTCATAGTCATCTTCGATGACCAACCAGCCGTTGGCACGAGCCCGCTCGACCAACTCGCTACGCCGGGCGGCGGGCAGCCTGCCGCCCAACGGGTACTGGTGCGCGGGCGAGCAGTAGACCGCGACCACCTCGGCCGGGATCTCCGGGACCACGAGCCCGTCCTGGTCGACCGGAGCGGGCACCACGCGAAGCCCCGCAGCGCGGAAGGCACCGACGGCGCGCTGGTACCCGGGCTCTTCGACCGCGACCGCCGCTCCCCTCGGCAACGCCGCCATCGCCAGCTCCCCGACCGCCGCCGTGGTCCCGGCGGTCGCGAGCACGGCGTCCTCCGGAGCGCTCGGCACCACGAGGCCACGGTGTCGCAACAGGTGCTCCGCGACCGCGGCGCGGTAGTCCGGGAGTCCGGCGCGCTGTGGGCGCAGCAACGGCTCCGACTCCGCCGCCGCACGCCACGCCCTCCGCCACGCGGCCGTCTCGATGCCCTCGGCCAGCCCGGCCCCGGGAGCGAGGTCGATGCCGTTGCCGGGTTCGGCGCTCGGCGCAACCACGGCACTGCCCGGTCCCGGTGCGGGCGGCGTCGCGGTGACGAAGGTGCCCGAACCGTGCCTGCCGTCGAGCCAGCCCTCTGCGTGCAACTGGTCGTAGGCGGCCGCCGTCACGGTCCTGCTGACCTTGAGGTGGGTGGCGAGGGCCCGCGTCGAGGGCAGCCGGTCGCCGCTGCGCAGGTGGCCGGTGGTCGCGGCGGCGCGCAGCGCATCGGCCAACTGGGCGGCCAGTGGCCGGGGGGCCGCGCGGTCCAACACGATCGGCAGCTCGACGGGCAGCACGATAGTGGCCTCTCGAAATCGGGCCGTGGTGGCTATTCGATAATGCCACTTCACCCGCCAGGCTAGGCGCTGGCACGCCGATCCGCCAAGGAGGGTCCCGCCGTGACAAGACCACCGCTGTCACCGACCGAGCGCAGCACCATCCGGCGCGGCAAGGAGCGCGCCGCCTCCGAGCGCGCCGAGCTCGACGCGCTGCTGGACGCCGCGGTGCTCTGCCATCTCGGCGTGGTGGTCAACGGGGCGCCTGTGGTGCTGCCCACCTGCTTCGGCTGGTCGGACAACACCCTCTACGTGCACGGGTCGACTGGTGCGACCACGCTGCGCACGGCGATCGCGGGCGCCGAGGTCTCCGTCGCGATCACGCTGCTGGACGGGATCGTCTACGCCCGCTCGGTGTTCCACCACTCTGCCAACTACCGATCGGCGGTGGTGCACGGGCGGGCGCGGCTGGTGGAGGACCGCGACGAGAAGCTGCGCGCTCTCGAAGTCATCACCGAGCACGTCGCGCCCGGATCGTGGGACTACACGCGCGGGCCGAGCGCGAAGGAGCTCGCCGCGACCTCGGTGCTCGCGCTGGAGCTGACCGAGGCCGCGGTGAAGATCCGCCGTGGGCCGCCCGGCGACGACGAGGCCGACGTGACCGAGGACTCCTGCTGGGCCGGGGTCCTGCCGGTGCGCCAGGTCTGGGGCGAGCCGGAACCCTGTCCGCTGCTACCGGACGGCGCCGAGGTCCCCGCGCACGTCCGCCGCCGTCAGGCTCCCTGACACCAGGTCCTGCCGGTACTCCGTCATGCCCTGCCTGCGCGGGCCGAACACGTGGATGCTGACGGCCGGGTCGGGGCTGGAGTTGCGCACCTCGTGCACGTACTCCGGGCCGAACACGCGGGTCTGGCCCGTGGTCAGCGCGTGCACCAGCTCGACCGGGCGGCCGTCGGCGCCGACGCGGGCGACCCGCTCCACCAAGGAACCGCTGACCACGGTGAACGCGCCGTGGCCGCCGCTGTGGTCGTGCAGCTCGGTGTGCTGACCGGGCAGCCAGCTCATCAGCCAGATCTCGTGCTCGTCGGTCTTCTCCAGCAGCCCCACCCAGCGTTCGGCGGGGGCGTAGCGCAGCCGGTGCGCCCAGCGCGAGCGGTCGGCCGCGACCTGGAGCGCGATCCTGGCGGGGTGCAGCAGCACCGGTCGGTCGTTGGTGGCGATGGTGTTGGGCGGAACGGCGAACATCGGTGTGGTCC
Source organism: Allokutzneria oryzae (assembly GCF_042429765.1). Lineage (NCBI taxonomy): Bacteria > Bacillati > Actinomycetota > Actinomycetes > Pseudonocardiales > Pseudonocardiaceae > Allokutzneria > Allokutzneria oryzae. Next base: position 145,126 of record NZ_JBHLZU010000026.1, on the reverse strand, counting down.
CTACGAGGTGTGGTGATGGTGCGAGCACGCACACTTCGTCGCCGGTCAGGCGGACGGGATCGGTGCGGCCACGCGCGAGCAGGCGGGGCGGATCACCACGAGAGACAGAGCGCGCTGGCAACCCGGACGAGGGCGATGTGGCCCTTCCGGTGCGTGATGGCGCGCGAAGACATGCCTAAATCGAACAGGAGGCTTCGGCCGTCCGTCAAGTCACCACGGCATCGAGGGCTTGAATCACATCGGCCACGAGGTCATCAGGGTCTTCACAGCCGACCGACAGCCTGACCAGCCCCTCTGGCACCGGGTCACCCCACTGCGCGCGCCGGTCCCCGGTGGTGTGCAGTCCCCCGAAGGAGGTCGCCGCCGCCACCAACCGCGCCGCCGCGACGAACCGGTCGGCGGTCTCGGCGTCGGCGAGCTCGATCGTGACGACGCCGGGGAACCGCCTCATCTGCCGGCGGGCCAGCTCGTGCGCCGGATCACCGGGCAGACCGGGCCAGCGGACGGTGCGGACGGCGGGATGCGCCAGCAGCGCCTCGGCGAGCGCCGCCGCGTTCGAGCTCTGCCGGGCCAGCCGCAGGTCCAGGGTGCCCAGGCTGCGGTGCGCGAGCCAGGTCTCGAACGGGGCGGGGACGGCGCCGCCGAGGGTCCGCGCCTTGCGCAACCGGTCAGCCAACACGGAGTCCACTGTGGACACATGCCCCATCAGGATGTCGCTGTGGCCCGTCAACGCCTTGCTGTCGCTGGCGACGACGAAGTCGGCACCGAGCGCGAGCGGTTGTTGACCGAGCGGAGTCGCGGTCGTGTTGTCCACCGCGACAAGGGCTCCGGCCGCGTGCGCACGGTCCACAAGGGACTGGATGTCGCAGACGTCGAGCCACGGGTTGGACGGCGTCTCCAACAGCACCAGCCGGACGCCGTCGAAGTCCGGCCACGACCCGGTGGTCGGCACTTCGAGCACGGTCAGCGCGAGCGCGGCGAGCTCCTCGGCGACGAACGTGCGCGTCGCGAAGTAGCCGTCCGACGGGATCACGACGGTGTCACCGTAATGGAGCACCGTGCGCAGCAACGTGCTGATCGCGGCCATGCCCGACGGGAAGAGCACGCACTGACCGCCGTCGAGCTCGCCGATGGCGGTCTCCAGCGCACGCCACGTCGGGTTGCCCGCACGTGCGTAGTAGTCCGGCTCGGAGCGTCTCGATGAACCGTTCAGGTGGTAAGCCGTCGCGAACACCGGCCCGGCCAGCAACGGCTCCCCGACAACGGGATCGGCGAGTCCTGAGTGGACACAGCGCGTTCCGTCACCCAGCCCCCGAGCCCAGTCCCGGGTCATGAGCGCTCCGGCTTCTGCTTGCGGCCCAGCAGCTCCACGACCATCTCGCGCGGTTCGAGCTCGCCCTCGCAGAGCCGGTGCACCGCCTCGGTGATCGGCATCTCCACACCGTTGCGGTTGGCCAGCTCGCGGATGGACGAGCAGGACTTCACTCCCTCGGCGACTTGCCCGTGCGCGGCGTCCTGCGCCTGCGTCAGGGTCTCCCCCCGGCCGAGGCGCTCGCCGAAGCTGCGGTTGCGCGACAGCGGCGAGGAGCAGGTGGCGACCAGGTCGCCCAGCCCCGCCAGCCCGGCGAAGGTGAGCGGGTCGGCCCCGAGTGCCGCGCCGAGTCTGCTGGTCTCGGCAAGCCCGCGGGTGATCAGCGAGGCCGCGGTGTTGGTGCCGAAGCCGAGCCCGACCGCGATGCCACAGGCCAGGGCGATCACGTTCTTGCACGCGCCGCCGAGCTCGCAGCCGATGACGTCGGTGATCGTGTACGGCCGGAAGTAGCCGGTGGCGCACGCGCGTTGCAGTTGCACAGCCCGGTCGTGGTCGGGGCAGGCGATGACCGTCGCGGTCGGCTGCTGCACGGCGATCTCCATCGCCAGGTTCGGCCCGGAGACCACCGCGACCTGGTCCTCCGGCACCTCGGCGACCTCGCGGACGACCTCGCTGATCCGCTTGAGGGTGCCCAGTTCCACGCCCTTGGAGAGGCTGACCAGGGTGGCCCCGGCTGGCAGCAGCGACCGCCAGCCCGCGAGGTTGCGCCGCAGGTGCTGGCTCGGCACGCCGAGCACGACGACGTCCGCGCCCTCCAGCGCCTCCGCGGCGTCCACAGTGGACCGGAGCCGCTCCGGCAACGTGATCCCTGGGAGGTAGCCGGGGTTCTCCGCGCGCTGGTTGATGGCCTCCACCACCTCCGCCCGGCGCGCCCACAGCGTCACGTCCCGCCCGGCGTCGGCGAGCACCTTGGCGAAGGTCGTCCCCCAGGAGCCCGCTCCGAGGACCGCGATGCGCTGGGCGTTCACTCGCCGCCCTCCCGCTTCGTGCCGTTGCGCGCCTTGCGCGGCGAGTAGAACTCCGTCGGCGCCTTCTCCCCGCGCACGTCGGCGAGCAGGTCGCGGACCTCGCTCATCAGGTAGTCGGTGACCTCGCGCAGCAGCTCGTTGTCCACCGCGCGGCCCTGGAACCGCGACATGTCCAGCGGGTCTCCGATGCGCACGACGACGGTCTTGCGCGGGAACAGGCCCAGCCGCTTGCGCTTGTGGTCCCAGACCCGGTGGGTGCCCCAGTGCGCCAACGGGATCACCGGCACCGAGCCGTCGAGGCAGTGCTCGACGGCGAGCCTGGCGACCCCGGTCCTGGAGACCATCGGCCAGAAGTCGGGGTCCTTGGTGAGGGTGCCCTCCGGGTAGATCGTGACGATCTTGCCGTCGGCCAGCGCCTTGTCCGCCGCCTCAAGGCTGTTGCGCGCGTCGGCGCTGCCCCTGCGGACCGGGATCTGGCCGGTGCCGCGCAGGATCGGCCCGAGCACCGGGATCTTCCACAGGCTGTCCTTGGCCATGAACCTCGGCACCCGCTTCGCCTGGTGCACGAACACGGCGGTGTAGGGCGGGTCGAGGTGGGAGATGTGGTTGCCGACGAGCAGCGCGGCGCCTTCCGCGGGCAGCTTGTCCCGGCCGACGAAGGTCCTCTTGGCCAGCAGCCTGGTGCCCGGATAGAAGATCGCCGCGGCGACGCCCACCCAGAATCCGCCCTTTTCCCTGGCCACGCGTTGCCTCCCGTTCACTGCCCCGCCCGGCGCGGTGCTGGGGTGAGTCTTCCCGCAGCGGTGCCATCAGGTCCAGCCGGACACCGGACCGTGGCTTCAGGTAAGGATGAACCGTGTCCTACGAAGTCGATCTGGTGGTCCCGGTCAAGCCACTGCACCGGGCGAAGTCGCGGCTGCTCGGCGCGGCGGACTGCGGCAGGCGCGACCCGGGAGCGCACGCCGCCCTGGCTCTGGCGCTGGCCAAGGACACGCTGACGGCGGCCGCCGAGGCGCCGGGGGTGCGCCGCGTGGTGGCGATCACATCCGACCCCGAGGTCACCTCGGCACTGCGCGCGCTCGGCGTCGAGTCCATCCCGGACGAACCGGACAGCGGGCTCAACGAGGCGCTCCGCCACGGGGCTCGGGTGCTGCGGGAGACCGACCCGCTCGCCCGCATCGGTGCGCTCCAGGCGGACCTGCCCGCGCTGCGCCCCGCCGAGCTCGGCGCGGCGCTGGCCGCGTCCGAAGGCCGCCGCGCGCACTGCCCGGACCGGCAGGGCACCGGGACGACCCTGCTGGTGGCGGGTCTGGGTGGCGAGCTCGATCCGCGCTTCGGGCCGGACTCCTCCGCCGCTCACACCGCCACCGGGGCGTTCCGGTTGCTGGGAGACTGGCCCTCACTGCGCTGCGATGTGGACACCGAGGAGGACCTGGAGGTGGCAGCCGCACTGGGACTCGGCCGCCACTCCGGCGAACGGCTGCTCGCGCGGCTGCGGAAGCCCTGCCCCTAGCGACAAGCGGTGGAGCCGACGCAGTCGCGCCCGGAGTAAGCGACGTTCCGCCGCCGCACGTCGGAGTAATGCGCCGAGCAGGTGACGTTGCCGAGCAGAGGGCCCTCTTGGTCGCGCGGGCTCCACACGCCGACGGTGCCGGTCTGGTCACCGAACGCCTCCTCCGTGTTCGCTCCCCGGGTGCTCGCGGGTCGGCAGCGGGCCGTCGAGCAGCTCGCGGAACGCGTTGCGGCTGAACGCGGTCGGCGTGTCCTTACGCGGCACAACACCGCCCGCATACGGGATCGGGGTCTCCGCAGTCACCACACGGATGCGCCCGAGCAGCGGATCGCGGTGTAGTCCGGAGGTGTAGTACCCCCTCGTACCATCGGTCCCGGAAGTCGGTGACGTGCTTCTCGCCGCCGGTCGGCACGTCGGGTCAGGTGCCCGATCCGCACGGGCTTGTCCACATCGGACATGAGGAAGGTGACCGGCCGGATGGTGCGCGGGGCGCGGCAGGGCTGCTGAGCCCAACGCCGGGGTGGAGAGCACGAGCAGCGCTCCGGCGACGGTCCTGGTTCCCAGGTTCACGCCGGCAGCGTGGCAACGCCGCGACGGCCCCGGCGAACTTTCGGGATGCGCGTGATCTTCCTGCCAGGGCGGGAAAGAGCTATCGTGCGAGCTGTGAGCACCTCTGACCAGGCAACTGTCCACTCCGTCCTGCCGGACGGCGCGGTCACCGTGCTCGACGACGACGGCCTGCTGCACACCGCGGACGCCGAAGCCGTTCGCGCGGGCGGCTGGCGTGCGCCCAGGGCCGGGCAGCGGGTGGCCTTGCGCCGTCAGGACGCCCGGATCACCGCCGTCCTGCCGCCGACCCTGGCCTGAACCATGCGTTCATCTCAACGCCGTGACAGGTTCACCACTCCGAGTGCCGTGAACAGCGCCGACGGAGCCTCGGTGCGGAACAATGGCGCAACGTGAGCCCGGACAGCAGCGAGAGCAGATCAGCAGCCCGTTTCTCCGGTGGCGGCGCGACGAACCGCTCCGAGGAGCACGCGGCGCACCAACGCGCCGTTCCCCCGCCTCCCGCGGCCACGCGGCCCGCCGTGCCGACGGGCCTGCCGGACGACCGGTACTTCAACCGGGAGCTCGCGTGGCTGGACTTCAACGCCCGGGTGCTGGCGCTTGCCGAGGACCCGTCCGAGCCGCTGCTGGAGCGGGCCAAGTTCCTGGCGATCTTCGCGTCCAACCTGGACGAGTTCTACATGGTGCGGGTCGCCGGGCTGAAGCGCCGCGACGAGACCGGCCTCTCGGTGCGCAGCGCCGACGGCCAGTCCCCGCGCGAGCAGCTGGCCAGGATCTCCACCCGCACCCAGGACCTGGTCGAGCAGAACGCGAGCGTGTTCCTCAACGAGCTGCGGCCGGAGCTGGAGAAGCACGACATCCGCATCGTCGGCTGGGACGACCTCGACGACGCCGACCAGCTGCGGCTGGGGACGTACTTCACCGAGCACATCTTCCCGGTGCTGACCCCGCTCGCGGTCGACCCGGCGCACCCGTTCCCCTACATCTCCGGGCTTTCGCTGAACCTCGCGGTGACCGTCAAGGACCCCGAGGGCGGCACGGAGCGGTTCGCCCGCATCAAGGTCCCGGACAACGTGCCGCGGCTGGTGCGGGTGGAGCTGGATTCCGACGCCGACACCGCGACCTTCCTCCCGCTGGAGGCGTTGATCTCCGCGCACCTGGACAAGCTGTTCTCCGGCATGGAGATCAGCGAGCACCACGTGTTCCGGGTCACCCGCAACGCCGATCTTGAGGTGGAGGAGGACCAGGACGAGGACCTGTTGCAGGCGCTGGAACGCGAACTCTCCCGCCGCCGCTTCGGTCCCCCGGTGCGCCTCGAAGTCGAGGAGTCGATGAGCGAGCACATGATGGAGCTGCTGCTCCGCGAGCTCGACGTCGACCCGCACGACGTGGTCGAAGTTCCCGGCCTGCTCGACCTGAACTGCCTGTGGCAGCTCTACGCGCTGCACCGGCCGCAGCTGAAGAACGCGCCGTTCGTGCCCGCGACGCACCCGGCCTTCGGCGAGGGCGAGACGCCCAAGAGCGTGTTCCAGACGCTGCGCGAGGGCGATGTGCTGGTGCACCACCCGTACCACGCGTTCTCCACGAGCGTGCAGCGCTTCATCGAGCAGGCCGCCGCGGACCCGCACGTGCTCGCGATCAAGCAAACGTTGTACCGGACCTCCGGCGACTCCCCCATCGTCGACGCGCTGATCGACGCCGCCGAGGCGGGCAAGCAGGTCGTGGCGCTGGTGGAGCTCAAGGCGCGCTTCGACGAGCAGGCGAACATCAAGTGGGCGCGGGCGCTCGAACGCGCGGGCGTGCACGTGGTCTACGGCCTTGTCGGGCTCAAGACGCACTGCAAGACCGCGCTCGTGGTGCGCCAGGAAGGCTCCACCATCCGCCGCTACTGCCACATCGGCACCGGCAACTACAACCCGAAGACCGCGCGGCTGTACGAGGACCTCGGCCTGCTGACGGCGGAGCCCTCGGTCGGCGCGGACCTCACCGACCTGTTCAACGTGCTGACCGGGTACGCGCGGCAGAGCACCTACCGCAGCCTTCTGGTGGCCCCGCAGGGGGTTCGGCGCGGCATCATCGAGCGCATCGAGCGTGAGATCGGCCACGCCCAGGCGGGCCGCCCCGCCGGGATCCGGCTCAAGGCCAACGCCGTCGTCGACGAGCAGGTGATCGACGCGCTGTACCGGGCCTCGCAGGCCGGAGTGCCGGTCGAGGTGGTCGTGCGCGGTATCTGCGCTTTGAAACCGGGAGTTCCGGGTCTGTCCGAAACGATCCGCGTGCGCTCGATCCTCGGCCGCTTCCTGGAGCACTCCAGGGTCATCCACTTCGCGGGCTGCGACGAGTACTGGATCGGCAGCGCGGACATGATGCACCGCAACCTCGACCGCAGGGTCGAGGTGCTGGTGCGCGTCACCGACCCCAAGCTGACCAGAGACCTCTCCGCCATGTTCGACGTCGCCATGGGCCCCAACACCCGGTGCTGGGTGCTCGGCCCCGGCGGCGGCTGGACCCCCTCCCCCGCGGAGGGCGAAGAGGTGCTGGACCTTCAGACGGAGATGCTGCGGCGGTACGGAGCGAAGGCGTGAGCGAGACAGACCCCGTTGTCCTGGCGGCGGGCGCCGTGCTGTGGCGCTGGGACCTTTCGGGCAAACCCGAGGTCGCGGTGGTGCACCGGCCGCGCTACGACGACTGGACGCTGCCCAAGGGCAAGCGGGACGAGGGCGAGACGATCCCGGCGACGGCGGCCAGGGAGGTCCTGGAGGAGACCGGTTTCACCCCGGTCCTCGGCCGGGGCCTCGGCTCGGTCCGGTACCCGGTGACCACAGTGGACGGCCGAAGTGGACAGAAGGTCGTCGACTACTTCGCCGCCAGGGTCGCTGGCGGGGAGTTCGTGCCCAACGACGAGGTCGACGCGCTGCGCTGGCTCGGGCCGGAGCAGGCGGCGGTGCTGCTGACCCGCGCCCACGACCGCGCGATCCTGGACGCCTTCACCGCGCTCCCCCCTGACACCACGACGCTGCTGCTCGTCCGGCACGCCAAGGCCGGAAAGCGGGAGAAGTGGAAAGGCGACGACGATCTCCGGCCGCTGAGCAAGAACGGTGTGAGACAAGCCGCCGCGCTCCGCGAACTGCTGCCGCTCTACGGCCCGGACCGGGTGTTCACCGCACCTCGCGTCCGCTGCGCGCAAACCGTGGAATGCGTCGCGAAGGACCTCGGTGTGCCGATGCGGGAAGAACCGCTGCTGAGCGAGGAGGGCTATTGGCCGCATCCCTCGGAAGGCGTCGGCAGGCTGCTGGAGATCGCGGCTGAGGGCGGCACTCCTGTGGTGTGCAGCCAGGGCGGGGTCATTCCCCACGCGGTGGAGCACCTGGCGCGCTCCTCGGGGATCACGACCCCGGCGCTCGCCGCCCGCAAGGGCAGCCTGTGGGTGCTCTCCTTCGCCCTCGCAGGCGGCGCCGTCCCCACCCTGGTGGCGGCCGACTACCTGGCGAGCCCCTTCCCCCGCGACTGACCCACGCGCACCACGGCTGTGCGCTGAATGGGTCATGCGGGTGCCCTGAGCGCCCCCGGATGACTCGTTCGGCGCACCGCCTCGGTGGGTGGCGGCTCGCCGACCACGTGTCTTGAGAGCCTCCGAGCCCGCTGCTGCGAGCGGATCATCCTGTTAGGACGGTCGGGCGTCGCACGGACGGTCTGGTGGCCGAAACGAAACGGGGCCCGGTCCTGTGCAGGACCGGGCCCCGTTTCTCGGCTGGCACCGCGGGGTGCGGTGGGCCGTACTTACTTCTTGGCGCGAGCCGGCTTCTTGGCAGCGGGCTTCGCCGCGGCCTTGGCCGTGGTCGCCTTCTTCGCCGCCGGCTTGGCGGCGGGCTTGGCGGCGGCCTTGGCCGTGGTCGCCTTCTTCGCGGTGGCGGCCGCGGGCTTGGCGGCGGCCTTCGCCGTGGTCGCCTTCTTCGCGGCGGGCTTCGCTGCCGGCTTGGCGGCGGCCTTCGCCGTGGTCGCCTTCTTCGCGGCCGCGGGCTTCGCGGCGGCCTTGGTGGCCGGCGCCTTGGCCGCGGTGGCCTTCGCGGTACGCGTGCTGGTGGCGCGCGTGGTGGTGCTCTTGGTGGCGGCCGCCGCGCGGGCCGTGGTGGCCTTGGCGGTGGACGACTTGGCCGCGGTGGCCTTCGGCAGCTTCTTGGTGCCGCTCACCACGTCCTTGAACGTGGTGCCCGCGCGGAAGGCGGGGATGTTGGTCTTCTTCACCTTGACGGTCTCACCGGTGCGCGGGTTGCGCGCGGTGCGAGCGGCGCGGGCGCGCTTCTCGAAGACGCCGAAGCCGGTGATCGTGACCTTCTCGCCCTTGTTGACGGTGCGGACGATGACGTCCACGAGACCGTCCACGGCGGTGTTGGCGGTCTTCTTGTCACCAAGGCGCTCCGCGAGCGCCTCGATCAGCTGGGCCTTGTTCACTTTCAGTCCCTCCCAGGACAGTTACGGCCCAGTCGGGCCGACTACTTGGCCCAAGATAGGCGTAACAGAGCGCATTCTCCACACGCCACGCCCAAAAACCTTTACGGCACGCGGAAATGCGCCCTTCCGAGCTACAACCCCCGACGGGGCGCCGTCCTGGGAGGGAAAACCGATTGTTGCTGCTCAATCCCCTTTGGCAGTAGCGGATCCGGCCCGGTCAGGCCCCGGAAGCGGCCTGTGTCACGGGAAGCCAGGCCGGTCGATCACGTTCAAAAAAGTCGATCTCCTGGGCGTGTCGCAGGGTCAGCCCGATGTCGTCGAGGCCCTCAAGGAGCCGCCAGCGGGTGTAGTCGTCGATGTCGAAGGGGGCCGTGAAGTCCTTCGCACGAACCGTCTTCGCGGTGAGGTCGACGGTGATCTCCGTCCCGGGCTCGGCTTCCAGCAGCTTCCACAGCTGCTCGACGTCGGTCTGCTCGCACCGCGCGGCGAGCAGACCGGCCTTGCCGGCGTTGCCGCGGAAGATGTCCGCGAAGCGCGAGGAGATCACCACCCGGAAGCCGTAGTCGGCAAGTGCCCAGACGGCGTGCTCCCGCGAGGAGCCGGTGCCGAAGTCCGGCCCGGCCACCAGGACGCTGCCCGCGCGGTAGGGGTCGGTGTTGAGCACGAAGTGCTCGTCGGCCCGCCAGGCGGCGAAGAGGCCGTCGGCGAATCCCGTGCGACTGACCCGCTTCAGGTAGACGGCGGGGATGATCTGGTCGGTGTCCACGTTGGACCGCCGCAGCGGAACGCCGACACCAGTGTGCGTGGAGAACGGTTCCATGGTCTTGAAACGCCCTTCTCAGTCCAGGTCCGCGGGGGAGGCGAGGGTGCCGCGCACGGCGGTGGCGGCGGCGACGAGCGGGGAGACGAGGTGCGTCCTGCCGCCCTTGCCCTGCCGTCCCTCGAAGTTCCGGTTGGAGGTCGACGCGCTGCGCTCACCGGGGGTGAGCTGATCCGGGTTCATGCCAAGGCACATCGAGCAGCCCGCCTGGCGCCACTCGGCACCGGCGTCGAGGAAGACCTCGTGCAGGCCCTCGGCCTCGGCCTGTGCACGTACACGCATCGAGCCGGGCACGACGAGCATGCGCACGCCGCCCGCCACCTTGCGCCCCTTGAGAACCTCGGCGGCGGCGCGCAGGTCCTCGATGCGGCCGTTCGTGCACGAGCCGAGGAAGACGGTGTCGACCGAGATCTCGCGCAGCGGCAGGCCCGGCTTGAGGTCCATGTAGGACAGCGCCTTCTCGGCGGCCAGCCGCTCGCTCTCGTCGGCGATCCCGGCGGGGTCGGGAACCGCGGCGTCCAACGGCAGCCCCTGCCCGGGGTTGGTGCCCCACGTCACGAAGGGGGTCAGCTCATCGGCGTTGATCCGGATCTCGTGGTCGAAGGTCGCGTCCTCGTCGGTGGCCAGGGTGCGCCAGTACTCGACGGCGGCGTCCCAGTTCTCGCCCTCCGGCGCGTGCGGGCGCCCCTTCAGGTAGGCGAAGGTCACCTCGTCCGGCGCGATCATCCCGGCGCGCGCGCCCGCCTCGATGGACATGTTGCAGACGGTCATCCGCGCTTCCATGGACAGCTGCCGGATCGCGCTGCCGCGGTACTCCAGCACGTAGCCCTGTCCGCCGCCGGTGCCGATCTGGGCGATGACGGCGAGGATCACGTCCTTGGCGGTGACTCCGGGCCGCAGCTCGCCGTCCACGGTCACGGCCATGGTCTTGAAGGGGCGCAACGGCAACGTCTGCGTCGCCATCACGTGCTCGACCTCGGAGGTGCCGATGCCGAAGGCGAGCGCGCCGAAAGCGCCGTGGGTGGAGGTGTGGCTGTCACCGCAGACGACGGTCATGCCGGGCTGGGTGAGCCCGAGCTGCGGACCGACGACGTGCACGATGCCCTGTTCGGCGTCCCCCATGGGATGCAGGCGGATGCCGAACTCCGCGCAGTTGCGGCGCAAGGTGTCCACCTGCGTCCGCGACACGAGGTCCGCGATCGGCTTGTCGATGTCGACGGTGGGGACGTTGTGGTCCTCGGTGGCGATCGTGAGATCGGGCCGGCGGACGGGGCGACCTGCCAGCCGCAGGCCCTCGAACGCCTGGGGACTGGTCACCTCGTGCACCAGGTGGAGATCGATGTAGAGCAGGTCGGGCTCGTCACCGCTGCCCTGACGCACAACGTGCGCCTCCCACACCTTCTCCGCGAGCGTGCGTGCCATCGCTTGTCTCCGTGGGGTTTCTCGCGAGTAGTCCGGCAGGCGGCGGCCGGTGACCGCGCCGCGAACCACATCTGGACTTCCCAAATACCGGGAAGCTAGTATCGACGTGTGGGACAGCATAGCGGCATCGGCGTCTTGGACAAGGCAGTGGCAGTGCTGCACGCGGTCGCCAAGGACCCCTGTGGCCTTGCGGAGTTGTGCAGCAGGACCGGACTGCCGAGGGCGACGGCACACCGGCTCGCGGTGGGCCTGGAGGTCCACCGCCTCCTCCAGCGGGGAGCGGACGGGCGCTGGCGCCCCGGCGCGGCCCTCGCCGAGCTGGCGGGCGGGGCGACCGACCCCCTCGTGGACGCGGCGAGCTCGGTCCTGCCCCGGCTGCGCGACATCACGGGCGAGAGCGTGCAGCTCTACCGCAGGGACGGGATCCTGCGGGTCTGCGTGGCCAGCGCGGAGCCGCCGAGCGGCCTGCGGGACACCGTCCCGATCGGCGCGCGCCTGCCCATGACGGCGGGCTCGGGTGCCAAGGTGCTGCTCGCGTGGGCAGACCCGGCGACCCAGAGAGCGGTCCTGGGGGACGCGGTCTTCGGCGAGCGGACGCTCCTGGACGTCCGCCGCCGGGGCTGGGCGCAGAGCGTCGCGGAGCGGGAGCCCGGCGTCTCCAGCGTCTCGGCCCCGGTGCGGGACGCGACGGGAGCGGTGGTGGCCGCGGTCTCGGTCTCGGGCCCGGTGGACCGCATCGGCCGCCGTCCGGGAGCCCGCTGGGCCGCGGACCTCCTGGCAGCCGCCGAAGCCCTCCAGTCCCGCATGTGAACAGCTCCCCCACCACCCCAGAGCCGCCTCCCCCAGGAGGCGGCTCTCCTTGCATAACAACCCCGTATACCCAGTAACAAACCCGCAAGTAGAACCGACATACAAAGATTTACCTAAAGAAAAACCGCCACAACAACGAAACAGCCATCCCCAAAACGAACAAGACCACCAAGACCGTAAAGCGGCAAAGCCATAGGCGAGCCGACACCACAACCAAACCGAACCCGCAAAGGCGAAGGCGAAGCCGAGCAACCCCAGCGAGCCACAGCCGGGGGGGCCGGGGCGAAGCCCGCCGGCGTGGGGGCTCGGCCCCCACAGAGAAATACGAAAAAGCCCGTACTCACGTTCTCCGTGAGTACGGGCTTCCCCGCTTTGTAGCCCCGACGGGATTTGAACCCGCGCTACCGCCTTGAGAGGGCGGCGTCCTAGGCCGCTAGACGACGGGGCCTTGAACTAGGGAGGTGTTTATCCTGCCCTGCTGGGGTACTAGGACTCGAACCTAGAACGGCAGAGCCAGAATCTGCTGTGTTGCCAATTACACCATACCCCACCGCATTCGGGCCGGTGTTCCGGGGGCCTTTCGGCTTCCGTTCCGCCGTCCCTCTTGCTGAAATGAATACTAGACCACGCCCCCACGATCCTCCAAATCGGCCCCCTCCTCACGCGTTTGTGCAGGTCAACGCGCTGGAAGGGGGCCGGGGGCGACAGGGCGAGTTGATCAGCGGGTGATCACGTGCCCACCGGGGCGACGTCGCAGACGAGGGCCTCGGGGAGCTCGTCGAGCGTGGCGATGGCGAGGACGCCCTGGGGGACCTCGGCGTGGGTGTCGCCGCGGTCGAGCCAGACACCGTGCATCCCGGCGTCGCGAGCGCCGACGGCGTCCACGTCGAGCCGGTCGCCGACGTGCATGACCTGCTCGGGCGGCAGGCCGAGCGCCACGGAGGCGGTGTGGAAGATGGCCGGGTCGGGCTTGGCGACGCCCAGCTCACCGGCGATGATCACGTGGTCGAACACCTCGGCGAGGCCGAGGTCGGCGATCTTCATCCGCTGCAGCGGCCCGGAGGCGTTGGTGATCGCGGCGATGCGCAGGCCGGCGGCGCGCAGCCAGTCCAGGCAGGGCCAGACGTCCTCGTAGACCTCCCAGGCGGCGCGCATGGCCGCGACCCGCAGCTCCTCGCGCTCCTCCAGCTCGGAGTCGGCGAGCTCGACGCCCAGCTCCGCGAAGAAGGCCCTGGTCCGCTCGCGCCGCATGGTTTCGTAGTCGACCTCGCCTGCGAGATAACGCGCCAACTGCATTTCGGTAACGCGTTCCCATAACGGCCACGCGTCGTCGTGCCCCACCAACGCGGCGAGCCCGCGCCTGGAGGAAGTCACATAGTCGACCAGCGTGTCGTCGATGTCGAAGCACACAGCACGGATTTGTCCGACCTTCTCGGAGGAGGCGATAGGAGCTAAGGCGGATGTCACCCGGTGAGATTACGCGCTTACGAAGTGTTTTCGACTCGGCTAAGGAGGTGATTGTTATGTCCGCTGGCTCGGTCAAGAGCCAGCGAGACACAACGCTTAGTACTTAACCTGCCTTGGCGGGCCTGGCGAGCACCCGCGCGCGGCCCAGGAGTTCCCTCGACTCGCGCAGCGGCCGGGAAACCGTACGACCGCAACCCGCACCGCGCGAAAGCCTTACGGGGCTTCAAACCGGGCCCGTCCACAAGCGCGGACCGCGTCACCTTTTCGATCTTCTCGGTCGTCCACTCCGGCAGCACCTCCCAGGCCGGCCCGGCGTCCGCGCCGAGCGCCTTGGCAACCGATTCCGGCTCGGGGCGACGGAATCCCCGTCGGCGGACAGGAAACGCAGCATCCCGACCGCCCCGGACAGCACGACCAGCCGCTTCCGCGCCAGCGGCGCGGATCAACCCGACGTGCGGGAAGCCGTGGTGGAAGGGCGGAAGCGGATGCGGACCTCGCCCATCACACCAACGCGGCGGCGCACTTGACGCGGGGCCCCGCTCGGTGCAACCTGAGCTTATTCAACTGGCGTTGAAATAAGGGGTGATCATGATGGAGCGCACGACCTGCGTCATCGCCGGGGGTGGCCCCGCTGGCATGGTTCTGGGACTCCTGCTGGCCCGCGCCGGCGTCGAGGTCACGGTGCTGGAGAAGCACGCGGACTTCCTGCGGGACTTCCGCGGCGACACCGTGCACCCGTCGACGCTGGACCTGCTGGACGAGCTCGGCCTCGGCGAGAAGTTCGCGCAAGTGCCGCACCGGCGGGTCGACAAGATGCAGGTGATGCTCGACTCGGGCATCGCCCAGGTCGCGGACATGAGCCGGATCCGGAGCAGGCACAAGTACATCGCGTTCGTGCCGCAGTGGGACTTCCTCGACATGATGGCCGACGCGGGCAAGGCGGAGCCCACGTTCACGCTGCGGATGAGCACCGAGGTGACCGGGCTGGTCCGGCGCGGCGGCAAGGTCGTCGGCGTGCACTACCGCACCGCGGACGGCCGGACCGGCGAGCTGCACGCGGACCTCGTCGTGGCGTGCGACGGACGGCACTCGACCGCCCGCGCGGGCGCGGGTCTCAAGAGCCGTTCGTTCGGCGTGCCGATGGACGTGTGGTGGTTCCGCCTGCCACGCCACGAGGGCGACCCGAGCGGCGGGCTCGGCCGGTTCGGCCAGGGCCAGGCCGCGGTGCTGATCGACCGCGGCGACTACTTCCAGACCGCCTATCTGATCAAGAAGGGCTCGGACGCGACGGTCCGCGCCGAGGGCGTCGAGGCGTTCCGCGAGCGCGTGGTGAACATGGTCCCGTGGCTCGCCGACCGGATCGACGCGGTGGAGTCGCTGGACGACGTGAAGCTGCTGGACGTGCGACTGGAACGCCTCACCCGGTGGCACACCGACGGCCTGCTGTGCATCGGCGACGCGGCGCACGCGATGTCACCGGTCGGCGGCGTCGGCATCAACCTCGCGGTGCAGGACGCGGTCGCCGCGGCGCGGCTGCTCGCGGGCCCGCTCTACCGGGGCACGCTCACCACGAAGGACCTCGCCCGCGTGCAGCGGCGGCGGTGGCTGCCGACCGCGCTGACCCAGAGCGCGCAGCGACTGATCCACAAGCAGGTGCTCGGCAAGACGCTCAACGGCGAACGCCCGGCCATGACCCGGGTTCCGCGCCCGATCCGGATCCTCCAGCGCTTCCCGTGGCTCCAGGTGATTCCCGCGACGGCCGTGGGGCTCGGCGTCCTTCCCGAGCACGCGCCGGAGTTCGCCCGCCGTCGCTGACCGACGGCCAACGCAGGGGCCTCGCGCGTGCGGGGTCCCTTTCGCTATCCCTGGTCCAACGCGTCGACGAAGCGGGTCAGCGACCTCGCGAACTCGGAACGCTCCTTTGTGGACCATCCGCGCATCGCTCGCTCGAACCGCTCCTGCCGGTGAGCGCGCACCTCCTCGACGTGGTGCCACCCTTGCTCGGTGAGCTCCAGCAGCGACCGCCTGCCGTCGCGCTGGTCGGCCACCCGGCGCAGCAGACCGGCTTCCACCGCCCTGGCGACGAGCTTGCTCGCCCTGGGCTGGTCGACGCCGAGCAGGTCCGCGAGCGAGGTGACCGTGCACGGCCTTGCCGCCTCGTGCTCGCCCTCCAGCACGTCCGCGACCACGGTGAGCGCCGGATCGACATTCGCCTCCCTCGCCAGAGCGCGGCGGTTCTGCCTGCGGCGCACGCGAACCATGGCGCGTTCGATTGCGGCGACGGCGTCATCCGGGTTGCGATCCACCCGGTCAAAGTACATGCTGGTGACAATTCCATGTTCAAAGACATGTACTTGGAGTAGGCATGCGTCCTCTCGGCTACTGGCTCAAGCACATCGACGCCCTCATCGAGGCCGACTTCGCCGCCGCGCTGGCGGACTTCGGGCTCGACCGCAGGACCTGGCAGGTCCTGAACACGTTGCACGCCAAGCCGCACACGTACGCGGAGCTGACGGCGGCCGTTGCGCCGTTCCCGGACACCGACGCGGCGGTGCGCGCACTGGCCGAACGCGGCCTGATCACCGTGACGGAGAACACCTTGTACCTCAACGACACGGGAGAGAAGTCCTATGTGGAGGTCGCAGCCAGGGTGCGTGAACGGCGAGAGCGGATCACGCGCGGCATCTCCGACGAGGAGTACGCCGCGACGATCACCGTGTTCGAACGGATGGCGGCCAACCTCACGACTTCGGGCTCATGACGGGAGTCCCGCCATGAGCCCGAACGAGAGTCCTGCTGCCGCTACTTCTTCGCGGCGACCGGGTTGGTGAGGGTGCCGATGCCGTCGATCGTCACCGCGACGGTCTGGCCGTCGACCATCGGCGCGACGCCCGCCGGGGTACCGGTGAGGATCACGTCGCCCGGCAGCAGCGTCATGATGTGCGAGACCCACTCCACGAGCGCGGGCACGTCGTGGATCATCTGCGAGGTCCGGCCGTCCTGCTTCACCACGCCGTCGAGCTCGGTGCGCAGACGGAGGTCCGCGGCGTCGATCGTGGTCTCGATCCACGGCCCCAGCGGGCAGAACGTGTCGTGGCCCTTGGCGCGGCCGAACTGGCCGTCCTGCTTCTGGTGGTCGCGCGCGGTGACGTCGTTGGCCACCGTGTAGCCGAGGATCGCCTCGGCCGCGCGCGAGGCCGCGACGTCCTTGCACGGCCTGCCGATCACCACGGCCAGCTCGCCCTCGAAGTCCACGTGGGAGGAGTTCGAGGGCAGCCGGATCGCGGCGTTCGGGCCGACCACCGAGGTGGACGGCTTGAGGAAGATCATGGGGTCGGCAGGGGCCTCGTTGCCCATCTCCTTGGCGTGGTCGGCGTAGTTGCGGCCGACGCAGATCACCTTGGACGGCAGGATCGGCGCGAGCAGCCGCACGTCGGCGAGCTGCCAGCGGCGGCCGGTGAACTGGACCGGCCCGAACGGGTGCTCCGCGATCTCGGCGGCCATCAGGGAGTCGGTCGACGCACCGGACTCGCCTTCGATCGCGACGAACGCGACACCTTCTGGGTGAGCGATACGAGCAAGACGCACGTGTCCCAGCCTAACCGAGCCGGGCTAGCGTCCCCGGTGTGCGCCTCCCAGGACTGGTGATCTTCGACTGCGACGGCACGCTTGTCGACTCGGAACGGATCGCGAACGAGGTCTTCGCCGACCTGATCACGGCGGAAGGACTGCCCACCAGCTTCGCCGAGTGTGTCGAGCGCTACATGGGCCGGTCGGCCAGCTCCTGCGTCGCCCGGATCGAACGGGAGCTCGGTCGCCCGCTGCGCACCGAGCTGCTGGGCCTGCGCGCCGCCCGCGTGGACCAGCGGCTGGCCGAGGAGCTGACCGCGGTCCCCGGCATGCGTGCGGCGCTCACGGCGCTGGCCGGGGCACGGGTCGCGGTCTGCGTCGCCTCCAGCAGCACCCCACGGGAGATCGCATTCCGGTTGCGGCACACGGACCTGGCCGGGTTCTTCGGTGACGCGATCTTCAGCGCGACGATGGTGGCGAACGGCAAACCCGCCCCGGACGTCTTCCTGCACGCGGCGAAGGAGATGGGATTCCGGCCGCAGGACTGTGTCGTGATCGAGGACAGCGTCGCCGGAGTGCGAGCGGGACGGTCCGCCGGGATGCGCGTGATCGGGTTCGCCGACCTGATGGCCCCGGACGCCTTGCTCGCGGCCGGAGCCCACCAGGTGGTGCGCGACGCCGACGAGCTGCCGGCACTCCTCGGTGTCTGAGCCGGCTACCCGGCGAGGGCGCGCTGGCTCATCGCCTTGTGCACCAACGCGTCGCACAGTGCCAGCCAGCTCGCCTCGACGATGTTGCCGTGCACGCCGACGGTGGTCCACTCCCGTTTGCCGTCGCGCGACTCCACCAGAACCCTGGTCACCGCGTCGGTTCCGTGGTGGTCGGTGAGGATGCGGACCTTGTAGTCGGCCAGCTCGACATCGGCCAGCCACGGCAGGTGCGGGCTGAGCGCCTTGCGCAGCGCGGCGTCCAGCGCGTGCACCGGACCGTTGCCCTCCGCGGTCGCGATCACGCGCTCACCCGCGACGTGCACCTTGACCGTGGCCTCGGACACCACGTCGTCCTGGCCGCGGTGGTCGAGCACGACGCGGTAGGACTCCAGCTCGAACGGCGGCTCCGGCAACGGTTCCGCACCGTCCACATCGGAGGCTTCGCGGCGCAGGAGGAGCTCGAGCGAGGCGTCGGCGGCCTCGAAGGACCAGCCGCGCGCCTCCAGCTCCTTGACGCGGCGCACCGCGCTGTTGATGGTCTCCGACCGGCCGGTCAGGTCCAGCCCGAACTCTCGGGCCTTGAGCTCAAGGCTGGCCCGACCGGCCATCTCGGTGACCAACACTCGCTGCCCGTTGCCGACGGTGGCCGGATCGATGTGGTTGTACAGCTCCGGATCCACCTTGATCGCGCTCGCGTGCAGACCCGCCTTGTGAGCGAATGCCGACGTCCCGACGTAAGCCTGGTGGGTGTCGGGTGCGAGGTTCGCGATCTCCGCGAGGGCGTGCGAGACCCGGGTGAGCTCCGACAGCGCTTCGGTGGGTAGCACCGGCATGTCGAGCTTGGTCACCAGGTTCCCGACAACGGCGAACAGGTCGGCGTTGCCGGTCCGCTCGCCGTAGCCGTTGGCGGTGCACTGCACGTGGGTCGCACCGGCCTGGACGGCGGCGACGGTGTTGGCCACCGCGCACGCCGTGTCGTCCTGGCAGTGGATGCCCACGCGGAATCCCGTGCGGGACACCACGTCCTGCACGGTCTCGGCCAGCTGAAGTGGGAGCTGGCCGCCGTTGGTGTCGCAGAGCACGACCACGTCGGCACCGGCCTCGACACCCGCGGAGAGCACGCGCAGCGCGCACTCGGGGTCGTAGGCGTAGCCGTCGAAGAAGTGCTCCGCGTCGAGGAAGACCCGTCGCCCCTGGCCGACGAGGAACGCCACGGTCTCCCCCACCATCGCCACGGCCTCGGACACCCCGGTGCGCAGCGCGCGCTCGATGTGCCTGCGGTCGGACTTGGCGACGAGGGTGACCACCGGGGCCTGCGAGTCGACCAGCGCCCGCACCTGCGGGTCCTCGTCGGGCCGCAGGCCGGGGCGGCGGGTGGAGCCGAAAGCCACGAGCGCGGCGTGCCGCAGCGCGAGCTCCCCCGCCGCGGCCCGCGCGAAGAACTCGGTGTCCTTGGGCATGGCGCCCGGCCAGCCGCCCTCGATGAACCCGACGCCCAGTGAGTCCAGCAGCCGCGCCACGGCGAGCTTGTCCGTCACCGAGTAGGAGATGCCCTCGCGCTGCGCGCCGTCGCGCAACGTCGTGTCGTAGACGTGGAAGTCGTCGCCGAGGGGCGTTTCCGCCGGAGTCGTGCGGCTCACGGGAGTGCCTCGATCCTGGGTGTGCAAGGGGCCTGACAAAACAAAAAGACCCCCCGCTGAATGCGAGAGGTCGGCGCGCCGGGAGCTGGAGCTCGTTACCCGGCGCGCTTGGCAATGATGATCTGGTGCTGCGAGAGCATGGGACGGATCGTGCCACACCGCCGCGCGACTTACCAACCCACGGACGATCTTTCCCACATCCTGGACCCCACCGACAGGCCTCCGCTCCGCCCACGCACACCCACATCTCCTGCGGAACCCACCCCGGCGTGGTCCGAACTTCGCGTTTTGGCACCTCAATGCGAAAGAGAGCGCTCCCATTGCGCAAGTTGGTGCCAAAACGCGAAACCTGGACCACGGAGGTGGGGCGGTCAGGGGCCGGCGCGCCAGGCCGTGGCCAGCCGGCGGATCCCCTCCGCGACCGCGGCCGGGCCCGCCGCGTAGCCGATCCGGAGGAACTCGCGGAGTCCTTCGGACGCCGAGTACGCGGGGCCCGGCACGACCAGGACCCCGTGGCGGCGGGCGCGGGCCGCGAGGGCGACCGTGTCCGACTTGGGCACGCGGACCCACAGCGCGGCTCCACCGAGTGGGCGCGCCCACTCCCATTCCGGGAGCAGCTTGTGCATCGCGGCCTCGGCAGCGGCCAGGCCCGAGGACAGCTGGTCCTTGCGCTGCTCGCGGGCCGACGCCGCGTGGGGCAGCAGCTTCAGCGCGAGGAGCTGGCCGGGGACCGAGCTGCCGAGGTCCGCGGCGTTCTTCACCCGGGAGAGCCTGCCGACCAGGTCGCTCGGGCCGTGCACCCAGCCGACGCGCAGGCCGCCCCAGAACAGCTTGGACAGCGAGCCCACGCTGAACACCGTCGCGGGCACCGAGTGCTCCGCGGCGACCGCGGCCAGTGGCGGCGGCGGGGGCCAGACCAGCGAGGTGTCCACTGTGGACTCGTCGTCGATCAGCGGGACGTTCGCCGCGGCGGCCGCCCGCACCACGCGGAGGCGGTCGGCCACGTTCAGCGTCGCGCCCGTCGGGTTGTGCGCCGTCGGCAGCAGGTAGACCAGCTTGGGGCGGCGGGCGATCAGGCGCTCCAGCACGTCCACGTCCACACCGCCCGGCCCGCGGCGGCCCGTGCGCACCGGCACCGAGATGACCTTGGCGCCACGGGAGCGGAAGGTCTCCAGCGCGCCGCGGTAGGTCGGCTCCTCCAGCACGATCTCGTCGCCCGGCTGCACCAGTCCCTGCGCGATCAGCTCGACCGCCTGCTGCGAGCCGCTGGCGACCAGCAGCTCATCGCTGCTCGCCCGGACACCTCGCCGGGCGAGCCGCTCCGCGAGCGCCTCGCGCAGCAGGGGCAGACCCGCCGCGTAGTAGCCGTGGTGGTTCAACAGGTCGAGGTAGTCCTCCGCGCCGACCGTCGTGGCGATCTCGGCGACCATCGCCAGGCCGGGAAGGGCGCCGGTGGACAGGTCGATGCTCTCCGGCGGGTCGGCGAGGTCCGCTCCGGTCAGCGGGGCCGGGACCGAGCCCTGCCGCCCGATGCCGAGCGGACCCCGCGAGCGCGGCTCCGGCACCGGGTAGTCCACCCCGGGTCTGCGCACCCAGGTGCCGCTGCCCCTGCGGCTGGCCAGCCAGCCCGCCGCCCGCAACGCTTCGTAAGCGGCCACCACGGTGGACCGGCTCACCGCCAGCGCGCCCGCCACGGTGCGCTCCGCGGGCAGCCTGGTGCCCGCCGGGAGCTCTCCGGTGTCGATGAGCTGGTGCAACGCGTCGGCGAGGCGCTTGTGCAGCGGCCCTTCGCCGTCGGTCCAGCCGACCAGCAGGTGCACGAGCCGGGGCGCACCGATCGCTTCACTACGCACACGATCGGTCACTCGCAGTCCACCTCCGCTGAATTGGCCTGGTTGGCTGAGGTCCGTTCGGAGCACCCTCTGCTGTCATAGCGCGCGAGCCGCTCCTCATGGCGCAGAGCTTCCGGACACCGCCAGGACACAGGGTTTCCGGACGTTACCCGCATCGCCCGTTCCCAGAAAGGCAGGTCGGTGGCGTGGCAACCGTCGTGCTCGTCGGCACCCTCGACACCAAGGGGGAGGAGTACGCCTGGCTGGCCGAGCGGATCCGGGCTGGCGGCTGCTCCACGGTCCTGATCGACACCGGTGTCCTCCGTGAACCCACGACGCCTCCCGACGTGACCGCCGTCCAGGTCGCGGAGGCGGCGGGCACGGACCTCGGCGAGCTGCGGGCCGCGGCGGACCGGGGCGCGGCAATGACCGCGATGGCCCGAGGGGCCGCGGTCATCGCCGCGCGGCTGCACGCCGAAGGCAGGCTGCACGGCGTGATCGGCGTCGGCGGCTCCGGCGGCTCCGCCGTCGCCTCCGCGGCGATGCGCGAGCTCCCGGTCGGGGTGCCCAAGCTCCTGGTGTCCACGATGGCCTCCGGCGACACGTCGCCGTACGTCGGCGCGGTGGACGTCACGATGATGTACAGCGTTGTCGACATCGCTGGGATCAACCAGATCTCCGAGCTCGTCCTTGGCAACGCCGCTGCTGCGATTTCGAGTATGGCGAATGCCTATCAGCTTGCCAGGCAGCAGAAAACCGCCGCGGGCAGGCCCCTCGTCGGCGCGAGCATGTTCGGCGTGACCACCCCCGCGGTGGACGCGGCGCGCCGGGTTCTCGACGATCTCGGCTACGAGGTGCTGGTCTTCCACGCCACCGGCGCGGGCGGGCAGTCGATGGAGGCGCTGGCCGCGAGCGGTCTGCTGAGCGGGGTTCTCGACCTCACGACCACCGAGCTCGCCGACGACCTCGTCGGCGGCGTGCTCAGCGCCGGACCGGACCGGCTGACGGCAGCGGGTCGCGCGGGCGTGCCGCAGGTGGTCAGCGTCGGCGCGCTGGACATGGTCAACTTCGGCCCCGAGGAGACCGTTCCCGACCGGTTCGCCGACCGCACCCTGTACGTGCACAACGCCACCGTGACCCTCATGCGCACCACCGAGGAGGAGTCCGCTGAGCTGGGCAGGCGGATCGCGGCCAAGCTCGTCGGAGCCACCGGGCCGACCGCGCTGTTCCTCCCCGCGCGCGGGGTTTCCGCGATCGACGCCGAGGGCATGCCCTTCCACGACCCGGGGGCCGACGCGGCGCTGTTCGACGCGCTGCGCACGGGGGTGGCCGGGTCGGCTGTCGAGCTCAGTGAGCGGGACGAGCACATCAACGACGCCGCGTTCGCCGGCGCGATGGCGCACCGGCTGCACGAGTTGATCCAGGCAAGGGGACGGAATTCATGAACCGCACGGAGGCACTCGCCCGCCTCAAGTCCACTGTGGACAGTGGATCCGCGATCATCGGGGCGGGAGCGGGGACCGGGCTGTCGGCCAAGTGCGCCGAGGCCGGCGGCGTCGACCTGATCATCATCTACAACTCCGGCCGCTACCGGATGGGCGGCAGGGGCTCGCTGGCCGGGCTGATGCCCTACGGCGACGCCAACGCGATCGTGCTGGAGATGGCGGGCGAGGTGCTGCCGGTGGTGCGCGACACCCCGGTGCTGGCCGGGGTCTGCGGCACCGACCCGTTCCGGCTGATGCCGAACTTCCTCGACCAGCTCGCCGCGACCGGCTTCACCGGCGTGCAGAACTTCCCGACGGTCGGCCTCATCGACGGGGTCTTCCGGGCCAACCTGGAGGAGACCGGGATGAGCTTCGCGATGGAGGTCGAGATGATCTCCCTCGCCGCGCAGCGGGGCCTGCTCACCGCGCCCTACGTCTTCGACCCCGAGCAGGCGCGCGCCATGGCCGAGGCCGGTGCCGACGTGCTCGTCCCGCACATGGGGCTGACCACCAAGGGCAGCATCGGCGCCCGGACCGCGCTGACGCTGGACCAGAGCGTCGAGCGGGTGCAGGCGATGCGCGACGCCGCCGTCGAGGTCAACCCCGACGTGCTCGTGCTCTGCCACGGCGGCCCGATCGCCGAGCCGGAGGACGCGCAGTACGTGCTCGACCGCACCACCGGGGTGGTCGGCTTCTTCGGCGCCTCCTCCATGGAGCGCCTGCCCACCGAGACCGCGATCACCGAGCAGGTGCGGGGTTTCAAGAGCCTGGCGCGAAAGGGATGAGCCGGTGTACCGACTGACCGTCCTCTACGGACACCCACACGACCCGAAGGCCTTCGACGAGTACTACGAGACCGTGCACCTGCCGCTGGCCAGGAAGATGGAGGGCCTCACCGGCTGGACCATCGGCAAGTGCGAGCCGCTCGTCGCCGGTGCCCAGGCGCCGTACTACATGACCGTCGGACTGTACGCGGAGTCCCGCGAGCGGCTGGAGGAGATCCTGGCCTCCCCCGAGGGCCAGGCCACCGTCGCCGACGTGCCGAACTTCGCCACCGGCGGCGCGTGGTTCTGCTACCACGAGGAACAGGTCGAGGTCCCGCTCAACCTCGGCTGACTCCTCCGCATGGCACCGGCACGCCCCCGACTTGGCCGGTGCGCCCCAGAAAAGCGATCGGCCCCCGTTGCTCCCGGGGGCCGATCGCTTGTTCAGTTCTGGCTGGGCGCCGTCAGCTGGTGCTGGCGACCCCGGTGCGGGTGATCACGTTGGAGGACACCAGCGCCGCGAGGCGGTCGCCGACCGCGTAGGTGGCGCCGGGGGCCGCGTGGTCCCTGGTGGCCAGGTCGAAGGCCACCGCGGCCTCGATGCGCCGCGCGGACTCGGACTCGCCGAGGTGGTCCAGCATCAGCGCGACCGAGAGCACCGCCGCGGTCGGGTCGGCGACGCCCTGCCCCGCGATGTCCGGCGCGCTGCCGTGCACCGGCTCGAACATGCTCGGGTTGCGGCGGGTGATGTCCATGTTGCCGCTGGCCGCCAGGCCGATGCCGCCGGTCACCGCCGCCGCCAGGTCGGTGATGATGTCGCCGAAGAGGTTGTCGGTGACGATCACGTCGTAGCGGGCCGGGTCGGTGACCATGTGGATCGTGGTCGAGTCCACGTGCTGGTAGGCCACGGAGACGTCCGGGTACTGCAGCGAGACCTCCTCGACCACGCGCGACCACAGCGAGCCCGCGTGCGCGAGGACGTTGGTCTTGTGCACCAGCGTGAGGTGCTTGCGGGGCCGGGCCGACGCCCTGGCGAAGGCGTCCCGGACCACGCGCTCGACGCCGAAGGAGGTGTTGATGCTGACCTCGGTGGCGATCTCGTGCGGGGTGTCCTTGCGGAGCAGGCCGCCGTTGCCCGCGTACGGGCCTTCCGTGCCCTCCCGGACCACGACCATGTCGATCTCGGGCGAGTCCGCCAGCGGGCAGCGCACACCCGGGTAGAGCCGCGCCGGGCGCAGGTTGACGTGGTGGTCGAGCTCGAAGCGCAGCCGCAGCAGCAGGCCGCGTTCGAGGATGCCACTGGGCACCGAGGGGTCGCCGACCGCGCCGAGCAGGATCGCGTCGTGCTGGCGCAGTTCGCCGAGCACCGACTCCGGCAGCAACTCGCCGGTGGCGTGCCAGCGAGCCGCACCCAGGTCGAACCGGGTGATCTCGGCGGTCGGGACGACCTCGCCGAGCACCTTCAGCGCCTCGGCGATCACCTCGGGGCCGATCCCGTCACCTGGGATCACCGCGAGCCGCATGCACACACCTCCTGCGAGCGAGGCCCCGTCGAATCGGGGCCCGTCCTGGCGCGAAGGCTACCGTCACCCGAGGTGTTAATTGCATATTCGACGCGCAACTGACTCGATCTCTCCCGTACTGCGGGACACCCGATCGGGTATCTCCGGTCGTGGGACCCCCGACGGAGGGGGTCATCAGCACTGCGTCATTAGGCAAACGCCAAGATCACGGTGCGAGCTGTCCACAACGCAGTGGTGCCCGGACCGAAAGACCGGTCCGGGCACCACGGTCGGGCTCATGGCCCGATCAGGTCCGCTCAGCCGTGCTGCGGACGGCCGGGCCGCCCGATCGGGGCACCCCCGCCGAGTTTCACGTCCTTCACGCCGACCACCTGCGCCCGCTTGCCGGTCGCGTTGTGGTGGTGCAGCAGGAGCAGTCCCTCGGACTTGTCGGCCGCCTGCGCCGCCGCGTCCCGGTTGACCACGAGGGCCGTGCCGGGCTGCGCCAGGTAGGTCAGCGCGGGGTCGCCGCCACCCTGCACCCACAGGCCCGGGTTCAGCGGGTCGAAGGTCAGCGGGGTCGCGATCTGGTCGATGGTGCCGGTGGTGTCACCCGGCGCCCGGTAGTAGCCGGCGACGCCGACCCGGTAGGTCAGCTTCGCCGACGGGTTCTCGCCGTTGATGCCCAGCGCCTTGAGGGTCACCGGGAGCACGACCACGTTGCTGTCGAAGGCGTTGGTGTCCACGTCGCCGAACTGGCCGTTGATCGGCTGCATGTCGACGCTGGTGAAGCCACCGGTCGGCAGCGGCTTGCGCAGGTCGACGGTGTTGGCGACCCACACGTCGGAGCTGGTGAGCTTCGTGGCGAAGGTCTCGAACTCCGGCTTGCCGTCGTTGTTGGTGTCGATGCTGACGAACGGCTGGGTGTTGCTGCCGAGGTTGGCCCAGTTGCCCCAGCTCACCAGGCCGAAGGCCAGCACACCGTCCTGCGGCTTGCCCTGCATCTTGGCCAGCGGGGCGGTCGAGCCGACACCCACGTAGCGCAGGTCACCGGCCTTGGCCGTCTCGTTGATGGTGCAGCGGGTGGTCACCGAGCCGCCGCACTCGGGCAGCTGGTCGGAGCGGGCCTGCATCTCCAGGACGCTGACCAGCGAGCGGTACGCCTGGGCGCCGCTGCCCTGGTTCACGCCGCGGCCGCTCAGGTTGAGCACGCCCTGCTCCTGGCCGGGCTGGAACAGCAGCGTGTCCTTGGCCACGATGTCCGCGGCCGGCTTCGGCGCGGCGTAGACCGACAGGCGCAGCGGGACGACAGCGCCGTTGGTCGGGGTCAGCACGATCCGGCCGGAGGCGTCGGCGAGGAACTGCCTGGCGACACCGAGCTGGGTGGTGGCGACCGTGGAGTCGACCGTCTTGCGCAGCGCGGCCGGGTCGGTGATCTTCAGGGTGACCTTGAAGTTCGCCACCCCGCGCGGGCTGACCTTGACCGTGGGCGCCGACAGCTCGTAGCTGACGCCCGGGATCGAGGTCGCGGCCTGGTAGGAGGTGCGGTACTCGACCGGCTTGACGCCCTTGTTGACCACCTTGATGTTCTTGGTCAGCGTGAGCGGGCCGGAGACCTCGACCGCGCCGAAGGAGGCGCTGACCGCGCCCGGGTCGTCGGTGACCATGGCAAGGACCTGGTTGTCCAGCGCGGCCTTGGCGTCGATGCGGCCGGTGCCGACGCGGTTCGGGGCGTAGATGGTGCCGTTGGGGCCGGTGCGGACGTCGACGCCCGCGGTGTTCATGACCGCGGCCTTGACCTCCTCCGGGGTCCAGTCCGGGTGCGCCTGGCGGACCAGGGCGGTGATCCCGGTGGTGTGCGGGGCGGCCATCGAGGTGCCGCTGATCACCAGCGGCTGGTTGCCGGAGCCGGACAGCGCCGAGGCGATGGTGTCACCGGGGGCGGCGATGTCGGGCTTGACGATCTTGCTGTGCACGCTGCGCGAGGTGAAGGTGCTCGGCGTGTCGTTGATCGCGGGCGAGGTGGTGCGCACGGTGGAACGCAGGTAGCCACCGAGCTTGACCTCCAGGGTGCCCGCGGTCAGCGCCGGGCGCACGGCCTTGGTGGCCGAGCCGGTGAACTGGAACATCGGCACGGTGGTGTTGCCGGCGATGCCCGCGGCGAAGTCGTCCAGGGCCGACGAGAGCACGACGCCGAGTGCGCCCGCGGCACCGGCCTGGTTGGCACGCGCGGCCGAGCCGCACTTGCGGGTCGCGTCGTTGTCGTCCCACTCCAGCCAGACGAACTTGCCCGCGACCGCGGCCTTGTCGGCGGCGGAGTAGGCGAGGCAGCCGTCCTTGTTGTCGGCGGCGGACAGCGCGACGACCGGCTTGGTCAGGTCGAGCGAGTCGTACTTGGCGTAGTCCTGGCTGTACTGGCCCGGCTTCACGCCCGCGAGGGTGTTCGGGGCGGTCACCTCGGCGCCGTCGCGCAGGACGAAGGCGTCGCGGGTGCTCGCGACGGTCAGCGCCTCGGGGGTGTTGCCGGGGGAGCCGCCGACGTCGTAGAGGTCGCCGCCGTTGCCCGCGGAGATCACCGGGAGCACGCCGTTGGCGACGAGCTTGCGGACGAAGAGGCTGTCCGGGTCGTCGGCGCCGCCGAAGTTGCTGCCGAGGGAGAGGTTGACCACGTCGAGGCGGTCGGTGAAGTCACCGTCGCCGTCGGGGTCCAGCGCCCAGTCCAGCGCCTGCGAGGTGACGTCGGTGGAGCCCTCGCAGCCGAAGACCTTGATCGCGTAGAGCAGCGCCTTGGGCGCGGTGCCCGGGCCGACGCGCATCTCGTCGAGCTGCTTGCCGGTCAGCTTGTTGTAGTCACCCTTGAAGGTGGTGCCGTCGGCGTTGACGCCGAAGCCGCCCGCGGTGCCCGCGACGTGGGTGCCGTGCGTGCCGCAGGAGAGCGGGTTGGGGTCCGGGGCCGGGGTGGTCGGGCCGTTCTCGCCGGAGGCGTCGTACTTGTCACCGACGAGGTCGGTGCCACCGACGACCTTGGCGGTCGGGAACACCGCGGGGTTGGCCTTGTCGCGGTCGACCGCCGCGTAGGCCTCCTTGGTGCCGGGGCCGCCGAAGGTCGCGTGGGTGTAGTCGATGCCGTCGTCGATGATGCCGACGCGCATGCCGTCACCCAGGACGCCGGTGGACTTCCACGTCTGCAGCGCGCGGGTCAGCTGCACGGCGTTGGAGTTGCCGCGCGACTTCGGAACCACGGTGCGCACGGAGCGGACGTCCGACCGGGACGCGAGCTCGGTGATCTTCGCGGCGTCCGCCTGGACCACGACGCCGGGAACGGCGTTGGCCGTGCGGTACAGCTCGCGGGTGCCGCCGTCGCGGGTGCGCAGCTGCCCCACGACCGAGTCGGCCGCCTTCTTGGTGTCGTCCTTGGCGCGCTGCGCCGCGACCTTCGCCTGCTGCTTGCCCGCGCCCTTGCGCTCGGTCTCGGCGAAGGCGTCGACGGCGGGCGCCTTGGCCAGCTCGATGAACGCGGTCACCTTGCCGTTGGCCGCCGCCAGACGCGGTTCGACCTTCTGCTGCAACGACTTCGCGGCCAAGCCCTTCGCGCCGGCGAGCCCCTGCGCCAGCGGGTCTTGCGTGACAGGACCCTGCGCGCTCGCCGTGCCGACGCCGGTGACCCCGACCGCCAGCACGGCGGCGAGCACTGCGGTGGCAGTGCGTGCCGCTGACCGGCGAACAGGCCCCGGTACCCGGGTTGAACTCACTGTTGCCCTCACTGGAGGTCATCTCCGACCATGCCGGCGCGCGCCCGCCTGCACGGGCGGCTCGACCCAGTGGGGAAACCCGGCGTGGCACCGTGCCCTCAACGGCGCCTGGTCTGACCTCGGCAGGCAACCTAACCCGAAAGAGCAAGGTGAGGTTACTCCATTAGGGTGACGGATCGGCGGACGTTTTCACTTAAACCGCGAATTACGGCCTTTGGTAACACTTTGAGCCGCAATAGCGACACAACTTCACTCACTCATCAGTGAAATGCGTGTTGTCCAGGCATTTCGTTGACATCTCAACAGGAAACGCGGCTGTCCACATCGGACTCGACGTCGGCCGGAAACAGTCGACCGGAAACGCGCGAGGGGCGGTCCCCCGGCCGTCCGGGAAACCGCCCCTCGCGCGGAAAGCGCTCGGTGCTCAGTCGAACGACAGCGAGCGGGCCATGCGGGCGCCGACCGCGGCGCCGATCGGCTCCAGCACGCCGTTGTCGACCGGGCGGTCCACCCGCAGCAGCATGGTGGCGTCCGCGCCGTCGGTGGTCTGGCTGATCTGCGCGGCCTCGACGTTCACGCCCGCCTCGCCGAGCAGGGTGCCGACGGCACCCATCACGCCGGGGCGGTCCGGGTACTCCAGCAGCAGCACGTTGCCCTCGGCGCGCAGGTCGAAGTGGCGGCCGTTGATCTCCACCAGCTTCTCGACCTGCTTGGGGCCGGTGAGCGTGCCGGAGACGCTGATGCGCGTGCCGTCGGCCTGCACCGCGGTCAGGGTCACCAGGCTGCGGTGGTTGGCGCTCTCCGACTCGGTGGTCAGCTCGACCGCCACGTCCCGCGCCTCGGCCAGCTTGGTGGCGTTGACGAAGGTGACCTGCTCCTCGACCACGCCGGTGAACAGCCCGCGCAGCGCGGCGAGCGGCAGGATCTTGACGTCCTCGTTGGAGAGCTCGCCGCGGACCTCGATGTTCAGGGCGGCCGGGGGACGCGCGCTGATCGCGGACAGGACGGTGCCGAGCTTCTGGGTGAGCGGCAGGTAGGGCCGCACCTCCTCGCCGACGATCCCGCCGCCCTGGACGTTCACCGCGTCCGGGACGAAGTCGCCGCGCAGCGCCAGGATCACCGAGCGGGCCACGTCGGTGCCCGCGCGGTCCTGCGCCTCGGTGGTCGAGGCACCCAGGTGCGGGGTGGCGACGACGTTGGCCAGCTCGAACAGCGGGCTGGAGGTGCACGGCTCGGTGGCGAAGACGTCAACGCCCGCGCCGCCGACCTGACCGGAGCGCACGGCGTCGGCCAGCGCGGCCTCGTCGATCAGGCCGCCGCGGGCGGCGTTGACGATCAGCACGCCCTTCTTGGTCCTCGCCAGCTCGTCGGCGCCGATGAGGCCCTTGGTCTCCGGGGTCTTCGGCAGGTGGATGGAGATCGCGTCGGCCGTGGCGAGCAGGTCCTCCAGGCTGACCAGCTCGATGCCGAGCTGGCCCGCGCGCGCCGGGGAGACGTAGGGGTCGTAGGCGATCAGCTTGACGCCGAAGGCGGCGACGCGGCTGGCGAAGAGCTGGCCGATCTTGCCGAGGCCGATGACGCCGACGGTCTTGCCGTTGAGCTCGACACCGCCGAGCGAGCTGCGCTTCCACTTGCCGTCCTTGAGGCTCGCGTCGGCCTCGGGGATGCGGCGGGCGACGGCGAGCAGCAGCGCGACCGCGTGCTCGGCGGCGGAGACGATGTTGGAGGTGGGCGCGTTGACCACCATCACGCCGCGGGTGGTCGCCGCGGGCACGTCGACGTTGTCCAGGCCGACACCGGCCCGCGCCACGACCTTGAGGCGGTTGCTTGAGGCCAGCGCCTCGGCGTCGACCTGGGTGGCCGAGCGCACGAGCAGCGCGTCCGCCTCGGCGAGCGCGGCGAACAGGGCGGGGCGGTCGGTGCCGTCGACGTGACGGACCTCGACCTCGTCACCGAAGACATCCAGCACGGACGGCGCCAGCTTCTCGGCGATCAGGACGACGGGACGAGGTGACTTGCTCACAGATGCTCTCCAGGAGATGGGTGCATGGCCACGCGGGCCAGGAAGTCGAGCAGCGGGCCACCGCGTTGTGCCCCGGAGAACCCGCAGTGTATCTGCGGGGTTACACGCGCATTTCGGGAGTCCGGAGTGATCCGAACCGCACCACGCTGCGTGCCCGGACGGTTGCGGCGCCCGAGGTGCCGGGTGTGGTCCCCAACGGGAGCGGGCGGCCCGTCGCTCCCGGGCCGCCCGCTGCTCTCGTGTTCCTCGCGCTGTCAGAAGGGCTTGTCGAACTCGCCGTCCTTGGCGCCCGCCACGAACGCGTCCCACTCGCCGGGGGTGAAGACGAGTACGGGTCCGTGCGGATCGTCGCCGTGGCGCAGACAGGTGTAGGTGACCCCGTCGGTGTGGTGGATCTGGGTCATCTCGACACGGCCGCCGACCGAGCTGTCGTCGCCGCTCCAGTGCGCCCCGGAGAAGTCGAGCTGGTCCCGGATGTCGGCCTTGTCGTCGACGGGCCGGGTCCTGACCCCGGACGTGCTCTCGCTCACGATGAGACCGTCCTCACAGTCAACGGTCACTGGCCGTGCCAGCGACCGTCACGAACTCCGGTGAGGAAGCCGTGCCACTGGTTCTCGGTGAAAACCAGTGTCCCGGCCGCGGGGTTCTTCGAGTCCCGCACCCCGACCGCGGTGGCGGTGTAGGCCACCTCCACGCAGTCGTTGCCCCCACCGCTGTAGCTGCTCTTGCGCCATTCCGAACCAGAAAGGCTCGTGAACATCCCCCGACTCCGCTCGACGCTCACGACAACTCCTTTGCCCTAGAGGCGATCAGCGCGACGGATTCCTCCGTGCCGAGCGCCGCCGCCCGTACGTGATCGAATACCGTGCTGTACCAGCGGATTTCCTCTGGCTTCTCCAGGTACAGACCGCTGGTGAGGGTGTCCAGGTAGACCACGGTCGGGTCGATCGGATCCGGGAAGCCCAGGATCACGAACGGCCCGTCCGCTGCCGCGTGGGCACCCACCCCGAAGGGCAGGACCTGAAGCTCGATGTTCGGCTGCGCGGTCATCTCGACCAGGTAGTCGAGCTGCTCGCGCATCACCTCGTCCCCGCCGACCTTGCGGTGCAGCACCGCCTCGTCGATGACCATCCACAGCTTCGGCGGCTGGTCGCGTTCGAGGATGGACTGCCGCGCTCTGCGCGCGGCCACCCGGCGTTCCACGTCGTCGGTGTCGGCCTTGGGCCGCACCGCGCGGAAGACGGATCTGGCGTAGTCCTCGGTCTGCAGCAGGCCGGGCACGAGCTGCGCCTGGTAGCACCGGATCGAGGCGGCTTCGGCCTCCATTCCGGCGAACGCACCGGTCAGCACGTCGCTGTAGTTGTGCCACCAGCCCTTTTGCCTGGCCATTCTGGACAGCTCGACCAATGCGTCCTGGCGATCGCCCTCGACGCCGTAGAGCTGCAGCATGTCGCGGACGTCGCGCGGGTTGACACCCGTGCGCCCGGTCTCGATGCGGCTCACCTTGGCGGCGGAGCACTCCAGGTGCCCCGCGACGTCCTCGCAGGTCAGCCCGGCGGCTTCGCGTAAACGACGCAGTTCGGATGCCAACCGGCGACGCCGCACGGTAGGGCTGTGGCCGGCAGTCACGGTCTCCCTCTCCAGTAATGACGATGCGTGGTCCCGATCGACCTTCATACGGTCAGGATCGTCCAAAACACGCCTCGGCGGGAACTCGCCGAAGTGTGCCCGCGGCGGGGAACGGGTGGCAATCGCTTGTCCTACTGCCGAGCACAGTCTCACCCAATCGTGTCATTCGCAGGATGTACGTTGCATTTCTCCGAGAACGTCTTGCACGCTAAGTGTGCACGGGGTCGCTCTCCGGAGTTGGAGAGATCATCCCCAGCATGGACGAGCGGGAGCAGGTGGGGGTCGTGTGGTTGCCCGGGAAGTCGCTGCTGGACGTGCGTGAGGCACCGAGCGACTGCTCCGTGGAGGGCCGCGACTGCTACCGCGAGGTGGCCACGAAGCTGGCGGAGATGGAGTCGCTGGCGCTGCGGCAGCCCGACGAGCTCGCCGAGAACGCGCTTCTGCGCACGGTCCGTGGTTGGCAGTTCCTGTTGGCGCAGCACCGCAGCACCGGTCGCAGGCGGCCCCGCTGCCGGCTGTGTGGCACGGGCTGGCGGGACGGACGGTGGCCGTGCGCGACATGGTGGATCGCCTACGCGCAGCTGTGCGTAGTTCCCGACACCACCGTCGAGGGACCGTCCCGGCTCGACCCCTCCTCCCCCCAGGCGGGCCGGGACGGTTCCCCGTTGCACGACACCCTGCGGATCCCGCGCCGCTGCACGGCCTAACTGCTTCGTGCACCCTGCAAAACTCGCGCCGTCGGCAAGGGCTGCGAGATGCAAAGAGACCACAGTGGACCGTCCCACCAGGACAGTCCCCCCACTCCCTTCCCTGCCATTCGCGGGCTTATGGACGTGTTCGGAGCTCCGGAGAGGTCCATAAGCCCGCGAATGGCCGGGAAAAGGACGAGGGGGCGGCCGGAGTGTCTCCGGGCGCCCCCTCGTGCGGGAGAGAGATCAGGCGGTCTCGGTGATCGGGCGGTCCACCCAGGACATCAGGTCGCGCAGCTTCTTGCCGGTCTGCTCGATCGGGTGCTCCGCGGACTCCTGGCGGTACTTGGTGAACGTCGGGCGGCCGCCGTCCATCTCCGCGACGAGCTCCTTGGCGAACTCGCCGCTGCGGATCTCCGCGAGGATCTTGCGCATCTCCTCCTTGGCGCGGGCGTCCACCACGCGCGGGCCGCGGCTGTAACCGCCGTACTCCGCGGTGTCGGAGACCGAGTAGAACATCCGCGAGATGCCGCCCTCGTACATCAGGTCGACGATCAGCTTCAGCTCGTGCAGGCACTCGAAGTAGGCGATCTCCGGGGCGTAGCCCGCCTCGGTCAGCACCTCGAAACCGTTCTGCACCAAGGAGGCCACACCACCGCAGAGCACGGCCTGCTCACCGAAGAGGTCGGTCTCGGCCTCCTCGGCGAAGGTGGTCTTGATGACACCGGCGCGGGTGCCGCCGATGGCCTTGGCGTAGGACAGCGCCAGCGCCTGGGCGTCACCGGCCGGGTCCTGCTCGACCGCGATCAGGCAGGGCACGCCCTTGCCGTCGACGAACTGGCGGCGCACCAGGTGACCCGGGCCCTTCGGCGCGACCATCGCCACCGCCACGTTGGCGGGCGGGGTGATCAGGCCGAAGCGGATCGCCAGACCGTGGCCGAAGAACAGCGCGTCGCCGTCCTTCAGGTTCGGCGCGATGTCCGTGGTGTAGAGGTCGCGCTGCTTGTGGTCGGGGATCAGGATCATGATCACGTCGGCCTCGGCGGCGGCCTCGGCGGGCGTGACGACCCGCAGCCCCTCCTCCTCGGCCTTCGGGCGGGACTTCGAGCCCTCGGGCAGGCCGATCCGGACGTCGACGCCGGAGTCGCGCAGGCTCAGCGCGTGGGCGTGGCCCTGGCTGCCGTAGCCGATCACAGCGACCTTGCGGTTCTGGATCACGCTCAGGTCGGCGGCGTCGTCGTAGAACATCTCCACGGACATGGTGCTCGGTGGTCCTTCCATCATGTACGACTCACAACTACGGGCAGGACGAGGAAGATCTCAGCGCACGGCGGCGGCGGTGATGGATCGGGCCCCCCGGCCGATCGCGACCATGCCGGACTGCACCATCTCCCTGATCCCGTACGGCTCCAGCATGCGCAGCAGCGCGTTGAGCTTGTCGGCGGTGCCGGTGGCCTCGACCGTCACCGCTTCTGGCGAGACGTCGACCACCTTGGCCCGGAACAGCTGGACGGTCTCCAGCACCTGGCTGCGCACCGTCGCGTCGGCCCTGACCTTGACCAGCAGCAGCTCGCGCTGCACGGCCGTCGGCGGGTCGAGCTCGACGATCTTGATGACGTTCACCAGCTTGTTGAGCTGCTTGGTCACCTGTTCCAACGGTAGTTCGTCCACGGAGACCACGATCGTCATCCGGGAGACCTCGACGTGCTCGGTCGGGCCGACGGCGAGGGACTCGATGTTGAAGCCCCTGCGGGAGAACAGCCCTGCGACCCTGGCGAGCACACCCGGCTTGTTCTCGACCAGCACGCTCAGTGTGTGCCTGCTCATCACTCATCTTCCTCGAACAGCGGACGGATGCCGCGCGCGGCCATGATGTGGTCGTTGCCGGTGCCCGCGGCGACCATCGGCCACACCTGGGCATCCTTGCCCACCACGAAGTCGATCACGACGGGGCGGTCGTTGATCTCCATCGCCTTGGCGATCACCGCGTCGACGTCCTCTTTGGACTCGCAGCGCAGGCCGACGCAGCCGAGCGCCTCGGCCAGCAGCTTGAAGTCCGGGATGCGGTGCTTGTGCGTGCCCAGGTCGGTGTTGGAGTACCGCTGGTCGTAGAACAGGTTCTGCCACTGCCGGACCATGCCCAGGTTGCCGTTGTTGATCACCGCGACCTTGATCGGGATGCCCTCGATCGCGCAGGTGGCCAGCTCCTGGTTGGTCATCTGGAAGCAGCCGTCACCATCGATCGCCCACACCTGGAGGTCGGGCTGGCCGTACTTGGCGCCCATCGCCGCGGGCACCGCGTAGCCCATCGTGCCGAGGCCGCCGGAGTTCAGCCACGTGCGGGGCTTCTCGTAGCGGATGAACTGCGCCGCCCACATCTGGTGCTGGCCGACGCCCGCCGCGTAGACCGCGTCCGGCCCGACCAGAGCGCCGATCCGCTCGATCACGTACTGCGGGGCCAGGGTGCCGTCGGTGGGCTCCTCGTAGCCGAGCGGGAAGGTCTCGCGCCAGGAGTCCAGCTGCTGCCACCACGACGCGAGGTCGGCGCGGCCGGTCTCGAACTCGGTGCGCACCGCGTCGATCAGCTCGGAGATGACCTCCTTGCAGTCACCCACGATCGGCACGTCGGCGCGGCGGTTCTTGGAGATCTCCGCCGGGTCGATGTCGGCGTGCACGACCTTCGCCTCCGGGGCGAAGGAGTCCAGCTGGCCGGTGACCCGGTCGTCGAAGCGCGCGCCGAGGGTGATCAACAGGTCCGACCGCTGCATCGCGGCGACCGCGGCGACCGTGCCGTGCATGCCGGGCATGCCCAGGTGCAGGTGGTGCGAGTCGGGGAACGCGCCGCGCGCCATCAGCGTGGTGACCACCGGGATGCCGCTGAACTCGGCCAGCTCCAGCAGCTCCGCCGACGCCTGGGCCTTGAGCACGCCGCCGCCGACGTAGAGCACGGGGCGCTGCGCCGCCGCGATCAGCTTGGCGGCCTCGCGGACCTGCTTGCCGTGCGGGCGCACGGTCGGGCGGTAGCCGGGCAGCTTCATCTCCGGCGGCCAGGAGAAGGAGGTGTTGGCCTGCAGCACGTCCTTGGGCAGGTCGACGAGGACCGGCCCCGGACGGCCGGTGGAGGCGATGTGGAACGCCTCGGCGATCGCCCTCGGGATGTCGAGCGGGTCGGTCACCAGGATGTTGTGCTTGGTCACCGGCATGGTGATGCCGCAGATGTCGGCTTCCTGGAAGGCGTCGGTGCCGATCGAGGACCGCGCGACCTGACCGGTGATCGCGACCACCGGGACGGAGTCCATGTAGGCGTCGGCCAGCGGGGTCACGAGGTTGGTCGCCCCGGGGCCCGAGGTCGCCATGCACACGCCGACGCGGCCGGTGGCCTGCGCGTAGCCGGTGGCGGCGTGGCCGGCGCCCTGCTCGTGGCGCACCAGGATGTGGCGCACCTTGGTGGAGTCCAGCAGCGGGTCGTAGGCGGGCAGGATGGCGCCACCCGGGATGCCGAAGACGACCTCGCAGTCGGCAGCTTCGAGGGAGCGGACAAGGGACTGCGCACCGGTGACCCGGATCGGGGCCCCGCTCGGAGGCGCGGGGCGGGGGCGCGCACCCTGGGGATTCTGCGGTGCCTTGGGCACCGCTGCCGGTCGCGATGTGGCGCTGGTCATCGTGTCTGCCTCGTTGGTGTCGAGTTGACTTGGGGCTGTCCGGGCAACAAAAAACCCTCGTCGGCCGTTGGTGGGCCGTACGAGGGTGGCGCGTCGACGAAGACTTCCCTAGGCGTCGACGCGCCTGGGAAGTACGAGGACTCCGATGAACGGAATGTTGCGCAGCAGCACGCGGACGACGCTAGCGCCAACGGCGTAGCAGCGTCAACTCTGCGGGACACCGCTCCCGCATGCTGGACACGACTGGGGGATACGAAGGAGCTCGTCCGCAGGTGGGAGCATGTGTGACGTGGTCTTCCAACTCCCGAGAGTGGCGCTGCTGCCGATCGCACTGCTCGCGCTCTGCATGACGCCGGTCGCCTTCGGCGCGCCGGGGCTCCAGGCGCTCTACCTCATCCCGCTCGCGCTGGTCTGGACGGTGCTGCGGAAGCGGACCGTCGCGGGCTCGGACGGGGTGGTCGTGCGCACCGCCCTGCGCTCACGGCGCATAGAGTGGAGCGAGGTGGCCTCCCTGCACCTGGGACGGCCCGACAAGGTCGGCCTCGTGCTCAACGGCGGCGAGGAGCTGACCCTGCCCGCGGTGCGGCTCGGCGATCTGCCCGCCCTCGCCGAGGCCAGCGGTGGCGTGGTGCCCGATCCCAGCGCGACCGCCGAGCGGACGCCCGACCCCGGCGTAACCTCGACGGACACCGAAGAGACAGACAAGTAGTTCCCGCTCGTAGTTCCCGCTTAAGGAGGGGCCGTGCCCCCGCTGCGTTCCCGAATCACCACCCACGGCCGCAACGCCGCAGGCGCCCGCTCGCTGTGGCGCGCCACCGGCATGACCGACTCGGACTTCGGCAAGCCCATCGTGGCGATCGCCAACTCCTACACCCAGTTCGTGCCGGGCCACGTGCACCTCAAGGACATGGGCGAGCTCGTCGCGGGCGCCGTGCGCGAGGCGGGCGGGGTCGCGCGCGAGTTCCACACGATCGCGGTGGACGACGGCATCGCCATGGGGCACAGCGGGATGCTCTACTCGCTGCCCTCGCGCGAGGTGATCGCCGACGCCGTCGAGTACATGGTGCAGGGCCACCAGGCCGACGCGCTGGTCTGCATCTCCAACTGCGACAAGATCACGCCGGGCATGCTGATGGCCGCGATGCGGCTGAACATCCCCGCCGTCTTCGTCTCCGGCGGACCGATGGAGGCCGGCAAGGCCGTCGTCGTCGAGGGTGTCGCGCACGCGCCGACCGACCTGATCACCGCGATCGCCGCGTCCGCCAGCTCCGCGGTCGACGAGGCCGGACTGTCCGAAGTGGAGCGTTCGGCCTGCCCGACCTGCGGCTCCTGTTCCGGCATGTTCACCGCGAACTCGATGAACTGCCTCACCGAGGCGCTGGGCCTGTCGTTGCCGGGCAACGGTTCCACCCTGGCCACCCACGCGGCGCGGCGTGATCTGTTCCTGCGCGCGGGAACCACGGTCGTCGAGCTCGCGAAGCGGTGGTACGAGCAGGACGACGAGAGCGTGCTGCCGCGCAACATCGCCAACAGGAAGGCGTTCGAGAACGCCATGGCGCTGGACGTGGCGATGGGCGGCTCGACCAACACCGTGCTGCACATCCTGGCCGCGGCGCAGGAGGGGGAGATCGACTTCACCCTCGCCGACATCGACGCGATCAGCCGGCGCGTTCCGTGCCTGTCGAAGGTCTCGCCGAACTCCGACTACCACATGGAGGACGTGCACCGGGCAGGCGGAATCGCGGCGATCCTCGGCGAGCTGGACCGCGCCGGGCTGCTGCACCGCGACGTCCACTCCGTGCACAGCCCCACGCTGGAGCAGTGGCTGTCCACGTGGGACATTCGGGGCGAGTCGCCATCGCCCGAGGCGGTGGAGCTGTTCCACGCCGCGCCGGGCGGCGTGCGCACCACGCAGGCGTTCTCCACCGAGAACCGCTGGTCCTCCTTGGACACTGACGCCGCCGGCGGGTGCATCCGCGACTTCGAGCACGCCTACACCAAGGACGGCGGGCTCGCGGTGCTCTACGGCAACCTCGCCGAGGACGGCGCGGTGATCAAGACCGCGGGCATCGACGAGGAGCTGTGGCACTTCCAGGGCCCCGCGCGGGTGGTGGAGAGCCAGGAGCAGGCCGTCTCGGCGATCCTGAACAAGGAGGTCCAGGCGGGCGAGGTGATCGTGGTCCGCTACGAGGGTCCCTCCGGCGGCCCCGGTATGCAGGAGATGTTGCACCCCACCGCGTTCCTGAAGGGCTCCGGTCTCGGCAAGCTCTGCGCGCTGATCACCGACGGCCGGTTCTCCGGTGGCTCCTCCGGCATCTCGGTCGGCCACATCTCCCCCGAGGCCGCCGACGGCGGGCTGATCGGCCTGGTGCACGACGGCGACCAGATCCTGCTCGACGTCCGCGAGCGCAAGCTCGAACTGCTGGTGGACGCCGAAGTCCTCGCCGAGCGCCGCGCGAAGATGGAGGCGAGCGAGCGGCCCTGGCAGCCCGCGGACCGCCAGCGCGAGGTCTCCACGGCCCTCAAGGCCTACGCGAAGCTCGCCACCTCCGCCTCCACCGGCGCCGTCCGCCGCCTCTAATTCCCGCCATTCGCGGGCTTATGGACCGCTGAGCGCGCTCGAAAAGGTCCATAAGCCCGCGAATGGCCGTGGGTGGGGCGGCGGTAGGTTGCGGGGGTGCTTGGTGATCAACAGCAGCAAGTGAAGAAAGTCCGCGAGGTGCCGACCCGGGAGCGGGCGACCGATCTGGTCTACGCGCCGGACCTGGACGGTCAGGCCGATCCGGGCGAGGTGGTGTGGGCCTGGGTGCCCTTCGAGGAGGACCCGTCGCGCGGCAAGGACCGGCCGCTGCTCGTGGTGGGCCGCGACGGCGCGATGCTGCACGCGATGATGCTCTCCAGCCAGGTGCCGGACGACCACGAGGAGCAGGACTGGCTCGAACTGGGCGTTGGCGCGTGGGACCGCTCCGGGCGAGCGTCCTACCTCCGGCTGGACCGGCTCTTCGAGCTCGGTGAGGACGACATCCGCCGCGAGGGCGCGATCCTGGAGTCCGACCGCTTCACCCGCGTGGCCATCGCGCTGCGCAAGCGCTACGGCTGGCGCTGACGAACGACGAACCCGAGGCACTCCGGTGCCTCGGGTTCTCTCGTGACGGGGTCAGGCGCGGAGCACGAGCTGGGTCAGCAGGGCCGAGCCCACGGCGATGACCAGGCAGCCCACCCCGACGCCGAGCGGCCTGCGGGACCAGAAGAACCCGGTGTCCAGGCCCAGCCGTCCCGGCCCGGTCAGCACCAGCCCCGCGGCCATCGCGCCGAGGACGAGGTCGAACTCGAAGCCCGCCGCCTGCTGGCCGAGGAAGAACCCGCCGCCCCACTTGAGCGCGACCACGTTGATCATGATCGCCAGCAGCCCGGCCGCGGCGAGCGGGGTGAACAGGCCGACCACCACGAGCGCGCCGCCGACGAGCTCGGTCAGGCCGGTGATCCACGCCAGCAGCGTTGTCTGGGTGAACCCCTTGCTCTGCAGGAACTGCGCGAATCCGCTGATGCCGGGTCCACCGAACGCGCCGAAGACCTTCTGCGCGCCGTGCGCGATGAAGGTGCCGCCCAGCGCGAACCGCAGAACCAGCTGCCCGAAGTCCGCACCGGCCGTCCAGGTGAACGGACGGATCTCACCGGACTTGGCGCTGCTGGTGGAGCTGGGACCGAACGCCGACTCTCCGTTAGTGCTCACAGCGCCCAACGCTAAGTGATCGACGCCTCCGGGGCGACCGCTTCCCCTCAAGTGTCGCCCCGGAGTTGTCCCCTAGGGGGTGCGCCAGATCTGGGCCCCGGTCCCGTTGCAGTCGAAGATCTGCAACTGCGTGCCGTTGGCGACCACGCTGTTCGGAACGTCGAGGCAGCGACCGGACATCGGGCTCACCAGGCCGCCGTCCGCCTTCGGCCACCACTGCTGCGCCGAAGTCCCGTTGCACTGCCACAGCTGGATCTTCGTGCCGTTCGCGGTCCCGCTGTTGCTGACGTCCAGACACTTGCCGAGCGCGCGGACCGTTCCGTCCGAAGCGAACGTCCACTGCTGCGCGGTGCCGCCGTCGCAGTCCCAGAGCTGGACCTTGGTCCCGTCGGCAGTAGCGCCCTGGTTGACGTCGACGCACTTCGACGCCAGCCCGGTGATCGGCCCGGTGCGCGGTTGCGCTGGTCCGACGTCGAAGGACGGCGGTGCGTCCGCAGCCGCCGAACCCCACGCGGTGTTCGGGCTCGCACCGAGGGCGTAGTCGAGCGTGCCGCCGTTGCGGACCATGTCCTCACCGACCCATGGCCTGGTTGAGGTCTGGCCGTTGACGCGCAGGCTCTGCACGTACTTGTTGGCCTCGCTCGCCTGCGGTGCGGTGATCTTGATCGTCACGCCGTTGCCCCTGGTGATCGTGATCTCCGGGAACAGCGGGCTGGCCAGCACGAGCTCACTACGGCCCGGCGCTTCGGGGTACATGCCCAACGCCGCCCAGACTCCCCACGACGCCATCTGACCGAGATCGTCGTTGCCGACGTATCCGTCCGGAGCGGGCTTGAAGATGCTCGTCAGTGCGCGGCGCACGATGTCCTGCGTCTTATAAGGCGCTCCGGCATACGCGTAGGCCCACGGTGTGTTCAGCGTCGGCTCGTTGCCCAAGTACGCGTAGGGCTTCTTCGGCCCCGCGTTGAGCTCCGCGAAGAAGGCGTCCAACCGCTGCAGCACCGCCGCGTTGCCGCCCATCGCGTCGAACAGCCCGCGGTGGTTGTAGGGCACCATCCACGAGTACTGCGCTCCATTGCCCTCGACGTACTCGTTCTCCTGCGTCGGCGTGAACGCGGGCCAGGTCCCGTCGCCGTTGCGAGGCTGAATGGTCTTGATGCCGGAGTTGAGCAGACTGCGCCAGTTCTGCGCTCGCCGCAGGAACAGGTCGTGCGTCGCCGTGTCACCGATCCGCGCGGCGAACTGGGAGACAGCGAAGTCGGCACTCGTGTACTCCAACGTCGTCGACGCCGTGCCCCATACGCCGCCAGTGCCCGCGGGGATGTAGCTCTGTCCGTCGTACTGGACGTGTCCAGGGCGCTGAC
The DNA here is from genome assembly GCF_042429765.1 of Allokutzneria oryzae. Taxonomy (NCBI): domain Bacteria; kingdom Bacillati; phylum Actinomycetota; class Actinomycetes; order Pseudonocardiales; family Pseudonocardiaceae; genus Allokutzneria; species Allokutzneria oryzae. The sequence continues at coordinate 103,381 of NZ_JBHLZU010000026.1, read as the reverse complement.
GCGGATCACGGCTGCCAGTGACCATGCGCTGCAACGCGTCTGCTGTGTTGAAGTCCGTGGCACCGAAGGCGTGCATGTTCGCCACGATGATGGACATGGGGTCGCCGTTCATCACGCCCGTGCCGCCGTTGGCCACGGTCCACCGGTCGAAGTAGCCGCCCTGTGTCGCCTGGTTCACTGCGGACTGGGCGATGTCGGAGGCTTCTTTGGGCGCGAGTAGCGCGACAAGCTGCACCTGCGACCTGTAGACGTCCCACCCGGAGAAGGTGGCGTGCTGCACGCGTCCCGGCGGCAGCTTGTGAATGCGACGGTCGAAGCCGATGTACTCGCCGCTCACATCACTGAACACGTTGGGGTGCAACAAGGAGTGGTACAGGTTCGTGTAGAGCCTGCTGCGCTGCGTGTCCGTGCCCCCGGTGACCGAGATCCGGCCGAGCAGTTCGTTCCACGTGGCCCTTGTGCCGTCGCGAACCTGCTCGAACGTGCGGCTGCCCTGCTCGGCGACGAGGTTGGCCTTGGCTCCGTCGAGGCTGACGTAGGAGATGCCGACCCGCGCGGTCACCGTTGCCGCGCCGAAGGAAACCAGCGCCTTGGCGGCCGGAGCGTCTTTAGTGGACTGCACACTCCTACGCGTGCGGTCAACCTTGCCGTCGGTCCCGACCACACCGGCTTGGACGAAGGGCTGGTCGAAGGTGGCGTGGAAGTACAAGCGGTATCGGTTGCCGGTGCCGCAGAACCCACCGCTGTCGGTGAAGCCGCTGAGCGTGTTGGCGCCGATGGTGATGGCACCGCTGGCGGGGTTGAAGCCGCGCGCCGCGTCCGCGGTCAACGATGCGCGTTGCCCTGCTGGATAGGTGAAGCGCGCGATCCCGGAGCGCTGCGTCGCGGCGAGTTCGGTGCGAATGCCGTTGTCGAAGCGCACCGCGTACGAGCCGGGTGCGGCGGTCTCGTTGGCGTGGGAGAACGTGTGGTGCTCCACGGGCTGGTCACCGAGGATCGGCAGGAACGGGATGTTGCCGTGGTCGCTGCACCCCGGCCCGGAGATGTGCGTGAGGCTGAACCCACGGATGCGGTTGTCCTCGTAGTGGTAGCCGCCGTGCTGGTGGGTCACGGTGTCCGGACTCCACTGGAGCATGCCGAACGGCGCGTCCGCGCCGGGGAAGGTGTTGCCCGCGCCGCCACCGTGGCCGAAGTCAGGGCCTCCGGGCTTGGTGCCGACGAACGGGTTGACGTACTGGGCCGGGTCGCTGATCGCCTTGTGCGCTGGCTCGGCGAACACAGGAGCCTGGGCGCCACCGAGCAGCAATGAGCCGACGGCGGCGAGGACAAGGGGCAGACGAGCTGGACGGGCGCCGCGCATGCCGTACTCCTCGGAGCAGAGGTGACAACGTTGTCAGCCCTGACATCCTCCCAACCCCTCCGCACCCCTCTCTAGGCCAAATCCGGTGAAACCGGGCGGCCATTCGCGGGCTTATGGACGTGTTTGAGCGCCAAAAGACGTCCATAAGCCCGCGAATGGCCGGTAGGGGCGCTAGTAGGGGCCGCGGATGAGGTTCTCGGGGGGCTTGCCTGCGGCGTACAGGGAGATCTGGCGGGCGACGATTGCCCAGGCGCGCTCTGAGCGGCCGGTCACGCTTCCCGCGACGTGCGGGGTGAGCACCAGGTTCTTCGCCGTCCACAGTGGATGGCCCGGTGGCAGCGGTTCCGGGTCGGTGACGTCCAACGCCGCGCGGAGGCGCCCGCTGTTGAGCTCCGCCACCAACGCGTCCGTGTCCACCACCGGACCACGGGCCGCGTTGACCAGGATGGCGCCGTCGCGCATGTGCGCCAGGAACTCCGCGTTCACCATGTGGTGCGTCTGGTCGGTCATCGGGACGACCATGATCACCGCGTCGTGCTCACCGAGCAGGCCGGGCAGCTCGTCGACGCCGTGCACCCCGTCCCGCGCGCGGGTGCCGACGAGGGTGGTGTGCGCGTCGAAGGCGTCGAAGCGGCGGCGGAGCTGTTGGCCCAGGTCGCCCGCGCCCACCACGAGCATTCGCTTGTCCTGCATCGTGTCCGTGACGTGAAAGGCCCACTCCCCAGCCCGCCGCGCCTCGTCGAAGGCCGGGAGGTCGCGGTAGATCGACAGCAGGGCGGCGAAGGCCCACTCCGCGGTGCTGCCTCCGTGCGCGCCCCGGCAGTTCGACAGCAGCACGCCCTCCGGGCGATGGCCGATCCACGCCTCGACGCCCGCGGTGAGGAGCTGGACCAGCTTGAGCTTCGGCATCCGCTCCATCAGGTGCACCAGCTTGCCGACCGAGAGGAACGGCGGGACGAAGACGTCGGCCTCGGCGAGCTGGGCGGGGTCGGGGTTCTCGGCGTCCAGCACCACCGCGCGAACTCCATCCACAGTGGACAGAGCTTCGACGCCGTGGTCATCGGGTACGAGCACGGTGAGCGTCACGGACGGCACGTTACCCGCCCCGGTGCCTGCGCCCGTCCGGGAAGTGCGGCACACTTCGTGGCGATGGAAGAGCGCTGGGTGTCCGGCACGGACGGCACGAAGATCAGGGCGTGGCGGAGCGGCTCCGCCGGTCCACCGGTACTGCTGTGCCCCGGACTGGGCACGATGGCCGAGGCGTGGCCCGCGCTGGTGCGGCCGGACGCCACCGTGCGGGTGCACAGCTGGTACCACCGCGGCACCTTCGACTCGCCCCGTCCCGCCGACGAGAGCCGGATCCGGCTGGCGGACCACGTCGACGACGCGATCGCGGTGCTCGACGACGCCGGGGTCCGCCGGTGCGTGGTCGTCGGCTGGTCGCTGGGGGTCACCGTCGCCACCGAGCTGGCCCGCCGCCACCCCGACCGGGTCGCCGGGCTGATGCTGGTCGGTGGGGCTCCCGGCGCGTTCTTCGACGACGTGCTCGGCGTTCTGGGCCTGCCGAAGGCGGTGAGCAGGGCGATCGCGCTCGGCGGGACGCACGCGCTGCGCTGGGCGAGCCCCGTGCTCGACGCCGTGCTGCACCGGCTGCCGGTGACCGAGCTCGGCACGACGTTGCTGCGGCACAGCGGGCTGATGCTGCCGGACAGCGATCCGCAGGCTGTCCGCGCCCTGCTTGAGCGGTTCCTGCGACACGACTGGCACTGGTTCTTCACCCTGGCGCTCGCGCTGGGCGACACCGGCAGGCAGGACATCAGCTCCGTGTCGTGTCCCGTCACGGTGCTCGCCGGGCGCTTCGACCTGCTGGCCGATCCGCGCGAGACGTGGTCGGCGGCCGGGCCGCTGCCCCAGGCGCGGCTGCGCTTACTGCCGTGCAGCCACTTCGTGCCGCTCGAAGCGCCGGACGTGGTGGCCGAGGAGCTGGACCTGCTGGTGGAGCGGGCCGCGGCGGTGCGTGACGCACTCGACTACGCCGACCCGCGCCCACTCACCCCGGGTTCACCGGCGGACGCCTACCCTGGTTGACCGTGACAACCCTCCGCAGGCGTTCCCGAGGCACGGCGCTGGTGGCCGTGGCCTCCGTGTTCGGCGTGCTCGCGGCGGGCTGCGCGACCTTCCCGGAGCAGACGAAGGCGCAGTGGACCGAGCGCCCGCACCTGGAACCGCAAGCCGGGCCCAACCCGCAGGTCCCCGGCGGTGGGGGCGGCGGCGGTCAGCGGCCGGGACAGCAGCCGAGCGCTCCGGTGAAGCCGCCCGAGGGCTGCAAGGACTACAACACCAACGTCGTCGCGACCTGCCTGAGCCCGGTGTCGGCCGTCGCGGTGCTGCCCGACGGCAAGTCCGCGCTGGTCGCGGAGCGGACCACCGGGCGGGTGCTGCGCGTGGAGGAGGGCTCGCAGGACGCGAAGCTCGTCACCACGCTGCCGGTGGACTCCACCGGTGGCGGCGGGCTGACCGGCCTCGCGCTGTCCCCGACGTACCGCGAGGACAACCTGATCTACGCCTACATCACCACCGGCAGCGACAACCGCGTGGTGCGCTTCGCCGCGAAGGACGTGCCGAAGCCCGTGCTGACCGGGATCCCGCGCGGTTCGTCCAACAACGCGGGCGCGCTGATCAGGGACCGCAGCGGGGCACTGCTGGTGGCCACCGGCAACGCGGGTAACGCGGGCGCGGGCGCCGACTCCGGTTCGCTCGCCGGGAAGCTGTTGCGCATCAACCCCTCCGGCAAGCCCGCCGAGGGCAACCCGAACAGTGGTTCGGCGGTCATCGCCTCCGGGCTGTACTCCCCCGGTGGGATCTGCACGTCGCTGACCGGTCTGATCTGGATCACCGACCGGCAGCCCGACCGCGACGTCGTCTTCAAGCTCACCCTCGGCCAGCAGCTCTCCGCGCCCGCGTGGACCTGGCCGGACAAGCCGGGGGTCGGCGGCTGCGCGGCCAAGAGCACCGGGCTGGGCGTCGCGCTGGAGAACGCCACCGGCGTCGCCGACCTCGCCATGGCCCCGACCGGCGCGTTCACCGGCCAGCCCAGGGTCAGCTTCAAGGAGTTCGGCCGGATCCGCGGTGGCGACCTCGGTCCCGAAGAGCAGTGGTGGGTCGGCACGACGAACAAGGACAGCGGCGGCAAGCCGGTCTCCAGCGACGACCGCGCGCTGATCATCCCGCCGGACAGCGGCGGCGGCACCGGCGTCGACTAGGTCGTGTCCTGGGAGTGGTAGCACCACCTCACCACCCCCTGGCGCCCTCACCACGCACGCCCTCTGGTTCGCGTTTTGTAGCCTTAATGCGAAAATGGAGCGCTCTTTCGCGCATCAAGGTGACAAAACGCGAAAATCCCGACCACGCCAGCCAGCTCGCGCAGCACGGCAGCGGCGGCGCGGGCGTCGACTAGTTCTTCAGCGCCAATGCCCCGAGCAACGCGAACAGGACGCACAACGCGCCGTTCTTCACCTTGTTGTCCACCAGGATCGCCACGAACTCCCGCAGGAACGCGCTCGGCCAGAAGTACGCGGCGATGGGCGCGCCGACGACGTGGCCGGTCACTCCGGCACGACGGGTGAACACCGCCGCACGCAGCACGTGGTAGTTGCTGGTGACCACCACGCAGCGGTAGTCGGGCTTGCGGGCGACCATGATCTCCCGGCTGAACCTCAAGTTCTGCAGCGTCGTCCTCGACTCCTCCTCCAACAGGATGCGGTCCTCCGGGACCCCCTTCTCCACCAGGTAGTCCGCCATCGCCCGCGCCTCGGAACGCTCCGCACCGGGTCCCTGCCCACCCGAGACGATGATCGTGGGGACCGCCAGCGAGTCAGCGACCTCACGGGCCCGGTCGAGCCGCCCGGCCAGCTGCGCGGGCACCTCGTCCCCGTTGAGCCCAGCGCCGAGGACCACGACGAAGTCCGCACCGCCCCGGTGCCCGATGCGCGCGTAGAGAACCGAGTACAGCAGGAAACACCCGAAGACGAACGCGAAGTAGCAGAGCACGCCCGCGACCGCGCCGATGGCTGCCCGAACGACCGGAGCGTGGACGGTCACGGCGAATGCCGCGAACCCCATGAAGCCGAGAATTCCCATGCCCAGCAACAGGGAGAGCAGGTTCGCCAGCCGCCAGCCTTCCCTGCGCAGCACCAGCATGCCGTTCAGGATCAGGAAAACCGCGAGCCCGAACGTGAGCACCGGGCTGACGAGCAGCAGCGGGACGACCAGCGCGCCCGCGGTCTCCGGCGAAGCGATGGAGAGCTTCAGCAGCGCGCTGACCCCGAGGAAACCCAGGGCGATCACCAGGTAGACGCCGTTGCGCAGTCGTCGCCGGTCGATCACAACGCCGACCGCGAACGCGACGAACCACACCCCGGAGGCGACGTAGAGGAACGTTGCCAAACCGTCGTACTTGTCCACCCGCTGCCTATCCGAGCACGAGAAGGGTCAGCGGTCCCATCAGCGCGAGGAGCAGGCAGACCACGCCGTTCTTCACCTTGTTGTCCACCAGGATCGCCACGAACTCCCGCAGGATCGCGCTCGGCCAGAAGTACCTCGCGGTGCGGGAACCGACGACCTGGCCGTTCAGCCCGGCCCTGCGGGTGAGCAGCGCCGCACGCAGCACGTGGTAGTTGCTGGTGACCACCACACAGCGGTAGTCGGGCTTGCGGGCAACCATGATCTCCCGGCTGAACCTCAAGTTCTGCAGCGTCGTCCTCGACTCCTCCTCCAACAGGATGCGGTCCTCCGGGACCCCCTTCTCCACCAGGTAGTCCGCCATCGCCCGCGCCTCGGAGCGCTCCTCGTGCACACCGAGCCCACCCGAAGTGATGATCATCGGTTCCCGGCCGCCCGCCACCAGCGAGTCGTAGACCACGCGCGCCCGGTCCAGTCGCCCCCTCAACAGCGCGGAGACCCTGCCTCGGATCAGCCCCGCGCCCAGCACGATGACGAAGTCGAGGTCGCGGCGGTGACCGATGCGGCCGTAGAAGATCGAGTAGAGCAGGAAGCAGGCGAAGACGAAGGAGATGTAGAAGAGCACGCTGGCCACCGAGCCCATCGCGACCTGGAACACCACGTTGCCGCTGCCCTGCGCGACGGACATCAGCAGCAGGAACGCGAAGATGCCGATGCCCAGCAGCAACGAGAGCAGGTTGGCCAGCCGCCTGCCCTCCTTGCGCAGCATGGTGATCCCGTTGAGGACCAGGAAGACCGCGAGCCCGACCACGAGCAGCGGACTGCCCGCGAACAGCAGGATCACCAGCGCGGCTCCCACCTTCGGCCACGCGAGGCCGAGGGCCATGAGTGCGCCGATCCCGAAGAAGCCCAACGAGATCACCAGGTACACGCCGTTGCGCAGTCGTCGCCGGTCCACGAGCACACCGATCAGGAACGCGATGAACCACAGTCCACCGATCCCGAACCACACCGTCATCAGGCCGGTGACCTTGTCCATGCGAGGAAGGTAGTTGATCTGCGGCCGGGGCCGGATTCAGGCCGGTACCACCGATCGGGTCTTCTTCGCCGCCGCGAGGCGCTCCACCATCACGAACAGCAGCAGCACACCGAGCAGCGTCCCGGCGAGCACCCTGGCGAACTCCGTGAACGCGTCGAGCGCGATGACCCGCCCAACGCCGAGAACCGTGCCGCCGAGCAGGTTGACCATGCTCCACATCCCCCACGAGAACAACCCCCCGCTGCCCACCCACGCCAGCACGAGCGGGGTCCAGCCGCTTCGGCCGCGCACCACCAGCTGCACCCCGACGGCTCCCGCCAGCGCACTCAGCCCGTAGACGGCGTTGCTCACTCCGGCAGCGAAGTTCATGTGCGCCAACGCTTCAGCAGGCATCCCGAGGGGGAGGCCGACCATGCGCACCAGGTACACCACGGCGACTCCGACCGCGAGCGCAGAGCCGAGGTTGGCCAGGCCGATCTGCAACCTCCGCGTGCCGGAGGACTTCGCTTGTCCCGCAACGAAAAGAACGGCCCAACGAGTGCGGGCGTAGAACAGGAAGGCGGCTCCGAGCAACACGCCCTGCGCGGTGAATCCCGAGTAGACAACGGTGTAGACCCACGGCTGCACCGGTCCGGTGCCCGTGGAGACCTCACCCCCCAGGGCGGAGATCGGCTGCGCCACCGCGATGACCCCGAGTAGGCCCGTACCGACCCACATGGGGAAGACCACGAGCCATGCGGGCAGCCGCATGCCCCACGACTGGGTGAAAGCCAGCGCGACCACGATCGCGACGATGTCCATGGCGGCCGTCACGGCGTTGAGCACGAGCATGCTCGGCTCGCTCACCACGGCCGAGTCGACGAAGCCGACGCCGTTGCCGGTCAACCACAGGATCTTGAGCGTGAGGTACGGGACGGTGCACAGCGCCGCCGCGCAACCGATCACGAGCCGCGTCACGCGAAGCCGGTCAGGCATGGCTTTGTCCATGTGCTCAAGCATGGTTCGGTACGGCGCAGGACCGATCCCGCCGCGGAGGGGACCGGCTCCCCCTCGCGGGGGAGAAAGCCGGATGCCCCGCGACGGCGGGCGTCACGGGGCATCCGGGGTGTTCGGGAGTTACTGGCAGCGCTCCAGCACGAGCTCGCGCACGCGCTTGGCGTCCGCCTGTCCCTTGGTCGCCTTCATGACCGCGCCGACCACGGCACCGGCAGCCTGGACCTTGCCGCTGCGGATCTTCTCGGCCACGTCCGGCTGCGCCGCGAGGGCCTCGTCCACCGCGGCGAGCAGCGCGGAGTCGTCCGAGACGACCTTGAGGCCGCGGGTGGCGACGACCTCGTCCGGCTCGCCCTCACCGGCGAGCACGCCGTCGACGACCTGGCGGGCCAGCTTGTTGGTCAGCGTGCCCTCGGCCACCAGCGCGATCACCCTGGCCAGCTGGACCGGCGTGATCGGAAGCGCGTCCAGCTCGACGCCGCGGGCGTTGGCCTGCTGCGCGAGGTAGGACACCCACCACGAGCGGGCGGCGTCCGGCTCAGCACCAGCGTCCACAGTGGACACGATCAGGTCCAGCGCGCCCGCGCTGACCAGGTCGCGCAGCTCCAGGTCGGAGAGGTTCCACTCGGCCTGAACGCGCTTGCGGCGCTCCCACGGCAGTTCGGGCAGCGTGGCGCGCAGCTCTTCGACCCACTCGCGGGACGGGGCGACCGGCACCAGGTCCGGCTCCGGGAAGTACCGGTAGTCCTCGGCGGTCTCCTTGCGGCGACCGGCGGAGGTCGTCGCGGTGGACTCGTCGAAGTGCCGGGTCTCCTGGACGATCTCGCCACCGCCGACGAGCACGGCCGCGTGGCGCCGCATCTCGTAGCGCACCGCGCGCTCGACGCTGCGCAGCGAGTTGACGTTCTTGGTCTCGGTGCGCGTGCCGAAGACGTTGGCGCCCTTGGGCATCAGCGACACGTTGGCGTCACACCGCAGCGAGCCCTGGTCCATCCGCACGTCCGAGACGTCCAGCGCGCGCAGAAGGTCGCGCAGCGCGCCCACGTACGCCTTGGCGATCTCCGGGGCGCGCTCACCGGCGCCGACGATCGGCTTGGTGACGATCTCGATCAGCGGCACGCCCGCGCGGTTGTAGTCCAGCAGCGAGTAGTCCGCGCCGTGGATGCGCCCGGTGGAGCCGCCGACGTGCAGCGACTTGCCGGTGTCCTCCTCCATGTGCGCGCGCTCGATCTCCACCCGGAAGACCTCGCCGTCCTCCAGCACCACGTCGAGGTGACCGTTGTAGGCGATCGGCTCGTCGTACTGGGAGGTCTGGAAGTTCTTCGGCTGGTCGGGGTAGAAGTAGTTCTTCCGCGCGAACCGGCACCACTCGGCGATCTCGCAGTTGAGGGCCAGGCCGATCCGGATGGCGGACTCCACGCCCTTGCCGTTGACCACCGGCAGCGAACCGGGCAGGCCGAGGCAGGTCGGGCACACCTGGGTGTTCGGCTCGGCCCCGAAGGTGGTGGGGCAGCCGCAGAACATCTTGGTGTTGGTGTGCAGCTCGACGTGCACTTCGAGACCGAGCACCGGATCGAAGCGCTCCACGACCTCGTCGTAGTCGAGCAGGTCCGAGATGTCAGTCGTCATCGCCGTCGTTCTCCCAGTCGGCAAGCATGTCCCGCTTCAGCAGCTCGATCTGCAGCAGCATCGAGCCGAGCATTTCCTCGTCGTTGATCCCGGACGTGCGGCGCGTGCACCAGGTCATCTGACCGTTGGGATCCATGCACTTGACCACGGTCAGCGCCTCGACCGGGGTCCAGCCCTTCGGCAGCGGGAACAGCTCGACCCCGTTGAGCACCTCTCCGATGGACTTCCGGACGGTCGCGTCCTTGTCCGAGTCGCTCATCGAACCGGCTCAAGTCGTGGCGCCTGGTTCATCAGCGGCCCGCCGCGCGCGACCTCGTAGGCGGCGGCGACCCGGTACATCCGCTCGTCGGCCAGCGCCGGGGCCATGATCTGCAGGCCGACCGGGAGGCCGTCCTCCTCGGCGAGTCCACAGGGGACGCTCATCGCCGCGTTGCCCGCGAGGTTCGACGGGATGGTGCACAGGTCGGCGAGGTACATCGCCATCGGGTCGTCGACCCGCTCACCGATCTTGAACGCGGTGGTCGGCGTCGTCGGCGAGACCAGGACGTCGACCTGCCCGAACGCGGAGTCGAAGTCGCGGGTGATCAGCGTGCGGACCTTCTGCGCCGAGCCGTAGTAGGCGTCGTAGTAGCCGGAGGACAGCGCGTAGGTGCCGATCATGATGCGGCGCTTGACCTCGGGGCCGAACCCCGCCTCGCGGGTCAGCGACATGACCTCCTCGGCGCTGTGCGCGCCGTCGTCGTCCACCCGCAGGCCGTAGCGCATCGCGTCGAAGCGGGCGAGGTTGGACGACGCCTCGCTCGGCGCGATCAGGTAGTAGGCGGGCAGCGCGTAGGTGAAGTTCGGGCAGGAGACCTCGACGATCTCCGCGCCGAGCGCGCGCAGCTGCTCGACGGCGACCTCGAAGGCGCCGATCACGCCGGGCTGGTAGCCCTCACCCCGGAACTCCGGCACCACGCCGACGCGCACGCCGGTCAGGTCGGCCTTCGCACCCTCGCGGGCGGCGGCGACCACGGGCGGCACCGGGGCGTTGATGGAGGTGGAGTCGAGCGGGTCGTGGCCGCCGATGACCTCGTGCAGCAGCGCGGCGTCGAGCACCGTGCGCGCACAGGGGCCGCCCTGGTCCAAAGAGGAGGAGAAGGCGACCAGCCCGTAGCGGGAGACGCCGCCGTAGGTGGGCTTCACGCCGACGGTGCCGGTGACCGCGCCGGGCTGGCGGATCGAGCCACCGGTGTCGGTGCCGATGGACAGCGGGGCCTGGAACGCCGCGAGCGCGGCCGAGCTGCCACCTCCGGAACCACCGGGGATGCGGTGCATGTCCCACGGGTTGCGGGTCGGGCCGTACGCGGAGTTCTCGGTGGAGGAGCCCATCGCGAACTCGTCCATGTTGGTCTTGCCGAGGATGACGACACCGGCCTCGCGCAGACGGCGCGTGACCGTCGCGTCGTAAGGCGGGATCCAGCCTTCGAGGATCTTCGAACCGCAGGTGGTCGGGATGCCCTTGGTGGTGAAGACGTCCTTGAGCGCCAGCGGCACACCGGCCAGCGGCGACGCTGGGGCCTGCCCGGCGTCCAGCGCGGCGTCGACCGCGGCGGCGGCGGCGAGCGCGCCCTCGGTGTCGACGTGCAGGAAGGCGTTGACGTCGGCGTCGGTGGCGGCGATCTGGTCCAGGTGCGCCTGGGTGACCGCGACCGAGGTGGTCTCCCGAGAGTGGATCTTGGCGGCCAGCTCGGCCGCGGTGAGCCTGGTCAGCTCGCTCATCACGCCTCCTCGCCGAGGATCCGGGGCACCCGGAACCGGCCGTCTTCGGACTTGGGGGCGCCGGAGAGCGCCTGCTCCTGGGTCAGCCCCGGCCGGACGACGTCCTCACGGAAGACGTTGGTCAGCGGCACGGCGTGCGAGGTCGGCGGGATCTCCGCGCCGGCGACCTCACCGACGCGCGCCACCGACTGCAGGATGACGTCGAGCTGACCTGCGAAGGTGTCCAACTCGGATTCGGTGACCGAGAGCCTGGCGAGCTTCGCGAGGCTGGCCACCTCCTCGCGGGAAATAGCGGGCACTTCATCGACCCCTTGGTCCGGCGTGGTGCGAGTACGGCGTGACCGTCCGAGTGTATGGCGAGCACCGCACCGGTTCCGAACCGGTTACCAGCTCAGCCGTCGCAGGGCACTGGTAGAACTTCAGGTGTTACAAACATGCTTCCGTCCCGCACAAAGCGGCCTCGGGCGGAGGCGCCCGCCGTGGTCTCTGCCACAATCGGCGGCCGACAGCGGCGCTTGGACGCCGACCCCTGCAGCTCAGGAGGCGTTGGAGCCGGTGTCATTCCTGATCCGGGTACAGCTTCCCGACCGCCCCGGCACGCTCGGCGCCGTGGCGTCGGCCCTCGGCGAGATCGGCGCGGACATCCTCAGCGTGGACGTCGTTGAGCGCTCACCCGGCGTTGCCGTCGACGACCTGGTGGTGGAGCTGCCCTCCGGTCGCCTGCCGGACGTGCTGATCACCGCGGCGGAGTCGGTCGAGGGCGTCGAGGTGGACGCGGTCCGGCCCTACGCCGGCGTGCTGGACACCCACCGCGAGCTGGAGCTCGTCGAGGAGGTGGCCGCCGAGCCCGGCAAGGGCGTCGAGATCTTCGCCGAGGGCGTCCCCAAGATCATCCGCGCCGGGTGGGCCATCGTGGCGCGACTGGGCCCGGACGGCCCGCGGCGCCTCGCGGCCTCCACGGCGGCGCCGGAGACCAAGGCGCTGGACCTGCCCTGGCTGCCGTTGCCGAAGGCCCGCATCCTCGACGGCGAGGAGGACTGGGTCCCGGAGACCTGGCGCGAGCTGGGCACGGAGCTGGCGGCGACGCCGCTGGGCCACCCCGACCGCGTCCTGCTGGTCGGCCGCCCAGGAGGCCCGATGTTCCGGGCCGCCGAGGTCGCCCGCCTCGCCCACCTCGCGGGCATCGTCTCGGTGGTCCTCCCCGACTAGCGCGCGTCCGGCCCGGGAACGGGCACCGACAGGCAGAGCCGACTGAGTGAAGGCGGATGCCCAAGGTGTGCCGGGGAAGACCGGTCCGTCACGCGAAGCGGTCTTCGCCCCGCTCCAGGTACTCGTGGGCGAGCCGGGCGACCCGCTCTACCGCCTGGCCCGGTCGACCGACACCTGGGAGCGCGCTGCACGAGGTCGGCAAGATCGACCAAGACCGGCTCGTCGGTTTCCTGCGCGAGCACGCGGGCGCGGTCACCCGGGTCACGCTCCGCTACGCCACGCAGAAGCTGCCACCGGGACTCCGCGCCGAGCCGCTCAAGCGAGCTTGAACTCCCGGAGCAGCAGCCCTCGGTCGTCGTAGGTCTCGAACTCAGCCTGCCACGGCAGCGTGGCGAGCACGGCCTCCAGCTCCGCGATCCGGGACAGGTCGGCCCGCCCGGCGAACCTGACGAAGGGGTAGGTGTTCTTCGTGCTCATCCGCGCCCAGTCGGTGGTCAGCGCGTACTCGGTGTCCTCGTTCATCTCGGTGCTCCACCCGGCGTCGCGGAACGCCTCGGCGATGCGGTGCGGATTGGGCAGATCCGGGTTGTCCAGCACCAAGCCGAAGACGTTTGACGCGGTGGACATGAGTTCCTTCAGCCAGTCCGGGATGTGTTCCTCGGCGCGCGGGAAGTTGGAGAGGTCGCGCGAGAACTCGTCGTCGAGGATCGACTTGCTGGGTCGCCGGTCGAAGTTGTAGCGGACGGAGTACTTCCCGTCTCCGGAGAGCTCAAAGACGAGGCTGTACCAGGAACCGCGCTCGGGGTCGTACATCCCGCGCCGCAGTTCGCGCATCACCTCGTCGAGCCCGAAGGGGACCTGGACCCGGCGCATCTTCTCGGGATCGCCCTTGTCCACCAGCAGCTGGTAGCCGGACGTGCCCGCGAGCACGAAGCCGTTCAGTTCCGCGAGCTGAAAGCTCTGGGGAACAACGGTCGAGAGCAAGCGGGCGATCTCGGCGAGAAGGTCGTTCTGCTCGGTCGGCGACAGCACTTCGTGTTCCTCCGCATCAGGGCAGGCCGGACTGCTTCCTCGCGGCCTGTCGTGCGCCTTCGTCAGCATCCAGCCCCCCGGGCTATGGCGAGCGCGACCAGCCCGGCCGCCCGCGGTTCAGCGGGAAGGTACAGGGCCAGGAACCACGCGCGCACCGCGACGTCGTTGGCAGCCAGGATCGCTGCGACGCCGACCTGCGCGACCAGTGTCACGAAGCCGCCCGCGTGACGAACGCCTCGGCCTCCTCAGGACCTGTGACGTAAGGGAAAGGCGCGTACATCAGCGACGGGTGCCCGCCCGGCGCGGTCGCCCCGACGCTCGACGAGCGCACGTCCGCAGCGTTCGGTCCGGCACCCTGCTCCATCGCTTCCCGCACGAGGTCGGGGCTTGCTGAACATGTCCAGCACCGTCGTCACACCGAAGGTCACCGCCTGCTTCGGCGAGCCGCTGAGCAGGTGCACGTGCGCGTCGATCAGGCCGGGCAGCACCGTCCCACCCCCGCCGTCGACGTGCTCGTCCCCCGGCTCCAGCTGCTCAGGACCGCCAACCGCCACGATCAGCCCGTCGTGCAGGCGCACCGCCGAGTCGCTGGTCACGCGCTCGCCGTCGAAGATCCGGATGCTCGGCATCGTCGTTGCCACGGGAGCGCCGCCAAGGACTCACGTCGCGTGAGGGTCAACCGTGAAACGATGCGACTGTGCTCCACGACCAGCTGACCTCCTCCCTGATCCACGCCATCGAACACCGCCTCAGCGGTGAGGCCACCTGACCCGCGCAGCGCGAGGACGTCGCCGCTGCGGACGACTACGGGCTGAACGCGGATCTCCTTGGAGGGTGTCTCGCTTGGATCTTGGTGGGGTGTCGAGCATGATCTTCGGTCGTGGATGAGTTGTCGCGGCGGTTGGTGCCCGATGAGCTGTGGGCGCTGGTCGAGCCGTTGATCCCTCCCGCGGGGCAGCGCCCGCAGGGCGGTGGGCGCGCGGTGACCGAGCCCCGTGCGGTGTTCACCGCGATCGTGTTCGTGCTGACCAGCGGGTGTGCCTGGCGGCATCTGCCGCCCTCGTTCGGGGTGGCGGTGCCCACCGCGCACCGGTGGTTCACCACCTGGACCAGGGCCGGGCTGTGGGCGAGGCTGCACCGGGCCGTGCTGGACGAGCTCGGCTCCCAGGGGCTGATCGACTGGTCGAGGGCGGTGCTGGACGCCGCGGCGGTGCGGGCGACAAAGGGGGATCGCTGACCGGGCCGAACCCGGTCGACCGGGGCAAGAACGGCTCGAAGATCCACGCGTTGGCCGACCGCAACGGGCTGCCCCTGGTGGTCGGGGTCTCCGCGGCCAACCTCAACGATCACCTCGCGGCCGAAACCCTGGTGACCGCGATCCCGCGGGTCCGCTCCCGCCGCGGGCCGCGACGGCGCATACCCGCCAAGCTGCACGCGGACACCGCCTACGATGTCCGGGATCTGCGTGCCTGACTGCGCGAGCGCGGCATCGCCGTGCGCATCGCCCGCAAGGGCATCGACTCCTCGGAGAGACTGGGCCGGCACCGCTGGGTCATCGAGCGCACCCTCGCCTGGCTCACCGGTTACCGGCGCCTGACCCTGCGCTACGAACACAAAGCCCTGCACTACCTCGGATTCGTCACCCTCGCAGCGGCCCTGACCTGCTTCAAGAAACTCCCCAAATGAGACACCTTCTTATGGACGTTAGTGGGGGCGCGGAAGCGTCCATAAGCCCGCGAATGGCCGTCGTGACGTGGCGGGTGTTGAGGTTGTGGTGACGTTTACGGCCGTGCTGCCGCCCCGACTCCGTCGGGTTGCCCTCGGGAATTCTCCCGGACTTGGGTGCGGATTTCCTTGGGCATCCATTACCGCTAGCCCGCTCACCTAAAGCGGTGGCGGGCTAGCCGGGGTCGGATCTAAAACGGTGGACCAGGATCCGCGATCGGTTCCGGCTCCCGGACATAAGTGCGTCCCATCGGCGTGGTCCAGATATGGATACCGCCGGGGAGCTGGGTTCGTTTCCACCGGGTGTGATGTTTCATCACGTGATGTCGTCGGCATTTCGCGCCCAGGTCATCCGCGATGGTGTTGGTGCCGTCGAAGGGTTCGCAATGGTCCAGGTCGCAGCGGTGCGCCGGTTGGCGACAGCCGATCGCCACACACGTCACATCCCGCGCCCGCACCAGGTCCGCGAGAGCCGCTGACGGGCGGTAGTTCGTCCGCCCCACATCCACCGCCACCCCAGTGACCGGGTCGGTCAGGATCCGCTTCCACGTGCCACCCGCCGCGATATCCCGCGCCACATCTGCGGGAATCGGGCCATAGCCCGCCAGCATCCCGGGTTCCTGATCCATCCCCATCAACGTCGTGGCGGGGAGGGTGACCAGGACCTTCACCTCACCCTGCGGGGCGCCGGTCTCCTTGCCCATCAGCAGATCGAACGCGACATCCGCCCGGCGCTGGTCCATGGTCCGCTCATCGTCGCCCAGGCCTCGGGCGATGCGGTCGATCCGATCCCACACCAACGCCCCCTGGACGGCGGTGAACTGGAACCGCAACGCACACATCGCGTCATCGAGGTTCAGCTTCTCCACCCGGCGGGTGCGCTTCTTCTCCTCATGCCGCCGCGCCGCCGCTTCCGGGTCCAACTTCGCGATCAACCGTTGGGCGTGCTGCCGGATCCGGCTGTAGTGGTGCGTGCGGGCGTACTCCACCAGTACCGCTTCCACGATCTCCGCCTGCACAGCCGTCAACGGCTCCACCTGGTCCACGATCAACAGGGCCTTGCCCTGATCGATCCGCCCCTCCTCCAACGCCGCGAGCACGGCGGGGCGGGAGGCGAGGTTCTCGGCGTGGTTGATCAGTGTGCTGGCCTTGCGCGAGGAAATCGACAACAGAGCGCCGACCTCATCGCCGAGATACGGGTACTCCGCGAAATCCGTGCTGACCACCAAATCGGCGAGACAGCGTGCCAGGACCGCGTGCGCGTGATTCACCGCGCGGTAGGCGTCCTCGATTGCGTCGAGGGTCTCATCCGGGGTCATATTCCTATTCTATCGCGCCAAAAATGGCGATCATGGCTCTATAGGGTGAAATGGCGTGCTGATTCTATACTCAGGGGGCGTCTCAGTCGGAAAAGTTCGTGGAACAGGTCAGAGTGTGCGGCGGGAGATCGCGGTGGCCATGGGTTCCGGTGCGAGGTGGTCGTTGAGGGTGGCTGCGGACCCCCAGCCATCGGGGCGGGGCAGGAAAGGGGCGTTCCCCGGTCGGCCGGGTTCGGACCGGGTCAGCGCCCCCTCTTCTCACCCCACGCCGACGCCACGTCCAGCACCGCCCGGGACGCGAGCACCAACCGCCCACCCTGCGGACGGGATCACCGGCGCGACCAGTGCCCACCGATCGTCGAGCACCAACCACCGCGACAACTCATCCACATCCGAGAGCCATGCTCGACTCCCCGCCAACAGCCGCACGAGACACACCCGTAAAGCCGCCCCCTTCGGAAGGTTCACTGGCACCAGGGCATGGCAGCTCATCGGGCCGCGAAAGGGGTGTCATTAATGACCAGTGCTGCCGACCGGATGCCATTCCCTCGTATCTGAGCAGCTAGTTTCATGTCCACATCCGACGCACGCTGCGGAACATGGCGGGACTTCATGTCCTTGAAGACCCGAATTGTCTCGTCGTTACCGCCGACCACGGCATGCGCCTCCCCGCCCGGCCCGATCCACCGACCGTGGGACTTCTGGCCGAAGCGCGGTACGACAGGGCGCGTAGCTGTTCGACCCGGTCACGCGTCGGCGTCACAGGTCACGCTCTGCGCCACGCCCGTGCACTTGCGCTGCTCAATGCTGGCCATGTGCCGGTCTCCCCTTGCAGCAGGTGCTCCCCTGAGGAGCCGACACATCAGCCGCACACCGGTGCGGTCATCCTCACCGCTGGGGTGACTGGTGGGACAGCGCTCAGTCCTCGGGTGGGGCCTCGGCGGCGGGGTCACCGATCTGGGCGATCTCCGTCGCCGCTTCCGGACCGTCGGCGAGCAGGACGCGGAAACCGTCCTCGTCCAGCACCGGGACCTTCAGCTGGAGGGCCTTGTCGTGCTTGGAGCCCGGGTTGTCGCCGACCACCACGAAGGCGGTCTTCTTCGACACCCCACTGGCCGCCCGGCCGCCGCGGGCCATGATCGCCTCTTTCGCCTCGTCGCGGGAGAAGGCGCTCAGCGTGCCCGTGACCACGATGGACATGCCCTCCAGGGTCCTGGGCACCGAGTCGTCGCGCT
The DNA here is from genome assembly GCF_042429765.1 of Allokutzneria oryzae. Lineage (NCBI taxonomy): Bacteria > Bacillati > Actinomycetota > Actinomycetes > Pseudonocardiales > Pseudonocardiaceae > Allokutzneria > Allokutzneria oryzae. The sequence goes on along the minus strand of NZ_JBHLZU010000026.1, from coordinate 85,618 downwards.
CGTCCTCCATGCGCACCCCGGCCGCGCGCCACTTGTCAACGACCTCGCGGTGCCAGTCCACCTGGAACCACTCGTGGGCGGACTTGGCGATCCTGGGGCCGACGCCGTCCACCGCGGCGAGCTTCTCCTCGTCCGCGGACGCGATCTCCTCCAGCGAGCCGAACTCGCGGGCCAGCGCCTGGGCGGCGGTCGGGCCGACGTGCCGGATGGACAGCGCCACGATGACCTTCCACAGTGGACGGTCCTTGACGGTCTCCAGGTTCTCCAGCAGGTTCTCGGCGTTCTTGGACAGCACGCCCTTGTCCGTGCGGAACAGGTCCACCTGGAGCAGCTTGTCCGCGGTGAGGTCGAAGACGTCGCCCTCGTCGGCGATCACCCCCGAGTCCAGCAGCGCGGTCGCCGCCTTGTAGCCGAGCACCTCGATGTCGAACGCGCCCCGCCCGGCGAGGTGGAACAGCCGCTCGCGGAGCTGGGCGGGGCAACTGCGCTGGTTGGGGCAACGGATGTCCACGTCGCCCTCCTTCTGGTACGCCAGCTCCGTCGCGCACTCCGGGCAGTGCGTCGGCATCACGAACTCGCGCTCGGAACCGTCGCGGGCGTCCACCACTGGGCCGAGCACCTCGGGGATCACGTCACCCGCCTTGCGGATCACTACCCGGTCGCCGATCAGCACGCCCTTGCGGCGGACCTCGTCGGCGTTGTGCAGCGTGGCCATGGCGACCGTGGACCCGGCGACCTTGACCGGCTCCATCACCGCGTAGGGCGTGACCCGGCCGGTGCGGCCCACGTTGACCCGGATGTCGATCAGCTCGGTGGTGGCCTCCTCCGGTGGGTACTTGTAGGCGATCGCCCAGCGCGGCGCGCGCGAGGTGCTGCCGAGCCTGCGCTGCAGCGGGACCTCGTCGACCTTGATCACCACGCCGTCGATCTCGTGCTCGGCGTCGTGGCGGTGCTCGCCCCAGTGGTCGATGTGCGCCAGTATCTCGTCCACTGTGGACAGCACCCTGGTGTGCTTGGACACCGGAAGGCCCCACGCCTTCAGCGCCGCGTAGGACTCCGACTGGCGCGCGGGCTCGAAACCGGTGCGCTTGCCGAGGCCGTGCGAGATCATCCGCAAGGCCCTGCTCCCGGTGACGCGCGGGTCCTTCTGCCGCAGCGAGCCCGCCGCGGCGTTGCGCGGGTTGGCGAACGGCGGTTTCTCCGCATCGACCTGGCTGGCGTTGAGCGCGGCGAAGTCCTCCAGGGTGAAGAACACCTCGCCGCGCACCTCGACCAGGTCGGGGACGGGGAACTCGTCGGTGCCGGTCAGCCGCTCGGGGATGTCGCGCAGGGTGCGCAGGTTGAGCGTGACGTCCTCACCGGTGCGGCCGTCGCCCCTGGTCAGGCCGCGGGTCAGCCTGCCGTTCTCGTAGAGCAGGTTGACCGCGAGGCCGTCGATCTTGAGCTCGCACAGGTAGTGCGCGCCGGAGCCGACCTCCTTCTCCACCCGCTCCACCCACGCGCGCATGTCGTCGTGGCTGAAGGCGTTGTCCAGGCTGAGCATCCGCTCCAGGTGGTCGGCCGCGGTGAACTCGGTGACGAACCCGGTGCCGACCCGCTGCGTCGGCGAGTCGGGGGTGACCAGCGCGGGGTGCTCGGCCTCGATCGCCTGGAGCTCGCGGAACAGCTCGTCGAACTCGCCGTCGGAGATCGTCGGCGTCGTGAAGTAGTACCGGAACTGGTGTTCGGAGACCTCCTGCGCGAGCGCCGCATGACGCTCGCGCACCTCGCCCGGGACGTCTTCCACGCCCTCAGCCTCGACACCGGGTGCGTGCTCGGGAAGCTGGTCTTCGCTGGTCACAAGTGCAGAGTAAACAGGGGGACCGACAGTCCCGCTCAGCCGCCCGCGAGTCGGTCGAGGTCGCGCACCAGCGCCCGGAACTCCAGTAACCCGATCGAGTCGTCCGGCTCGGTCTCGGCGGTCTCGACCCGGCCGAGGCGGTCGGAGGCCAGCCGCTCACCGAGGGTGGCGTCCAGCGGGAGGAAGGTCATCGCGGCCTTGGCGGCGTCGTCCAGCTCGGCCAGCCGGGGGTGGTAGACCTCCACGTCGACCACGCCCGCCGCCTCGTCGACCCTGGCGGCGACCCGGACCTGGCCGAGCGCGAGCCGGTGCGCGCCCAGGTTCACGGTGACCTGGGTCGGGTCCGGCACGGCGGGCACGGCGTCGTGGTACTCCCACAGCGCGCTGGGCTCCGGCGCGGCGGCCAGCCAGGCGTCGGTGTAGGGCCGCAGCGCCGGGTCGCCCTGGGCGCTGACGACCAGCGCGTACACCGAGTCGTGGCCGCGTTCGACGGTGAAGTGCAGGTCCGGGTGCAGCGCGGCGACCGTGTCGCAGAGCAGCGGCTCGACCTTGCGCGGCTCACGCTCGCCGAGCGCCGAGCTGAGCACGGGCAGCAGCTCGTCCCACCGGCGCCAGAACTCGGCGGCCAGCGCGGCGTGGTCCGGCTCCTCGGCCCGGCGACGCAGGAACTTCACCATGAACCCCATTCTTGTCGCGATCATGTTGCCTTGCCGAGGGTGGTTTCGTCATCTGAGGTCAGTGTGCCGAGCGAACGGCGACCGCGAGCAGGGTCGCCGCATGTCCGCCGAGCTTGCGGCCGGACGGCCACACCGCGCGCAGCGAACGGCGCAGGTCGAGCCCGTCCACCGGTACCTCGACGAGGCGGCCGTCGGTCAGGTCGGCCTGGACGGCGAGCACGCTCAGCACGGCCGGACCCGCCCCGCTCATCACCGCGCTGCGCACCGCCGTCGTGGAGCCGAGCTCCAGCAGCGGCCGCACGGGGCCGAGCGCGCGCTCCAGGGTGTCGCGGGTGCCCGAGCCCGGTTCGCGCACGACGAGCGGGGTCGCGGCGAGCTCCTCGGAGGTCAGCGGCCGTCTCCTGCGCGACCACGGGTGTCGCGGGGCCACGACAACGGCGAGGCGGTCGGCGGCGACGCGGCGCGAGCTCAGGCCGGGCGGAACCGTCGGCGACTCGATGAAGCCGATGCCGACCTCGGCCCTTCTGACCAGGTCGGCGACCGTGACGGAGTTGGTGACCTGAAGACCGACGTAGAGATCGGGGACACCGCGGCGCAGCTCGCCGATCCAGCCGGGGGCGAGGTGCTCTGCGACGGTCATGCTCGCCGCGACCCGCAGCTCCGCGTCCTGTTCGCCGCGCAACGCCTCGGCTCCGGTGAGCAGCGCGTCCAGCTCGTCGAGCACGCGCCGCGCCCAGTCGCTGACCACCCGGCCCGCCGGGGTGAGGCTGGAGCCGCTGCGGCTGCGTTCGACCAGCACCAGCCGCAGCCGCCGTTCCAGGGTCGAGATCCGCTTGCTCGCCGAGGGCTGGCTGATCTCCAGCGCGCTCGCCGCACGGCCCAGGCTGCCCAGCTCGCCGACGAGCACGAGCAGCCGCAGCGACTCGACGTCCGGGAGCTGGCTCATAACCCAAGGGTATGACCTCTTGCCGATCTCGGGGCTACCGGCGACGCGCGGGCGGGTGCAGGGTGGCGGGGTGCCCGTCGCCCGCCTCTCGCCAGCCACCCTCTCAGCGGTCCGCGTCACCCTGCCGGGCCTCGGCGTCATCGCCGTGGCGGTCGCGCTCTCTCTTGCGGTGAACCGCCTGGTCCCTGCGGTGAGCCCGTTGACAGGCGCGGTGGTACTCGGCGTGCTCGTCGGCAACCTCCCGGTGCTGCCGGAGTCGGCGAGGCCGGGCCTGAAGTGGGCGACTCGGCGGTTCCTGCGCGCCGGTGTGGTGCTGCTCGGGGTCCAGCTGTCGGTGGCGCAGGTGCTCCAGCTCGGCGGCGGCATGCTGCTGGTGGTGCTGGTGACGGTGCTGACGACGTTCTTCGGCACGGTGCTGCTGGGCCGCCTGCTCGGCCTGCCGCGCGGGCTGACGTTGATGGTGAGCACGGGATTCTCGATCTGTGGCGCGTCCGCCGTCGCCGCCGTGGAGGGCATTGTCGAGCGCGAGGAGTCCGAGGTCGCGACGGCGGTCGGCCTGGTGACGCTGTTCGGCAGCGTCTCGATGCTGGTGCTGCCGCTGCTGGCCGACGGTGTCGAGCTCGGCATGTGGGCGGGCGCGAGCGTGCACGAGGTCGCCCAGGTCGTCGCGGCGGCCTCTCCAGCGGGCGCGGCCGCTGTCGCCGCGGCGGTGGTGGTGAAGCTGAGCCGCGTTGTGCTGCTCGCCCCGCTCGCGGCCGGGCTGAGCATCGCGGAGCGGCGCAGGCGTCCGGCCGCCGAAGGCGGGCGCCCGCCGCTGATCCCGTTGTTCGTGCTGGGTTTCCTCGCGATGGTGGTGGTGCGCAGCACCGAGCTGTTCCCCGAAGCCTGGGTGCCCATGACGAAGGACGTCACCGGACTGCTCCTCGCGGGTGCGCTGTTCGGGCTCGGCTCCGGGGTCCGGGTGCGGTCGCTGGCCAAGACCGGGCCGAAGGCCCTGGTGCTCGGCCTGGGCTCGACGCTGCTGGTGACGCTGGTGGCCTACACCGGGGTGCGGCTGCTCGGCTGAGCCGCCGCACCCCGCGTGGTCAGCGCAGCGAGGTCAGCCCGAAGGTGAGCATCGCGGTCGAGGTGAAGTCGATCGCCGTCTCCGACGTCGCCCAGGACCTGGTGTCGTCAAGGAACTCCGAGCCGGACCCGTCGAAGGCGCTCATGTCCCTGCGGCACGGCCGCATCTCGCCGAACTCGCCGGGCTCACCGAGCAGGCCGGCCTGGTTCGGACCGTTGATCACGGCCCCCACCAGCACCTTCTTCCCGCCGTTGAGGTCGCCTTGGAGGTTGGCGACCTGGTGGTGGACGCACCGCGAGAAGTCCCCAGCTCCGATCAGGAGCGAGACACCCCACGCGTTGGTGCCGAGCGCGAACCCGCGCTGCCGGGTGCCGAAGGCGTCGAAGCGGCGGTCACCGGTGAGCGAGCGGTAGAGCTGCGCGGTCGAGGCGAACCCGAAGCTGCGCGGCGCGGCGTCGAAGCTGGTGATGCTGGCGGCCGTGCCGAACGGGCTCTTCGCCGCACTGTCCACACCGGACTGGAGCTGCTTGCGGATGTGGTCGGTCAGGTCCCGCTCGGTGACCTCCGCGCCCGGCACGGAACCGCCGCGCAGCAGGCGGACCAGCGACGCGTGCGCGAGCGCGCTGGTGTTGTAGAGGTTGAGCGTGTCCGTCTCGCCGCTGGCGATGTAGCTCTTGGCCCACTTGGTCGCGGCGCGCGCCCAGTCCGCCGCACGCGGGTCGCGCAACGCGCGCCCGGCCGCGGCGAGCTCGGCCGCGCCGAGCTCCATGTCGTCCATCCACGAGCTCTCCGGGTAGAAGGCCCTGGGCAGAGCGGTCACGAGCTTGTCTGGATCGACGTTCTCGGTCTGCGCCTGCGCGAGGATCGAGGCGCCCTCATCGAGGTACTTCCTTGCCAGCGCTGGGTTCTTGCGCGCGTTGTACTGCGCCGCCATGGCGAAGGAGGCGGCGACCCGACCGGCCAGGTTGGGGCTGATCGGCGCCCCCGGCGCGCTCGCGCGGAACAGCGGGCGGTGCTTGACGAAGTACTTCTCATCCCCCGGCTTGACGGTGAGGGCGTCGTCGTCCTGGGGCAGCCGCCACACGTCGTGGTCGCCCTTGAACCCCAGGTCGGAGTTGCCCGGCCCGATGCCGACCTGGATGTAGAGGGTCTTGTTCGTGGCGTCCCACGCCTTGTCGAGCCACCTCAGACCGTGGTCGATCTCCGCGTTCAGCGCGGCGTGCGGCTGGCGCAGCTCGCGCTGGAGGTACTGGAGGCTGGCCAGCGAGTAGGAGGTGGCGTGGGTGAACTTGAGGAAGTCACCGGCGTCGAACCACCCGCCCTCGATGTCCACGGGTCCGCCGACCGGCTTGAGCAGCGCGGTCGGCCGGTTCTCGGCGTCGAACTCGGGGGTCTCGTAGACGGTCGCCCGCCGGTCGGCGAGGTGCGACGCCTTGCGGTCGAAGGCGCCGGGCACGACGTCCGCGCCGTCGCGCTGGGTCTGGAAGAACTGGACGGTCTTGTCGACCCACGGCCGGAAGAGGTCCTCTGCCGAGCCGACCGCGAACTCCGGCGACGTGGCTCCGCCGACCTTCACGCGATACCGGCCGGGCAGGTTGAGCGAGGAGAGGTCCAGCGGCCGCACGGACGTGAACCGCCCGTTCCACCCGCCAAGACTGGCGCCCGCCTTGCCGCGCAGCACGATCCGGTCGCGCTGGTCCACCACGGTGAAGGTGGAGACCTTGGCGGCCGGCGCGAGCAGGTAGGCGGTCTTGCTCTCACCGAGCGCGTAGCCGATCCCGTCGACGCGAACGAAGCTGTCCGCCGGTGCGGCGATGGCGGGCGCGGAGCCGAGTCCGACGGCGAGCGCCGCGACAACGGCGGCCACGGTACTGCGGGGACGACGCACGAACCCTCCGTTCCGGGCCGGCGGCGGAAGCCCAATTAGTTAACAACCTTCCCTATTGGTCGCCAATCCTCCCCCGCGCCGCACACCACCGTCAATGCCCGTTGCGCACTCGTAGTGGGCACACGCGCGCGCCCAAAACCCCGCTGCGAGTGCGAAACCACGGTCAGGACGAGATGCAGAGCCCCCGACTTCAAGCCTGCCGGGGCGGGGTGACACCACAACCGCGCCCGCCCCCGCAAGATCGGGAGTTGTCCACATCAGCGCACACCGTCCACAGATCGCGCCCGCCCCCTGAACACCCCCGCAACCCCACCCGATACTCAGGAAAGGGGGCGCACCGCCGTCCTCCGACGACTCCTGCGCGTCACCAGCTCTCCGGGGGCTCCACGAACGCCTTGGCCACGTCGTTGACCAGCGCCAGCGCGCGGCGCGCCCACGCCGGCGTCGCTCCCGCCAGGCCGCAGCCCGGGGTCGGCACCGCGAGGGCTGGCAGCTTCGCGCGGTCGAAGCCGAGCCGGTCGGCCAGGGCGAACGCGGGTTGGGCCGCCTCGCGCAGGGTCACCGGCTTGCCGGGGTCCACTCCCGGCACCACGCCGAGCCACAGCGGGACGCCGTCCTGCCACGCCTCCCCCAGCTCGTCCCAGAGCGCGGCCGGCGCGCCCGCCAACGGCGCGAGGTCGATCGCGATCGCTCCCGCTCCCGCGCGGCGCAGCACCGTCACCGGCGGCCGGTCGGCGCAGCAGTGCACCACGACCGGCTGGCCGCTCGCCTCGGCCGCCGTCGTGATCACGGTGCGCAGCAAGGCTTCCGCCTCCGGCTCGTGCACCTTCGCGACGTTGCCGTAGCCGGAGGGGGTGGGCAGCGAGCCCGCGAGCACGGCGGGCAGCACCGGCTCGTCGAGCTGGACCACGACCTTCGCGCCCGTGCGCGCGGCGACCTCGGTGACGTGCCGGGCCAGGCCCTCCGCCAGCGACTCCGCGAACTCCCGGAGCGCGCCGTGGTCGGTCATCACGCGGTGCCCGCGCTGGAGCTCGACCATCGAGGCCAGCGTCCACGGTCCGGCGGCCTGCACCTTGAACAGCTCGGGGCGGAGGCCGTCGAGGGCCTCCTCGACCGCGTCCAGGTCGCCGCGCAGCTGGTCGACGCAGCGGCGGTGGTCGCGGCCGGGCCGCGCGGTCACCCGGTAGCCGGAGGGGACCACCTCGACGGCGATGTCCACCAGCAGCCCGACCGTGCGGCCGACGAGGTCCGCGCCGACACCGCGGGCGGGAAGTTCCGGCAGGTGCGGCAGCACCGGCAGCTCACCGGCGACCACGCGGGCTGCCTCAAGGGGGTCGACGCCGGGCATCGAGCCGATTCCGGTCGCCGTCGCGGCAGGCCAGGGTGCTTGGGTCACCCCTTCTGCCTATCACCTCGCCGCATCGGGGGCGCGGACAGGTCCCGGCGACCATATGGTCTAGACCTATTGACGACAGTGGTCCAGGCCACTTACCGTCGAAGGACCCGGCCGCCGCCAGCGCTCACTGGGAGGCGACGTCGTGGCCACACCATCCACAAAGGACCGTTTTCGCGCACTGATCGCGGCGCTCATCGCGCTCGTCGCGGTGGCCCAGCCCGCTTCGGCGTCCACAGTGGACATCCGGTTCGCGCCCTACATCGACATCACCATGGAGCGGCCGACGCTGACCGAGGTGGCGCGGGCGACCGGCGTCAAGAACTTCACGCTGGCCTTCGCCCTCGGCAGCCACGCGGGCTGCGACCCCAAGTGGGGCGGCACCATCGACCTCACCGAACCCCGGATCATCAACCAGATCCGCGAACTGAAGGCGATGGGCGGCGACGTCGTCATCGCGACCGGCGGCGCGCTCGGCCCGTACCTGGAGCACGTCTGCGGCAGCGCGGCGGACCTGGCTGGCGCCTACCGCAAGATCCTCGACGCGACCGGGGCGAACCACATCGACGTCGACGTGGAGGCGGCGATCCCGGCCGACCTGGTGAACCAGGCGCTCGCCACGATCCAGCGCGAGCGCGGCACGGCCGTCAGCTACACGCTGAGAGTGCAGGGCCAGGACTACGGCGTGGACCCGTTCTCCGTGCAGATCCTGCAGAGCGCTGCCCGCAACAACGTCGACGTCCTGGTCAACCCGATGCTGATGAACTTCGGCTACACCGGCGACTGGGGTGACGCGATGATCACGGCGTCCCAGTCGGTGCTGCGGCAGATGAAGGAGGTGTGGCCGAGCAGGTCCGACGCGGAGCTGCGGCGCAAGCTCGGCGTGACCCCGATGATCGGCCGCAACGACACCGGCATGACCACCACCCAGGCCCACGCGCGGAAACTGTTGGCCTGGGCCAAGAGCAACGGCATCGGCTTCATCGGGTTCTGGTCCGCGGGCAGGGACAACGGCTCCTGCGCCGGCGGCGGCGTCTCGCCGACGTGCAGCGGCATCGCCCAGTCGCAGTGGGAGTTCACCACGATCTTCAAGGCGTTCTGATCTGGGGGCCGCCCTCGCTCACGCGCCCCGTAGCGGGGGCGGCCCCCGCCCACATTTCTGCGAAGGCACGCAGGTATGCACATAGATAAACTGCCGCGGTGCAGACCGGCAATCCGGACTTCCAGATGCCCACCAACCGCGAGGTCCAGCGCGCCGCGGAGTCCTTCCGACTCCTGGCGGACCCGACCCGGATCAAGATCCTCTGGGCGCTGCTCCAGGGTGAGTCCTCCGTCGCCGACCTCGCCGACCTCGTCGGCGCGACCCCGACGGCGGTGAGCCAGCACCTGGCCAAGCTGCGCTTGGCCCGCCTCGTCGCCGGCAGACGCGAAGGCACCTTCGTCTACTACTCGGCGGCCGACGAGCACGTCCGCCGCCTGCTCGCCGAGGCGCTCGACCAGGTGGGCGCCACCTCCTAACGCCTGTCCTGCAAGCGGTAACACCACCTCACCACCCTCTGGCACTCTCACCCCCGTGCCCCCCATTTCGCGTTTTGTAGGCTTAACGCGAAATGGGAGCGCTCTTTCGCGCAACAAGGTGACAAAACGCGAAAACCCGACCACGCCAGCCAGCTCACGCGCGCACCGGGCACGGGGCGGCGCCACCTCCTGGTCCGGTGAACGAGGTCAGAAAACGTTCGCAGCGGCGCGTCGCAGCAGCTCGACCACCTCGCTGACCAGGGCGGACGGCCTTCGCCGCAGGACGACGTAGACCCGCCGGACCGGCTGGACGTCCACCAGTTCCCGAGCCACCACTCGCGGCGTCACGGCGTGCGCGAGGACGCTCGCGGGCAGCAGCGCGAGGCCGAGCCCCGCACCCAGCAGCGCGATCATGACCTCGTAGTTGTGGGTCTCGTAGGCGACCTTGACGTCGATGCCCACCCGCTGCGCCAAGCGCTCCAAGGTGATCAGGTCGGCGATCCCCGGGCCACCGCAGATCCACTCCTGCCCGGCGAGGTCGGCGAAGCCAACCGGTTCGGCGCGCCCGGCGAGCGGGTGGCCGGAGGGCATGGCCAGCAGCAGCGGGTCGTCGAGCAACCGCAGCCGCCGCAAGCCATCCGCCTTCGGCAGCACCACGCCCGGATAGCGGTGCGTGATCAGCAGGTCCAGCTCGCGGGCGGCGACCAGGCCGTACCCGGCGGGCGGTTCGAGGTCGACCAGCGACAGCTGCACGCCGGGGTGCCTGCTCCGGAACTCCGCGAGCGCCTGCGGCACCAGCAGCTGCCCCGCGGTGGGAAACGCGCCGATCGACAGCCGCTCCGGCTCCGCCCCCAGCAACGTGCGCACCGCCTCGTCCGCCGCCCGCAGCTCGCCGAGCACCCGTTCACCGTGCTCCACAAGGACTCGACCGGCCGGAGTGAGCTTCACCCCACCGGGCCCGCGGTCGAGCAGCCGACAGCCCAGCTCGCGTTCGAGCTTGCTGAGCTGCTGGGAGAGAGCGGACGGCGTGAACGCCATTCGTGTTGCGGCGGCGGCAATCGAACCGGCGTGCGCGACCTCCACGAGGACCCGCAACCGTCCCGGATCGACAGCCATGGCCGTTAGTTCTCCTTAACTCCGCTCAGGAGAGTTAACTTTCCGAGAGCCGGTCGGCCGACGCAAGCTGAGCGCATGCTCCTCACCGTCCCCGAAGCAGCCGCCCGCATCGCGCCCCACATCCGGCGCACTCCGCTGATGCGCGTGACGATCGACGGCCGCCCGCTCGCACTGAAGCTGGAGCACCTCCAGCTCACCGGCTCCTTCAAGCTGCGCGGAGCGACGAACGCGCTGCTCTCCGGGCCGTTGCCGGATCTCGCGGTGACGGCCTCCGGCGGCAACCACGGCATGGGCGTTGCCACAGCGGCACAACGCCTCGGCATCCCGGCGCGCGTGCACGTCCCCGCCACGGCTCCCGAAGCGAAGCTGCGCCGCGTCCGCGACCTCGGCGCAGAGGTGGTCGCGCACGAGGGCGGCTACGCGGACGCGCTGGCGACTGCGCTCACCGAAGCGGAGCAGCCCGGAGTCCGCTTCGTCCACGCCTACAACGACCCCGCGGTCATCGCGGGCCAGAGCACGATCGGCGCGGAGATCATCGAAGACGCCCCGGACGTGGACGCCGTCGCGGTCGCGGTCGGCGGAGGCGGCTTGGTCGCGGGTATCGCGTCGGCCATCGGAGACCGCACCGTGGTCGCGGTGGAGCCGGAGAACTGCAGCTGTTTCAACGCGGCCCTGCGGGCAGGCGGCCCGGTTGACTCCACTGTGGACTCAGTGGCGGCCTCGGCGCTGGGAGCGGTCCGCGCTGGCACCCTGGCCTACGAAGCGCTGCACGACCGCGTGGTGTCCCTCCTGGTCAGCGACGAGGAGATCCTCGCGGCCCGCGACCGGCTGTGGGAGGAGCTGCGGCTCGCGGTCGAACCGGCCGCCGCGGTCCCGTTCGCGGCCTGGCTGGCGGGCCGGATCCCAGGCGAACTCCCCTGCATCGTGCTCTGCGGCGCGAACTCCGAGTGGTCCCCGGCCTAAACCGCCCCCGCACACCCGCACTCCGCCCCCACCGGCTTCACTCGAAGCCCGCCGCGCCTGCCCCCCCGTTCGCGTTTTGTAGGCTTAATGCGCAAAAGAGCGCTCTCATTTCGCATCATGCCTACAAAACGCGCAAACCCCAGCCACGCCAGCGCACACACCGCAGCGCGGCACCGGGTCGAACCGCCACGTCGGTGTCCCGTTTCCCGGGACTACGCCTGTCCTGTCGCGGTGATGGTGGCGGCGCCGAGGACGACGTCCCCGTCCGGCGCGGGGCGGTAGAGGACCACCGTCTGGCCCGGTGCCACTCCCCGCAGCGGCTCGCGGAGGCGGATCGCGAGCGTGTCCTCTTCCACCAGCTCCGCCACCGCCGGGGCGAGGCCGCCGTGCGCCCGAACCTGGACCACGCACTCCGTCGGCCCGGTGAGCGGACGGCCGGAGGGCCAGGTGACGCGGTTGCCGGTGATCTCGCTGACCTCCAGGCGGTCCGCGGAGCCGACCCGGACCGTGCCGGAGACCGGCTCCAGCGCGAGCACGTACCGGGGACGCCCGTCCGGCGCGGGGGCGTCGATGCCGAGGCCGTGGCGCTGGCCGATGGTGAAGCCGTGCACACCCGTGTGCTCACCGAGGACCGCGCCGGTGGCGTCGTCGACCAGCTTGCCCGGCCGCTCCCCCAGCTTGGAGCGGAGGAAACCCCTGGTGTCGCCGTCGGGGATGAAGCAGATGTCGTGGCTGTCCGGCTTCTCCGCCACCGACAGGCCGCGCTCGGACGCCTCGGCGCGCACCGCCGGCTTGGTGGAGCCGCCGAGCGGGAACATCGAGTGCCGCAGCTGGTCCTCGGTCAGCGTGGCCAGCACGTAGGACTGGTCCTTGCCGCCGTCGGCGCTGCGCCGCAGCTCCGGCGCTCCGTCCACAATGGACAAACGGGCGTAGTGGCCGGTGCACACCGCGTCGAAGCCGAGCGCGATCGCCTTGTCCAGCAGCGCCGCGAACTTGATCTTCTCGTTGCAGCGCATGCACGGGTTGGGGGTGCGGCCCGCCGAGTACTCAGCGACGAAGTCCTCGACGACGTCCTCGGTGAACCGCTCGGCGAGGTCCCAGATGTAGAACGGGATGCCCAGCACGTCGGCGGCGCGGCGCGCGTCGTGCGAGTCCTCGATCGTGCAGCAGCCCCGCGAGCCGGTGCGCAGCGTGCCCGGTTTCGCCGACAGCGCCAGGTGCACGCCGGTCACGTCGTGACCCTCCGCCACCGCGCGCGCCGCCGCGACCGCGGAGTCCACCCCGCCGCTCATCGCCGCCAGTACTCGCATCAGTTCACAACCTTCACACCAGACCTGCGCAGACCGGCGACACCCGCGCCCCGCGCTTTCCCGACCACCGGACCGATGGCCGCGGCAACCCTGGCAACGTCCTCGGCCGTCGAGGTATGCCCGAGCGAGAACCGCAGCGACCCGCGCGCGGCGGCCCGATCGGCGCCCATCGCCAGCAGCACGTGGCTGGGCTGCGCGACACCGGCCGTGCACGCCGACCCGGTCGAGCACTCGATTCCCATGGCGTCCAGCAACATCAGCAGGCTGTCGCCCTCACAGCCGGGAAAGGTGAAGTGGGCGGTCCCCGGCAACGAGTCGGCCGGATCGCCGTTGAGCACCGCGTCGGGCACCGCGTCCAGGACGGCGCGCACCAGCTCCGCGCGCAGCTCGTCGAGCCGGACCGCCTCCTCGGGCTGTTCCCGCACCACGTGCCGCACGGCGGCCGCCAGCCCCAGGATCCCCGGCAGCCCAAGGGTTCCCGAGCGGACCTCGCGCTCCTGCCCGCCGCCGTGCTGCACCGGGACGCACGTGGTGTCCCTGGTCAGCAGGAGCGCGCCGAAGCCGTACGGCCCGCCGAGCTTGTGACCGGTCAGGGTCAGCGCGTCAGCCCCGCTGGCGGCGAAGTCCACCGGGAGCATGCCGACCGCCTGCACCGCGTCGGTGTGCAGCGGGATCCCCCGGGCATGCGCCACCTCGGCGAGCTCGCGGATGGGGTTGGTGGTGCCGACCTCGTTGTTCGCCCACATGACGCTCACCAGCGCCACGTCCGAGGGGTCGCGGTCGATCACCTCGGCGAGGACCTCGGGCCGGACCCGGCCCGCCGAGTCCACCGGCACCGTCTCGACCACCGCGCCCTGGTGCTCGGCCAGCCAGTCCGCGCAGTCCAGCACCGCGTGGTGCTCCACCGCCGAGACCAGCACCCGCACCCGGCGCGGGTCGGCGGCGCGGCGGGCCCAGAAGATGCCCTTCACCGCGAGGTTGTCGCCCTCGGTGCCGCCGCTGGTGAAGATCACCTCGGATGGGTGGGCGCCGAGGGCGGCCGCCAGGGACTCGCGGGCCTCCTCGACCGCGCGGCGCGCCCGGCGGCCGGAGGCGTGCAACGACGAGGCGTTGCCGACGAGGGGCAACGCCTCGGTCATCGCCGCCACGGCCTCGGGCAGCATCGGCGTGGTCGCCGCGTGGTCCAGGTACGTCATCGCCCGTCCAGGGTAGACCGCGACCCCGACAGCCCCGTCAGGACCGGGTGATGTTGCGGCTGATGAGAGCGGCTCCGAGCAGCGCGAACCCGGCCATGGCCAGATCGAGCGGGATCACCGCCGCCGTGGGCTGCGCCGCCGAGGCGAAGGTGCCGACGAGCACTCCGCCGACGCCGATCAGCGCCGCCGAGCCGAACATGTCGCACACCTGCGAGGCGGCCCCGTTGAACCCCCGGTCGCCCGGCGCGGACAACGCCAGCACGCGCACGCTGATGCTGGGCATCGCGGTGCCCATCCCGAACCCGGCGACCGCCCACAGCGGGTAGATCAGCCAGGCCGGACCCCACGCCGGGGCGATCAGCACGGCCCCCGCCAGCGCCACGGCCAGCAACAGCAGGCCACGGCGGATCATCACGTCCCGCTCGACGTCGCGTTGCCGCGCCTGCCACGCCGCGGCGGCCGACCAGCCGAGCGAGCCCACGGTCAACGGCACACCCGCCAACGTCGGCGAATAACCGTGCACATTGGCCAGCACCAGCGGGATGTAGGCCTGCACGGCGAAGAACGAGCCGGACAGCAGGCCACGCGAGAGCACGACGACGGGCAGCCCCGGCTTGCCGAGCAGCGTCCCGGGAGGCAGCAGCCTGCGCAGCGAAGGCGCGAGCAGCACGAGCCCGACGAGGCCGAGCGCCAGCGAGGAGAGCTGCGGGTGCTCGGCGGCCCAGGTCAACGCGGACAGGCCCACAGCGGCGCAGACAGCGGCGAGGGGCAATCCTTTGCGCGGCTCGTCGGTCTGCTCGGGGACCACGTCGGGACGCGCCCGCAGCGTCTTGACCACCGGGATCAGCAGCAGCCAGCCGATGAGCACCATCGGCGCCAGCCCCAGGAACACCAGCCGCCACGACAGCAGCTCGGTCGCCAGCCCCGCCAGCCCGGGGCCGATCAACGAGGGCACCACCCACGCCGCCGACAGCGCGCCGAAGGCCGCCGGCCGGTCCCGCTCCGGGTAGACCAGCGCGACCATCACGTACAGGGCGACGATCTGCGTCCCGGCACCGGCTCCCTGGAGCACCCGCCCGAGCAGCAGGAGCCACATGGAGTCCGCGACCCCGGCGACCACGAGCCCGACGAAGAACAGCCCCGGCCCCACGACCAGCGACGGCACCGGGCCCAGCCGGTCGCAGACGCGGCCGGAGAGCACGGTGCCGATGACGCTGGCGGCCAGGAACGAGGTGAACGGCCAGGAGTAGAGGTCCTGCCCGCCCAGGTCCGCGACCAGGGTCGGCAGCGCGGTGCCGACGCTCATCGCCTCGAAGGCGGCCAGGGTGATCAGCAGGATCAGGGCGAGGGTCGGGACACGGCGGTCAGGCGCCCAGAGGGCGCTCCCGGTGGTGGCAGAGGGTGAGGGCACGAGGGACAGCCTGCACCCTCGACCTCGCTGGAGGTCCAGTGCATTTTTCAGCCGCCCAGGAAGAACCTGGTGTAGCGCTGGTCGATCCGCCGCATCGAGAGCAGCACGTAGAAGTCGGCGACGCCGAAGTCCGGGTCGTGGGCGGGCGGGCCGCAGACCCACGCCCCGATCCGCAGGTAGGCCCGCAGCAGCGGCGGCAGCTCGGGCCTGGCGGGCGGGGCGGTCTCGTCGCGGAACCACGGGTTCAACGGCCGCACCCGGTACTCCTCGGGCGCGTAGTGCTTGTCGCGCACGCGGTCCCACACCCCGGCTGCCTCCGCACCGCCGTCGGCGAGGGACACCGAGGCGCAGCCGCCGAGCCACGTGTGCCCGGTCAGCAGCATGTAGCGCGCCAGCCCCGCCCACACCAGGCCGATCACCGCGCCGGAGCGGTGATCGGGGTGCACGCAGGACCTGCCGGTCTCGGCGAGCGAGGAGCGGAGCGGGGCGAGCGCGCCGAGGTCGAACTCGGTCTCGGAGTAGTACCGGGCAGCGCGGGCGGCGGGCAGCACCCGGTAGGTGCCGACGATCTCCCCGCTGCTGTCGTCGCGGACGAGGAGGTGGTCGCAGATCTCGTCGAAGGGATCGATGTCCAGTCCGGTGGCCGAGCTGGGCAGGACGGCGCCCATCTCTCCCGCGAAGACCTGGTGCCGCAGCCGCTGCGCCGCGAGCACGTCGTCACCGTCCTGAGCCACCAGAAGCGAGTACGTGGGCTTGTCGCCAACAGGTTCTGGCGTGCTGAGCAGCACGCTGGGCTGCGCCATACGCAGGGTGTACCCCTCCCGTCCGGCCCGACGCGTACGGCAACGGGGCCCGGGGATGACGGGTGGGTGAACGACTCGTGGGGAGCCCCGGCGGACCGGGACTCCCCACGAGAGAGGCGAAGGATCAGCCCTTGCGCTTGGCGACCTCGTCGGTCAGCTGCGGCGCGACCTTGAACAGGTCACCCACCACGCCGAAGTCGGAGATCTCGAAGATCGGCGCCTCGGAGTCCTTGTTCACCGCGACGATGGTCTTCGAGGTCTGCATGCCCGCGCGGTGCTGGATCGCGCCGGAGATGCCGAGAGCGATGTAGAGCTGCGGCGAGACGGTCTTGCCGGTCTGCCCCACCTGGAACTGGTGCGGGTAGTAGCCGGAGTCCACCGCGGCGCGGGAGGCGCCGACGGCACCGCCCAGCACGTCGGCGAGCTTCTCGACGACCTCGAAGCTCTCCGCGCTGCCGACGCCTCGGCCACCGGAGACGACGACCGACGCCTCGGACAGCTCGGGGCGGTCGCCACCGACGACCGGCTCGCGGCTGACGATCTTGGCGACCTTGGCCGCGTCGGTCGCGGGGACCTCGACGGACTCCTCGGCCGCGGCGCCGTCTGCGGGCTCGGCCTCGATGGCGCCGGGACGCACGCTGATCACCGGGACCCCGGTGGTGGACTGCGACTTCACCGTGAACGCGCCACCGAAGATGGACTGCGTGACGGTGCCGTCGGCTGCCACGTCGACGGCGTCGGTGAGCAGGCCGGAGTCGATGCGCACGGCGAGCCGGCCCGCGACCTCCTTGCCCTCCAGGGTCGCCGAGACCAGCACGGCCGCGGGCGAGGCGGAGGCGACCAGGGA
Organism: Allokutzneria oryzae; assembly: GCF_042429765.1. Classification (NCBI taxonomy): domain Bacteria; kingdom Bacillati; phylum Actinomycetota; class Actinomycetes; order Pseudonocardiales; family Pseudonocardiaceae; genus Allokutzneria; species Allokutzneria oryzae. The sequence continues at coordinate 68,644 of NZ_JBHLZU010000026.1, read as the reverse complement.
CGCCAGCACGCCGACCTTCGGGGTGACGAGCTCCTCGGCCGCGGAGTCGGACTCGGCCACGTAGACCTTGGCCGCGCCGTGCCGCGCCAGCGACTCCTTCAGCTTGGCCGCGGTGCCGGGCGCGCCGACCACGACGGCCGAGGGCTCACCGATCCTGCGGGCGGCCGCGAGCAGCTCGAAGCTGACCTTCTTGATCTCGCCGTCGACGTGGTCGACGAGAACGAGTACCTCGGACATGTTCTCCTCGCTTCCGGGGTCAGACGAGCTTCTGGGTGATCAGGTACTCGGCGATCTTCACGCCGCCGTCACCCTCGTCGGTGACCCGCTGGCCGCCGGAGCGCGGCGGCTTCGGCGCGGCCTCGACGACCTTGGACCGCGCGCTGGCGATGCCGACCTCGGAGGCGTCGATGCCGGCGTCGGCCAGCGTCAGCTTCGCGATCGGCTTCTTCTTCGCGGCCATGATGCCCTTGAAGGACGGGTACTTCGGCTCGCAGATCTTCTCGGTCACGCTGACGACGGCGGGCAGGCTCGCCTGGACGGTGGCCCTGCCCTCGTCGGTCTCGCGCTCGATGGTGACGGTGGTGCCCTCGACCGAGACCTTGCTGGCGTGGGTCAGCTGGGCGAGGCCCAGCAGCTCGGCGAGCATGGCCGGGACGGCACCGGTGCGACCGTCGGTCGCCTCGTTGCCCGCGATGATCAGGTCGACGGAGTCGAGCGTGCCGATCACCTTGGCAAGCGCCTTGGCGGTCTGCACCGCGCAGGACCCGCGCAGCGCCTCGTCGGAGAGGTGCACGGCCTTGTCGGCCTCCATCGACAGGGCCTTGCGGATCGCGTCGGTCGCGCGCTCCGGGCCCATGCAGACGGCGGTGATCTCGCCACCGAGCTCCTGCTTCAGCCGCAGGGCCTCGGTGAGCGCGCGCTCGTTGATCTCGTCGAGGATCGCGTCAGCGGCCTCGCGGTCCAGGGTGTGGTCTCCGTCGGTGAGCTTGCGCTCGGACCAGGTGTCGGGCACCTGCTTGACCAGGACGACGATGTTCATAGGTCCCCTTCGACCTCCTGATAACTCGCGGCGGGCGCGTCGTGGCGGGAAGTGGTGGTGACACTGCCATGCCGCCGTTCACATGGCACAGTGGCCTCGACCACGCCCATGTTACCCATCGGTAATTTGGGTGCAAACGCCAGCAAGCGCCCGACCCACGTGACGGTTCTCACCCGGAAGCGCGCTCGGCGGCGCCGCGCTCGACGCAGAACTCGTTGCCCTCGGGATCGGTCATGACCACCCAGCCCTTGCCGTCCGGGCGCCGCTGGTCGTCGAGCACCTTCGCGCCGATCCCCAGCAGCCACTCGACCTGCTCGTCGCGCGTGCGGTGCCGCGGAACCAGGTCCAGGTGCAGCCGATTCTTCACCGACTTCCCGTCCGGGACGCGGATGAACAGCAACTCGGGAAGCGCGGGGTTCGAAGGGTGCAGCAGCGCCTCGGGGTCACCGGGCTCGTCCTGGGGGTCCAGGGCCCAGCCGGTCACTCGGCTCCAGAATGTGGCCAGCGCATAGGGGTCGGCGCAGTCCACGGTCACGTGCTGGATGCGGACCGGGTCGTCAGATGTGCTCACGCGTGATGCCTAGCACGCGACCGGCGAACTCACCGCCCATTTCGAGCCTTATCGGAGTTAGCCTCACATTCATGTTTAGGCGAGTAGCTGTGGTGACCGACTCCACCGCGTCGCTTCCCCCGGAGCTGGCGCGGCGCCTGGGCATCACCGTGGTGCAACTCCAGCTGCAGATGGGCGAGAAGTCCACCGACGAGGCGAGGGTGCCGACGGCCGACCTGGTCTCCGCCCTGCACGACCGCGTCCAGGTCACGACGGCCCCACCACCGTCCGCCGCGTTCTTCTGGACCTACCAGAACGCGGCGGCGGCCGGCGTGGAGGCGGTGGTGTCGATCCACATCTCCACCGAGCTGTCCCAGACCTGCGCGACCGCTCACGAAGCCGCCGGTCACACCCGCGTGCCGGTGCACGTCGTCGACTCCCGCTCGTGCGGGATGAGCGTGGGCTTCGCGGCGATCGCGGCGGCGGAGGCCGCCATGGCGGGCGCCGGTCCGAGCGAGGTGCTCGACGTCGTCAACCGCCGCGCCACCGGCTCCAGCTCGCTGATCTACGTGGACACCCTGGAGTACCTGCGCCGGGGCGGCCGGATCGGCGCGGCCCAGGCGCTGATCGGCTCAGCCCTGTCGATCAAGCCGCTGCTGGCGATCAACGACGGCCGCATCGAACCGCTGGAGAAGGTGCGCGGCACCGACCGCGCGCTCTCCCGCCTGGCGGCGCTGACGGCCCAGCACGCGGCGGGCCGCCCGGTCGACATCGCGGTCGAGCACTTCGCCTCCCGCGAGCGCGCGGAGAACCTGATCGAACGCCTGCACACCGAGGTCCCCCTTGGCCGCGAGTTCCTGCTCGCCGAGACCAGCGCGATCATCGGCGCCCACGTCGGACCCGGCGCACTGGGCATCACGGTCTCCCCACACTGACTCGATGCAACCCGGCGTGGATCGCGTCCGTAGGCAGTGGGGTGACGAAGAGAGCATTGATCGCCGCGGTGGCGTTGACCGCCGTGTTCACGCCTCAAGCCGGGGCGGTCGCACGGGGCGTGGACGTCGCGGACGGGCAGTACCGGTTCAACGCACGACTCACCTCCGGGCCGACGCAGGTGTGCACTGGAGCTCTGATCGGCGCGAAGTGGGTCGCCACCGCACTGCACTGCATGGCATCCGGTGAGTTCGGCGAGGCGGTCATCGGCGCGACAACCTCCGACGGAGCCGGTGGGCAGCGTCGACGGGTCGTCTCCTACACCGGTTCCGACCAGGCCGACTTCGCCGTCGCGGAGCTGGACCGGCCGGCCGAGGGCATCACGCCGCTCCTGGTCGGCTCGACGGCGCCGAAGCCGGGCGACGTGGTGCGGCTCGTCGGCTGGGGGAAGACCGGGGGCACCGAGGTCGCCAAGCGGCTCCAGACCGGGCAGTTCGTGGTGGACCGCGTCGACGAGTGGGTGCTCGGTGTGCGTGGGTGGGGACCGAACCCGAACACCAGCGCGTGCGCGTCTGACTCCGGCGGCCCGTACTTCGCCGAGCGGCCCGATGGCACCGCCGTGCTCGTCTCGGTGGAGAACTCCGGCCCGCTGTGCCCGCACAGCGAGCTGGAGACCACGTCGCGGGTGGACCCGCACGCGAAGTGGGTCGGACAGCTCATCAACAAGGGGGCTACTGACCGGTAGGGTGCGGGCGTGACGCGCGAGCTTGAGCCCCTGCCGCTGACCGGCGAACGCACCGTCCCGGGCGTGCCCGAGGAAAATTATTGGTTCAGGCGGCACGAGATCGCGTATCTCGCCCTGCTGGAGCACTGCGCGGACGCGCGCGTACTGGAAGCGGGCTGCGGCGAAGGCTACGGCGCGCAAGTCATCGCGGATGTCGCCGAACGCGTCGTCGCGCTCGACTACGACGAGCTGACGTGCGCGCACGTCGCGAAGGCGTACCCCGGCATCGACACGGCGCGCGGCAACCTGGCCAGCTTGCCGCTCGGTACGTCCACAGTGGACGTAGTGGTCAACTTCCAGGTGATCGAACACCTGTGGGACCAGCCGGGTTTCCTGCGCGAGTGCCTGCGCGTGCTGCGCCCAGGCGGACGGCTGCTGATCAGCACCCCGAATCGGATCACGTTCTCCCCTGGTCGCGACACACCGCTGAACCCCTTCCACACCAGGGAACTCGCACCGTCCGAACTGGACTCTCTGCTCTCTGGGGCGGGGTTCGTCACGGAGCGCTTGCTCGGACTGCACCACGGCCCGCGACTGCGCGAGCTGGACGCGGCTCACGGCGGCTCGATCATCGACGCGCAGGTCAAGGTGGTGCTCGGCGACGGTGTCTGGCCACCGGGGCTTTTGCGCGACATCGGCTCGATCACCGCGTCCGACTTCGTGTTGAGCCCCGAGGACCTCGACGCGAGCCTCGACCTCGTCGCCGTGGCGGTGCGGCCATGAAGCTCGGATCGTTCAGCCTCGTCCTGCACAGCCACCTGCCGTGGTTGGCCCACCACGGTTCCTGGCCGGTCGGCGAGGAGTGGCTGCACCAAGCGTGGGCGCACTCGTACCTGCCGTTGATGGACATGGTGCGGCGCTTCGGCGAAGAGGGGCGCCGCGACGTCCTGACGCTTGGCGTGACGCCGGTGTTGGCCGCGCAACTGGACGATCCGTACTGCCTGCGCGAGTTCCACCACTGGCTCGGCAACTGGCAACTGCGCGCACAGCTCGCCGCAGGCCAGTGGCGCAACGCCGATCCGCTGCTGCGTTCGTTGGCCGCCGACGAGCACCGGAGTGCGGGCAAGGCCATCGAGGAGTTCGAGTCGCGTTGGCGGCACGGCTTCTCCCCCGTGCTGCGGCCACTGGTCGACGACGGTGTCATCGAGCTGATCGGCGGCCCTGCGACGCACCCGTTCCAACCGCTGCTGGAGCCACGTGTTCGCGCGTTCGCGCTACACACGGGTCTTGCGGACACAAACCTGCGGTTGGGTCATACGCCTGAAGGCATCTGGGCCCCGGAGTGCGGCTACGCGCCTGGCATGGAAGAGGGCTACGCCGCCGCAGGTGTGCGACGGTTCCTTGTCGACGGTCCAGCACTGCACGGCGACACGGCATTCGGCCGCACAGTAGGCACCTCTGACGTTGTGTGCTTCGGCCGCGACCTTGAAGTCACCTACCGCGTGTGGTCGCCAAAGGCCGGATACCCCGGCGATGCGGTCTATAGGGACTTCCACACCTACGACCACCCGTCTGGCTTGAAGCCCTCCCGCGTGACCGGTAAGCACGTGTCTCCGGAGGACAAGAAGCCCTATGACCCCACGTTGGCCCGCGCGGCAGTGCAGAAGCACGCAGCCGACTTCGTCGATGTCGTAGTGCGGCGTTTGAAGTCCCTACGCGAGCAGCACGGCAGACCAGCGCATGTTGTTGCCGCGTATGACACCGAGCTCTATGGACACTGGTGGCACGAAGGACCGTCGTGGCTTGAAGCAGTGCTGCGAGCGTTGCCCGAGGCAGGCGTCAACGTGACGACTCTTCGTGGTGCCACCGAGTCCGGTCTTGTCAGTGGCCCGGTGGACCTGCCCGCGTCATCGTGGGGCTCCGGCAAGGACTGGCGAGTGTGGGACGGCGAGAAGGTGGCCGACCTGGTGTCCTCCGGCGCGGAGCTGCAACGCAAGCTACTGGCCACGGTGGCACCTGGAACAGTGCGAAGTGCCGTGCAGGACCAGCTCGTGCGCGAGGCGCTGCTCGCGTTGTCCAGCGACTGGGCGTTCATGGTCACCAAGGACTCGGCGGCGGACTACGCACGGCACCGGGCGCACGTGCACACCGAGCGCTTCGAGGAGCTGGCGCGGTTGATCGGCTACGGCGACCTGGCGAAGGCCGAGGGGTTGGCCGCCCGGCTACGCGAGCAGGACGGCCCGTTCGGTCACCTCGACGCGCGGTCGCTCTAGGAGTCCGTATGTGGGGTGACCACACCAGGGTTCGGCAGAACGTACCCAGGCTCGATCTTGGACACGTGACCGTCCGGGTCGGCGCTGCTGGGCTTCAGCTCCCCGCGGACCTTCTTGGCCCTGCTGTCCAGCACCGCGGCGACCACGACACCGACGACGACAAGCCCGAGCAGGATGTAGAACCACATAGCGGCGGCCTCCTTGGTTCTGACGAACCATGGACGTTACCCGCACCGTTGGGCCGTGGCCGCGTTCGAGATTCGCATGTACGGCCACACGGCCGGGACACCGCACCTACCTGTCAGGATGTCTGAATATGCGCGTACTGATGTTGTCCTGGGAGTACCCGCCCGTGGTGGTCGGCGGGCTGGGCAGACACGTCCACGCGCTGGCCAGGCAACTCGCCGCGCAGGGCAACGAGGTGGTGGTGCTGTGCCGCCAGCCGTTCGGCACCGACGCCGAGACCCACCCGACCACCGACCAGACCGCCGACGGCGTCCGGCTGGTGCGGGTGGCCGAGGACCCGCCGCACCTGAGCTTCGAGCAGGACCTCGTCGCGTGGACCCTGGGCATCGGGCACGCGATGACCAGGGCGGGGCTGCGCCTGCTCGCCGACTGGCGGCCCGACGTGGTGCACGCGCACGACTGGCTGGTCACCCACGCCGCGGTGGCGCTCGCCGAGTTCGCCGACGCGCCGCTGATCGCCACGGTGCACGCGACCGAGGCGGGCCGCTACAACGGCTGGCTCTCCCACCCGCTGAACCAGCAGATCCACTCGGTGGAATGGTGGCTGGCCAACAGCGCGGACTCGTTGATCACCTGCTCGGCGGCCATGCGCGACGAGGCCGCCACGCTCTTCGACATCGACCCCGGCACGGTCACCGTGCTGCACAACGGGATCGAGCCGCGGCGGTGGCGCGTGCGGCCCGCCGACATCGAGGAGGCGCGGCGGCGCTACGCCCCAGACGGCAAGCCGTTCCTGCTGTTCTTCGGGCGGCTGGAGTGGGAGAAGGGCGTGCACGACCTGCTCGCGGCGCTGCCGAGGATCCGGCGCAGCCACCCGGGCACTCGCGTGGTCGTCGCGGGCAAGGGCACGGGCTCGGACTGGCTCGTCGAGCAGGCCCGCAAGCACCGCGTCCTGCGCTCGGTCGAGTTCGTCGGGCACCTCACCGATCGGGAGCTGGCAGCGACCCTGTCGGCCGCCGACGCCGTGGTGCTGCCCAGTCGCTACGAGCCGTTCGGCATCGTCGCCCTGGAGGCCGCCGCCGCGGGAGCACCTCTCGTGGCGTCCACCGCGGGCGGGTTGGGTGAGGTTGTACTCAATGGTGTGACCGGATTGTCTTTCCCCCCAGGCGATGTCGATGGTTTGGCCGCGTCCGTGCGTGCCGTGCTGGACGGTCCGGCCGCGGCCAAGCGCCGGGCCAAGGCCGCGAAGGCTCGGCTGACCAGCGACTTCGACTGGGCGAAGATCGCTGCGGGGACCGCGGAGGTCTACGCGGCCGCCCGCAGGGGTCCCGCGAGGGTGCTGGGACGGCCGAAAATCGCTTCAGGTAACGCTTTCGGGCGACACTGAGGTTCGGCGGCGCGGTCGTTGTCGGTGGGTTCGTCGGCGGAGGTGTTTACCTTCGCGGCATGGCTATTTCGTTGGATTACCAGGGAGACGTGCACACCGGCGACAGCACCTACGCGGTGCGCGCCCGGATCGGCGAGGCCGAGCACGTCGAGATCGAGCTGTCCGGAACCGACATCGACGGGGACGCCATCGCCGAGGGGCAGCTGGTGCTGCCCGCGCACGGGCTCGCGCCCTGCGGGCAGCTGCTGTCCGAGGTGATGGAGGCGTTGTCCCGCCTGCACGACCCGCGCAGGAACCGAAAACGCGGCGCACGCGGGGCGTCGGCGGCCAACGCCAACGCCCCGTGGACGTCCGAGCTGGACACCGAGCTGAAGGAGCGCTGGCTCACCGGTGGCGCGGCCCCGACCGCGGGGCCATCGGTGATCGGTGAGCTGGCGGAGCGCTTCGGCCGCAGCCGCTCGTCGATCCGCGCACGGCTGGCCCGGGTCGGCTGCGACCCCGACGTCCCCGGCCGCATTCTGTCCTCTGTGGACGGAGAATCCGGGGGCTAGCTACTCGCAGACGATCCCGTCGGAGTCGGCGTCCCGGTACCAGCCGTATTCGACGTCCTTGCCCCGGTAGTAGGGCCCGTACCCCTTGGCCTTGGCTTCCTTGCAGGTTCCGAACCGCGGATCGGTGCCGGGTTGGGGAACGGCCTTCGGCTTCGTGGTGATCGGCGCGGGCTCGCACACGACGCCATCGGAGTCCGCGTCCCGGTACCAGCCGTACTCGACGTCCTTGCCCTTGTAGTACGGCCCGTACCCCTTGGCCAACGCCTGCTGACAGGTGCTGAACCGCGGGTCGACGGCGGGCGGTGCCGGAGGTGCGGGCGGCACGGTCGTGGTGGTGACGGTGGTCGTCGTCATCGTCGTCGTGATCACCGTGGTCGTGGTCGGCTGCGTCATGAACGTGGAGGTCGCGGACGTGGTCGTCGTTGATGTGGCGGGCACGCCCAGGCTCGTGTCCGACGTGCCACCGCCGCAGGCACTCAGGCCCAACAGCAGCGGCAGCAGCAGGAAGGTGGTGCGTATGGCGGGTTCGGAAGCGCGCATAGGGAGCTCCGGCCGTTCGTCCCCGACTGCGGCCCCGCCATCGGCTGATGACGGAGGGAGGTGACGGTATGTCCGATTCGGCGCGCTGAGGGAGGGTGCACACCTGTCCGCAACGCCCGCGTGACCGCACGGAAACCGAGGTCAGGACTTGTCCAGCGCCCTTTGCACGGCTTCGTCGGCCTTGCGGGACATGTCGGCGATGGCGGCCCGGCGTTCGGCATCGGACTCGTAGTCGGCGACGCGGTTGCGCACCACCCTGGCCGGGGCGCCGACCGCGATGGCGTAGTCCGGGATGTCGCCGCGCACCACCGCGTGCGCGCCGAGGACGCAGCCACGGCCGACACGGGTACCGCGCAGCACGGTGACCTTGGTGCCCAGCCAGGTGTCCGGGCCGATGCGCACCGGGGACTTCACGATGCCCTGGTCCTTGATGGGCTGGTTGATGTCCGCGGTGATGTGGTCGAAGTCGCAGATGTAGACCCAGTCCGCGACCAGCGCGGCCGCGCCGAGCTCGATGTCGAGGTAGCAGTTGACGGTGTTCTGCCTGCCGAAGACCGCCTTGTCGCCGATGCGCAGCGAGCCCTCGTGGCAGCGGATCGCGTTGCCGTCGCCGATGTGCACCCAGCGGCCGATCTCCATCCGGCCGTAGCCGGGCTTGCAGTGGATCTCCACGTTGCGGCCGAGGAAGACCATGCCGCGCAGGACAATGTGCGGGTTGGCCAGCCGGAAGCGCAGCAGCCGCCAGTAGCGGACCAGGTACCAGGGCGTCCACGCCTTGTTGCGGACCACCCAGCGCAGCGAGGCGAGGGTGAGGAACCGGGCCTGCTGCGGGTCCCGCTGCCGTCCCAGGCTCCATCTGGCCCGCAACGGCGCACCCCACATGCTCGTCATCGGCCCGTCCCCGCAATCCGTTGGTTCCGCCGCGCTGTCAGCAGGCAGGATAAGCGGCATGACCTCAGCCGCCGCCCGCACACCACTGGTCATCGACACCGACCCCGGGATCGATGACGCCGTCGCGCTGCTGCTCGCCGCGAACAGCCCTGAGGTGGACCTGGTCGCTGTCACCACGGTCTTCGGCAATGTCGGGCCGGAGGTGACCACGGCCAACGCGCTGCGGGTGCTGCGGCTGATCGGCCGCGAGGACGTCCCGGTCGCGGCCGGGGCCGACCGGCCGCTGGTGCACGCGCTGGTCCACCGCGCCGAGGGCTGGCACGGTCAGGACGGGCTCGGCGGGCAGTCCGGCCTGCTGCCGGAGGCGGTGCGCTCGCCGGAGCCGATCCGTGCGGTGGAGCAGCTGGCCACGGTGCTGCGCGGCGCGGAGCTGCCGGTGACGATCGCGGCGATCGGGCCGCTGACCAACATCGCGCTGCTGCTCGGCTCGTACCCGGAGCTCAAGCCCCGGATCGGTCGGCTGGTGGTGATGGGCGGGGCGTTCTCGGGCGGCAACACGACGGCCACCTCGGAGTTCAACATCTGGAGCGACCCCGAGGCGGCGCGCCGGGTGCTGGTCGAGGAGGACGTGCCGACCACGCTCGTGCCGCTGGACCTGACGCTGCGCTGTGCGCTGGACGGCCCCTGGCTGGCCTCGCTCGCGGCCGGTGGTGGCGCGGGCGAGACGCTGGCCAAGGTCGTCGAGCACTACCGCAACCGGTACCGCGAGTTCTACGGCGAGGACGGGGTGGCGCTGCACGACGCCCTCGCCGTGCTCGAAGCGGCGCGGCCCGGCACGCTGCGCACCACACCGTTGCCGGTGGACGTGCTCTGCGATCTCGGGCCGGCGCGTGGGGCGACCATCGCCGACCGCAGGCTCAACGCCTCCGGCCGGCGGGTCGACGTGGCGCTGGACGCCGACCTGGACGCGGTGCGCGCACTCGTCCTGGACCGGCTGCGTGGTGGGGCCTGAGCTAGGCGGGAACGCCGAGCGGCTCGGACAGGTACGGGAACTCGTCACGGAGTGAGCCCGGTGCCGAGCGCGCGTCCAGGCCCAGCGAGACGGCCTTGTTGAGCACGATGCCGAACATCACCTCGGGCGCGCACTCGGTCAGGCCCCTGCCGTTGCGCTCGGCGAAGCCGAAGACCGCGGAGGTGCCGACGCGGTAGCGCAGGACGTCCGGGAAGATCGTGTCCCGCACGCTTTCCGCGTAGCGCTTCGGGTCCTCCGCCGTGCCCATCGCGGCGACCACCCTGGCGACGAGGTCGCACACGACCGGCCCGTGGACCTCGCGGTCCTGGCTCGGCTGGATGGTGTTGTACTCGCTGGACCGCTCCTCGTCGTCCGGGTTGAAGATCGTGTTGATCAGCGGTTGGGCACAGCGGTTGATCTGCTGCCAGCCGCCCGCGTCCGTCGGCAGCGCGGTCACGCCCCAGAACCCGATGCTGGGCACGGCGAGCACCTCGTCCGGGACTTCGAGCACGATCGCGCACACGTTGGTCCCGGCGAAGAGGTTCGCCGCGGGCGTCGCGGACGCGGGGGTGAGGTCGATCAGGCTTCCTTCGGCGACCGCCTGCTTCACCGCGCCGACCACCGAACCGTTGATGTAGAACGGATCGGCGGCGGCGCCTGCCCACAGGCGGATGCCGTGCCGGGCCTCGATGACCTCTTCGGTCATCCCTTCGGCCAGGACTGAACCCTCGGCGTCGCGGTCCCGCGCGGCCTCACCGTCGAGCCGGCGCAGCACGAGCGACTGCCGGCCTTCGGCGTCCCGATCGCCGAAGGTGACCCGGAACGTCGTGTCCTCGACCGCGTCGGAACCAGTGTCCACTTTGAACTCGTAGAGGCCGTCGGGGTGGAACCCGTCCGCGCCGGACAAGGGGTTGACGTTCATCACGAAGACCGTTCCCGCGGTTCCTCGGAACAGGTACACATCGCTGATGTCCAACCGCGGGTCCTGGCGCGCGAGCGGCGAATCGAAGTGGTGCGACATGAGGACTCCTCGTCGAGCGGCCGAATGTGGAGCGACCCGACGGTAGGAGCGCGGACGCGAGGGCGGACAGGTTCGGTTTGCACACCGTGCGGACACGCTGGTGCGGGAATGCTGCGTCAGTGGGCGCGATCATGAATGCGCAACGCCAGCACCAGGTCGTACCTGGCTGACGGGCCGGACAGCAGAGACCGGCCGAGGAGCTGTTCGACCCGGACGAGCCGCTTGCGCGTCGCGGTCACCGACACGCCGAGCGCACCGGCGGCGGCCTCCGGACGCGCGTCAGCGGCAAGCCACGCGCGCACCGTGGTGAGCAGGCCGCGCGCGTCGTCGCTCAGCAACGGTGCCAACAGCTCCTCCGCCCACCGCCGCACCGCCGGCGCGGCGAGCAGCTCGGTCAGCCCGGCGGCCCCCGACAGGTCGGCCGGGACCAGCAGGCGCAGCGCCAGGTGCAGCTCGGCCCGCGTCTCGATCCGGTCCAGGTCCCGGCCGAGCACCGCCGCGGCGCGACGAACCCGCGCGGCCAGGGTGTTGCGGTGGATCTTCATCTGCCGCGCGGCTCCGCCGTGGAAGTCCAGCCAGGCGCGCAGGGTCGCCGTCAGCTCGCGGCCGTCGGGGTCCTGGGGTCTCTCCGGGATGAACCCCACCAGCGGGGCGAGTGTCCGGCGCGCCCAGGCACGCCCAGCCGGGCCGATCACCGTGGCCAGCTCCGCTCGCCCGCGGAACCGCACGAAGGGTTCCGGGCCGTTCCTGGCCACGGCGAGCGCGTGGAACGCCTGCTCGTATCCGGCCGCGACATCGCCGAGCGGGACGACGTCACCGGCTCCGACGCGGATGTCACCGCGCACTGTCGCGCGCAGGGCCAGCTCTATCGAGTCGTCAACGGCGTCGGGGTCGTCGACAGGCGCGAGCACGATGAGGTGCCGGGTGTAGACGGGGCAGTGGACCACCCAGGCGCGGCCGAGGCACGCCTCATCACACCGCGCCGCCATCTCGGCCCTGGCGTCGAGGGCGCACTCGACCACGTACACGCGCACCAGGTCGGCGAGGTCCGGCCGCAACGCGCCGGCCACCCGCCTGGCCGCACCGAGGTCACCGACCATCAGCAGGTGCAGGACCGCTTCCCTGGCGAGTGTCTCCGCCAGCTCGACCTCCCGCCGCCGCTCCTCAGCCCGCTCCAACCGCCACCGAAGCTGGAGCAGGCGCGCGGCGTCGGCGACCAGTGAACCCGCCAGGGGATCGAGAGTCCCCTGCCGGGCCACGAACAGGATCGGGCCCGGCCTTTCGTCGATCAGGAGCGCGTGCGACATGTGCTCGGCCGTATCGACCTTGGCCGAGTGGCTGCGCCCGTCGGCCACCCGCGCGATGCCGTCGGCCGCCGCGTCCAGCAACGCCGTCGGAGTCCTGGGGAACGCCAGCAACGGAGTTCCCGCGTGGTCGAGCAGCACCACGAACGCGTCCAGGCGGCGCACCAACCACCGCAGCAGGTGGCGCAGGCCCTCCGGCCGAACCGCCTCCCGCTGCATCGACCGCAGATCGTTCTCCGTCGGCACAGCGCACACTGTGCCAGGGCTGTGCCCCTTACGGCAGGTAGTACATCGGGTTGGGGAGCTTCACCAGCCGCTCGGCGTGGCCGCCTTCCAGGTCGCTGAACTGGTCGCCGACGCTGAGCAGCACCGTGTCGCCCTGGGCTTCGAGGTGCGCGCGGGTGCCGGCCTTGTACTGCACCGTGTTGCACGTGAGACCGCAGGGCAGCCACGGCAGCGGCTTGTCCAACGGCTTGAGGAACAGCTCCTTGGGCTCCGGGAAGCCGTTCTTGTGCAAGGACTTCACCGTTCCCGCGCGCAGGTTCTCCTTGCGGCCGGTGAGGAAGTAGACCTTCACCCCATGCTTGCTGGCCCACTGGGTGAGCTCGCGCGTCGGCTCGATCGCGGTGAACTCGCCCGCGTTCACCGCGTTGTCGAACGCGGTCTGGTCGAAGCCGAAGTCGCGGTCGGCCTCGAAGCCGTAGGTCAGCTCCGAGGTGTCGTCGATGTCCAGCACGATGGCCGGGTTCTTCACGCCGTCGAGCAGCTTGCGCTCCAGCCACCTGCGGGCCGAGGCGATCTCGGTCGCCGTCTGCTTCGCCCACTGGCTGGTGGACGAGGCGTGGTGCTTGCCGGAGGGGTCGAGGTAGTCGCCGTAGTACTGCTTGACGTCGTTCTTGACCTGGCCGATGTTGGCGGGCTCCTTGGGCTTCCCCGCCGCGTCGGCGTTGTCCGGTCCGGAAAGGACGGTCGAACCGACGAGCAGCGCCCCGGACAGCGCGGCGGTGGTCGCGAGCATCGTGAAGCCGCGGGTGCGACTGGCCATGGACGGCCTCCAAGCAGGATTTCAGGCGGGCGTTGCGACGCTAGGGCGCACGTTGTCGCAGCTCAACCCGATACGACCGGCTTGGCGGATTCCTCCCGGACGGTCCGGTTAGGAAAAGCTCACACCCGCTCCGCGCGGCACAGGTACGCGGTCGGGGTGTCGCCGACGCGGGTGAGCACCACGGTCGCCTCCTCGGGACCGCTGATCTTCAACCGTTTGCGCAGCGCGTCGGGGTCGATGTCCAGGCCCCGCACCAGGATCTCCAACCGGCCGACCCCGCGCTCCCGCAGCAGCGCGCGCAGGGTCTTCTCGTTGTACTTCCCGTGCTCCAGAACCCGGAACGCCCGCACTCCGCGCGGCGGCGCATCACCGGTGAGGTAGGCGATCCGCGCGTCGAGCTGGCCGAGTCCGTGCCGCGCCGCGTAGTGCCGCACGAGCCCGGCCCGCACCACCGCGCCGTCCGGGTCGATGATCCACTCACCGACCTCGCGCTCGGGGCAGTCGTCGGACTCCGCGTCGGTGACCGTCCACAGCGGCCCCTCCGGCCCGAGCACGGTCGCCCTCCGCCGCACGCCGAAGGTCGCGGGCGCGCCGACCCACGCGCACGCCTCCCGGACCTGACCGGCCAGCGAGACGACCTCGACCTCGTCGGCCCACGGGACGGCATCGAAGTCCAGTCCTGGAGCGCACTTCACCGCCATGTCCCGCCCGCGGTAGACCTCCACCAGGTCGCCGAGCGGTGGCACGAGGTCCTCCGGCCGCCACTTCCGCCGCCCCGTCCCGTCCCGCCGGGCGGGGTCGGCGAGCACCACGGTCCCCCGGCTCACCGGCCGCAGCGCGTCCGCGCGCACCAGGCCGACGGGAGCGCCCGCGACCGCGCAGTTGTGCCGCGCCATCGCGAGCCGGACACCGTCCACATCGGACCCGACACACCGGTCCGCGACCTCGGCGACCGCGACGAGCTCGGCCCCGATGGAGCACGTCACGTCGTGAACATCGCGCCCCTCAAGGCGTTGCGCCCGGTGCCGCGCCACGACGGAAGCGGTCGCCTGCTGCACGGCGTCATCGGTCAGCAACCACGAGTCCGAACCGTCCAGTTTGGACACAGCGCGTCGCCGCAGCACTGCCGTCTCCAGCACCGCGGAGGCGAACCGCTCCCCCACGCTCCGCCGGACCGCGGCGACATCACCCAACCGCGACGCGGGCGTGAGCGGCAGCTCCGCCGCCGCACCTAACGCGTCGCCCCCCGCCGAGGACCGCAGGAACTCCACGTCCTCGACCGTGAACCCGTACCCCACGCCCCGCCCCCTCTCCAGCCGTCCCTTTTCGCGTTTTGGCACCAACTTGTCGAAAAGAGCGCTCCCATTTCACAACAAGGTGACAAAACGCGAGAACTCGACCCCGCCGGGCCGGGTTGTGGGGACGGGGCGGGATCAGTGGGGCTTGGTGCCGGTGATGAGCACGTTGTAGAAGACGTTGCGGGGCGCCAGTTTGGACAGCAGGTTCTCGTCCAGCCAGGTGAGGCGCTGCCACGCGCGGTAGGCGAACATGCCCCAGCCGAAGCCCAGCTTCTCGCGCGGGACCGCCGCCTCGAAGGTGCGCACCGGCCAGCCGAACAACGCCGCCGCCAGCTCCTCGGTCACCGCGCGGACCTCGGTCGCGCCCGCTGCCCTCGCGGTGCGCTCCAGCTCGTGGGGGTCGAAGGTGTGCAGGTCCACCACGGCCTCCAGAGCGGCCGCGCGGGAAGACTCGTCCAGCTCCTCCTGCGGCCTGCGCCAGCCGTTGAGCACCGGCAGCTTGGTCACGTTGGTGGTCACCCACCAGGTGAGCTGGCCGAGCTTGCGCGCGTAGAAGTCGCCGATCTTCGTGGGCTCGCCCGCGAACACGAAGCGCCCGCCGGGCTTGAGCACCCGCAGGATCTCCTTCATCGCCGCCGGGATGTCCGGGATGTGGTGCAGCACCGCGTGCCCGACGACGAGGTCGAAGGTGTCGTCGTCATAGGGCAGCGTCTCCGCGTCGGCGACGCGGCCGTCCACCTCAAGTCCGAGCGACTCGGCGTTGCGCACCGCGACCTCGACCATGCCCGGCGAGAGGTCGGTGACCGAGCCGCGCTTGATCACGCCGCCCTGCATCAGGTTCAGCAGGAAGAAGCCGGTGCCGCAGCCCAGTTCGAGCGCGTGCTCGTACGGCCAGTCGCGCTCGCCTGCGACCGCGCGGAACCGGCCGGTCGCGTAGGAGATGCAGCGCTCGTCGTAGGAGATCGACCACTTCTCGTCGTAGGTGCCCGCTTCCCAGTCGTGGTAGAGGACGTTGGCGAGCTTCGGGTCCTTCCAAGCCGCCTCCACCTCTTCTGCCGAGGCGTGCGGGTTGGGCTTCGGGTCACTTGCCACTGAAGGTCGCCTTCCCCGGGCCGTTCTCGATGAACGAGCGCATGCCGGCCTTCTGGTCCTCCGTGGCGAACAGCGCGGCGAACAGCTGGGTCTCCAACCGAAGGCCGCTGTTCAGGTCACCGTCCAGGCCGATGTCCACCGCCGCCTTGGCCGCCGCGAGCGCGCGAGCGGGGCCGTTCGCGAACTGCTCGGCCCAGCGGCGGGCCGCCAGGTAGACGTCGTCCGGGGCCACGACCTCGTCCAGCATGCCGATGCGCAGCGCCTCGTCGGCCTTGACGAAGCGGCCGGTGTAGATCACGTCCTTGGCCTTGGCCGGGCCGATCAGCCGGGCGAGGCGCTGGGTACCGCCCGCGCCGGGGATCACACCGAGCAGCGTCTCCGGCTGGCCGACCTTGACGTTGTCGCCGCCGATGCGGCGGTCGCAGGTCAGCGCCAGCTCGTAGCCGCCGCCGAGCGCGTAGCCGGTGATCGCCGCGACGGTCGGCTTCGGAATGGCCGCGACCGCGCTGAGCGAGGTGGACAGGCCGCTGCCCCAGTCGAGCATCTCGCCGTAGGACAGGTCGGCCATCTCCTTGATGTCCGCGCCCGCCGCGAAGACCTTCTCGCCGCCGTAGACGATCACCGCGCGGATGTCGGCGCGCTCTGCCGCCTCCTGCGCGGCGGCCCTGATCTCCAGGTGCAGCTGCTGGTTCAAGGCGTTCATCGGCGGACGGTCCAGCCGGATGGTGCCGATCGCGCCGTCGACCTCAAGCCTGACGAACTCGCCCACGCCGAGAACCTCCTCGCTCGTCGCAACCCGATCCCGGGCCGTCAGCGGCAGGCTACCGCGCAGTAGCGGTCACGCACGACGCCAGGCGAAGTACCGGTCGCCGGAGCGCTGGAGCGCCAGGTTCTGGCCGAAGGTCTCCGCCAGGTTCGGCTCGGTGAGCACGTCGTCGAGCAGGCCCTGGGCCACCACGCCGCCCTCGCGCAGCAGCATCGCGTGGGTGAAGCCCGGCGGGATCTCCTCGACGTGGTGGGTCACCAGCACCATCGCGGGCGCGTCCGGGTCCATGGCCAGCGCGGACAACCGCATCACCAGGTCCTCGCGACCGCCGAGGTCCAGGCCCGCGGCAGGCTCGTCGAGCAGCAGCATCTCCGGGTCGGTCATCAGCGCGCGGGCGATCAGCGTGCGCTTGCGCTCGCCCTCCGACAGCGTGCCGAAGGTCCGGTCACCCAGGTGCGCGATGCCCATGGCCTTGAGCAGCTCGTCGGCGCGCTCGGTGTCCATCGCGTCGTAGTCCTCGCGCCACCGGCCCAGCACCGCGTAGCCCGCGCTGACCACCAGGTCCCGCACCTGCTCCTCGGCGGGGACGCGCGCGGCGAGCGCGGCGGAGCAGAAGCCGATCCTCGGCCGCAGCTCGAAGACGTCGGTCCGGCCGATCCGCTCGCCGAGCACGTTGACCTGGCCGGTGGTCGGGTGCATCTCGGCGCCCGCCAGCTTCAGCAGGGTCGTCTTGCCCGCCCCGTTCGGGCCCAGCACCACCCAGCGTTCGTCCAGCTCGACGCGCCAGTCGACCTTCCGGAGCAAGGAGGTGCGCGCCCTTCGGACGCCAACACCGTCCATGCGCACCACTAGGTCCGTCACGTCCACCCCGTCGCCTGCGGTGGCCTGCATCGCTGCGCGCTCGGTCACGGGCCCCATTCTTGCGATCCCGAGATTCGGGCCCGTCACCGCCCCTGGCCCCGGCCCTGATCGTGGATCATTCACCCCGTGACAGCCGACCACGAGCACCCCGTCCTCGCCGGTCGCCCGTTCCCACTCGGGGCCCATCCCGAGGGCGGCGGCGTCCGGTTCGCGGTGGCCTCCTCGATCGCCGACGCGGTCGAGGTCTGCCTCATCGACACAGGTGAGGACGGCCGTCTCACGGAACGCCGGGTCGAGCTGACGGAGCGCACCTTCGGCGTGTGGCACGGGCTGGTGCCCGGCGTCACCCACGGGCAGCGCTACGGCTTCCGGGTGCACGGGCCCTACGACCCGTCGCGCGGACTGCGCTGCAACCCGGCGAAGCTGCTGGTCGATCCCTACGCCAGGCGGATCACCGGCTCGCTCACCGATGTGGACGCGGCCCTCGGCCACGTCGGCGACCACATGGGCTGGACGCCCTCCGCGGTGGACTCGCTCGGCAGCGTGCCGCTGTCCGTGGTCACCGCGCCCGGCGGGGCCGACACCGGTGCCGCCCCGAACGTGCCGTGGGAAGAGACCGTCGTCTACGAGGTGCACGTCAAAGGCTTCACCAAGCTGCACCCGGAGGTGCCGGAGCACCAGCGCGGCACCTACCTCGGCATGGCGCACCCCGCGGTGATCGAGCACCTGCAACGGCTCGGCGTGACCGCCGTGGAGCTGCTGCCCGTGCACTCCTTCGTCGACGAGCCCGCGCTGACCGCGCAGGGCAGGCACAACTACTGGGGCTACTCCACGCTCGGCTTCCTCGCGCCGCACGCCGCCTACGCCAGCGAGCCGGGGCGCGAGGTCGAGGAGTTCCGCACGATGGTCGCCGCGCTGCACGCCGCGGGCATCGAGGTGCTGCTCGACGTGGTGTTCAACCACACCTGCGAGGGCGGGCTCGGCGGTCCGACGCTGAGCTTCCGCGGCCTGGACGCGCCCGCCTACTACCTGCACTCCGCCAACGGCGGCGGCTTCGACCTGACCGGCTGCGGCAACACCCTTGACGCGGGCTCGCCGACGGTGGTCCGGCTGATCACCGACTCGCTGCGGTACTGGGCGGGCGAGCTGGGCGTCGACGGGTTCCGGTTCGACCTGGCAAGCGTGCTCGGGCGGCCGGGCGGCGGCGGCTTCGACCGCAACGCGGGGCTGCTGACCGCGATCACCACCGACCCGGTGCTCTCGCAGCGCAAGCTGATCGCCGAGCCCTGGGACGCCACCGGCGAGGGCTACCGGGTCGGCGACTTCGGCGTTCAGTGGGCGGAGTGGAACGGGCGGTTCCGGGACACCGTGCGCGACTACTGGCGTTCGGCGACCGGAGTGGCGGAGCTGGCGTACCGGCTCTCCGGCTCCTCCGACCTCTACGACCTGAGCGGGCGCAGACCGTGGCAGTCGATCAACTTCGTCACCGCGCACGACGGGTTCACGTTGCGGGACCTGGTGTCCTACGACCACAAGCACAACGAGGCCAACGGCGAGGACGGGCGGGACGGCACCGACGACAACCGCTCGTGGAACTGCGGGGTCGAGGGCGAGACCGACGACGCGGCGGTGCTGGAGCTGCGGGCGAGACAGGCGCGGAACATCTTCGCGACGCTGGTGCTCTCGACCGGGACGCCGATGGTCACGGCGGGCGACGAGATGTGGCGGACGCAGGGCGGCAACAACAACGCCTACTGCCAGGACAACGAGACGTCCTGGGTGCACTGGAGCCCCACGGAGGCATCCGAGGCGATGCTGGCCTTCGCGCGGCGGGTGATCGCGCTGCGCGCCGAGTGCCCGGCGCTGCGGCAGGCGGAGTTCTTCGACGGGCGCGAGACCCCGAGCGGCTCGCCGGACCTGGTGTGGCTGCACGCCGACGGGCGGGAGATGACCGAGACGGACTGGTTCGACGACTCGCGCAGGACGCTGATGATGTGGATCGACGGCCAGGACTGCCGGGTCCGGACGCGCAGGGGCGAGCCGCTGGAGGACCACTCGTGGCTGCTGGTCCTGCACGCCGGGGCGGAGCCCGCGCGGATCAACCTGCCCTCCGACGAGTACGGCCGCTGCTACGAACCGGTGCTCGACACCGGCGAGGCGAACGGCGTCCCCGCCGAGCGGCCACCGATGCCCGCGGGAAGCCCGATGACGGTGCCCGCCCGGACCTTCCTGGTGCTCAAGGTCCGAGCGTGATCCAAGCGGTTTCACTCTGGAGTGAAGCGGCTCATGTCAAGCGCCCGACTTGCGCAATCTTGGGGACACGACCAACAAGATCGTCGGCGGGCTGACCGCCGTGGCCGTCGCCGCCGGCCTCCTGCTCACGACCACCGCCGGTACCGCGGCGGCGGACGGCGACCGCAAGTACATCGGCTCGTACTTCAGCTGGGCGGACTGCGAGGCGGACGCGGTCAGGTACCGCGGCAGCGACGGCGACGCCGACTGCTTCTACAACTCGTTCCGCGACATGTACGACCTGTACGCCTGGAGCTTCTGACCTCGACCCGAATCGGAGCGAGCGGGGCGGAACCCCTGCGTTCCGCCCCCTCCTCCAGAGGTGCCGCCACGTCGAAGCCGCTCAGGCGGTGACGCCACGCTCGTGGCCGATTTCCGCCAACGTCGACAGGATGCCGACACCGCGAACGGGTCACATCAGAGTTCCTGGCCCACCATCCGGAAAGCCTGGTCGCCAGGGTCGCCCTGTGGCAACATCGCGATGTGATCCGCTCGCTGCTCTGGAACAACCTGCCGCTCGACCAGGCCCGGTTGACCAGCTGTGCGTGTACCTGCACGCGGCGCGGCATGTGATCACGGGACTCGACTGACTCGACCCTTCCCCGCACATCCTGGTGTCCCCCACGGGGTTCACCGGTGCCTCGCCGCGTTCCGTTCGTCCACACCAGCTGTGAACCAGGAGCGCGCCCATGACCGTTTCGCTGTCCACCCCCGAGATCCACCCGGCACTCGACCAGCCGCTGCTGCGCGACCTCATCGCCCCGCGTCGTCCACTGTGGACGGCGAGCGAGCTGTTGGGGCTGACCAAGAACGTGGCCTCGGTCTTCGAGGACCAGCTCGCCGGGATCCTGGAGTACGTGCCGGGCCAGCGATGGTGGGCCCGCCTGGCGCTGACCGAGGAGGTGGAGCTGTGGCTGCTCAGCTGGATGCCCGGCCAGGGCACGGAGCCGCACGACCACGGCGGGGCCTCCGGCTCCTTCACCGTCCACCGCGGCGAGCTGCGTGAGGACTACCGCTACCCGACCGGCCCGATCCGCGGCGCCACGCGGCAGCTCGGCACGGGCGTCGGCTTCGGCCCGGGACGCGCGCACCAGGTCCGCAACGTCGGCACCGTGAACGCCGCGAGCGTGCACGCCTACTCGCCGCCGCTGCTGCCCACCAACGAGTACGCCAGCCTTGAGGACTACGTGGCCGTCCCGACCCCGCGGGGGAACACCAAGTGAGCATCGAGAAGTTCCTCGACGAAGCGCGGGCGGAGCTGGACCGGCTGGAGCCGGAGCAGGCGCTGGCGGCGCAGCGGGACGGCGCGATCGTGGTCGACATCCGGCCGCACTCCAACCGCGAGGCGGAGGGCGAGATCCCCGGAGCGCTGCCGATCGAGCGCATCCACCTGGAGTGGCGGCTCGACCCGGCGAGCGAGCACCGCATCCCGGACGTCAGACCGGACTCGCGGGTGATCGTGGTGTGCAACGAGGGCTACGCGTCCAGCCTCGCCGCCAGGGACCTGCACCGCGTCGGCCTGCCCGGCGCCACCGATCTCGTCGGCGGCTTCCGCGCGTGGCGGGCGGCGGGACTCCCCGTCCAGCCCGGTGGCGCCCCGGCCCTCCCCTGACCTCCGGCGCTCGCGCTCGGCGACCACGATTCGGTTCGGGTTGCCGGAGTGCGCGGAGTGCGGTGCGGTAGCGGGATGACCAGCCAATCGTTAAGCACCAGCAGGATGCCGAAGTGGGCACCGCTGATCGGGTTCCTCGTCGCCGCGTACGCCGTCGCCGCCATCGGCGGGTTGTCGTCGTCCGCGGGGGTCTCCGGGTGGTACGCGAGCGCCGACCGCCCCGGTTTCACTCCGCCGAACTGGCTGTTCGGTCCCGTGTGGACAGTGCTGTACGGCGCGATGGCCGTCGCCGCGTGGCTGGCGTGGCTGAAGCGGGCTGACCTGAGGCTGTGGTGGGTGCAGCTGGCGCTGAACTTCGCGTGGTCACCGGTGTTCTTCGCCTGGCAGCAGCTGTGGCTCGGGCTCGTGGTCATCGTGGCGCTGGACGTCACCGTCGCGGTCACCGCGTGGAAGTTCGCCCGTGTCAGCAAGCCCGCGGCGTGGCTGCTCGTCCCCTACCTGGCGTGGATCCTCTACGCCACCGCGCTCAACCTCGGCATCGCGGTGCTCAACTAGTGCCGCACGTAGCAACACCATCTCACCACCCCCGGCGCCCTCACCCACGTGCCCCTCCTTTCGCGTTTTGTCACCTTGATGCGAAATGGGAGCGCTCTTTTGCGCAAGAAGGTGACAAAACGCGAAAACCCTGACCACGCCAGCCAGGCCACGTCGGCGAGTGGACGGGACAGGGGCGCCCCGGCTGGGACGCCCCTGTCGCACAACGGTTTCTCAGCTCGCGAGGATGACCTTGCCGAGCTCGACCGGTGAGGCGAGGAGCTCGTGCTTGGGCAGCACGCGGACCGTGTAGCCGGTGGGACCCGCGTACGGCAGCTCCACCTCGGCGCTGTACTCGCCCGGCGCCTGGAGGTCCATCGGCACCGAGATGACGTCGTGCAGCTCGTCGGAGTCGTCGACGCGGCCGATCACCGCCTGCACCTCGATCTCCGTGCGGTCCAGGCCGCCGAGCTCGACGCGGGCGGTCACCGTCGCCTTCGAGCCCAGCAGCGGGGCCGCGCCGTTGCCGTTGATCGACATCGTGGTCTCCGCGACGCGCACCGAGGACCACGCCGCGTCCAGGCGGGCGCGGTAGGAGGCCAGCTCCTTGGCGCCGTTGTGGGCGTACTCGCCGACCGCCGCCGCCGAGCGGGCCGCCGGGGCGTAGAGCGTCTCCACGTACTCCTTGACCATGCGCGAGGCCTGGACCTGCGGGCCGAGCGAGGCCAGCGTGTGCCGGACCTTGCCCATCCAGCGGGCCGGGACGCCGTCCTCACCCCGGTCGTAGAACATCGGCGCGACCTGGTCGCCGATCAGCTCGTAGAGCGCCGTCGCCTCCAGGTCGTCGCGGCGGTTCGGGTCCGCGACGCCGTCGGCGGTCGGGATCGCCCAGCCGTTGTCGCCGTCGAAGAGCTCGTCCCACCAACCGTCCTTGATGGACAGGTTGAGGCCGCCGTTGAGCGCCGACTTCATCCCCGAGGTGCCGCACGCCTCCAGCGGCCGCAGCGGGTTGTTCAGCCAGACGTCGCAGCCCCAGTACAGGTACTTCGCCATCGACATCCCGTAGTCCGGCAGGAAGACGATGCGGTGCCGCACCTCGGGGTCGTCGGCGAAGCGCACGATCTGCTGGATCAGCGCCTTGCCGCCGTCGTCGGCCGGGTGGGACTTGCCAGCCACCACCAGCTGCACCGGGCGCTCCGGGTCCAGCAGCAGCGCGCGCAGCCGCTCCGGGTCGCGCAGCATCAGCGTGAGCCGCTTGTAGGTCGGCACGCGCCGGGCGAAGCCGATGGTGAGCACGCCCGGGTCGAAGACCGAGTCGGTCCAGCCGAGCTCCAGGTTGGAGGCGCCGCGCTGCACCCAGGAGGCGCGCACGCGGCGGCGGATCTCGGCGACCAGGCGAGCGCGCAGCGCGCCGCGCAGCTCCCACAGACCAGCGTCGGTGACCGGCTCGAAGCCGTGGATGCCGACGCCCTTGCCGATCGCGTCCGGCTCCGACTCACCGAGGACCTTGCTGACCTCGGGGGCCGCCCAGGTCGGACCGTGCACGCCGTTGGTGACCGAGCCGATCGGCACCTCGGTGACGTCGAAGTCCTGCCACAGGGCGCGGAACATCTCGCGGCTGACCCTGCCGTGCAGCTGGGAGACGCCGTTGGCGCGCTGGGCGAGGCGCAGCCCCATGTGCGCCATGTTGAACAGGCCGGGGTTCTCCTCCGCTCCCAGCGCGAGCACGCGGTCGACCGGGACGCCGGGCAGCAGACCGTCGCTGCCCGCGCCGAAGTAGTGCCGCACCAGGTCGACCGGGAAGCGGTCGATGCCGGCGGGGACCGGGGTGTGCGTGGTGAACACGGTGCCCGCGCGCACGGTGGACAGCGACTGGTCGAAGTCCAGCTCGCCCGACGCGACGTACTCCCGGATGCGTTCCAACCCGAGGAAGCCCGCGTGTCCCTCGTTGGTGTGGAAGATGTCCGGCTGGGCGTGGCCGGTCAGCTCGCAGAACACCCGCACCGCGCGCACACCGCCGACACCGGCGAGGATCTCCTGCCGGATGCGGTGGTTCTGGTCGCCGCCGTAGAGCCGGTCGGTGACGCCGCGCAGGTCCTCGTCGTTCTCCTCGACGTCGGAGTCCAGCAGCAGCAGCGGGACGCGACCGACCTGGGCCTTCCAGACACGGGCGCGCAGGACGCGGTCGTCGGGCATGGCCACGTGCACCAGGATCGGCGCGCCGGAGGGCTCGGTCAGCGGCTCCAGCGGCAGGGCGCGCGGGTCCAGCACCGGGTAGTGCTCGATCTGCCAGCCGTCGTGCGACAGCGACTGGCGGAAGTAGCCGGAGCGGTAGAGCAGGCCGACGCCGATCAGCGGCACGCCCAGGTCGGAGGCCGCCTTGAGGTGGTCTCCGGCGAGCACGCCGAGGCCGCCGGAGTAGTTCGGCAGCGCCTCGGTGACGCCGAACTCCATCGAGAAGTAGGCGATCGAGGACGGCATGCCCTCGGTCTCCTCCTGGCGGCGCTGGTACCAGCGGCCGGAGGTCAGGTAGCGGTCGAGGTCGTCGGCGATGGCGCTGGTCCGCACGAGGAAGCCCTCGTCGGTGGCCAGCTGCTGGAGGCGGTCGGGCGAGACCTCGGCGAGCAACCGCAGCGGGTCGCCGTCGAGGCGCTCCCATACCTGGGGATCCACCGAGGCGAAGAGGTCCTGGGTGGGCTGGTGCCACACCCAGCGGAGGTTGGTCGCCAACCGGCCGAGGGCCTCCAACGGCTCCGGCAGGCTGGCACGGACGGTGAACCGGCGCAGTGCTCTCACGCAACGGACTGTAGCCGCGCCCCCTCGGCGCTTGGCAAGATTGCCAGCGAAGACTGCAAATGTTTGCAGGAAACCTCCGCCCCGACAGGACGGGCCGAACGGTTGAACCGGCTTGGGACTACCTCTAGGTAACCCCCATCATGGTGCGTGAACGCGACGATCTTCGGGTATCCCCCATGCAGGCCGACCTGCCCCTGGGGTCGGCCTCTGGATCGAATCAGGCACACTTGCGCCAGGACGGCCACGACAAATCTGAGAGGGCGTTGCCGGTGAGCGGTCGGCTCGGTATCGACGATGTCTCCCCAGTCATCTCCTGCGGGCGCGATCCGGCGAAAGCCGTTGTGGGCGAACACATCCCGATCCAGGCGACCGTGTGGCGCGAGGGCCACGACGCCGTTGCGGCGACTGTCGCCTGGCGCGGGCCCGGCGACAGGACGACCCGGCAGACCCGGATGACCCCGCTCGGCGGCGGGCTCGACGACTTCGCCGCCGCGATCGTGCCGGACGCCGAGGGCATGTGGACCTTCCGCGTGGACGCGTGGTCGGACCCGTGGGCGACCTGGCTGCACGCGGTCGAGGTCAAGGTCGCGGCCGGGCAGGGCGCCGCCGAGCTGGCCAACGACCTGGAGTCCGGGGCCCGGCTGATCGACCGCGTCGCGCGCAGGCCCGACCGGCGCCGCGACCGCGAGCTGCTGGTGATCTCGGCCGAGGCGCTGCGCGACAGCGACCGGCCCGTCGCCGAGCGGATCGCCGTCTCGCTGTCGGAGCCGGTGCGGCGGATCATGCACCAGCACCCCGTGCGCGAGCTGGTCACCAAGGGCAAGCCGCAGCGGATCTGGGTCGACCGCGAGCGCGCCCGGTTCAGCTCCTGGTACGAGTTCTTCCCGCGCTCCACCGGCGGCGTGGACACGGCGGGCGAGCCGGTGCACGGCACCTTCGCCACGGCGACGCGGGCGCTGGACCGCGTCGCGGCCATGGGCTTCGACGTGGTCTACCTGCCGCCGATCCACCCGGTCGGCCGGGTGAACCGCAAGGGGCGCAACAACACCCTGACGCCAGGACCGACCGACGTCGGCTCGCCGTGGGCGATCGGCGCGGCCGAGGGCGGGCACGACGCCGTGCACCCGGACCTCGGCACGATGGAGGACTTCAAGGGGTTCGTCGCGCGGGCCAGCGACCTCGGCATGGAGGTCGCGCTGGACTTCGCGCTCCAGTGCGCGCCGGACCACCCGTGGGTCGCGGCGCACCCGGAGTGGTTCACCGTGCTGCCGGACGGCACGATCGCCTACGCGGAGAACCCGCCCAAGAAGTACCAGGACATCTACCCGCTGAACTTCGACAACGATCCCGAAGGGCTCTACGCGGAGACGCTGCGCGTGGTGTTGCACTGGGTCGAGGCGGGGGTGCGGATCTTCCGGGTCGACAACCCGCACACCAAGCCGCCGGACTTCTGGAACTGGCTGATCTGGAAGGTCAAGGAGACCCATCCGGACGTGCTGTTCCTGTCCGAGGCGTTCACCCGTCCCGCGCGGATGTTCGGCCTGGCCAAGCGCGGGTTCACGCAGTACTACACCTACTTCACCTGGCGCACGCACAAGCAGGAGATCATCGAGTTCGGCAACGAGCTCGTCGCGCACGCCGACGACGCCACGCCGAACCTGTTCGTCAACACCCCGGACATCCTGCACGCGTCGTTGCAGCACGGCGGCCCCGCCATGTTCGCGGTGCGCGCCGCGCTGGCCGCCACGCTGTCGCCGAGCTGGGGCGTGTACTCCGGCTACGAGCTCTTCGAGCACCAGGCGGTGCGCGAGGGCAGCGAGGAGTACCTCGACTCGGAGAAGTACGAGCTGCGGCCGAGGGACTTCGACGCGGCGCTGCGCGAGGGCCGCTCGCTGGAGCCGTGGCTGCGCCGCCTCAACGAGATCCGGCGCGCCCGGCCCGCGCTGAGCCGCCTGCGGACGCTGCGGTTCCACCACGTCGACAACGACGCGCTGATCGCCTACTCCAAGACCGATCCCGCCACCGGCGACGCCGTCGTGGTCGTGGTGAACCTCGACCCGAACAGCGGCCAAGAGGGCACGTTGTGGTTGGACCTGCCCCTGCTGGGTATGGACTGGACGGACCGTTTCATCGGGCGCGACGAGGTCACCGGGGAGACATGGGACTGGGGTCAGGCGAACTTCGTGAGGCTGGAGCCACACCGCGCGGTGGCCCACATCGTGGCGGTGGAACGACGCTAAGGGGCGTTGCGATGAACGGCTCGGCAGGTTCTTCGGTTGGGGACATGAAGCCCGACGCGGCGCTGGGGCTCGACGGCATACCCCACACCGGTGAGGGCGTCACCTCCGACGGGCACCTGATAGAGCCGCAGGCCGAGGACTTCCGGCACGCCCGCCAGGCGCCCGCCGACGCCGACTGGTTCAAGCGCGCGGTGTTCTACGAGGTCCTCGTGCGCGCGTTCGCGGACTCCAGCAGCGACGGCACCGGCGACCTGCGCGGGCTGGCGTCGCGGATGGACTACCTCCAGTGGCTCGGCGTGGACTGCCTGTGGCTGCCGCCGTTCTACGCGTCGCCGCTGCGCGACGGGGGCTACGACATCAGCGACTTCCGCGCGGTGCTCCCGGACTTCGGCACCGTGGACGACTTCGTCTACGTGCTGGACGAGGCGCACCGGCGCGGCATCCGCGTGATCACCGACCTGGTGCTCAACCACACCTCGGACGCACACCCCTGGTTCCAGGCATCGCGCAGCGACCCCGACGGACCCTACGGCGACTTCTACGTCTGGGGCGACGACGACCAGAAGTACTCCGACGCGCGGATCATCTTCGTCGACACCGAGTCGTCGAACTGGACCTACGACCCGGTGCGCGGGCAGTTCTACTGGCACCGGTTCTTCTCCCACCAGCCGGACCTCAACTACGAGAACCCCGAGGTCCAGGAGGCCATGCTGGACGTGCTCCGGTTCTGGCTGGACCTGGGCATCGACGGGTTCCGGCTGGACGCGGTGCCGTACCTCTTCGAGGAGGAGGGCACCAACTGCGAGAACCTGCCGCGCACGCACGAGTTCCTGAAGAAGTGCCGCAAGGTCGTCGACGACGAGTTCCCCGGCCGGGTGCTGCTGGCCGAGGCCAACCAGTGGCCGTCGGACGTGGTCGCCTACTTCGGCGACCCCGAGGTCGGCGGCGACGAGTGCCACATGGCCTTCCACTTCCCGTTGATGCCCCGCCTGTTCATGGCGGTGCGCAGGGAGAACCGCTTCCCCATCTCGGAGATCCTGGCGCAGACGCCGGCCATCCCCTCCGGTTGCCAATGGGGCATCTTCCTGCGCAACCACGACGAGCTCACGTTGGAGATGGTCACCGACGACGAGCGCGACTACATGTACGCGGAGTACGCCAAGGACCCGCGGATGAAGGCCAACATCGGCATCCGCAGACGACTGGCCCCACTGCTGGAGAACGACCGCAACCAGCAGGAGCTGTTCAACGCGATGCTGCTGTCGCTTCCCGGTTCCCCGGTGCTGTACTACGGCGACGAGATCGGCATGGGCGACAACATCTGGCTGGGCGACCGCGACGGCGTGCGCACGCCGATGCAGTGGACCCCCGATCGCAACGCGGGATTCTCCACCTGCGACCCGAACCGGATCTACCTTCCGGTCAACGCCGACCCGGTGTACGGCTACCAGGCGGTCAACGTCGAGGCGCACCTGAACAACAGCTCCTCACTGCTGCACTGGACCCGCAGGATGATCGAGGTGCGCAAGCAGCACCCGGCGTTCGGCCTCGGCACGTTCACCGAGCTCGGCTCGTCCAACCCCAGCCTGCTGGCCTACATCCGCACCTACACCGATGGCGACGGCAACAACGACATCGTCGTCTGCGTGAACAACCTCTCGAGGTTCCCGCAACCGGTGGAACTGCACCTCGGCGAGTACGAGGGCTACGTGCCGGTCGAGCTCACCGGCGGGGTGCGCTTCCCCGCGATCGGCGAGCTGCCGTACCTGCTCACGTTGCCGGGCCACGGTTTCTACTGGTTCCAGCTGACGCCCGCCACCGACGAGGGAGAGGCCCCGTGACCGCGCCGGTCGAGGTGATCACCGAACTCGCCGACGCGCTGCGGGAGTGGCTGCCGACCCAACGCTGGTTCGCGGGCAAGGACAGAGCGGTCCAGCACGTGCGGCCGGTCCAAGCGGTGTCCCTTGTGGACGGTGACCCGGCGTTGGTGCACGCCGTGATCGAGGTCGGGCAGAACGGCAGCGCCGACCGCTACCAGCTGCTGCTGGGGCTGCGCCGGGACGTTCCGGAACACCTCGGCCACGCCTGGATCGGCACCCGCTCGGAGCTGGCCTGCTACGACGCCACCCAGGACACCGAGCTCACCGGCCTGCTGCTCGACCTGATCGCGCGCGGGGAAACCCTCGCGGGGCTGCGCTTCCAGCACGAGCCGGAGGTGGAGCTGGAGACCGCGCTCAAGAGCAGGCCGGTCGGGGCGGAGCAGTCCAACACCTCGCTGGTCTACGGCAACCAGTACATCCTCAAGCTGTTCCGCAAGCTGGTGACGGGCACCAACCCGGACCTCACGCTGCACCGGGCGCTGCGTGCGCAGCGGTGCGAGCACATCGCGGAGCCACTCGGCGCGATCGAGGGCTCGGTTGCCGGCGAAGAGGTCACTTTCGGGATGCTGCAACGCTTCCTGCCCGACGCCGCGGACGGCTGGGCGATGGCGACGGCGAGCGTCCGCGACCTGATGGCCGAGGGCGACCTGCACGCGGACGAGGTCGGCGGCGACTTCGCGGGCGAGGCGCGCAGGCTCGGCCACGCGGTCGCGGAGGTGCACGCCGACCTGGCCGCGGCGCTGGGCACCAGCACCGAGGGCCGGGAGCTGCTCGACTCCACTGTGGACGCGATGCACCAGCGGCTGGACACCGTGCTGGCCTCCGTTCCCGAGCTGGGCGCTCACGAACACCGGCTGCGCGCGGCCTTCGAAGCGGCCCGCGAGCTGACCACACCCATTGCGGTGCAACACATCCACGGCGACCTGCACCTGGGCCAGGTGCTGCGAACGGTGCTGGGGTGGGTGCTGATCGACTTCGAGGGCGAGCCCGCGGCGCCCGCGGCGGAACGCCTCTCGCTGCGCTCCCCACTGCGGGACGTGGCGGGGATGCTGCGCTCCTTCGACTACGCCGCGCACCAGCTGCTGGTCGGCTATCCCGGCGGGTCAAGCGCGGAGGACCAGCTCACGGTGCGCGCGCTGGAATGGGCGCGTCGCAACCGCGACGCGTTCTGCGAGGGCTACGCGGAGAAGGCCGGAGACCCGCGTGAGCACGCGGCGCTGCTGCGGGCCCTGGAGCTGGACAAGGCCGTGTACGAGGTGGCCTACGAGCACGGAAACCGCCCGGAATGGCTGGCGGTGCCGTTGTCCTCCATCGCCCGGATCACCGGCTCGTGACGAGTACTCGGAGCATGACGAGAGTTCTTGTGCCACCGGATAGGCCCACCAGGGGACGAAATGCGCGACGCGACGGCCGTGCCACCCGAGCCGGCGCCTCGACCTGATCCTGCGCTGCCGCGCGCCGCGGTCCGCATGACCTGGCGTGATCGGCGTTTTCGCGTTTTGTCACCTTGTTGCGCACAAGAGCGCTCCCATTTCGCGTCAAGTTCCCACAACGCGACAAGAGGGGAAGGACACGGGTCAGTCGGCGGCCAGCTTGACGCCGAGGCCGATGAAGATCCCGCCGGTCGCGACGTCGATGCGGCGCTTGGCGGAGCGGCGGCGGCGCAGCCAGCCGCCGATCCGCCCGGCGAGCACGCCGACCGTGCCGTCGACCAGGAACTCCAGCACGATCAGGACCGCGCCGAGCACCGCGAACTGCAACCAGACCTGCCCGAGCTCCGGATTGATGAACTGCGGCAGGAAGGCGATGGTGAAGGTGACCATCTTCGGGTTGATCAGGTTGGTGAACAGCCCGTTGAGGAACGCCTTCCGCGCCGACATGCCCGCGCCGGACTCCGGCACGTCGGCGCTCTCGTCGTCGCGGTGCCGGATCATCTGCACACCGAGGTACACCAGGTAGGCCGCGCCGACGACGCGCACCACGGTGAACGCCGTCGGCGCGGCCTGGAACAGCGCGGCAAGCCCCACGGCCGCGAGCGCGACGTGCACCGCCTCGCTCACGGCCACCCCCGCGGTGGCGAACAGTCCCGCGCGCGCGCCGCCCTTGATCCCGCACCCGAGCACGAACAGCATGTCCGGGCCCGGGGTGAGCATGGCGACCATCGTCGTCAGGGTGAACAGCGCGAGAAGATGCGGGTCGATCGGCACGACCCGATGGTGTCACAGCGCTGCCACCGGATCACCTGTTCAGGGTCGGGCGCAGCCCTTCTCGATGAAGCGGAAGTCGTACTCCCTGAAGATCTTGAACCCGGCGGACATCGTGTTCGGCTTCAGGGTCAGGCAGGGGCTGCTGGCACCGCCGGTGAACCACGCCTGCACCTTGTACGTCGTCTTGCAGCTGTTGTGCAGGTGGTACGTCTGCGTCACCCAGCCGACGGGCTCGGCGGTGATGAAGACGCACGAGGGCGCGTTCGCCGCGAGCGCGGTCCCGGCCGTGACCACCGGGGTCGCCACGGCGGCTCCCACGACGGCAGCGGTGACGGCGGCGCGTCGCATCAGGGATGTCATCTTCAAGATCCTCTTTCGGATTGCATCGTGCAGGTTCTGGTCCACCCTCCCCCAACCACCGAGATCAACACCGACATTTCGGTTCTGGCCGATCTCCGGCCTCGCCCTAAACTGACCGGGCACCGGCATCGGCGGCACATCAACGGCGATCACGACTGCTGATTACGACTCCGAGCGAACGGGAAGCCCGTACACGTGACCATGCCCGACGCAACCGCGCCATCCACGGACGAGATCAACCGGCTACTGGGCGGGGCACATCACGACCCCCATTCCGTGCTCGGCGCCCATCCGCACGCCGACGGCACGGTCGTCAGGGTGTTGCGACCGCACGCGGACGAGGTCGTCGTCGTGCTCGGCGAAGCGCGGCACCGGCTCAACAAGGTGCACCCCGGCGGGCTGTTCACCGGCCTCGTGCCCGCGCCGCCCGGTGACTACCAGCTGCACGTGCGCTACGGCGACCACGTCGACCTCGCCGACGACCCGTACCGCTGGCTGCCGACGCTGGGCGAACTGGACCTGCACCTGATCGGCGAGGGTCGCCACGAGCGGCTGTGGGAGGTGCTCGGCGCGCGTGCGCACTCCTACGACACCCCCAGCGGCAAGGTCGCTGGCACGTCTTTCGCGGTGTGGGCGCCCAACGCGCGGGGCGTGCGGGTGTGCGGCGACTTCGACGGCTGGAGCGGTGTGGCGACGCCGATGCGCTCGCTCGGCTCCTCCGGCGTGTGGGAGATCTTCCTGCCGGGTGTGCTCGCGGGCACGAGGTACAAGTTCCGCATCCTCGGCAAGGACGGCACCTGGCACGAGAAGGCCGACCCGATGGCCTTCGCCACCGAGGCTCCGCCGCAGACCGCCTCGGTGGTCGCCGAGTCCAATCACGAGTGGACCGACGCGGACTGGATCGCCACCCGCGAGTCCACCGACTGGGCAGCCGCGCCGATGAGCGTCTACGAGGTGCACCTCGGCTCGTGGCGGCCGGGCCTGGGCTACCGCGAACTCGCCGAGCAGCTGGCCAACTACGTGTCGGAGACCGGTTTCACGCACGTGGAGCTGCTTCCCGTCGCGGAGCACCCCTTCGGCGGCTCGTGGGGCTACCAGGTCACCTCGTACTACGCGCCCACCGCGCGCTTCGGCTCACCCGACGACTTCCGCTACTTCGTCGACCACCTGCACTCGCGCGGCATCGGCGTGATCGTGGACTGGGTGCCCGCGCACTTCCCCAAGGACTCCTGGGCTCTGGCCCGCTTCGACGGCACCCCGCTGTACGAGCACGCCGACCCGCGCCGCGGCGAGCAGCCCGACTGGGGCACGCTCGTGTTCGACTTCGGCCGCAGCGAGGTCCGCAACTTCCTGGTGGCCAACGCGCTGTACTGGCTTGAGGAGTTCCACGTCGACGGCCTGCGCGTGGACGCGGTCGCCTCGATGCTCTACCTGGACTACTCCCGCAACGAGGGCGAGTGGCTGCCGAACGTCCACGGTGGACGGGAGAACCTGGACGCGGTGCGGTTCCTCCAGGAGCTCAACGCGACCGTCTACAAGCGACACCCCGGCACCATGATGATCGCCGAGGAGTCCACGGCGTGGCCAGGGGTGACCCGCCCGACCCACCTCGGCGGCCTCGGCTTCGGTTTCAAGTGGAACATGGGCTGGATGCACGACGCGCTGCATTACTTGGCGCGCGAGCCGATCCACCGCTCCTACCACCACAACGAGATGACCTTCTCGCTGATGTACGCGTGGAGCGAGAACTACGTGCTGCCGCTGTCGCACGACGAGGTGGTGCACGGCAAGGGGTCGCTGTGGGGCAGGATGCCCGGCGACGACTGGAACAAGGCCGCGAACCTGCGCGCGCTGCTGGCCTACATGTGGGCCCACCCCGGCAAGAAGCTGCTGTTCATGGGCGGCGAGTTCGGCCAGGTCCAGGAGTGGGGCGAGTCCCGCTCCCTGGACTGGCACCTGCTCGGCGAGCCGCTGCACAGCGGCGTCGCGGCGCTCGTCGCTGACCTGAACGCCTTCTACCGCGCGGCACCGGCGATGCACGCGAAGGACACCTCGCCGGAGGGCTTCTCCTGGATCGACGCCAACGACTCCGGCGGCAACGTGCTCAGCTTCGTCCGGCTCGCCGACTCGGCCGACCCCGTGGTGTGCGTCGCGAACTTCTCCGGGGCGCCGCACCTGAACTACCGCGTCGGCCTGCCCCAGGGCGGGGTGTGGCGCGAGGCGGTCAACACCGACGCCGAGCACTACGGCGGCTCGGGTGTCGGCAACTTGGGCACGGTGCGCGCGGAGGCCAAGCCGTGGCACGGCCGCACCCACTCCGCGGTGCTGCAACTGCCGCCGTCCGGAGTGCTGCTGCTGACCCCGGACGTGCTCGCGGTCCCGGAGACCCCGGAGCTCGACGCCGCGCCGGAGCTGCTGGAGAGCGGCGAGTAGGCCGCCCGCTCGCGCGAGCGGGCGGCCAGGGGAGGTCAGCCCGCCGCGCAGTCGCGCGCGTTGACCGCCTGGAGGGCGAACCCGGAGACCTTGCCGTCCCGGACCCCGAAGAGGTACCGGTTGGCGGGGTTGCCCGGCGTCGTGACGGTGAGGATGTCCGTGCCGTTCTGCTTGCCCTCCCGCGCGTTCGGATAGGCCAGCTTCACCTGCTCCGGCGTCGCGCCGACACCGATCCCCTCGGGCGTGCGCGCGCCCGGGGCGGTACCCGGAATCGAGTACACGCCGTACTTCTTGGAGATGATGAGCACCGGGCCGGACGAGTAGGCCCACTTGTAGCCACGGCACAGGTCGTGACCGCCGACGGGGTCGCCGACCTTGCCCGTAGCGATCGCGTCGGACAGGCTCATGCCGACCTTCAGGGGGCCGAAGCCGTCGGGGCCGAGCACGGTGTCCGTGCCGGTGCTCACGGTGGCGCTTGCCGACCCACTGGCCGCGGCGAGCGCGATGGCCACGGCGCCCAGTACGGCGGTGGCCGCTCGAACATAAGTAGTGCTCATGGTTGCCCTTTCGACAAAGATCGCCTGCAACCAGTGGATACTCGCGCCTCACCAGCCAGGTTGCACCGCGCGGCAAAGCGACCCGACCTTTCGATCACGGGCGAAGACCACCTGATCCGCTGGACATGGCTGCGCGGGAGGCAGTAATGCGGAAGGCTGCACCAGTGCGCCAGCCCGGTACCACCGCGATCCGCCGCACCCCACGTGGGTTGGGCGGCGTGGTGCTCGCCCTGACACTGCTGGTGAGCTGCACGACCGCGGTTCCCGGTGAGCCCACCGAGCGCACCGGCATCACGACGGACACCGTCGATCCTTCTTTCGTCAGCGGCACCGACGGCAGTGACATCGACCGCCTCGCGGCGACGATCGTCACCGACGTGCAGCAGTACTGGCGGGAGAACTTCGAGCGCACCTTCGGCAAGCAGTGGCAGTCCATCAACGGCTTCTACTCCGTGGACAGCAACGACCAGGAAGGGAAGCCGCCGCCGTGCACCGCGCGCACCGCGGAGCTCGAAGGAAACGCGTTGTACTGCGCGAGCGTGGACTCCGTGGTGTGGGACCGCGCCGCGTTGTTCCCGGTGCTCAACGCGAAGTACTCCGGAACGTCGGTGCTCATGGTGCTGGCACACGAGATCGGCCATGCCGTGCACCACCGCGTGGGTATCGGCGCGGAGGAGCAGCGCAAGCAGCCGGAGCGCTATCCCACGATCCTGACCGAGTCGATGGCCGACTGCTACTCCGGCGCGACGCTGCGGTGGGCGGTCGACGGCCACGCACCGCACCTGCGCGTCACACCGTCCGATGTGGACACAGCACTGGGTGTGCTCATGGTGCTGCGCGATCCGGTGGACGTCACGGGCGTCGACGAGGCTACACACGGCAACGCCTTCGACCGCGCGTCGGCGCTGCGCGACGGTTACACCGGCGGTCCGCGCCGTTGTGCGGACATGACCGTGCAGAACCGCAGGTTCACCGTCAGTGAGAGTGCGGTGAGCCGCTCGCCGAGGAGCTACCAGCAGTCGGTCGACGCGATCACGGCCGGACTGGACCGGTGGTTCGGCGCGCTGGTCCGGCGCAACGGCGGGCAGTGGAGCAAGCCGGACACCGAGTCCGGGACGAGCTGCGGCGGACAGGGACCCGCGTCGTTCTGCGTGGCGGAGCACGCGATCCGGCTTGACGGCCGTGGTGAGCTGCAACGGCTGCACGAACACATCGGTGACTACTCGGTCGGGGCACTGCTGGCGGCCAGGTACGGTTTGGCGGCGATGGCCGCGCTCGGCCGCCGCGTCGATGGTGGCAGCGCCGGTCGGGACGCGCTCTGTCTCGCCGGGGCGTACACCGACGCGGCGTCGCGCGGGGCTGACGGCAGCGCCTCGCTGGCGCCAGGAGACCTGGACGAGGCGGTCCAGGTGCTGCTCGGCTACGACTACGGCTCGCGGAACGTCGCCGGTGCCGGGATCGCCTCCGGGTTCGACCGGATCGAGGCGTTCCGCTCCGGGGTCCTCGGTGGGGCGAAGGCTTGTGGGATCGGGTGATGAAGGAGTGCGCACGTGCTGATGGGGGCGGCTCGACGGACAGCGGTGCGGGTCACCGCGTTGCTGGCGACACTGGTGCTGGCCGCGGGCTGCACAACGGTCATCAGGGGTGAGCCCAAACGCGTCGGCGCCGTCGTTGATCCCGGCAGCGCGGCCGGACTCAAGGTCACCGAGGGCTACAGCGGCCCCCGGCAGGGCGCGGCGGACGCACAGATCACCGTGGAGAACGCCGACGGTGGCGAGATGGACCGGCTGGCCATCAACGCGGTCACCGACATCCAGAAGTACTGGGCGGAGCAGTTCCCCGTCCACTTCGGCAAGCCGTACGAGCCGCTGCGCAAGCTGGCGTCGTGGGACTCCGGCGGCAAGAACATGGTGCTGTGCAAGAGCAACACCGCCGGCGTGGAGAACGCGTTCTTCTGCCCGTCCGAGGACCTGATCGCGTGGGACCGCGGCGGCCTGCTGCCGACGCTGAGCACCAACTTCGGTCAGATGGCCGTGGTCGCGGTGCTCGCGCACGAGGTCGGCCACGCCGTCGGCCACCGCAGTGGCATCACCAAGACGGGCATGCCCACGATCGTCGCCGAACAGCAGGCCGACTGCTTCACCGGCGCGTTCTTCCGGCACACCGCGGAGGGCAAGGCCGAACACTTCGAGCTGTCCACCGGCGAGGGGCTGAGCAAGATCCTCGGCGCGATGTTCGCGCTGCGCGACCAGGTCGGGGCGTCGTTCACCAAGCGCGGCGCGCACGGCAACGCCTTCGACCGGGTCACCGCGTTCCAGCTCGGGTTCGGCCAGGGCCCGAAGCGCTGCGCGACCATGGACGTCAAGGACATCAACGCCCGCGTCACCGAGTACAGCTTCAACACCCAGGACGACAACAAGGGCAACCTGCCCGTCAACGAGCAGACCGTCAAGGCGATCATGGACAGCCTCAAGGCGGTGCACAAGGACACCGGCGCGGCACCACCGGAGGTCAGCTTCGGCGGCTCCTGCGGCGCCACCTCGCCGGCGGCGTACTGCGAGAGCAGCAACACCATCACCCTGGACCTCGCCAAGCTCGCGCAGCTCGGCAAGCCGCCGGCCAAGGCGGAACGGGCCAGGGCGATCGGCGACTTCGCCGCCTTCGGCGAGATCGCCTCGCGCTACGTGATGTCGGTGCAGAAGGCGGTCGGGATGAAGCTGACCGGCGAGGTGGCGGCGCTGCGCACCTCCTGCATGGTCGGCAACTGGGCGGGCAGCCTGCTGCAGCGTCCGGTCGGCGGCCGCAACCCGGTCGGCACGCTGCGGATCTCCCCCGGTGACCTGGACGAGGCGGTCTCGCAGCTGCTGACCGAGAACACGCTGATGGCCGCGGACGTGGACGGCAAGCCGGTGCCGTCGGGCTTCGCCCGCGTCGAGGCGTTCCACCTCGGCTTCACCGACGGGATCTCGGCCTGCACCGAGGACTTCCGCTGACGCTCCCCGCTACGTGAAAGGGGCGCCCCGCTCGGGGCGCCCCTTTCACGTAGCACCGTCAGAACAGCGCGCTGGCGAGGTTGCGGCGCGCGAGCACGACCCGCTGGTCGTCGGCTGGGAAGAGCTCGAACAGGCTGACCAGGTGCTGCCGCACGCGGTTGCGGTCCTCGTCCGAGGTGCGCCGCACCGCGGCGATGAGCCGGGCGAACGCCTCGTCGACCTGCTGCGCGGCCAGCTCGATGTCGGCCGCGGCGAGCTGGGCGTCCACGTCGTCGGGGGCGGCGTCGGCCTTCTCGACCGCGCTGGAGTCGATGTGCTCGGTCCGCGCGGAGAACCGCACCTGTGCGAGGGCGGCCTTGGCCTCCTCGTTGGCGGGCTCGGCTGCGAGGATCTGCTCGTAGGCGGCCTCGGCGGCGGCGAAGTCCCCGTTCTCGAACGCCTCCTCGGCGGCGGTGAACCGGGGGTCCTCGGGCTCCTCGGCCTCGGCGGCGCCACCACCGGCGGCGGCGCGCTCCTCCGCGGCCTTGATGCCGGGGAGGCGGTCGCGCAGGGCCTGGACCAGGGAGGCGATCCACTGGCGCAGCTGCGGCTCGGGCTGGAGCCCCGGGAACCCGTCGAGCACCTGGCCACCGGCGATGGCCACGGTCATCGGCACGGACTGCACACCGAACGCCTGCGCGACGCGCGGGCTGGCGTCCACGTCGACCCTGGCCAGGATCCAGGTGCCGTTGCTCTCCGCGGACAGCCGCTCCAGGACCGGCGACAGCTGCTGGCTCTCCTCGCTCCAGCTCGCGCGCAGGTCGACGACGACCGGCACCTGGAGGGAGCGTTCGAGCACGTCCTGTTGGAAGGTGGCCTCGCTGACCTCGACGACCCACTCGCTGGTGGTCGCGGGCGCGGCGGCGTCACCGGGGGCGGCCGCGGGGCGGCTCGGCTGGCGCGCGGCTGCCTCCGCCCGCGCCTTGACGGCCGA
The DNA here is from genome assembly GCF_042429765.1 of Allokutzneria oryzae. Taxonomy (NCBI): domain Bacteria; kingdom Bacillati; phylum Actinomycetota; class Actinomycetes; order Pseudonocardiales; family Pseudonocardiaceae; genus Allokutzneria; species Allokutzneria oryzae. The sequence goes on along the minus strand of NZ_JBHLZU010000026.1, from coordinate 30,294 downwards.
GAGGTCCACCGCACCGGCGAGCGCGGCGGAGAGGGCGGCGTTCTGGCGTCGATCAGGCCTCGTCACGTCTTCCATCCTGACACGGCGGGCCCCCTCACCGCCCCGCCGGGCCACCACACGCGATTCGCGGGCTTATGGACCTCCCGAAGCCCCAGAACACGTCCATAAGCCCGCGAATCGCGCAGACAGGGCAGGCTCCCGGAGCGAGCCCAGCGCCTTCTCCCGCCATTCGCGGGCTTATGGACCTCCCGAAGCCCCAGAAGACGTCCATAAGCCCGCGAATGGCCGGGAAACGAGTGGTTAGGTCACGAGGTGCAGGGCCATGGGGTTGTTCTTGAACGCCTCGTTGCCCGCGGCCAGGGTGCGCGCGATCGGGGTCAGCAGCTCCGCGAAGCGCTGGGTGGCCTCCTCGCCGACCGCCACCCACGGCACGGCGGCGCCGTCGTCGGTCCGCTGCTCGCACCACGCCCGCAGGTCGTCGCCTTCCGGGGTGAGCTCGTCGTCGGCGAGCAGGCCGCGGTCGGTGAGCCGGTCGGCTGCGTCCTGCCACTCCTGCTCCGACCAGCCGCGCCACCCGCGCATCGCCTCGCCGGACATGTCGTGGTCGGCCGCGTAGACCACCAGCGCCTCGCACGGGTCGAGCCCGGCCGCGACCAGGGTCGCGATGTGCCCGTCACCGCGGGACTCGCGCAGGATCGTCGCCGCGTGCCACAGCACCAGGTGCGGCTGTTCCGGCCACGGCAGCGCCGCGTTGGCCGCGGCGAGGGGACGACCGGTGATCGGGGCCGCTGACGCCGCCTCGCGACCGAGCTCGGCGAGCTCGGCGAGCTCCGGTCCGGCCAGCACCTCCTCACCGAGCAGCCGCCGCAGCGCACCATCCACTCCGGACAGCCGGGCCGTCAGGAAGCGCTCGGCGCCTGCGACGGCCCAGGCGTCCGGCAGCGCGCGGCGCACCTTCCCCGGGTGGAAGTTGTAGAAGGTGGAGATCACCAGCTCCGGTGACGCCTCGCCGAAGGGGGCGGCGCGCTGGGCGAAGTAGCCCATCCAGCCGCCCTTGCAGCCGAGCGCGTCCGCGGCGGCCCGCGACTCCGGCGTGAAGTAGGTCAGCACGTGGTAGTTCTCGAACAGCGACCACAGTCTGCGCGCCGCCGCACGGCGCTCGTCGACGGTTCCGATCCTCAGCACGCCCTCGACCATCCCACCCATCGGGACGCCGCGAACAGTGGCGCCGATCACACCTCGCGCAGGTGCTGCTCCACGCGTTCGACCTTCGCGGTGAGCTGACCGGTGTAGCCCGGGCGGATGTCGGCCTTGAGCACGAGGCTCACCCGGGGCCCGTGCTGCTGCACCGCCTCGACCGCGCGACGCACGACATCCATCACCTCGTCCCAGTTCTCGCCCTCGATGGTGGTGAACATGGCACTGGTCTCGTTGGGCAGACCGGATTCGCGCACCACCCGGACCGCGTCCGCGACCGCGGCGCTGACCCCGTCGGACTCGCCGCCGAGCGGGCTCACGCTGAACGACACGAGCATGGTTGGCCTCCCTGTCGAAGAAGATTCTCGGTACGACAATCTGCTACTGACCAGTACAGCGCTGCTAGCGTGGCTTCCCATGACAGGCCGATCTTTGCCGTTCGATCCGATCGAGCGCGCCGCCGAGCTGTGGGCGGAGCGCGTGGGACCGGCGGAGACGATGGCCGCGGTCACGAGCGTGATGCGCGTCCAGCAGATCGTGCAGTCCGCTGTGGACGGCGCGCTGCGCCCGCACAAGCTGACCTTCGCCCGCTACGAGGCACTGGTGCTGCTGACCTTCTCCCGGCACGGCAGTCTGCCGATGCGGGTCATGGGCGAGCGGTTGCAGCTGCACCCGACCAGTGTGACCAACATCGTGGACCGGCTGGAGGCCGACGGGCTCGTCGAGCGCGCCCCGCACCCGACCGACCGGCGCACCACGCTGGTGGCGATCACCGACGACGGCCGGACGCGGATGAAGGCCGCGACAGAGGCGGTCACCGAGGCGAACTTCGGCCTGTCCGGGCTGACCGCGAGGCAAACCGAGCAGCTCACCGAGCTGCTGGCCAAGGTGCGCCGCGCGACCGGCGACTTCGAGAGCTAGGCCGAGTCCCGCCACCCCGGCGTGCGCGCCGCCCCCATGCACGCGTGGGCTGGCTGGCGTGGCCGGGTTCTCGCGTTTTGTCACCTTATTGCGCGAAAGAGCGCTCTCATTTCGCATTAAGACTACAAAACGCGAAATGGGGGGCACGGAGGTGAGGGCTCCGCCTTCGGGGCGGCCTCCTGGACAGGCACTAGGCGGCGACTGGCTGGAGGCGGCCCTTGCGGGCGGCCCAGCGTTCGAAGAGCACGGTGGCGCACGGCGGGATCGAGGCGACCAGCGCCCAGACCAGGGTCCGGTTGTCCCAGCCCAAGGGCTTGCGGACCAGGAACGCGACGAGAACGTAGATCATGAACAGCCCGCCGTGCACCGGGCCGAAGATCTTGACGCCGAGGTCGCTCACGTCGAGCACGTGCTCGAAGAGCATGCCGACGAGCAACCCGAGCCACGAGCACGCCTCCGCGATCGCGATGAGACGGAACCTTTTCGCTGGACTGGACATCGCGGCGCTCCTGGCGTCGGTGACTGGGCACCGGCCAGTGTGCGGCGTGAGCCGGGTCACCGGTGGGGCGGGACGGTCCTAGGACCCCGCCCCACCGGCTGGTTCAGGAGCCGCAGGGCGAGACCGGCAGCGCGCCGGGCCCGGTGCCCCACCCCGTCGTCGGCGCGGTCTCGGTGACGGTGAACGTCAGCAGCTGGCCGCCGGAGAGCTGCTCCCAGTCGACCCAGACCTTGTCGTGCTGGCGGGCGCCGAGCCACGCGGAACCGATGAACTGGTTCTTCGCCGAGTCCACCCCGGGAGCCGCGATCACCAACGGCCGCCCGTTCTCCAGCTGGATGCTGGCCACCGGGAACCTGGGCTTGCTGAGCACGAGCTGACCGGTGCCGTTGACCGCCGGGTACATGCCGAGCGCGCTGAAGACGTACCACGCGGACATGGTCCCGAGGTCGTCGTTGCCGGTGACTCCGTTGGGAGCGTTGGTGAACAGCGTCTGTGCCGCCCTGGTCACGGTCGCGGTCTTCCACGGCTGGCCGATGAGCGTGTACATCCACGGCGCGTGCAGGTCGGGCTCGTTGTTCGGGTTGTAGCGGAACTGGTTGTAGTAGGCGTACGGACCGACGACCCACTCCTTGCGCACGGCCTCGGAGTGGTTGGCGAGCAGCTTGTCGTAGGCGAAGAAGGTGTCCAGCCGCTTGCCCGTCTCCTCCTTGCCGCCCATGGCCTTCACCGCGCCGTTGACGTCCTGCTGCACCAGCCACTGGTACTGCCAGGCCGTACCCTCGTGGAAACCGTGGTCGGAGGTCGGCGTGTACGGCTTGCCCGGGTCGCTGTACCAGGCTCCGCCGAGCACCTTCGGGCGCGGGAAGCCGGTGAAGCCGCGGTCGGCGACGGAGGCGTCCCACACGTTGCGCCAGGACTGACCGCGCTGGCGGAGCGCGGCGGCCTGCTCCTTCGCCCCGAGTTGACCGGCCATGATGGACAGCGAACAGTCCGCGAGCGCGTACTCCATGGTCGCCGAGCCGCCGTGGTGCTGGTCGATGTCCATGCCCTTCTTGGGCTTCTGCTTGTCGTACTCGACGAAGCCGTTGGCGAGGTAGTTCGGGTTGCCCGCACGGCCCTCGAACTGCGACGAAGCCGGAGGGACGCCGTTCGCGTTCTGCAGCAACGCCTTCAGCGCGTCCTGCTCCTTGCCCTTGAACGCGCCGAACCGCCACAGGTCGACCATGTACGGGGTGACGGGGTCACCGGTCATCGTGTTCGTCTCGAAGCTCGCATAAGCCCACCGGGGCAGCCAGCCGCCCTGGTCGTGCACGGCGAGCAGCGACTGCGCGATGTCCTTCGCCCGCGACGGCCAGAACATCGCGATGAGCTGGTTCTGCGTGCGGTAGGTGTCCCACAGCGAGTAGTACTCGTAGTAGGTCCAGCCCCGCGCGGTGTGGATCTTGTCGTCGAACCCGCGGTAGCGGCCGTCGAAGTCGTTGCCGGTCAACGGTTGCAGCAGCACGTGGTAGAGCGCGGTGTAGAAGACCACGAGGTCGTCACGGCTGCCGCCGCCGATCCGGACGCGGGACAGCTCGGCCCGCCACGCCCGCTCGGCACGGGTGCGCAGCTCGTCGAAGCCGAGCGGAGCACCGTCGCGGCGCAGACCCTCCTCAGCCAGGTTCCTGCGAGCCCCCTCGATGTCCACATGGGACACAGCGGTGGTCGCCGTCACGGACTTCCCGGCGAGGGCGCCGAAGTTCAGCCATGCGCCGCGCAGCCCCGCGCCACCGGAGGACTCACGGCTGCCCGGCTGGCCGCCCTGCGGGCTCCACGTGCCGAAGGAGGTGAACGGCTGGTCGAACTTCATGGTGAACCACGTCGTGTACCTGCGACCGCCGCAGAAGCTCAGCGTCTCGATGGAGCCCTCAAGCGTGCGGTCGCCGACGATCCTGACCGAGCCCGCGGTGACGTTGTGCTTGTCGTTGGCCTGTCCCAGGTTCACGAACACGTTGGCGTTACTGGGATCGGCGAAGGTGTAGCGCTCCGCGCCGGTGCGGGTCGACGCGGTCGTCTCGGCGTCGATGCCGCCGTAGCTGGTGAGCCGGGTCTTGTAGTAACCGGCGGTGCCGATCTCGCCGTCGTGGGTGTACTGCGCGCCGTAGCGGTGGTGGTCGAAGGTCGCGGGCACGGTGGTGTCGAAGGCGTGCTGCGGACCCGCGCCGACGGAGCCGGTCGTCGGCAGCACGGAGAGCACGCCGCCCTGCTCCCAGCACCCGGCTCCCGAAACGAACAGGTGACCGAACCCGTGGATTTTCGGGTCGTCGTAGCGCCATCCGGAGTAATGCGACCCGATCGGACTGATCTGCGTCTTGCCGAATGGCATCGAAGCGCCGGGGAAAGTGTTGCCGTCGTCCTTGGAACCGATGAACGTGTTCACAAGACCGACCGGATCGGCTCCGGAGAGCTGAACGCCGCCGGGAGGCCGAGCGGATGCGACCGGTACAAAAGCAGAGGTCAGCGCCACCGTGGCAACGACAGCACCCAACAATCGTCCTGAGCGAGGAAACCGGAACGCGGACATGCGACAGCCTCCTGAGCTGACAACGTTGTCACATTCTCGCTCAACCTAAGCTCCCCCGATGAAATGGTCAACGCCGTCGGCCGGACAAAACTCAGGACACCCGAACGAAGATATGTGCACGCGCATCCGACGGTGGACCAGGCCGGTGGTTCATGCCGTGGATGCCTACCCAGCCGCCCGGTTCGCCCGGAAGCTCCCTACTGTTGGCGGTGCACAACGCGTTTCCAGCGGGGAGTTCCGATGTCGGTGGTGAAGGAGCGGCGCCGGGCGAACCGGCGCAATCGGATACTGGGAGCGAGCCTGGTGATCGTGCTGTTCTACGCCACGCTCGCGTTCCTGTTCTGCAGAGGCAAGTAGGCGCTGGGTGTGCGGCCGGTGAGGCTGCGCACCTCGCGCGAAAGGTGGGCCTGGTCGGCGAAGCCCGCGATGACGGCGAGGTCCGCGAGCCCGGAACGAGGGCCGATGCGCAACGCGCGCTGCAGGCGGAGCACCCGGTGCAGCGCCTTCGGCCCGTAGCCGACCGCCGCGATCACCCGCCGCCGCAGCTGGCGGTCGGTGATCCCGAAGTCCAGCTCCGACAGGGAGCCCACACCGGCGTCCAGACGTGTGACGAGCGCGTCGACCACCGGGTCGAGGCCGCCGAAGGCGGGCAGCCGCGCGGCGAGCGCCCCTTCAAGAGCGCCGCCGACCGCTCCGGCCCCCGCCGCCTCGACCAGCCGGTCCGCCGCCGATGACCCCCAAAGCCGCCTCAGGTCGGTCGTGGTGTCGCGCAGCTCGTGCGGAGCGACGTCGCCGAGCAGCAGCCGGGCGGCCCCGGGGCGCAGCCGGACGCCGACCATGCGGCTGCCCTCCTCCGCGCCCACGTCGCGCCACTCCGTGTCCGGCCCCACGACGCTCAGCCCGTCGGCGGACCAGAGCAGGTCGACGCAGCCGTCCGGGATCACCCGCTGCCGGTGCGGACCGCCGACGACCCGGCTGCCCCACAGGCAGCGGACGTGCCCGGCCAGCTCCGGACGTGGCGCCCACTCGCGATAGTCCGAACCGCTCACTCCGTCACGGTAACCCCGCCCACTGACAGCGAGGTTAACAATTCACCAGATCGCGCGGATAGTGAGTTGAAATTCCCACCAATCATCCGAAAGTTGTACGCGCACAAAAAAAGACGCCCACCCGGGGCGTCGAAGAGAGAAGTAGGTGCGGGTCGGGCCGATCCCGCCGCCATTCTTGACCGGCCCGACCCGCAGCCTGTTCCCGCAGTGCGCAGGGCGCAACGGGGAGCTTCGAGCGAACTCGCACTTACAGATTTACGAAGTGCTTGTTCATGAAAGCGAACCTAGTACACGAACAGGCGTTTGCGGTAGTCCTTGGCGCGAGTTGTAAGCCACTCGAACAGCGTCACACGGTCACCAGGCGTTCACCGAGGACGCGTGTAATCGATTCCGTCCACCTATTGCCACTTATGCCGACCGAAAACGTATAGGTTTAGACCATTCGCGGACCAATAGGCCGAACGGCCCAGAGGGGGCGTGGCGGCGTCCCCCGAGGAGCGCCGCCACGCCCGTGGATCAGGCCGCCGCGATGCTGAACACGTGCAGCGCGCCGTTGCCGACCTGCGTCATCGGCAGCGTCACGCTGCGCACGCGCTTGGCCGGGTCGAGCGCGATCGGCGCCGTGCCGTACAGGTGGACCGCGATGGCGTGCGAGGTCCCGCTGGTGCTGTTGCGGTACGGCATGCGGGCGACGATCCGGTTGCCGAACTCCACCGGATCGGCACCGGAACCACCGCGCGCCCAGTCGGTGAAGCCGAGCTCACCGGTGGTTGTCGTGCCATCTGTGTAGTTCACGGTGACCGTGCCCGAGGTCTTGCCACCCGTGGCGGTGCCCAGGAAGGACAGCTTCGTCGCCCCGGCGGGACCATCGACGTTCACCGTCTGGCCGCTGACGAAGATGTTGTCCAGCTCTCCGGCCGCGGTGGTGGGCCAGGCGTGCGCGACCCCGTCCACGGTGACGAACCGGCCGCCTTCCACCCCGGCCGCCGCGAGCGCCTCCCGGGAGAAGCTGTAGCCAAAGCCGTCCATGTTGCCGAGGGACTGCTTGCTGTCCGGTGACGTGCCCACGTTGTTGAACGTCGCACGCAGGCTGCCGGGCTGCGCGACGAGCACCATGATCGACGAACTGGACAGCACGGTGCCGTCTGGCGCGGTGAAGGTCACCGGAATCCGGTAGGTGCCCTCCGCCGTGCCCTGCGCGACCGAGACCGTGGCCAGCTGGCTGGCCTTGCCGCTCGCGGGCAGGGTCAGCTCACCGGATGACGGGCTGACGCTGAGCCCGACCGGCGGGGAGCCGGTGTGGAAGCGGACCTTCGCTCCCTTTCCGGAGAAGTCCTGCGCGCCGATGCGCGTCTCCCCCTTGCCGCCGGAGGCCACGACGACCCGGGACGGGTCGAGGTAGCCGCGCTGGCCGGACTCGCCATCGCGGAAGGACGGCGGAGCCGAGTCCGACGCCGTTCCCCACGAGCCCTGCGGTGTCGCCGAGAGCGCGAACTCCACGGTGCCACCACGCTCCACAAAGGACTCCGGGAGCCAGGTCCGGTCGGTCTCGACGCCGTTGTACCTCACCCCGGTGACGTACGGGACCTTGGTTCCAGCGCCGGGCGCCTTCACCACGAGCTTCTGCCCGGTCGGCCGCGTGATCACGACCTCGGAGAACAGCGGGCTGTTCAGCACCAGCTCCGCACGCCCGGGGATCACCGGGTACATGCCCATCGCGGCGAAGACGTACCAGGAGGACATCTGCCCGAGGTCGTCGTTGCCCATCAGCCCGTTCTCCTTGGGGCCGAACAGGTCGTTGACCGCGCGCCGGGTGACCTCCTGCGTCTTGTGCGGCGCTCCGGCGAAGTTGTAGAACCACAGCGAGTGCATGATCGGCTCGTTGCCGAGGAACGCGTGCGGCTCCTTCGGTCCGGCGTTGAGCTTCTTGAAGAAGAAGTCCAGCCGCTTCTGGACCTCAGCATCGCCTCCCATGGCGTCGAAGAGACCGCGGGCGTTGTACGGCACCATCCACGTGTACTGCGCCGCGTTGCCCTCGACCCAGCCGTTCGGGCTCGCCGGGTCGAACGGCTCCACGAAGGACCCGTCCGCGTTGCGGTTCTGGATGTACCCGCTCGCCGGGTTGAAGATGTTCTGCCAGTACTGGGCGCGCTTCATGAACTGCGTGTGGACCGTGCCGTCACCGAGCCTGCGTGCGAGGTCGGCGATGGCGAAGTCCGCGCTCGTGTACTCCAGCGTGGTGGCGGGCGGGCCCCACACGCCCTTGGCCCCGTTGGCGATGTACCCCAGCCGCTGGTAGTCCTCCAGACCGGGCCGCTCCTCGTAGCCCTGGGTCGGCTGGGTGGCGCCGCGCAGCATCAGCAGCAGGGCCTTGCGAGCGTCGAAGTCCTTGGCGCCGAAGGCATACGCGCTGGCGACCATGATGTGGTACGGGTCGCCGTTCATCACGCCGGTGTAGCTGTTGGCCACCGTCCAGCGGTCCCAGGAGCCGCCCTGCTCGGCGAAGGCGATCATCGACCTGGTGATGTCCGACGCCTCCTTCGGCGCCAGCAGCGACAACAGCTGCATCTCCGAACGGTAGACGTCCCAGCCGGAGATGTTGGTGTAGACGGCGCGACCGGGCTCGGCCCGGTGGACCCGCCCGTCGAAGCCGATGTAGCGGCCGTCGGCGTCGGAGAAGACGTTGGGCTGCACGAAGACGTGGTACAGCGAGGAGTAGAAGGTCGTGCGCTCCGCGTCGGTCCCGCCCTTGACCCTGATCCGGTTGAGCCGCTCGTTCCACGCGGCCCGCGCCGCGCCCGCGATCTGCTCGAAGGAGCGGTTGCCGTTCTCCGCCGCGACGTTGCCCTTCGCCCCGTCCACCGAGACGAAGGACAGGCCGAGCTTGACGTTCACCGGCTTGCCGTCGTCGGGGAAGGTGACGAAGCCGCCGCTGCCCGGTCCGGACACCGTCGTGTCCGCCGCCCGCTGCGTGGCCGCTGTGCGGCCTTCCGCTTGCGCCACAAGGGACTTCGGCGCGTCGACGGCGCCGATGTCGACCTTGGGCCCGGCCCCGCCGCGCTCGGTGGTGCGGCCCGGCGTGACCGCGCCGTCCTTCCAGGTGCCGACCGAGGCGAACGGCCGGTCGAACTTCGCGTGGAAGTACACCCGGTACTTGTTCATCTTGGCGCCGCAGAACCGGCCGCTGGTCGCCCAGCCGCTGATCTCGTCGGCGCCGAGGGAGATCTCGGCGTCGTCGGTGCCCGCGACCGAGCCGGAGGTGTTGACCAGCAGGGTGGCCTGCCGGTGCGCGGGGAAGGTGAAGCGGCCGGCGCCGCTGCGCTGGGTCACCGTCAGGTCGACCTTCGCGCCGGAGTCCAGCTGGACGCCGTAGTAGCCGGGCGTCGCCTTCTCGTTGACGTGCGAGAAGCCCGAGGCGTAGCGCTGCGGGTCGACCGCGGGCGAGGTGGTGACCTCACCGACGAAGGGCATGAACGGGATGTCCTGGTAGGTCGAACAGCCCGCGCCGGAGAGGTGGGTGAGGCTGAAGCCCTTGATCCGGTTGTCGTCGTAGAAGTACCCGCCGTGCTGGTGCTTCACGGTGTCCGGGCTCCACTGGACCATGCCGAAGGGCACGTCGGCGCCGGGGAAGGTGTTGCCGGCGCCGCCGCCCGTGCCGTGGTCGGGGCCGCCGGGCTTGGTGCCGACGAACGGGTTGACCCAGCGAGCCAGGTCCTCAGGTGCCCCGTCCTCGACCGGCACAGCCGCTGCCGCTGTGGTGGTCGTGATGGTCAGCGGAGCGAGTACCACGGCCAACGCCGTCGCCAGTCCCACCGCGTCGCGCCATCGGCGTCGACCCGCACGTGAGCTCGTCATCAGGCCCCTCCTGCCCTCGACATCGTTGCCAGAAGCCGATGCTGACAACCTTGTCGGTTCTTTGCCGACAAGCAGGCATCGCCGTAAATACCCTTCGGATCGTGCGTGGTTCGCGTCAAGAGCCGTCCGGGCGGTCTGCCTCGACAAGGCCATGAGACTGGGCCGAATGTCGTAACGTCGCAGGCTGGCCACGTTGCGGCCGGGTCAGGCGTCCGCACCGATCAAGATGACCGCCGGCCCCTACTCCGGTCGTGACAACTTCGGCCAGGAGTGTTGACAAGGCGCTGAGGCGGCCTGTTCGATTCGCCCCGATGACAACGTTGTCTGGATCCGGCTCCCGTCGCGTACGACGCGCCACCATGAGCGACGTCGCGCGGCTCGCCGGGGTGAGCATCAAGACGGTCTCGCGGGTGGTCAACGACGAGCCCGGGGTGCACCCGGCCACCGCCGAACGCGTGCTCGCCGCCATCGAGCGGCTCGGTTTCCGGCGCAACCTGTCCGCGCGGAACCTGCGCAGGGGCTCATCGACCGGCACGCTCGGGGTGATCCTGGAGGACGTCGGGAACCCCTTCTACTCGGTGCTCACCCGCGCCGTGGAAGAGGTCGCGCGCAGCCAGGGGCGCCAGGTGCTGACCGGCTCCTCCGACGAGGACCCCGGCAGGGAACGCGAGCTGGCGCTGGAGTTCTGCGCCCGCCGGGTGGACGGCCTGATCGTGGTCCCCGCCGGCATGCAGCACGGCTACCTCGTCCCGGAGATGCAGGCCGGGATGCCGGTGGTGTTCGTGGACCGCCCCGCGGGCGACGTCGTCGCGGACACCGTGCTCGTCGACAACATCGGTGGCACCGCCGAAGCGGTCAAACACCTTGCCGCACAAGGACATCGACGGATCGCGTTCTTCGGTGACGCGCCGGACATCTTCACCGCGAGCGAGCGGCTGCGCGGCTTCCGCGAGGGCTGCGCGCGCTCCGGGGTGCGCTACGGCGAGGACTTGGTCTTCATGGGCCCGCACACCGAGGCGGGGATCGCCGGGCTGCTCGACCGGGCGCTGTCCGGTACGGAACCCGCGACCGCCGTGGTCAGCGGCAACAACCGGATCACCGTGCACATGCTGCGCGTGCTCTACCACCGGCCGACGCGTCCCGCGCTGGTCGGCTTCGACGACTTCGAGCTGGCGGACCTGCTGAACCCACCGATCACGGTGGTCCAGCACGACGCGTCGATGCTCGGGCGGGCAGCGGCCGAGCTGCTGTTCGCGCGCCTCGAAGGTGACAGTTCGCCACCGCGCCGGGTTGTTCTCCCAGCCCGTTTGGTGGCAAGAGGATCAGGGGAGGTAAGTCCGTGACGACGGCTTTGCCCGCGGTGACGCTCGCGGCCAACCAGCCGGACCGGTTCTACCGGGGCGGCGCCGCGATCGCCGACCTGCGTGGTGCCGCGGACGCGGCGGTGTGGGGCCCCGAGGACTGGGTCGCCTCGATCACCACGTTGTTCGGCCAGCCGCGCGCAGGGCTCAGCACGCTGCCCGACGGGAGGTTGCTGCGGGACGCGGTGAGCGCCGACCCGACCGGCTGGGTCGGGGCCGAGCACGCCACGGCCTTCGGCGACGACACCGCCCTGCTGGTGAAGCTGCTCGACGCGGGCCAGCGCCTGCCGGTGCACGTGCACCCGTCCAACTCCTTCGCCAGGAGCCACCTCGGCTGCCGTCACGGCAAGACCGAGGCGTGGGTGATCGTCGGCACCAGCGGCCCGAACCCCACGGTCTACGCGGGTTTCCGCGACGACGTCGACGAGGCCACGGTCGCGACCTGGGTGTCCACTCAGGACTCCGAGGCGATGCTGGCCGCGCTGAACCCGATCCCGGTCAAGCCGGGGGACACCGTGTTCGTGCCCGCCGGTCTGCCGCACGCGATCGGCGAGGGCGTGTTCATCGTCGAGCTCCAGCAGCCGACGGACTTCTCGGTCCTGTTGGAGTGGACGGGTTTCGCCGAGCCCGGCGACCCGAGCGCGCACCTGGCCATCGGCTGGGAGACGGCGCTGCGCTGCGTTGACCGCGACGGCTGGGCCGGCTCCCGGCTGGACGGTCTGGTCATGCGCACCGCGGACCAGCGCTCCCCGGTCGTACCGCTGTTCACCGAGCAGGCAGCGCCGTTCTTCCAGGCCGACCGCATCCACGCGGACTCCGCGGTGGACCTGGACCCGAGCTTCGCGGTGCTGGTCGCGTTGGAGGGCAACGGAACCCTGCGCACCGAGCACGGCGGCACGGTCGCTGTTCGGCGCGGGGACACGCTCGTGGTGCCGCACTCGGCTGGATCGTCGCAAGTGGACGGTGGCCTTGTGCTCGTCCGGTGCCGTCCGCCAGCGCCGGAGACCTGGGAGGCGAGCTGACCATGGCTCTGCTGGAAGCACGCAACATCACCAAGAGCTATGGCTCGGTCGAGGCGCTGCGCGGCGCGTCGTTCTCCATCGACGCCGGTGAGGTCGTCGCGCTGATCGGCGACAACGGTGCCGGGAAGTCCACTTTGGTCAAGTGCCTCGTCGGAGCCGAGCAGCCGACCTCCGGCGAGATCCTGCTGGAGGGCAAGCCGGTCAGCTTCGACTCGCCGACCACCGCGCGCAGGATGGGAATCGAGACGGTCTTCCAGGACCTCGCGGTCGCCCCGGACCTCGACCCGGCGGCGAACCTGTTCCTGGGCAGGGAGATCAAGCGCAAGGGTCTGCTCGGCGCGCTCGGCATGCTGGACAAGGCCGAGATGCGCAAGCAGGCGGCCGAGCGGTTCACCACCTTCGGCGTGACGCTGCAGAGCCTGGACGTGCCGATCGGCTCGCTGTCCGGTGGCCAGCGGCAGAGCGTCGCGGTGGCCCGCGCGGTGGCGTGGGCGAGCAAGGTCGTCTTCATGGACGAGCCGACCGCGGCCCTGGGCGTGGTCCAGCGCGAGCGCGTCCTGGAAGTCATCAAACGCGTACGGGACAACGGGATCGCGGTCGTGCTGATCACCCACAACATGCCCGAGGTCCAGGCCGTCGCCGACCGCGTGGAAGTCCTCCGCCTGGGCAAACGCGTCGCCCGCCTCACCGGCGCCGACACCACCCTGGAGAACCTGGTGGGCGCCATGACCGGCGCCCTCACCCAGGAGGACGCCGCATGACCGCCATTCGCGGGCTCATGGACGCCTCACACCCCGGAAACCGGTCCATTCGCGGGCTTATGGCGCAGGGAGGGACGGCATGAGTAAAGCGTCCACTTTGGATTACGAGTCCACGGTGAACGTGGGGCGGGAGAGCTTCGGCAAGAGGCTGGTCTCGGCGAACACGTTGTGGACCGGGCTGGTCCTCCTCGTGCTCTACGTGGTGTTCAGCATCATGCGGCCGGACGCGTTCCTCACGCTGTTCACCTTCCAGACGCTGCTGATCGAGGCGGCGGTGCTGCTGGTGCTGACCGTCGGCATGACCTTCGTGATCATCACATCCGGCATCGACCTGTCGGTCGGCTCGGTGCTGGTCTTCGCCGGGGTCGTCGGCGCGCAGGTGATGGAGGGCATGAGCCCTGGCGGCGACGCCACCGGCGCGGGCGCGGGCGTGATCCTCGTCGGACTGCTGGCGACGGTGGCCTCCGGCGCGGTGTGGGGCCTGCTCAACGGTGTGCTCATCGCCAAGGCCAACATCCCGCCGCTGATCGTCACCCTCGGCTCCTTCGGCGCGGCGCTCGGCGCGGCCCAGCTGCTCACCGGCGGCTCGGACGTGCGCACGGTGCCCGCGCAGCTGCGGGACTGGCTGGGCTTCGGCCAGACCGGCGGCGTGCCGCACATGGTGATCCTGGCGGCAGTGGTGGCGCTGCACGGCGCGTGGTTGTTGCGCACCACCAGGTTCGGCCGCAACAACTACGCGATCGGCTCCAACGCGGAGGCGGCGCGGCGCGTGGGCATCAACGTGACCGGCCACCTGGCCGCGACCTACGCCTACGTCGGCGCGCTGGCCGGGCTCGCGGGCTTCATGTCGCTGGCCTACTTCGGCACGACGACGATCTCCGGTCACTCCACCGACAACCTCAACGCGATCGCCGCGGTGGTCATCGGCGGCACCAGCCTCTTCGGCGGCGTCGGCACCGTGCTCGGCTCGGTGATCGGCGTGTTCATCCCGGCGGTGCTGACCAAGGGCTTCGTGGTGATCGGGGTGCAGCCGTACTGGCAGCCGATCGCGGTGAGCATCGTGCTGGTGGCGGCGGTCTGGCTGGACCAGGTCAGGCGAAAAGCGCGAAACAGCAGGTAGGACAAGCACAACGAAGTGCACAGAAGGTGGGACTTTCAATGCCGCTGAACAAGAACGTGGTCCGGATCGGCGCCGCCGTCGCCGCAACCCTGGTGCTGGCCGCCTGCGGCGGCGGCAAGATCGGTGAGAGCGGGGGCGGTGGGCAGGCCGCTCCGAACAACAAGAAGCTCACGCTGATCACGGGTGTGAAGGCGGAGCCCTTCTACATCTCGATGCGCTGCGGCGCCGAGGCGGAGGCGAAGAAGTCCGGCTACGAGCTCAACACGCAGGAGCCGGACAAGTTCGAGGCCAGCCTCCAGTCGCCGATCGTCACCGGCGTGCTGGCCACCAAGCCCGCGGGCGTGCTGATCGCGCCGACCGACACCAAGGCCCTCGCCGCGCCGATGAAGCAGCTCACCGGCGCGGGCATCAAGGTCGTCGAGGTGGACACCGCGCTGGAGGACAAGTCGGTCGCGCAGTCCTCGATCTCCTCCAACAACGAGCAGGGCGGCCAGCTCGCCGCGCAGACGCTGGCCAAGCTGGTCGGCTCCGGCACGGGCTCGGTGCTGGTGCTCAACACCAAGGCGGGCACCTCCACCACCGACGCCCGCGCCAAGGGCTTCGAGGCGGAGATCAAGAAGTACCCGAACCTGAAGTACCTCGGCCAGCAGTACACCGACAACGAGCCGTCGGTGGCGGCGCAGCGCGTCTCGGCGACGCTGTCGGCGAACCCGGACCTGGTGGGCGTGTTCGCCACCAACCTCAACACCGGTGAGGGCGCGGCGACCTCGCTGCGCAACGCGAACAAGCAGGGTGCGGTCAAGCTGGTCGGCTTCGACGCCAGCCCGAAGCAGGTCGACGACCTCCGCAACGGCGGCGTCCAGGCCCTGATCGCCCAGGACCCGGCCACGATCGGCGCGAAGGGTGTCCAGCAGGCGATCGCGGCGATCGAGGGCAAGACGGTCACCCGCGACATCGCCACCGACCTCGTCGCCCTCACCAAGGACGACATGCAGTCGAAGTCCCAGTACTTCTACAAGCAGTCCTGCTGACACCTTTCCCCGCCATTCGCGGGCTTATGGACCTCTCGGCAGCTCCGAACACGTCCATAAGCCCGCGAATGGCCGTTCGGGGTGCGGGGTGGACACGGGAAGCAACGCCTCAACTCGCTAACGAGTGACGACCTTTCCTCCGAAAAGGCGATCACGAGCACCGAACGGCTTACTACGCTCGCCACCGTGTACGGACTGCTGGCGGCGGCTGATGACGCAACGGGTGACTTAGTAGCCATCCTGGGGACGGCGACGGCCGCCGTGGCCGTGGCGATCATCGGCTACGCGGTGTGGCGGGTGCGCCGCTCCTCGCTGGACGACGGCGAGCGCTCGCTGCTGGACGGGATGCGGATGACCGCGCAGGCCCAGGACCTCAAGCAGAAGGCGCACCGCAAACAGCGCGAGCTGGCCGAGGACCCGAACACCGACCAGGGCTGGCTCGGGCTGCTCGCGGACAAGGCCGAGGTGACCGCCAAGCAGGTCGACGAGCACCTCCAGCGCCAGCACGCGGCGCTGACCAGGGCCCGCACCAGCTTCTGGGCCTCGACGGCGGCGGGCGCGATCGGCCTGGTGCTGGTGTTCCTCGGCCTGTTCCTGGCCATCGGCGACGCCCCCAACGCCGGGCTGGTCACGGCGTTGGCCGGTGCGGTCCCCTCGCTCTTCGCCGGGCTGCTCTACGTGATCTCCGCGATCGCCGCCCGTGAGGCGGCCGACCAGTTCGAGAACCTGTGCGTCAACGTGCGCCGGACCGAACTGATCCGGGAGACCCTGCGGCTGAGCACCCAGCTCGGCGACCCGTGGATGCGCGAGCGGGTGCACGCGGTGGTGGCGTTGCAGACCGTCTTCCCCGACGCCTCACCCGCCGAGGTGATCCGGCTGCTCGGCGAACACCACGACGAGCCGCCCGTCACTCCCCCGCCGCCGAGGCCGCCATCGTCCGCCGAGGAGCCGGAGACCTCGCTGGAGCTCTCGGACCGCGAACCCGCCGGTTAGCGCAGCGTCACGGTCAACGTGGGGTTGTTCTCGAAGCGCTTCCAGTGGTGGTTGTCGAGCTCATCGGCGGCCCGCAGGCCGACGGTGACCATCGGCAGTCCCTGCCCCGCCGCTTCCTTGACCAGCCCGGTGACGTCGAAGCGGACCGGCCCCGCAGGACACGTGGAGTTGTAGCCCTTCGCCACCGACAGCGTCGCCAGCTTGGCCTGCCACTCCGGCTGCGTGTCCCAGTTCGTGGTCTTGCCGACCGGCCCGGTCCGCCACAGCTCGACCGGCTTCGGCACGCACGACCACGCCCAGTTCTCCATGCCCTCCACGGACGCCGAGACGATCTCCCGGCCCTTGAGGCCGGTGGTGTCGAAGACGAAGAACGACCGCAGCCGGTGCTCGCCCGCGTCGTAGGTGCCGACCTTCGCCGGGCCCGCGGAGTTCCAGTACGGCACCGTCGGGAAACCGGCGTCGACCATCGTCCAGTTCGGCTTCGGCCCGGTGAAGGGCAGCTCCAGCGCGACGGGCCCGCTCAGCCCATCTGGCACGCGCACCTCGACCGCGTCGGCGGTCGCGGCGTAGGCGGCCTTGACGCGCACCGCCTCCTGCTGCGCTCCGCCGCGCGGCACCCTCACCCACGGCGTCCCGGCCGCGAACGGCGCTTGCCCCGCGCCGTCAACGAACTCCAGAACACCGTCACGATCCCGGACCTTGACCCCGGTGGTGGTCAGGCCGAAGCGCAGGGACCTCGCTTCGGCGGCCTCGACCGTGAGCTGCACGCCGTCGGCCTGGACGCGTGCCACCACGTCCACTCCCGGCGATGCCTGCCGGTACCGGGCCGTGTTGCCGTCGAGCTCCGGGGTGGGGAGCCGGCCCGGCCAGCGCAGCTCGGCGCTCCGACCGGCGTCGGCGAGCCGCAGCAACGGCTGGTCGCCACCGGCGGAGAGCCGCAGGTCGAGCGCGACCGCGCCGGGGACCACACCGATGTCGGGCACGGAGCGCAACGCGGTGTCGACCGGAACCCAGCCCGCCGGAGTGCGCACGCGTTCCGGGTGGACTGATCGGGTCGTGGTGAGGGTGCCGCCCGGCTCGGCGACTGTGCGGGAGTGCGAGCCCGTGGCGTCGGCCAGCTCGACCGGTTGCCCGGTCCGCCGCGCCGCCGACAGCGCCGTCCGCTCCTCGGCGCTGGTGTCGGCGACCGCGGGCGACGTCAGCGCGCACGCCAGCCCCACGGTCGCGATCGCCAGGAAACCCTTGCCCCGCGACACAGTCATTCGGTGATTCCATCCGAGTCGGAAATGGGTCCCTACAAAACTTAACGACGGAGCGGCGTCAAGGGTTAGTACCCGATATGGCGGAACCGGCATTGGGCAAACACCCGCACTCACCAGTGCGAATCAATTTCGGCAATCCGGCGGCGAATCTCGCGCGCGTCCCGCGGCGGCAGAACGGCCACCACGGCGTCGAGCACCGGTCTGAGCTCGTACGGGTTCGGGCAACACGGCAGCTCGCACCCCGTCGGACGCCAGATGCGGTGTCCCGGGGTGGCGACGAAGTCCTGCCAGCACTGGAGCGCCTCGGCGGTGGCGCCCGGCCAGAACCGGTCGTTCTCCATGCGGGCTACGGCAATACGACCCCGCACCGACAAACCTGGGACTACGGGAACGGACTCGTGGCGCGGTCGTTCATATCGAAGCCGCGCGGGCGACTTACGCGCCATGGGCCTTTCGAGAGGACGTCATCACCCGATCATCACACACGATCGAGCGATGCCAGTAGTTCATCGGCCGCGACGAAGGGATCGATCTCCGCGGCGACGACCCGCTTCGCCAGCTGCTCCAACGCGGTCCCGCCGCGCACGTCACCGAAGCGCGAGCGCAGCACCTCCAGCGCGATCGCCTCGATCTCGCTCTCCGCCCGCTTGCGGCGGCGCTGCTCCAGCACACCGCGATCGGCCATCCACCCGTGGTGAGCGTCGATCGCCTCGGCGACCAGGTCGATCCCCTCGGCACGCGCCGCGACCGTCTTCACGACCGGCGGCCGCCACATCGCTCCCTGGATCTCCTTGCGCCCCAAGGAGATCATGTGCTTGAGCTCGCGCACAGTCCGGTCTGCGCCGTCACGGTCGGCCTTGTTCACCACAAACACGTCGCCGACCTCCAGGATGCCCGCCTTGGCGGCCTGGATGCCGTCGCCCATGCCCGGGGCGAGCAGCACGACGGTGGTGTCGGCCAGCGAGACCACGTCGATCTCGGACTGCCCGACGCCGACCGTCTCGATCAGCACCACGTCGCAGCCCGCCGCGTCGAGCACGCGCAGCGCCTGCGGCGTCGCCCACGACAGACCGCCGAGGTGACCACGGGTGGCCATGGACCGGATGAAGACCTCGGGGTCCAGCGCGTGGTCCTGCATCCGGACGCGGTCGCCGAGCAACGCCCCGCCGGAGAACGGGGAGGACGGGTCGACGGCGAGCACGCCGACCCGCTTCCCGCGCTTGCGCAGCTCTCCGACCAGCGCGGAGGTGGTCGTCGACTTGCCGACGCCCGGGGAGCCGGTGAGCCCGATGACCTGGGCGCGGCCGGTGTGCGGGGCGAGCGCGGCGGCGACCTCGCGCAGGTGCGGACTGGCGTCCTCGACGAGCGAGATCAGCCGCGCGACCGCCCGCGCCTGGCCCTCGCGAGCGCGAGAGACCAGGTCGCCGACGTCGACGGGGCGGGGCACCGGCTACGGGCCTACGCCTTGGGCACGCGGACGATGAGCGCGTCACCCTGGCCGCCGCCACCGCACAGCGCGGCGGCGCCGACGCCACCGCCGCGGCGCTTGAGCTCCAGGGCCAGGTGCAGCAGGATCCGCGCGCCGGACATGCCGATCGGGTGGCCGAGCGCGATGGCGCCGCCGTTGACGTTGACCTTGTCCTCGGCGACGCCGAGCTCGCGGGCGGAGACGACGCCGACGGCGGCGAACGCCTCGTTGATCTCGATGAGGTCGAGGTCGGCGGGCGCGATGCCCTCCTTCGCGCAAGCGGCCTTGATCGCGTTCGACGGCTGCTCGTGCAGGCTCGCGTCCGGCCCGGCGACGACGCCGTGCGCGCCGATCTCGGCGATCCAGCTCAGGCCCAGCTCCTCGGCCTTCGCCTTGCTCATCACCACGACAGCGGCGGCGCCGTCGGAGATCTGCGACGCCGAGCCCGCCGTGATGGTGCCGTCCGCGGCGAAGGCGGGGCGCAGCTTGGCCAGGGTCTCCACGGTGGTGTCCCCGCGCACGCCCTCGTCGGAGCTGACAACGACCGGGTCGCCCTTGCGCTGCGGAACCGACACCGGGGCGATCTCCTCGGCGAAGATCCCCTTCTCGGCAGCGGCGGCGGCGCGCTGGTGCGAGCGCGCGGCGAACTCGTCCTGCTCGGCGCGGGTCAGGTTGTAGCGGGCGTTGTGCTTCTCGGTGGAAGCGCCCATGGCGACCTGGTCGAAGGCGCAGAACAGGCCGTCGAGCGACATGTGGTCGGCCATGGTCACGTCGCCGAACTTGTAGCCCGACCGCGACTTCGGCAGCAGGTGCGGGGCCTGGGTCATCGACTCCTGGCCGCCCGCGACGACGACGTCGAACTCACCGGCGCGGATCAGCTGGTCCGCGAGCGCGATGGCGTCGATGCCGGACAGGCACACCTTGTTGACGGTCAGCGCGGGCACGTTCATCGGGATGCCACCGGCGACGGCGGCCTGGCGGGCCGGGATCTGCCCGGCGCCCGCGGTGAGCACCTGGCCCATGATCACGTACTGCACCTGCTCGGGCGCGACACCCGCGCGCTCCAGCGCCGCCTTGATCGCGATGCCGCCGAGCTGCGCGCCGGAGAAGTCCTTCAGCGATCCCAGAAGCCGGCCCATCGGGGTGCGGGCGCCCGCCACGATCACGGAACTAGTCACTTCGAACCTCCAGCAGCGGCGACACCTGTGGCGCCATCGGGACAGTGCGGGGACTTGTGGTCCGAGCGGACCATACCGCCAGTACCCGATACAGAAGTTTGTGAGCCGATGCACAGGTGCCACCACTCGATGGGCCCTACTCTCCACCCATGCACTCGGAGCTGCAGTCGTTCGTCACGGCCATCGACCACGTCGGCGTCGCCGTGCCCGACCTGGACACCGCCATCGCCTTCTACCGGGACACCTTCGGCCTGGAGCTGGCGCACGAGGAGACCAACGCCGAGCAGGGCGTGCGCGAGGCGATGATGCGCGCGCCGGGCGACACGGGTGTCGGCACCGCCGTGCAGCTGCTGGCCCCGCTGAACGCGGAGTCGACCATCGCGAAGTTCCTCGACAAGCGAGGGCCGGGCCTGCAGCAGCTGGCCTACCGCGTCACGGACATCGACGCCGCCTGCGCCGCGCTGAAGGCGAAGGGCGTGCGCCTGGTCTACGACGCCCCCAAGCGCGGCACCTCCGACAGCCGGGTCAACTTCGTGCACCCGAAGGACGGCGGCGGCGTCCTCATCGAGCTCGTCCAGCCCGCCCCCGGCCACTGACACTCGCCCCACAGCACCATCCGGTTGTCAGCCACTCGGCGGCATCTGCATCGAGAACCTCACTGACGCGCCACGCCGGTCAGCCGCATCCCTGCCCACATCCGCGCGCCCCCTATTTCGCGTTTTGTAGCCTTGATGCGAAATGGGAGCGCTCTTTTGCGCAATAAGGTGACAAAACGCGAAAACCCCGACCACGCCCGCTAGCGACGGGGCACCAGGACGATCACGTGGGCGGCGTTGCGTTCCACGGCCGCACGGGAGTACAGCAGGGGGAAGGACTCGCCCTTGCTCCACAACCGCGCCAGGTCGCGGTAGTGCGGACTCGCCGGGTCGCCGGACTGGCCCGGCGTGTTCACCGCCCGGGACTCGTCCCAGTCGCCCACGTCGAGCACCATCCGGAACGACGCCCCTGAGTTCTGCGTGAAGCTCGCGGAGTACGACGCCGAGTCCACCGTGTCCGCCGAGCCACCACGCGGGAACGGGCCGACGTTCAGCCGCGCCTGCTCCGACGGCGTGGAGATGCCCGACAGCGGGTGGGTGAACTGCGTGCGGTGCAACGCTCCCCACTGCCACTTCTCCGGCGCGGGGCCGAGGCGGCGGGACACGTCCGCCCACGCCGCCGCCAACGTCGTCTCCACGATTTTGTCGCGCCTGGCGACCGCGTCTTCGCCGAGCCACCGCCGCGGGTTCTCGATCACGTCGACGACCACCTGCGGGTCGGGAGCCTGGCCGAGCTGGGCGAGGGCCGGGGCGATCGCCGCGACCAGTGCGCCGCCGAGGTGCTTGTCGCGCCACACCTCGAACAGCGCGCCCGGCCCGGAGGACGCGCCGAGCACGTGGTCCCACCCGCGCAGGGTCCGCAACGCCTGCGCCGCAACGGGATCGGCCGGGGTCAGGTCGGCGAGTGCGCCGATGGCGCGACGGGCCTCCAACGACAGCTGGTCGTTCTGGAGCTTCACGGAGTCCGCGACGGTCAACCGCGTGGACGCGCCGAGCACTTCGTGGATGCGCTGCGAACGGAACGGGGGCGCCCACTCGTAGCCGACGCCGTGGGGGAAGTTCGCGGGCAGGTTCATCTCGTTGGCCGTCGCCACGAAGCCCTGGGCCGGGTTCACCGCGCGCGGCAGCTGTTCGCCGTCGAGGAAGCCGCCCCACTCGTAGCGGCCGTCGCCGGGGACCGGGAGGAGGCCGTCGAAGCCGGCGCGCTTGGGCGCGAGCCCTCCAGGCAACCAGGCGATGTCGCCCTTGGTGTCCGCGTAGATCTGGTTCTCCGGCGGGCCGCCCCAGGTGCGCATGACGTCGCGGAACTGCTGGACGTTCTTGGCGCCCAAGTACTTCAGGCTGCCCAGGTACGGCGAGGTGCCTGGCTCGAACCACACGCTGCGCAGCGAGTACGACTGGTGCCGCTCCTCGTCGGTGTGCAGGACCGCGCCGTGGCGGGTGAACTTCAGCTCTACCTCGCGCGCGGCCTCGCCCTTGACGACGATCCGTTCCTTCACCGTGCGGACCTGTTCCCAGGAGCCGTTGAAGCGGTACCGGTTGTGGTCAGCCGGATCGAGCTGCTCGACGTAGAGGTCCTCCTGGTCGATCGAGAAGATCGTCAACCCGAACGCCGCCGTGCCGTTGTGGCCGATGGAGATGCCCGGCAGGACCGGCTCACCCGCGCCGATCACGTCGATGCCCGGCGCGGACAGGTGCGCGATGTAGCGGCCGGAGGGCGCGGGGATCGCGCGGTGCGGGTCGTTGGCCAGGATCGGCCTGCCGGTAGCGGTCCGGCTCGGGCCGACGACCCAGTTGTTGCTGCCCTCGCGCCGCCGCGCGTCCACGGTCACCTGGTCGCCGGAGAACGTCACCGCCTGGGTGCCCTTGAGGTAGACGTCGATCAGCTGCCCCGCGTTCTCCGCGACGGCGCACGGGTCGAGACCGTCGGGGACCACGGGCGTCCGCGCCGGCTCCAGCGCGGCGCGCACGCGGTCGGAGTTGACGTCACCGGTGAAGCAGGTGCTCATCGACCGCAGCACCTCGCTGAAGAGGTTGACCACCAGGCCGTGGCTGCGGATCCGGACGACGTCCTCCGGCTCCCACCTCGACGGCTGGTAGCCGAGCTTGCGGAACTCCTCGGGCAGCGCGCCCGGGTTCTGGCCGAGCCAGTCCACGTACGCGTTGATGCCGTTGACGAACTGGGTGACGACGCGCTTGGCCCGCGGTCCGTACGAGGCCCACTCGCGGTCCATGTCGCCCCGGTAGAGCAGCAGCCGCGCCGCGCGATCCTGTTCCGCCCACCTCGGGCCCAGCGACTCGGCGAGGCGGCCGAGGCCGCGCTTGCGCCACAGGTCGATCTGGAACAGGCGGTCGCGCGCCGCGTTGAAGCCCTGCGCGAGGTAGAGGTCATCGGTGTTCAGCGCATAGATGTGCGGGACGCCCCACTTGTCGACGACCATCCGCACCGGGAGGTCGAGTCCCGCGACGGGGAAGGTGACCGGGGCGGCGGCGGACGCGGCCGGGGAGAGCAGCCCCGCCGTGATCATCGCCGCCAGCAGCAACCGCAGAGCTCGTTTCACGACATCGCCCCCAGCGAATCGGACAAAACACCTGGGGACTTGGTACCCGCGCGGCCACGGCGGACGAAGGGCAGAACAGGGATTCGAGGACGGCGGGCTACATCCCCCGCAGGGCCTTGGCGATGAAGGCGACCTCGCGCTCCATCCGGTTACCGCGCTCCGACCAGTCGGGAGTGTGCCGCGCGACCGAGTGCCGGTAGCTCACCGCGAGCCCGAGCAGCTCCGCCGCGCTGTCCACATCGGCCGAACCCGGCGCGTCCGGCCGGGCGGCGACCAGAACGGCGCGGATCTCCTGGACCATCCGGTCGAAGCGGCCGCGCATCGCCTCGCGCACCGCCTCGTGGGTGTCGGACTCGCGCCACAGCAGGTGGCTCAGCAACGGGGTGGAGTCCAGCCGGGCGTCGAGCACCGCGACCAGGCGGCGCAGGCTCTGCTCGACATCGCCGGGCACCACGACCGCCGTCACGTCGACCGGGTCCTCCGGCAGCCGCCGCACCAACGCCGCCAGCAGGTCGGGCTTGCGGCGGAAGTAGTAGTGCACCAGCCCCTTGGGAACTCCGGCCAGCTCGGCGATCCGGGAAGTGGGGGTGGCGTCGAAGCCGAGCTCGGCGAACAGCTCCTCCGCCGCGTCGAGAATCCGTTCCCTTGCCGACATCCACCGTCCTCACGACGAGAAAGGGCGCGGGCGGCCGACTCCGCCCGCGCCACCGTAGCGGTCGGATCAGTGCGATCCGGCCAGTCCCTGATGTGCGGAGCTCGCCGCGGGCAGTGCGGCGGCACCGACGGCGATCGCCAGGACGCCCACGACCCACGACGTCCAGGCCGCGCCCGTCATGTCCGCGTACCCCATGGCCCACGGGGCGATGAACACCAGCGCCCCGAGCACCATGTGCGTCCACTCGCTTGCCACCGAACCGGGCATCGCGAGCGACCAGAGGCCGGCAAGACCCAGCAGTGCGCCGAAGACGACCATCGTCCACATCGCCCGGCTCGTCGTCTCGGACCACGTGGGGGTCAGCATCAGCAGCACACCGAGTACGACGGCTGCCCAGTCCTGCCAGCGTGTCCACGCTTTGGCCATCACGCCACCTCCGTCCGCGTAGGACCTGCGGCGCCCGCACGCCCTGCACGGTGGGCGCCCATCTCGATGATCCGCCTTGGTTGGCCGCCCGGTCAAGATGTCGCCCTGTCGCGGTCGGCGCATGAGCGCCCCGCATTCGGGGGATTCCGGAGTGCGGTGCCTCACAGCCGCCGCGCTGGATCGATTACTCGCCAGTAACCTCCGGCCCACCTGCGGGTATGAACGCCGTTGATGTGTCGCCCACCACATGGAGGTCTCCCGTGCAGAAGATCCTCGACGCGATCCTCGCCGACGAGCTCGACGCGCTGGCGTCCCTTCCGGTGCCGGACAGCTACCGGGGCGTCACGGTGCGCGCGAGCGAGCAGGACATGTTCGCCGGGCTGCCGAGCAAGGAGAAGGACCCCCGCCGCTCGCTGCACGTCGACGAGGTGCGGACGCCGGAGCTCGGTCCGGGCGAGGCCCTGGTCGCGGTGATGGCGAGCGCGATCAACTACAACACCGTCTGGACATCGATCTTCGAGCCGATGTCCACCTTCGGCTTCCTGGAGCGCTACGGGCGCACCTCCGAGCTCGCCGCGCGGCACGACCGGCCGTACCACGTGGTCGGCTCCGACCTGGCCGGCGTCGTGCTGCGCACCGGCCCCGGGGTCAACGCCTGGAAGCCCGGGGACGAGGTCGTCGCGCACTGCCTCAACGTCGAGCTGGAGCACCCCGACGGGCACAGCGACACCATGCTCGACCCGGAGCAGCGGATCTGGGGCTTCGAGACCAACTTCGGCGGCCTCGCCGAGCTGGCGCTGGTCAAGAGCAACCAGCTGATGCCGAAGCCGAAGCACCTCAGCTGGGAGGAGGCGGCCAGCCCCGGTCTGGTCAACTCCACCGCCTACCGGCAGCTCGTCTCGCGCAACGGCGCGGACATGAAGCAGGGCGACGTCGTGCTGATCTGGGGAGCCTCCGGGGGCTTGGGCTCCTACGCGACGCAGTTCGCGCTCAACGGCGGCGCGACGCCGGTGTGCGTGGTCTCCAGCCCGGAGAAGGCGGAGATCTGCCGGAAGATGGGCGCGGAGCTGGTGATCGACCGCGCCGCCGAGGGCTACAAGTTCTGGAAGAACGACGAGGAGCAGGACCCGCGCGAGTGGAAGCGCTTCGGCGCCAAGATCCGCGAGCTGACCGGTGGCGACGACCCCGACATCGTCTTCGAGCACCCGGGCAGGGAGACCTTCGGCGCCAGCGTCTACGTCGCCAAGCGCGGTGGCACGATCGTGACCTGCGCATCCACCTCCGGCTTCAACCACAGCTACGACAACCGCTACCTGTGGATGCACCTGAAGAAGATCGTCGGCTCGCACTTCGCGAACTACCGCGAGGCGTGGGAGGCCAACCGGTTGGTCGCCAAGGGCGCGGTGCACCCGACGGTGTCCAAGGTCTACTCGATGGAGCAGACCGGCCAGGCCGCTTACGACGTGCACCGCAACGTCCACCAGGGCAAGGTCGGCGTGCTGTGCCTGGCGCCTGAGGAGGGCCTCGGCGTCCGGGACGCGGAGTTCCGCGCGGCCCACATCGACGCCATCAACCGTTTCCGGGGCGTGTGAACGCTTTCCCCTCGACTGGTCACAGTGGACAGTCGTCGGGAACCTCCTGGTTTTTCCGCGCACGCACCGGTGGGGGTCTGAAGTTTTCTCCCGACTACGGGTAGCGTGATGTCATGGGCCTTGCCGATGACCGCGAGCTCGTGCCGCTGGGGTCAGGCTTCGACATCGTGAAGCGCGGAGGGTACAACCGCGCCCAGGTGGAGGAGCACCTCGAACGGCTCGACTCGGACCTTCGCATCCTCGCAGCGGATCGCGACGCAGCCGTCTCCCAGGCGGCGGATCTGGCGCGCCAGCTGGAGAAGGCGCGTTCGGAGATCGAGGACCTCAAGGGTCAGGTCGACCGGCTCTCCAAGCCGCCGACAACCCTTGAGGGCCTCAGTGAGCGGTTGCAGCGGATGCTGCGCCTGGCTCAGGACGAGGCGGGTGAGACGAGGGCGCGCGCCCAGGCCGAGGGTCGGGAGATCAAGGCCAAGGCGGAGAAGGACGCCGCCGGTCTGCGCCTGCGCTACGAGCAGCTGATCACCGAGCTGGACAACCGGCGCGCGGAGATGGAGGCCGAGCACCAGAACGTGCTCGACACCGCGCGCGCCGAGGCCAAGCGGATCACCGACGAGGCCGAGCAGGCGCGCCAGGAGGCCGACGCGGTCTCCCTGGCCAAGCGCAAGCAGGTCGAGGAGGACTTCGAGATCGCGATGGCCTCGCGCCGCGCCGAGGCCATGCACGCGCTCGCCGAGACGGAGGCGGCCAGCAAGGCCGCGGCCGACCGCAGGGTCCGCGAGGCCACCGAGGAGGCGAACAAGCGGGTCCTGGACGCCACAGAGGACGCCACCCGGCGCGTCGGCGAGGCGACGGTCGAGGCGAAGCGCCTGGTCCGCGAGGCCACCGACGAGAGCAGCCGCAGGCTCTTCGAGGCGACCGAGGAGGCCAAGCGCCGCCGCACCGAGGCGGTCGACGACGCCGCCAAGCGGATCAGGGAGGCCACCGAGGAGTCGGCGCGGCGCGTCCGCGAGGCGACCGCGGAGGCGCAGCGCCTGGTGCGCGAGGCGACCGAGGAGTCGACCCGCCGCGTGGAGTACGCGACCTCACGGGTGCAGGAGCTGCGCACGCTGCGCATCCAGGTCGCCGACCAGCTCAAGTCGATGGAGGCCAGGCTCGCCACGCTGCGCACGGAGCTCAAGACGCGGCTGGAGAAGGCCCGCGGCGAGCTGAAGACGCAGCTGGAGGCCGCCCGCACGGAGCTGGTCTCGCGCCTGGAGACGATGCGCACGGACCTGGACACCGAGCTCGGCGATGCGACCGGCAAGAGCGACACGGAGCTGGGTTCGGTGCTCAGCGGGGTCGGCGGCGAGCTGGACGCGGTGCACACGGCCTTCGCCGACGCCAAGCCGATCCTGGACCAGGCCGAGGACGAGCAGGACGTGCTGAACAAGCCCGCCCTGCCGCCGCACCCGGCCCCCGGGCAGCCCGGCTCGCAGCAGGCCAAGCCCCAACAGGCCAAGCCCCAGCAAGCCCCGTCCCAGCAGGCCCCGGCACAGCAGGCACAGCCCCAGCAGAACCCGGCCAAGCCGAACCAGGCCCAGCAGACCCAGGCGCGGCCGAACCAGCCCCAGCAGCAGGGGCAGACGCAGGCGGTCAAGCAGCAGGGACCGCAGCAGGCTCAGCAGCAGGGCCAGCAGAACAAGCCCGCGCAGGGCGTGCCGCCGTCGAAGGCGAAGCCGACCGGCTCGGCGCCACCGCTGGACCCGCCGACACAGCAGTTCAAGCGGCCGATGCCCGCGATGGAGGCGCCGACCAACCGGATGCAGGGCCAGCAGCAGGGGCAGCAGCGCCCGCCCCAGCAGCAGACGCAGGTCATGCCGAACCAGCAGCAGAACAAGCAGCAGCCGCCGAAGTCCTCGGGCAAGCCGCCGCAACGGCAGCGCTGAGCGAAGCGGAACGACCGGTGCCGGGCGCCTCACGCGCCCGGCACCGTCATGTGCGGACTAGTCGCTGTCCTGCACGTGGCTACACCACCTCACCACCCCCGGCGCCCTCACCCACGTGCCCCCCATTTCGCGTTTTGTCACCTTGATGCGAAATGAGAGCGCTCTTTTGCGCAATTAGGTGACAAAACGCGAAAACCCCGACCACGCCAGCTGGCCCACGCGCGCACGGGGGTGCGGGGGCGGCGGCGACTTGGGGCATCGGGACGCGGATTAGGTCAGCCAGTCCAGGACGATCTTGGCGAACTCGCGGGGCCGCTCGATCGGTGTCAGGTGACCGGAGGCGGGCAGCACCGCGAGCGAGGCGTCGGGCAGTGCGTCCACCATGTCCCGCGCGGCGCTCGGCGGCGTGAGCGAGTCCTGCTCCCCCACTACGACCAACGTGGGCACGGCCAATCCGCGCAACAGCTCCGTGGAGTCCGGCCGAGCGGCCATAGCCCGTTGCGCCCAAGCGATCCCCTCCGCCGACTGCGCGTCGATCAAGGCTCGCGCGGCCCGCACGGCGTCCGGCCGGTCGGCGTGGGTGCTCGCGCCGATCAGGCCGTCGAGCACGGCGTCGGCCACCCAACCGGTGCCCTCGGCCTCGACGCGCTCGGCCATGGCGAAGCGCCCGGCGCGCTGCTGTGCGGTGTCGGCGACCGCCTTGGTGTCGACCAGGATCAGCTTCTCGACGAGCCCGGGGGCCTGGCGCAGCAGCGACATCGCCACGTAGCCGCCCATGGAGATGCCTCCGAGGACCACCCGCTCCAGCCCCATCGAGTCCAGCAGCGCGAGCACGTCGGCGGCCACGACGTCGAGGCTGGGCACGGGCGCGGTGCCGAGCGGACGCGCACCCAGGCCGCGCTGGTCCGGGGTGATCACCGTGAAGTGTGCTTCCAGCGGCGCGCGCACCGCGTCCCACATGCGCGAGTCCAGCGGAAACGCGTGCAGCAGCACCAGCGCGGGTCGATATTCGGTGTCGTTGACACTCATGGCTACCTATCCTGCCTCGGGTGAATGAGACACCACTGTTCGTGTTGACCGGAATCTCGGCGAGCGGCAAGTCGACCATCGGCAGGCTGCTCGCGGACTCCTTCCCCCGCAGCGCGTTCGTCGAGGGTGATCTCGTCCGAGAGATGGTGCGTTCCGGGCGGGTGGACATGAGCCCTGAGCCCTCGGAGGACGCGCTCGACCAGCTGCGGCTGCGGTACCGGCAGGCCGCGACGCTGGCGATGTCGTTCCAGGACGCCGGGTTCGCCACGGTCGCGGAGGACGTGATCATCGGCCATGTGCTGAAGGACTACCTGGACGCGTTGCGGGGGCGGCAGGTGCACCTGGTGGTGCTGGCGCCGACTCCGGAGGTGGTCCACCAGCGCGAGGCCGCCAGGAACAAGTCCGGCTACGACATCTGGGCGGTGACGGCGCTCAACAAGATCCTGCACGAGCAGACGCCTCGACTGGGACTGTGGTTGGACACCTCGAACCAGACTCCGGCGGAGACGGTCGAGGAGATCCTCCGCCGCCGCGAAGAGAGCCTGCTCGCGTGATCACGACAGCGAGACTCCTGCTCCGGCGGCCCGCCGCCGAGGACCTGCCCGCGATGCTGGAGATCCACTCCGATCCGGAGACGAACCGGTTCAACCCGCTCGGTCCGGCGGACGAGGAGCGCGCCACCCGTGATCTCAAGGCGTGGATGGCGCACTGGGTGGAGCACGGTTTCGGCTACTGCGCGATCGTGGAGCGGGAGTCGGGGCTGGTGGTGGGCTTCGGCGGTCTGCGGACGCACGTCTTCGACGGGACGGCCGCGCTGAACCTGTACTACCGCTTCCGTCCCTCGGCGTGGGGGAAGGGCTACGCCCCGGAGATGGCGCGTGCCGCGGTGGACTGGGCGCGGGAGAGCCGTCCCGACGAGCCTGTGTTGATCATGACCAAGCACGACAACGTTCCGGCGATCCGGGTCGCGGAGAAGATCGGCTTCGTGCTGCTCGGGGAGACGGAGCTGGAAGGCGCTCCCGCTGTGGTCTTTCGGGACGTGGTCTAAGAGAGCGTTTAATCCTGAAATGCCTTGAAAAGTGGGGTTTGACGACGTCGGCAGGGCCCAGTCGACGGTGGCATCGGGATGGGAACGCCACTTATAGCTTGACACGCGTCCGATCCATACTGATCTGCGCTTGTTCGCCCTGTCTCATCCCAGGATGTCCGCATTATCTGATCCGCAGCCGG